>CAWJWP010000032.1:0-8678 GCA_963846495.1 Thermoanaerobaculia bacterium | reverse complement strand
GTCGCTGGCCAGCGTGTTGCCGCGGGAGCGCCAGTAGGGGATCGGGTAACCCTCGCGGCCGGTGAGGTTGGCCGCGACGTTGAAGCCCCATACACGGTCGGGCGCGATCTGGTAGAGGCCGTTGACGCTGTACGACCACTCGCTGTTGATGTAGATGCCGCCCTTGCTGCCCGAGCCGGTGCCCGAGCCCTGCATCACGACGTCACCTTCTTGGTTGCCAAAGCCGGCACCGGCGGCGCCGCCGGCGAGCAACTGGGTCGGGTTCTCGTTCTCGCTGTCGGGCACGTTGCTCCACGTCCAGTCGGCGAAGGTGAAGTTGCCGCGCAGCATCCAGCGGTTGGCGAGACGCTTGTTGAAGGTCAGCGCCGCGCCCTTGTACTCCTGCTCGCGGTCACCGTTGGTGAGCAAGCGCCCGCCGCGCGTGGAGACGCCCGGCCGCAGCGTGTACCAGGTGATGGCGCGAGTGCTGCCGTCCGGCAGCGCCTGGTTGAAGGTCACCGGGATGTAGTCGTCCCGGCGGTGCGCACGACCGAGCGAGTTGAGGTTGCCGGCCGCGAACGCCGGGCAGAGCAGTGAATCGCCGGCGTCCTGGCACTCGGTGGTGTCGCCGTCGAACACCAGCCACTCGCCCCGATGATGTCGCTGATCTTGCGGTAGGTGAGGTTCAACCCGACCACGAACTCCGGCGGAGCGCGTGGTCGAGGCCGAACAGCACCTCGTCGCTGATCGGCGCGCTGAAGTCGGAGTCGACGCCGTTGGAGTTGAGCAGGCCGCCGGTGATCGGGTTGACGTTGGCGGAGTTGCCGAACGGCTCGTCGACCTCGCCGGCGGTGACGTTGCCGTCGTTACCGGCACCCGTCGGCTGGGTGGTGATCCAGTAGGTGTAGCCGGGGGTACGCAGCGGGTCGGTCCAGTTGACGACGCCCGACCGAGCTGGTCGGAGAAGCGCGCGTAGCTGGCCCGCAGCAGGGTCTTGCGCTCGGCGCCGAGGGCGTAGGTGAGGCCGAGGCGCGGGCTGATGTTGGTCCAGTCGAACCCGGCGTCACGTTCGCCGTGGCTCACCGCCGGCAGACCCCACTCGGCGTTCGCCGGCGCGCTGGAGGCGAGTTGGGTGCCTTCCTGCTTGTCCCAGCGGATGCCGGCGTTGAAGGTCAGGTTGCCGACCGTCATGGTGTCCTGGGCATAGACGCTGGTGTACTTGATGTTCTGCCCGGCGTTGCCCGGACGATCGGCGTTGAGGACGCTGAAGCCGGCGAAGCCGTAGAAGGCCAGCGAGTCGAGGACGTAGCCCTCGCCCGCCCAGTTGGTGAAGGACGTCACCTCGGCCTCACGGAAACCGGCGCCGAACTTGAGCTCGTGCGACAGGTTGCCGGTGTTGAAGAAGCTCGAAGCGTCGGCCTTGAAGTTGTCCTGCGGACGCTCGGTCTGGTACAGGTAGAAGCTGTTGTGCCAGACGCCGTCGACGCCGGCGGTGGCGTCGATGTCGAGACCGCCCTGCGGCGCCAGCTGGAAGCCGCCGTTGACCTTCGAGTACATGCCGGTCAGGTAGAAGTTCGAGGAGAAGATGTGCGTGTCCTCGATCTTCCAGGTGGTCGGCTTGGGCCCGAACTTGCCCTGGTCGAACGTCGTCTCCTGCGGGCGGGTGGGACCGGCGTTACGGCCGATCTTCACCTTGTCGCTGTCGAAGTAGAAGCCCGACGCCGAGTTGTTCGACGCGATCTGCGCGTTGATCTTGGCGTTCTTCGCCTCGAGGTCGGTGAAGTCGACCACGTTGGCGATGGTGCGCAGCTGGATCTTCTGCTTGCCGTACGACCCCCAGACCCACAGCCGGTCCTTGACGATCGGACCGCCGACCTCGGCACCGTAGTCGTGCACGAAGTCGATCTGGTTGCCCTGCGTGAAGGAGGCCTGCGGCGTGGTGGCGCCGGCACCGGCGCGCCACGGGCCGGCGGTGGCCAGCTCGGAGTTGTCGATGGCGAGGTCGGCCTGCTCGGGCAGGATGCCGAAGGCGCCGTCGCGGTCCGTCTCGTAGCGGCGCGCGCTGCCCCGCCACTCGTTGGTGCCGCGCTTGGTCACCATGTTGAGCACCACGCCGCCGGTGGCCATCGTGGTGTCCGAGCCGCCCGTCGTCACCTGCATCTCTTCGAAGGCGTCGAAGTCGTAGTAGGCCGGCGAGGAGCCGAGAGCCGCCATGTCGGTGATGACGACGCCGTCCACCGACCACACGGCCTGGTCGCCGCCCGAGCCGGTGCCCACGTACTGCGACTGCTGGCCGCTCTCGTTACCGCCGACGTTGATGCGGTCGGTGAGCACGCCAGGGGTGGTCTGCAGGATCGCCCACGGGTCGCGGGCGGTGGGGATCTTCTCGAGCTCGGTCGCCGCGACGGTGGCGCCGGTGCTGACCCGGCGGCTGTCGAGCAGCGGCGACTCCGCGGTCACCGTGATCACGTCCTCGACCGCACCGCTCATCGTGACCTCGATCTCGGTGTTGCGGCCGACGTTGATCGTGATGTTCGGGTAGTCGACGGTCGAGAAGCCCTCGAGCTCGGCCTTGAGGGCGTACGAGCCGGGGGAGAGGCTGAGGAAGCGGAACTGACCCTGGGCGTTGGTCACCTGCACCTGCGGCGCGCCGCCGCCGCTGAGCGTGACGGTCACGCCCGGCAGCGCCGAGCCCTGCTCGTCCTGGGCGGTGCCGTAGAGGTTGCCGGTCTGCAGCTGGGCGAAAGCAGGCGCGGCGGCGAGAAGCACCGCGAGCGCGAGCGCCAGCCCGATCGTAGTCTTCACGTGTCTCATCGTTCTCCTTGATTCCCTAATTCGGCCTGAGTTGCGTTCGATGCGAACGGTCGACGAGAGTCCATTCCGAGACTGTGGCGGCACCACCTCCTTCCGCCTTGTCGAGAAGATCCGCGGCGAGCGCTAGTACAAGGCCAATGCCACTTCAGCCGCTTGGACTCGGCGGCCGTCGGCGCTGCATCAAGTGGTTGAAGCGCGGTTCAAATCGCGCCCCGCTGGCACGCGGCGGCGCAGGGCGTCGGAGGGTTGGTGGTACGCGATGGACCAGCGTGCGGAGGCCGAGCGGACGGAGCGGCTGCGGTGCGGTGGTGCTTTTTCCGGCCGGCGGGTGGCGGCGGGGGCGGGGGCGGGGGCCGCCGCGGCCGGGCACGCGGCGCGCTCTGTCGATATTTGGGAGGTTGGCGCGCCGCTCGGGAGGAGCACGCCGGTACAGCCGCTGTCTCTCACTTGCCGACGAAGCGCGCTCCTCCAGGCCCGGCCACGGCGGCCCCCGCCCCCGCTCGTACCCGCCTCCATTCGTGACCGCGGAGCTTCCTAGCGCGAGCTCGGGTGCTGCCGTGAAGGTCGCACCACTCTGCCTCGCGGCGATCGGTCGCTACGTCCGGTTGCTTTTCACGCCGCTCACAAACGCGGACCACGCCCCGCCGTTCCGCCTGTAACTACTCGCGGCACAGTCGTGTTCGCCGGAGACGAACTAATCCGTGGGGCTTCGTGAACGCTGAGCACTGCAAGCATTTTCAGGCGACCCAGAAACCATTCTGCATTCCGGCGACCACCAATATGCCGCGAGTAGTTACGAACGAAGGGCGGCGCGCATCCGGGCTGTGAGCGGCACGACGGACTTGCACAGCAGCGATCGCTTCGCCGCGAGGCAAGTGGTGCGGCCTTCACGGCGACCATCGAGCTCGCCACCACAGCGCTCGAACCTCACTGCTGAAGGCGTTCGCGTCTGCGGGGCTCGGGGGCGCTGCGTCGTGGGCCTCCGACGGGCGCACTCGTCGGGCGGGGTTAGTCAACGGATGTTGCTCGCGCCCGTCGGCGAGCGAGCCATTTCCGCCCGCATGCCTCATGTGGCGAGCGTGCCACGACGCAGCGCCCCCGAGACCCGCAGCGAACGCCGGCCGGAAAGCCGCAGAACGCCCGCAGGCAGCCGGCGCTCTGAGTCCGATCAGCCGCGGTCGAGGCCGAGCTCGCGGGCGCGGCGGCGGAGGCGGGCGCGCGAGATGCCGAGGCGCTCGGCGGCGTGGGTGACGTTGCCGGCGGTCTCGCGTAGCGCGGTGGCGATGAGCGCGCCTTCGATGCGGGCGAGCTCGTCGTCGAGGGTGTGGCCTTGGCCGGCCGTTGGCTCGACATTGCTGCCCGTCGCGGCTGACGTACCGCCAACCGCTGCGGCGACCGAGGGCGAGAGGTCGGCGAGCGCGATCTCTGGAGCCGCGTTCGAGCTTG
The DNA here is from genome assembly GCA_963846495.1 of Thermoanaerobaculia bacterium. Classification (GTDB taxonomy): domain Bacteria; phylum Acidobacteriota; class Thermoanaerobaculia; order Multivoradales; family JAIOJS01; genus DASYQD01. The sequence continues at coordinate 4,439 of CAWJWP010000032.1, read as the reverse complement.
CTGCGCCGATGCGCGCCGCGATGCGGGCCGCTTCGTGGCGGAGCTCGCGGACGTTGCCGGTCCAGCGGTGGCGGACGAGGGCGGCGAGCGCCGGCGGCGACAAGCGGGCGCCGAAGCCGCGAGCGGCACGCAGGAAGTGGTCGAAGAGGAGCGGGACGTCCTCGGCGCGCTCGAGTAGCGGCGGCACCTCGACGACGAAGCCGGCGAGGCGGTGGAAGAGGTCGAGGCGGAAGCGGCCGCTCGAGGCGACTTCGGCGAGCGGCACGTTGGTGGCGGCGACGATGCGCAAGTCGACGGCAGCGGCCTGGCCGCCCACCGGCTGCACCTTCTTCTCCTCGAGCACGCGCAGGAGCTTCGACTGCAGCGGCAGCGGCAGCTCGCCGATCTCGTCGAGGAAGAGGGTGCCGCCGTGCGCTTCGCGGAACTTGCCGATGCGCTCGATGACGCCGGTGGCGACGCCGCGCTCGATGCCGAAGAGCTCCGCCTCGAGCAGGTCGGCCGGGATCGCCGCGCAGTTGATGGTGACGAACGGCCGCTCGCGCCGCGACGAGGAGTCGTGGAGGACGCGCGCGATGTGCTCCTTGCCGACGCCGGTCTCGCCGAGGACGAGCACGGGGAGCTGGCCGTCGACGACGGTCGCCAGCTCCTCGTAGAGGCGCCGCATCGCGGGCGAGCGGCCAATGACGACGTCAGGGGGGAAGACGAGGCCGCGCACGGTCGGCGGCTCGACGCGCGCGCCGCTGGCGCGGTCGCGCAGGTAGTCGTGGCCGAAGAGGCGAACGGCGAGGCGCAGCAGCTCGGGCGTGTCATCGGCGAGCGAGGCGCCGCGCACGAAGAGGCCGAAGCGCGAGCCGCTCGGGGTGGGGAAGGCGGCGATCGTCCACTCGCTGCTCGCGACGAGAGCGATGGCGTCGACGCCCGACTGCGCGCCGGCCTTGGTTTCAGCGGACGGCAGCACCGCCATGGCTTCGTCGAGGGCCGGCAGCGGATCGCCCCACGCGGCGACGGTGGTGACCGCGCCGCTGGGCGAGAGCTCGAAGGCGCAGCCTGCGGCGGCGCCGAAGTGCTCGCAGAGGCTCGCCAGCATCTCGGCGCGCAGCGAGGAGGGACCGCGCAGCCCCCAGAGGAGCAGCGTCTCGAGGAACGCGAGCGCGTTGGCGTTGGCGCCGCGGTGACCGTTGCGCGACGTCGCCGCGAAGACTGCCTGCACGTCGACCACGGTGCCGTGCGCGTTCGCGGTGACGTCGGCGTCGAGCATCGCATCGGCGGCGCCGTTGGTCTCGCGACCGCCCGCCGACTCCACGACCTCGGCGCTCGCCGAAGGCTCGCGCCTCTCGCTGCCGTTCACCGCGGCGGCGCTGCCATTCAAGCCTTCGTGGCGCTCGCGGTCGCGCCGCTTCGGCAGCAGGTCGGCGGCGCGATGCAACGTGAGCTGCACATCGCCGACTTGAATCGTGTCGCCCGGCTCGAGCCCTGCCTCGCGCACCTGCACGCCGTTGAGCAGCGCCGGCGTCGCGTGCGGCAGCACCGACAAGCGCGCGCGCTCGCGCGTGAGATGAAGTCGCGCGTGCTCGCGCGCCACGTCGCGGCCGCGCAGCACGACGGCGCAGCCGCGGCCGGTGCCGAGGACGACCGTTCCCTCGGCGAGCGGCACCTGCCGCGACACGTCCTGCGCGCGCACGCCAAGCACCCACGGCCGCGCGAGAGCCGCGGCGTCGGTCTGTGCGTTTCCGTTTCGTGGATTCATCGAAGTGGAAAAAGGGGGGCCCTGGACTGACCCCCGAAGGCTCCAAACAGGAACAGGTTAGGGGTCACTCGGCGCGAGGCGCCAGGGTTGTGACGCGAGCCGCGCATCTCGCGGTACGAGCGCGCGGATCGGCGGCACGAACGGCCGGAACGGCGGTTCACGCCGGCCGCCTTGCAACACCCAAGCCGCGCAAATAGTTCATTCGTTTGAAGCTAGAGCCGGCTTGACAATTAGGACCAGCAGAGTCCAGAATCCCGATCGGCAGATTGAGACGACGTCTCAACTCGTCGCGACGGCCGCACCACCGACCACAGCCGCCATGCTCCAGGAACGGGAACAGTTCGCCGGTTACCTGCGGCAGCAGGGCCTGCGGCTCACCAGCGAGCGGCTGGCGCTGTTCGAAGAGATCTACCGCCAGCACGGCCACCTCGATGCCGATGCGTTGCTCACCGCCGTGCGCGAGCGCGGTCACGACGTCTCGCGCGCCACCGTCTATCGCACGCTCGAGCTGCTCGTGCGCTCCGGCCTCGTACGCAAGCAGCGGGTGGGCGCGCGCGGCCAGCTCTTCGAGCACGTGCACCCCGGCCAGCAGCACGACCACCTCGTCTGCTCCGTGTGCGGCCGCGTCGTCGAGTTCGTGAGCCCCGGCATCACCGCGCTGCAGGCCGAGATCTGCCGCGCCCACGGCTTCTCGCCCGACCACCACCAGCTGCAGATCCTCGGCTTGTGCAACGGCTGCCGCGCACAGGCGGCGGCGCAGGCGCACGCCTGAGCGCGAGTGATCGCGCAGCGCGCTCTCATCTCATGAAGCGTCTGCTGCCTGTCCTGCTGTTCGCTTTCGCGGCGCCGCTACTCGCGCCGCCGGCCGTCGCCGGTGGCGAGCCCAGCGTGTTGCTCCAGCTCGTCGACTACGTCGGCGTCGACTATCCGGAAGCGGTGTCGGCGGGGAAGGTGATCAACGACGCCGAGTACGCCGAGATGCAGGAGTTCGGCGCCGGCATCGTGAAAGGCGTCGCGACGCTCGACGATGGACCGGCGAAGTCGGCGCTGATCACCGACGCCAAGACGCTCGCCGGGCTCATCGCGAACAAGGCGGCGCCCGGCGAAGTCGCCGACCTCACCCGGCGGATGCGCGAAGGATTGATGCGCAACTATCCGGTGGCCGCGACGCCGCGGCGGGCTCCCGACCTCGCACGCGCCGCGGTGCTCTACCAGCAGAGCTGCGCGTCCTGTCATGGCGCCGCCGGACGCGGCGACGGTCCCGCGGCGGCCGGCATGGAGCCGCCGCCGATCGACTTCCACGACCTGGCGCGGGCGCGGCAGCGCAGCCTCTACGGCCTCTACAACACGATCACGCTCGGCGTCGCCGGCACCGGCATGGCGAGCTTCTCCCATCTGCCCGACGAGGATCGCTGGGCGCTCGCCTTCCACGTCGGCGCGCTGTTCGCCGACGAGGCGACGCTCGCCGCCGGCGCCGCGGCGTGGGCCGACGAGGACGACCGGCCGTCGCTGCGCGAAGCGGTGACCAGCGCGCCGTCGGAGCTCGCGGCGACGCGATCGCACGGCGTCGCGCTCGCTGCCTGGACGCGGCAGCATCCCGAAGCGCTGTTCGCGGGCGGGCCCGATCCAATGACGATCGCGCTCACCAAGCTCGAGGAGAGCGCCGCGGCCTACGCGGCCGGCGATCGCGCCGCCGCGCATTCGCTGGCGGTCGCTTCCTATCTCGACGGGTTCGAGCTCGCCGAAGCGGGGCTGACGACCGTCGCGCCCGGGCTCGTGCGCACGGTGGAAGACTCGATGATCGCCTTCCGCGGCGCGCTCGAGGCCGGCGCTCCGAACGCCGAGGTCGAACAGCATGCCGAAGAGCTGCGCGCGCTGCTGCTACGCGCGCAGGGCGCGCTGGAGGAGCAGTCCCTCTCCGCCGGCGTGGCGTTCACCAGCTCGCTCGTCATCCTCCTGCGCGAGGGCCTGGAGGCCATCCTCCTCCTGGGAGCGATCTTCGCTTTCCTCATCAAGAGCGGCCGGCGCGAGGCGCTCGTCTACGTCCACTACGGGTGGGTCGGCGCGCTCGTCGCCGGCGCCGCGACGTGGGCCGCCGCCACCTGGCTCGTCGACATCAGCGGCGCCGCGCGCGAGCTCACCGAAGGCGCCGCCGCGCTGCTCGCCGCCGTCATCCTCTTCTACGTCGGCTTCTGGATGCACCAGGCGCTCAACGCCAAGCGCTGGACGCAGCTCATGCAAGACAAGATGCGGCGCGCGTTGAACGGGCGCACGCTCTTCGGTCTCACGCTGATCAGCTTCGTCGCGGTGTACCGCGAGGTCTTCGAGACCGTCCTCTTCTACCAGGCGCTGTGGCCGCAGGTGCGGGCGGGCGCGCAGGGTGCCCTGCTCGGCGGCGCGCTGGTGGCGGCGGCGGGGCTCGCCGTCGTCGTCTGGTGCATCTTCGCGCTCGGCGTGAAGCTGCCGCTGCGGCAATTCTTCGCTGTCAGCGGCGTCGTGATGTTCGTGCTGGCGGCGGTCCTGGCCGGCAAGGGCATCGTCGCCTTGCAGGAGGCGGGACGGATCGCGATCAGCCCGATCGACTTCCCGCGCGTCGAGCTGCTCGGTGTCTATCCGACGCTGCAGAGCGTGATCGCCCAGCTCGCGGTGACGCTGGCGGCGCTGACCGTCGTGTGGTGGAACCGGCGCGGAC
>CAWJWP010000031.1:0-16399 GCA_963846495.1 Thermoanaerobaculia bacterium | reverse complement strand
CCGGCTAGCGACCGGCAGCCGCCGGCGCGGCCTCGCTGCGTGCGGTGGAAGGAGAACCGCCCAGCGCGGGTCGATCGACCCGGACGTCGGCGTGCAGGGCGAACAGTGCGGCGGCCGACATCCACGCCCAGTGGAGCAGGTAGTCGGGCCAGAAATGGGCCCAGCGCCAGTCGACTCCGTAGCTCGTCGCGAGCACGATGGCGAGGACGATGCGCACCACGTCGACGCCGGCGACGACGAACGGCAGCAAGCCCAGCCGGAGGAGGTTCGACGCCGGCGAGAGCCCGCATCGCCAGGCGAAGGGCGAGAGGACGAGGAGAAGGTCCACGTAGGTGCAGTTGCGCGTCACGGCGAACGCCCTGCCGGCGACCACCAGCCGCGGATCGCCCCAGGTCCCGGCGGCCACGGCAGGCTCTCCCATCACGGTGAACACAGCGACCAGCAGTCGCTGGAGTGCCTGTCGCACCGGGAGCCAGTCGTTTGAGTAATAGACGACGAGCCCCAGCGCAGCCAGCACGATACGGGCGGCCCACCGCCGATGGCGCCGAAGCCAGGGCGCGAGGCGGCTCAGGTCAGGCGTGGGTCGCGCCCCTCTCGCGCCACCGCGATCGTTGGCGCCGGCTGATCACGACAAGGAACAACGCGACGAAGGGCGCCGTCAAGACCGCGCCGTGCTCGACGCCGCAGGGCTTGTCGCCCGAGATCTGGTAAACCCCCCAGAGTTGGTAGTTGTAGGCGTTGGTCGCTGCCAGACCAGGGTTCGTCGCCGCGATATTCTGGCAGGTTCCGCTGTCGGTTGCCGCGCCGCAGCTGCATGGATCGTCTACCGTGCCATGCCAGTGGGACAGCTCGTGGTAGAGGACGGAGACCATCGATTCTTCCCCTTCGGACGGAAGGGAGAGAAAGGCCGGGCACAGCAAGATCGGGGCGGCATAGGAACAGGTCCACGCCCCGCTGTTGGCCCCGCACGAGACGGGGCCGCACGGGAGCGTGGCGCTCTCGCCGCAGATGAGGGTGGTCGGAGTGTTGGTAGCGAACCCTGCTATGGCCTGCGTCGTTTGGACCACGATCGGACCGATGTTTTGCGGATCGCAGTTGCCAAAGAAATCGGTGGCGGTCGCGTTCCAGTTGAGACACTCTCCGAAGATGCCGGGGGCTTCGCTTCCGAGCGTACAAGCGTCGCTGGTCATGGCGGCAAAAGCCTCGGTGAGGTCGCTCGTATCGCTGCAGCCCTGAAATGTCAACGGCTGGGGCTGGCAGTCCAGCGGGCGGGTCGGGCCCGGCGGCGGCCGCTGCCGCTCGGGCGGCGCGCCGCTGTCGACGAGCCGAAACCGCAGGGTGTTGGAGGTGAACGGCTCCCGCTGCAGCTGCCCGCGATCGGCAGGGATGCGTTCACGCGGGGCGAGGACATCGCTCACGTGTCCGTAACGCGCCCTCAGCTCGTACTCGCCGGCCGCCGAGAGGTCGTAGTAAGGGGCGAGGTCGACCGTGCGGCTGACGGACTGTCCCGGCGCGATCTCGACGTACTCGCTCGGCAACGGCTTGAAGCGCAGGTGAAAGGCGCCGAGGTAGGCGCGCTCCTCGCCGTTCAAGGTGATCGAGAACGGGTTACCGACGATCCCTTCCAGAGGAGTGTTCCAGGAGAGGACCCGCAGCGGGCGGTTGTCGAGGTTCGTGACGGTGAACGTGACTTCCAAGGCTTCGCCTTGGCGGAGCTCGCTCTTGCTCATGCTCAGCTCGACGGCGAGCCGGCCCGCGGCGTGGGAAGGCGAAGCGGCAGGAAGTGCGACGACGATCAGGATCGTCGAAACGACGGCACGACGCCGCGACGACGGAAACCTCGGCGACATAGATCCCCCTTCGAGGCGCCTGACGCTTGGCTGCCCGCTGACTGCTTAGACGGCCGCAGGCCGGCGATTTCCCCCGTGGCGTCGCGGCGAACGAGACTTGCGGCGAGTCAGCGAGAGCGGCTGCGCATCGTGCTTCGCGGCGCGCTCGCAGAGCTCACGCCGCCGCGGACAGCCGTCCTCGTCGGCCCCTCGCGGCTCAGTACGCGTTGTTGTGGCGCAGCCCCTGGCGCAGGGTCATCCAGAGGATCTTGAGGTCGAGCTTGAGCGACCAGTTCTCGATGTAGTAGAGGTCGTACTGGATGCGCTTCTTGATCGAGGTGTTGCCGCGCCAGCCGTGGACTTGGGCCCAGCCGGTGATGCCGGCTTTGACGCGGTGGCGGAGCATGTACTGCGGCACCTTGTGCTTGAACTCGCGCACGAAGGTGGGGCGCTCGGGGCGCGGACCGACGAGGGACATGTCGCCGCGCAGCACGTTCCACAGCTGCGGCAGCTCGTCGATCGACCAGCGGCGCAGGAAGCTGCCGAGGCGGGTGCGGCGCTCGTCGTCGCGAATCGCCCACACCGGGCCGGTGGTGCCCTCGGCGTCGATGCGCATCGAGCGGAACTTCCAGATCATGAACGGGCGCCCGTCGAGGCCCATGCGCTCCTGACGGTAGAGCACCGAGCCGCGGTCCTCGAGCCAGATGGCGAGGGCGATGAGCGGCAGCACCGGGATGACGAAGGTGAGGAGGAAGAGGCCGGCGCCCGAGAGCGCCAGGTCCATGCCCCGCTTGATCAGGCTCGTCCAGCCTTGGAGCGGCACCTGCGAGAGGTTGATGACCGGCGTGCCGTCGAGGTCCTCGAGCGTCGCCTTGAGCGTCGCGTACTGCAGGATGTCGGGGACGAGCTTGACCTCGACGCATTCGCTGCGCACGCGCTCGAGCGCGCGCAGCATCTTCTTGTGCGCCTCGAGCGGCAGCGCGATGTAGACCTGGTCGACGCGGTCGGCCTCGAGCACGCGGTCGACGTCCTGCAGCGTGCCGAGCACCGGCGCGCCGTGGAAGCTGCTGCCCTGCTTGCCGGGATCGTCGTCGAGGAAGCCCACCACCTGGAGGCCGAGCTCGCGGTGGTCCTGGAGCTTCATGGCGATGTCGCGGCCGAGCATGCCGGCGCCGACGACGAGGATGCGCTGCTGGCTGTGGCCGGAGAGCGCGCGGCGGTGGAGCAGCGAGCGAACGGCCATGCGGGCGGTGGCGACGAAGAACAGGTCGAGGCCCACGAAGAGGGCCATGAACCAGCGGCTGTAGGTGAAGTAGTTGGGGCTGCCGGGCTCGAGGGGCGGCCGGTACCAGGCGCTGAAGGTGGAGAGCATGATGGCGGCGAGGAGAACCGCCACCACCACCGTGAGCACCTCGTCGACGCGGCTCCTGCCGCGGCGCGTCTGGTAGAGGCCGTGGAAGTAGAAGACGATCGGCCAGATCAGCACCACCGCCGGCAGCAGCGCGAGGTAGCGGTCGAACTCGGGGAGACCGCCGCCGTGGCTCTGGACGTGCGGGAGGAACGTGGTGCCGAAACGGAGCTGCCAGGCGGCGAAGAAAGCGACGAGAGTCGCGCCGATGTCGCCCGCCAGGTAGAGCGCAGCGCGGGCGCGGTGCCGACGTTGGATCAACGAATCCCCTCCGAAACAGTGACCGGGCTGCCGAGGAGACGCCGCAAGCCGGCGACGAAGCGCTGGGGTGCGAAGCTCTCCGCCCGGCGATGCAGGTTCAAGGGATTGAAGCGGATCCGTTCAGATTTGTCAATGGCGGCGGCCAAAGCGGCTGCGTCTCCCCCTGGGCGGTAGAGGACGCCGTGCTCGCCGTCGACCACGATGTCGCGCACTCCGCCGACCCCCAGGGCCACCACCGGAGTGCCGCAGGAGAGGGCCTCGACAGCCGAGATACCGAAGTCTTCGACCCCCGGCTGCACGAAGATCCGGGCGCCGCGGTAGAGCTCGCGCAACTCCTCGGCGGTGACGCGGCCGAGGACTTCGATGTGGCTGCCGGCGCCGGCGAGGCGGCGTTCGTCGGGGCCGCCGCCGACGATGCGCAGCGGCAGGCCGAGCTCTCCACAAGCTTGAACGGCGAGATCCAGCCGCTTGTAAGGCACCGCCGCCGCCACCGCCAGCGCGTAGCGGCGGCCCGACCGGTCCTCGGTGGCGCCCGGTGCGGGCGTGAAGAAGCCGACGTCCACCGGCGGCGCCAGCACGTCGGCGTCGCGGCCGTAGTAGCGGCGGATGCGGGCAGCGACGAAGCGCGAGTTGGCGACGAAGCGGTCGACGCGCGGCGCCGAGCCGGCGTCCCAGGTGCGCAGCCCGCAGAGCACCATCGCGCGGGCGAGCGCCACCGGCCCGCGCCCGCGCGGGAAGTAGGCGTGGCGCTGGTCCCAGGCATAGCGCATCGGCGTGTGGCAGTAGCAGAGGTGGTAGGCCTGCGGGCCGGGGATGGCACCCTTGGCGACGCAGTGGCTGCTGCTGATCACCAGGTCGTAGCCGTCGAAGTCGAAGCCCTCGACCGCGGCGGGGAAGAGCGGCAGGTAGCGGCGGTAGTGGCGCCGCACCGCGGGCGCGCGTTGGAGGAAGCTGGTGTGGATGGGATGTCGCTCGATTGCCGGCGAGACGCTGCCCGCGAAGTGGAACAGCGTGTAGATCGGCGCCTCGGGGAAGAGCTCGGCGATCGCCTCGAGCACTTTTTCGCCGCCTCGCATGCCGGTGAGCCAGTCGTGCACGAGAGCGACGCGCAGCGGGCGGCCGTCGGCGATCAGCGGGCGAGCTCGACGGCCGGTCGAGGTGGCGCTGGCGTCGCGGCGACTCGGCTCGTGGCCTTCGTCGCCGAGCTCCGCGAAGACCGGCCTCACGAGCGCTGGGCTCCGCCGTCGGGTCGCGGTGAAGCCGGAGCGGCCGCCGTGCCCGCGGCCGACGGCGCGCTCGCCGAGCCTGACGATGCCGGCACATTCGGCGCTCCCGCCGCCGCTGCGCCCGCGCTCTGCGCCGCCGCGCGCTCGGCGGCCATCGTCTCGGGGCCGAGCTTCGGCATCGGCCAGGTGCCAGAGGCGCTCAAGTTGGCGATCGGCGTGCCCTCGAGCACGCTCTTGTATACGGCCAACGTCCGCCGCGCCGTCCGCTCCCAGGAGAACTCGCGCGCCCGCCGCCGGCCCAGCTCGGCGAGCGAGGCGCGGTGGTGCTCGTCGGCCGTGCACTGGGCGATGGCGCGGGCGAGCGCCTCGACGTCGAGGGGATTGACGAGTTGCGCCGAGCCCTCGCCGATCTCGCGCAGCGCCGAGGTGTTCGAGGTGATCACCGGCACGCCCGACGCCATCGCCTCGACGACGGGCAGGCCGAAGCCTTCGTAGAGCGTCGGGTAGAGGAACAACGTGGCGCCCTGGTAGATCGCCGGCAGCGCCTCGTCGGCCACCTGGCCGAGCAGGCGGATGCGGTTCGCCACGCCGGCCGCCTCGGCGCGCTGGCGCGTGCGCAGGTCGGCCTCGGGGCTGCCGCCGACGCAGACGAGGTCGGCCTCGAAGGGGTGGATCGCCTGCGCCTTGGCGTAGGCCTGGATGACGTTGTCGAGGTTCTTGTGGGGCTTCGGGTTGCCGACGAAGAGCAGGTAGGGCTGGGCGATGCCGAGCTGGCGGTGCCAGCGCTGGAGGTCCTCGGGCGACAGGCGCTGGTGGAAGACGGCGTCGACGCCGTTGTAGATCACCTCGATGTTCCGTCCGTCGGCGTCGAAGAAGCGCAGCAGGTCCGAACGCGTGTTCTGCGACACCGCGACGACGCGATCGCTGCGCGACAGCGTGCTGCGGATCATCCGCTGGGCGTAGAAGAAGGCCAGCCGCGAGGGCAGGAACTCGGGGTAGAGCAGGTGGATGATGTCGTGGATGGTGACGACCGACTTGCACGGCACGACGAGCGGCAGCACGTAGTGCGTGGCGTGGTAGAGGTCGAGGTCCATCCGCCACAGCCGCCACGACAACGCGAACAGCTCGCGCACGCTGTAGACCTTCGAGCGCTCGCGCACGAGGTGGAAGTTGTCGGGCAGGCCGGCGAGCGCCTCCGGGCCGTTGGGCCCGACGAGCAGCAGGTATTTGTTCTCGCGGTCGAGCTGCGCCAGCCCGCGCACCAGGTTGCGAATGTAGGTGCCGATCCCGAAGTCGCGGATCTTGCGCGCGTCGATGCCGATGACGGCCATGGTCAGGCGAGCGCCTCGAGGAAGACGGTTTCGAGCTGCTCGGCGCTCTTCTCCCACGAGAAGCGAGCAGCTTGGCGTGGGCCGCGCGCGGCGAGATCGGCGGCGAGGTCGGGCTCGGCGAGGATGCGCTGCATGGCGTGGGCGAGCTCGCCGGGGTCGTGCGGATCGACGAGCAGCGCGGCGTTGCCGACGACCTCGGGGAGGCTGCTCGTGTGCGCCACCACCGTCGGCACGCCGCAGGCGAGCGCCTCGGCGGCAGGCAGGCCGAAGCCTTCGTAGAGGCTCGGGTAGACGAAGAGTCGCGCCGCCTGCAGCACGCGTAGGTGCTGCTCGTCATCGAGCCGGCCGAGCAGCCGCACGCCCTCACTGGCGAGACTGTCGAGCCGCGTGTGCAGCTCGCGGCTCTTCCAGCCGTAGCCGCCGGCGAGGAGGAGCGGCGGCGTTTCGGGATGCTCGTCGCGCAACCCGAGCCAGGCGTCGAGCAGCAAGCCGACGTTCTTGCGCGGCTCGAGGGTGCCGGCGTAGAGCACGTAGCCGTCGGGGCAGCCGAGCTCCCGGCGCGTCGCCTCGATCTCCTCGGCGCTCGCCGGCGCGAAGCGCGGCTCCACGCCCGCCCAGACGACGCGCAGGCGATCGGCGACCTCGGGAAAGAAGTCGCGCACGTCGGCGGCGGTGGCCTCGGAGTCGGCGACGATCCGCCTCGCGCGCGTCAGGCTGCGGCCGAGGAACGGCAGCTGCGTCACTCGCACCTTGAGGCGATGCGTCTCGGGGAAGAGCAGCGTCGTCAGGTCGTGCACCGTCACCACCGCCGGCAGCTCGCCGAGGAGCGGCAGCGTCTGCAGGGGCGACCAGAAGAGGTCGACGTCGCCGCGACCCAGCCGCCGTGGCAGCTGCAGCTGCTGCCAGAGCAGACCATAGGGGGCCGGCTGCGCCTCGAAGGCGATGCCGTGCTCGCGCATCCAGGCGCCGTCGCGGGGCTCGCGGTGCGCCACCGCCAGCAGATCAAAGCAGCCGCGGCGCGCCAGCGCCGAAAGCAGCGCGCGGGTGTAGACGCCGATGCCGGTGGGTTGGTCGAGCACGGCTCGTACGTCGACGGCGAGACGCGGTTTGCTCGCGTCGGATGGTCTGCGTCGGTTCCCATCGGAGCGGCTGTCAGGCATGAAGGGGGAGGGCTCACGGGCTCGCTGCGGGAGCGGCGACCTGCTCGGCCTCGTGCGAAGAGGCCGGCGCCGCCGCGGATGGCGCGGACGCGGCCTCGGTGGAAACCGCCGCCGCTTGGCCGGCGAGTATAGCCGCGGCCTCCCGGCCGGCTTCTTCTCCGGAAAGGGCGCCTCCGGCGCCCTGCCGCGCAGCTGCGGCACACCATGCGTCGACGTGTGCGGCAGCGGAGCGGCGCCAGTCGAAGCGCTCGGCGCGGGCGCGACCGCGCGCGGCGAGCTCGGCGTGCAGCTCGTCGTCGGCGAGCAGCCGCTCGAGGGCCGCGCTCCACGCGTCGACGTCGTGCGGCGGGGCGAACAGCGCGGCATCGCCGGCCACTTCGCGCAGCACCGGAAGATCGCTCGCCACGACGGGCACGCCGGCCGCGAACGCCTCGACGATCGGCAGACCGAAGCCTTCGTAGAGCGACGGCAGCGCCACGAGGAGCGCGCGTCGATAGAGCGCGGCGAGCTGCGGCGGCTCGACGTAGCCGAGGTGCACCAGCCAACCCTCCGCCGTGCCGCGCGCCACCGCGCGGGCGAGCTCGCTCGAGTGCCACCCCCAGCGGCCGCCGAGCACGAGCGGCGGCGCCTCCGGCCGCCGAAGGCGCAGCCTTTCCCATGCAGCGAGGAGCGCCGGCAGGTTCTTGCGCGGCTCCAGCGTGCCGACGTAGAGCCCGAAGGAAGACGGGGTGCCGGGCGGCGGCTCGGCCGCCGGCAGCGCCGCGAGTTGTCCGGGCCCGTGGTGGATCGCTCGTACGCGGGCCGGCGCCGTGCCGCGCTCGACGAGCTCGTGCCGCACCGCCTCGCTGGGAGTCACCAGCATCGCGGCCGTGATCACCGTCCGTTCGAGCCCTTCCGCCAATGCGGCGGCGGTGTCAGGCCGCGCCGCGTCGGGGAAGCGGTGGAGCGTGAGGTCGTGGATGGTGGCCACGCTCGCACCGCCGGCAAAGCGGAAGAGGCGCGGCGGCACGAAGTTGGGCGCGAAGAGGACGCGGTTGCCGTCGGCGGCGACGAGCAGCGGCGCGAGGCGTCGCAGAAGCTGCCGCGCGCGCCACGGCGGCACCACCAGCCCGTCGGGCGCGTCGTAGACGATCCGCTCGACGGCGGTGCCGGCGGGCACCTCGACGACCGGCTGCGGCGCGCCGGGGTCACCCTCGACGAGGCTCTGCCCGTAGAGGCGGAGGCGCACGTCGGGAGCGTCGGCGAGATGGGCGAGCAGCTGGTGCACGTACCAGCCGACGCCGGTGAGCGGCTCGTAGAGCGAGTTGACGTCGACGCCGACGGTGAGCCGCGGCTCCCGGCGGCGGCGGCGGATCGTCGCCACCAGCGCGGTCACCCACGCGGCGGTGCGCCGTAGCCGCCGCGGTGAGCCGAAGCGGCGCACGGCGAGGAGCACCTTCGCCAGCGCGGAGCGCGGCGCCGGCGGCGCCGGAGTGGCGTCGGAGGCGGCCGGAGGTGTTATCGGAGCTTCGCTGCCCAAGCGGCGCGCCTGCTGTCGACCGGAGGCGCAAAGTGTATCGTGCGCTCGATGCAGGAAGCGGCGGGCTCCGACTCCACGGCAACGGTTCCGGCGCACGCTACCGACGACGTCGTCGCCGAGGACGAACGCCAGCGCGTCGCCGCTGTCCTCGACCAGCTACGCGCCGGCGTGCGGCAGCGGCGGGCGGAGCTGGTGACTCTCGGCGGCTCGGCGCTCGCTGGCGACTCTGCGCACGACGGCGGCGGCAGCGACGCGGCGGCGAAGCTCGTGCAGCTCCGCCAAAGCGAATACGTGCGCGAGCCGGTGCCGACGTCGCATCGCCAGGGGCTCGGGCGCTGGATCGTGCTCGCGCGCAAGGCCGGCTACAAGCTGTTCGGCAAGTGGCTGGTGCGGCCGCTGCTCGAGCAGCAGAACGCCTACAACCAGGCCGCCGCGGCGCTGCTCCAGGAGCTCGTCGAGCGCGAGGAGCGGCTGGCGCGCCAAGTGCGCGAGCTGCAGGCGCGGCTCGAGTCTTACGAGGGCCGACAGCCGCCGCCGGGCGCAGGCGGAACTTGATCGGCGCCCTGAGTCGCAGCGCGCCGTGCGCGCGGGGTGGGGCTTGATCGACGGCGGCGGCCGCCGGGTCTGCATCTGCGCCACCCAGGTGCCGTTCGCGTGGGGCGGCGCCGAGATCCTCGTCGAGTGCTTGCGCGACCAGCTGCGCAGGCGCGGCTTCGAGGTCGAGGTGGTGACGCTGCCGTTCCTCTGGCCGCAACGGCTCGACCTCGCCAAAGCGGGGCTCGCGTGGCGGACGCTCGACCTGCGACAGGTGAACGGCCGGCCCGTCGATCTCGTCGTCGGCACGCGCTTCCCGTCGTACCTCGTGCGGCACCCCAACAAGGTCGTGTGGCTCATCCACCAGCTGCGCCAGGTTTACGACCTGCTCGGCACGTCCTACAGCGACTTCGCGCCCGCCGACCCGCGCGACGCCCGCGCCATCGCCATGGTGCGGGCGATGGACCGCCGTGGGCTCGGCGAGGCGCGGCGAGTGTTCACCATCTCCGGCAACGTCGCGGCGCGGCTGCAACGGCACAACGGCATCGAGGCGCGCGTGCTCTACCCGCCGCCGCGGCTCGACGGCAAGCTGCGCGGTGGTTCCTTCGGCGACGCGGTGTTCACCATCGGTCGACTCGACGAGATCAAGCGCGTCGACCTGCTGGTGCGGGCGCTGGCGCAGACCAAGCATCCGGTGCGAGCGCGCATCGCCGGCAGCGGGCCGCAGCGCGAGGCGTTGGCGGCGCTGGCGGGGAAGCTCGGCGTGGCGGAGCGCGTCGACTTCCTCGGCTTCGTCGAAGATGAGCGAGTCGTCGAGGAGTACGCGCAGTGCCTCGCCGCCTTCTACGCGCCGTACGACGAGGACTACGGCTTCGTCACCGTCGAGGCGTTCCAGGCCGGCAAGCCGATGGTGACGACGGCCGACGCCGGCGGCGTGCTCGAGCTGGTGGAGGACGGCAAGAACGGCTTCGTCTGCGCGCCCGAGCCGCGCGCCGTCGCGGCGCGGCTGGATCGGCTGTGGGCCGACCGCGAGGAGGCGCGGCGGCTGGGTGAGGCGGGCCGCGAGCGTGTGCGCGAGATCGCCTGGGACCGCGTCGTCGAGGAGCTGGTGGGGGAGGCTTAGGCGCATGCGGATCGCCTACCTGAGCCCGCTGCCGCCGCAGACGTCGGGGATCGCCGATTACTCGGCGGAGCTGCTGCCGCACTTGGCGAAGCACGGCCGCGTCGAGCTGATCCTCGACGAGGGGTTCATGCCCGCTCCTTCGTTGTCGATGGGATTTCCGACGCAGCGGCTGCGGCGGTTACCCGAGCTGCTGCGGATCGGCCACTACGACGCGGCGCTCTACCACCTCGGCAACAACCGCGACTTCCACGCCAGCATCTATCGCGCGCTGCTCGACGCATCCGCCTGACGTGCCGGCGGTGCTGGCGCTGCACGAGCACGTGCTCCACCACCTCGTGCGCGACGTGACGCTGCACGCCGGCGACGCTGCCGGGTACGTCGAGACGATGCGCTGGTGCTACGGCCGCACCGGCGAGGCGATGGCGCGGCGCGCGGTGGCGACGGGCGTGCCGCTCGATCCGTTCCGCTATCCGCTCTGCGAGCGCGCCGTCGACGCCGCGGCCGCGGTCTTGGTGCACAACAGCACGACCGCGGACCGCGTGCTGGCGAGCCGGCCGCGGGCGCGCGTCAGCGTGGTGCCGCACCACTTGAGCCTCGATGCGCTGGCGGTGACGTCGCGCGAAGAAGCGCGCTCCCGGCTCGGCATCGGCGATGACGACTTCGTCGTGGCGACCTTCGGCTTCCTCACCGAAGCGAAGCGGTTGCCAGTGCTGCTGCGCGCCTTTGCGCGCCTGCGCGGCGAGCTGCCGCCGAAAGACGCGTCGCGCGCGCGGCTGCTGCTCGTCGGCGAGGTTTCGCCGCACTACGACTTCGCCGCGCGCGACGCCCACTTCGCGCGCAGGCGGCGCCGAACTGATGGCGGGCATCGAGGTCACCGGCCGGCTCGGGCTCGACCGCTTCCTGCTCCACATGGCCGCCTGCGACGTGGCGGTGAACCTGCGCTACCCGACGGCGGGAGAGACCTCGGGGACGCTGGTGCGGCTGCTCGGCCTCGGCAAACCGGTCGTCGTCTCGCGCGCCGGCGCCTTCGCTGAGATCCCTGACGGCTGCTGCGCCAAGGTCGACCTCGACGACGGCGAAGAAGACCTGCTGCTCGCCACGCTGCGCGCGCTGGCGCAGGACCCGTCGCTGCGGCAGGCGATGGGCGACAACGCGCGGCGCTACGTCGAGCCGCACACGCCGGCGGCTTCGGGAGCGGCCTACGCCGAGCTGCTGCGGCGCGCGGTGGAGGAGCGCTGGCGGCCGGCGCCCTGTCCGCCGCCGCTGGCGCCGTTCGCGCCGCACGATCTCTTCGCCGAGCTGGTGCGCGACACGGCGGGCGACCTCGCCGACCTCGGCGTCGGCGAGGACGACGACGAGGTGCTGGCGCCGATCGCGCGCGGTCTTGTCGAGCTCGACCTCGACCGCGCCGGGAGCGCCGGAGCGTGAGCGCGCGCGACGACGTTGCGTCGGGGGACGAGAGTCGACGCGCCGCCAGCGAGCCGTCGGCCGACCGGCGTCAGGTGGGCGAAGGGCCGTTGGCGGACGAAGCGCGGCGCGACGCTGGCAAAGGGCTGTTCGCGAACGATGCTCGTGCGAGCGACGTACCGCCCGCCCGTCATCGCCGCCGCATCGGCTGCTGGCTCGTTCTCCTCGCCCTGGCGCTCGCCGCCGTCGGCCACTGGGCCTACTGGTATCGCTCGCGCTCGCACGAGATGGCGCCGGCGGCCTCGCGGCTGCTGCGCGAACGCGGCGAGCTGCCGGTGCGGCTCTGGATCCCGTACCCGCACCAGAACCTCGGCGCGCTCGGCCGCGCGGTCGGGCGGCCGCGCGAAGTGCTCGAGGCGGCGGCGCGGCTGGCCGGCCTGCCCGAGCCGACGCTGCCGCAGCTCGGCGGCTTCGGCATCCCCGCGTCGCGCGAGCTGCTGGTCGCGGCGAGCGCCGACGGCAGGCAGGTCGTCGCGGCCATCCGGCTCTACCCGCTGAGCGCCGCGCTGGCTCGGCTCGCCGGAGTCGTTGCGCGCAACCCATGGCTCGCCGGCGGCGTCGTGAAGGTGAGGGGAGAACCGGCGCGCGTCAGCTGGGATGGCCTCACCTGGCGAGTGCGCAGTGACGGCGTCGCCGGCGGCGAGATCGCGAGCCGGCAAGACAACGGTGGCGGCGACGACCGGCCAGCCCTGGCCCTGCTCGAGCTCGCCCAGGCCGCGCCGCCGCTGCCCGCCGGCCGCTATCCGCTGCGGCGCGAAGCTGGCGACCTCGTGGTGCGCCTCGGCGCGCCGGTCGCGGAGCCGCCGAGCGGCGGGCCGCCGCCGCGCGTGATCCTGGTCTGGGCCGAGCGCCGCGCGAGCCGCGCCGAGGCGCTCTTGCTGATGGAAGGGGGACGCGAGGGCCTGCTCGCGAGCCTCCCCGCCGCCGCCGCTTGGGCGCAGCCGGACGGCGCGTTGCGCGTGCTGCCCGGCGGCAGCATCCTGCGCCAGCTCACCGACCTGCGCGCGCGGCCGTTCGGCGGCGGCGAGCTCGCGGCCACCGAGCGCACGGCTGCCGCCCGCGCCGAGGAGCTGGCGCCGGTCTGGCTGCCGCTCGCGCGCGGCGAGAGCCGGCCGCCGCTCGCGCTCGGCGCCTGGCTCGCCATCGAGCCCGCGGCCGAGCAGGCCGAGCGCCTCCACCAGCTGCTCGGCGAGATACCGATCCTCGGCGCCGCCGAGGCGCAGCGCTGGGGCGACGTCGCCACCGTGCTGCGCGCCGCGCGCGGCTATCGGACGCTCTCCTGTTGGTTGGCCGAAGATGGCGCCGGCGGCGAGCTGCGCCTCAGCGCGGGTGCTGCCAGCGCGCCTCGGCAGTGATCCGCTCGCCGCGCGGTGAAGACCACGCGAGGCTCGCGCCGCGGCATCGTTGGTAGGCTCAACCCGTCGCGAGGGCGACGCAGCTCAAGGGTGAGATGCCGAGCCGGGAGCGATGAGATGGCGGAACGATCGGCCGAAGCTGTCGGCGGCTCCGGCGGCCCGGTCGCCGTCTTGGGGGCGGCGGCGTTCGACGCGCTCGGCGCCGGCACGCGGTCGTCGCCCGCAGTTGAAGCGCAGTCAGGTCGTTGCTCTCGACCATTCGGGCTGTAGCCGCCGACGAAAGAGGAGACCGGCGGGGGGTATCGAGTGGTTAGGTACCAGTTCAAAGAAGGCCGTTGGGCATCGACAATCTTTTTTGAACTGGCTACTGGCGACCTGGCAACTGACCGTTGCGGGGCTACATGACGAAGTCGAAAGTCGCCATTCTCAAAACGGCGCCCGCGACATCTTCCGGGACTATCACGAGCTGATGAACCTTGCCGGGTACCAGGATGTTCTCTCCAAGGACACCGAGACCGCGCTCAAGGTCGACGTCTCGTGGCACTTCTTCTTCCCGGGCTCTTCGACGACGCCCTGGCAGCTCGACGCCGTCATCCCGGGCCATGACGCGCGACGGGTTTAAATCCGTCGGCTCATCCACGCGTGTCACAACCGCACGGTTGTCATCGATGCGCATCTCGGCGAGCGGGAAAACAAGCAGCTTCCCGTTGTCGAGGCGCACGGACTCCGCAATGTCCACCTCTACGAAGGCGACGAGCCCTCGATCAACATCCAGGACGCTGTCGGAGACCTTGCGAAGAAGTTTCTGTGCCTGAACGAGGTCTATCCGGACGGGTTCATGATCCCGCAGCGCTTCATCGGGAAAACATCATTCATCTTCCCACGGTGAAGACGCATGTGTTCACGACTACTACAGGAGCCATGAAGAACGCCTTTGGCGGTCTGCTCAACGAGCATCGGCACTGACTCACCCTGTCATCCACGAGACGCTGGTCGACCTACTGGTGATTCAGAAGGCGGCCCCACCCAGGTTGTTTGCGGTGATGGACGGCACGTTTGTGGGTGACGGCCCAGAAGACGGGCATGGTTCCACATGTCAAAAACGTGATTCTCGCCAGTGACGACCAGGTCGCCATCGACGCTGTTGCGGCGAAGCCTCATGGGTTTCGATCCGATGGGCTGAAATACATTCGGCTGGCACACGACGCCGGGCTTGGCTGTGGCGACCCGCGTGACATCGAGATTGTCGGCGACGCGGAGGCCGCCGCCGAGAACTGGCATTTCGTCGGCCCGTTCAAGAACATGACGTTTGCTTCACGGATGCAGCACCTCATTTATTGGGGGCCGTTGCGCCAACCGATCGAGTGGTCGCTCAAGACTGTGCTGGCGCCGTGGGCGTACATTGCGCAGCGTGCTTTCTCACGATACATTCTGAGTTACCCTGGAACGTCGGAACGCACCACGAAACAGTTGCTGAAGAGGGCCTTGGGGCAGACTGTTTCAGAACTGGGAACACCTGACGCCCGATGCTCACGGCTTTCCAGACGTCGGTATGGAACCGGCGTCAGCTCCGCGTGCCGGCGCCCCGTGCGCTCGCGCAGTCAGTCGGCATTTTAGGGACCTGCATCAAGGAAGCTGCCCGAGTTTGCAAGCCGCCGCCGCAGGGCGCGGCAAACGCCGCATCAGGCGGCGTAAGGATTGTTAATGGCTGATTTCAACATCCACTCCGAGTCCGTGGACGTCGAGCATATCATGGCGCAGATTCGAGCACGCATCCGCGAAAAGCGCAGCATGGACTGCGCCGAAGAGCAGATCCGCGAGCTGGCAACCGTTCGGCTCGAAAAGTTTCTCGATCCCAAGAACCTGCGTTCCAATCTGCTGGAGCAATTCCGGCGCAGTGGCCCGGCAATTCCGGGCCGATCCCTCCCCCATCGACCCGCCCTACGCGTTTGACGACCAGACGCTCGTGGCGTCACACCGTGGGAGCTTAGCTTCATTCGCAAGCTGCTGAACCCCCCCGTTGAAGCTGTTCTTCAACCCGAACACGCTGAATCAGATTCTGTATGCGCAGTCACAATTCAATGCCGATCTCCTCAAGCGGGAGCAACGGCGCAAGATCCAGTACGACGATCGCAGAAAGCGAGTGGAACGCCTTGTATTACGAGGTGCTTCACAACCTGGTCCTCGAAACGACTCGCAATGGCATCAAATTTCATCGCTGGACGTTTGGTCGAGCGGCTGGCGCGCGCAGGGGCCCGTTTCACTTTGCTGGTACAGCCGGCCCTGCTGAAGCGTGCTTACGAGGACGTTGCGCAGATCGTCGCCGAAACGGGGGCGCCGGCTGAGAATTTTTCGATCGTCGAAGGTGACATTACGAAACCTGACCTAGGTCTGACGCAGACGGATTTGGAGCGCGCACGTGCGGAGACTCACACCGTGTTTCATCTGGCCGCGGCTTACGATTTGGCGGTCGCACATGAAGTGGGACAACTCGTCAACGTTCAGGGTACGCAAAACGTAAACCAGTTCGCGAAATCGATTACGAACCTGCGGCGCTATCACTATGTCTCGACCTGCTATGTTGCCGGCCGGCGTACGGGGTTAATTCGGGAAGACGAACTCGAGCACGCGGCGGGCTTTCGGAATCACTATGAAGGGTTAAAGTACCTGGCCGAGCTTTCCGTCCAGGCGTTGAAATCAGAAATCCCGGTTACGATTCACCGCCCGGCCGTGGTCGTCGGCGATTTACGCACGGCGAAATGCCGAAGTACGACGGCATCTATTATCTGATTCACTACCTGCGAAGATGGCCCGGCGGATTGACGCTGCTGAATATCGGCAATAGCAAAGTGAGTCTGAACCTTGTGCCGGTCGATTTTGTAATTGAAGCGATGGTTGCGCTCGCCAAAGACGAACGCGCGATCGGGGCGACCGTGCAAATCGCCGATCCGACGCCGCTCACGACCGAACAGTTATTTTACGAGATTGCGAAACCGTCGCCGGACCCTTATCGCGAATGACGGTTCCCGGCGCATCGTCTATCCAGTGCTGATTGCGCCTGGCGCGCCGATTTGGGGCTACCCGATTCAGCCTGCGGTACTTCTTTCTCGAACAGACATAAACACGAGTCGAATGAAAGACTTGCTTGAGCCGCACGGAATTAGCTGTCCAGCCTTCCCTGATTAC
>CAWJWP010000030.1:0-284403 GCA_963846495.1 Thermoanaerobaculia bacterium | reverse complement strand
AACCGTGGCAAGAAGATGCTTTTCTTCGCCGCCGACGGCGAGCTGCCGTACGGGCAGGTGGCCGACTTCATGGATTTGGTGCGCAACAACGGCGGCGAGAACATTGGCATCGTCTTCGACGACATCCGCCCGACGACCTGAGATTCCATAGGCACCCCATGGAGTTACTAGGTTAGCGGGAGCAGACGAGCGGGCCCGGCTGATCCAGCAATCAGACTCTCGCCCTCCGGACAACTTCGCTCGTCGACTGCCGCCGTCGTTCGGCGAGCCACGCGCCTAGATTCTCGCGGTCCCTTCCAGGAAGGTGCTCAGCAAACAGCGAGCGGAAGCGCGGTCACCTCGGTGCCCCGATTCCGCAACACCTCGAGCGCGTCGGCTCCGCCCGTGGGAGACGGCACCGTCGGTCCCGAGCCGATCGCTTCGCGATGGTCGCCGGCAACGTCCGACAGCGCGAGCGTGATGACGCGAGCGGATGCTGCCAGCCGCGAGAGACCGTCCCCTTGAGCTGCGAGACCGTCCCCTTGAGCTGCGACAGGCAGCGGCGCTGGTCGCATCGAGGCGACGGAGTCCTCGCAGGGCCGCCGGGCAGCCTGGGGAGTGAAGGTAGGATCGCGAGACGAAGGGCCTGGCGATCGAGCCGGTTCGCCGCCTGGCACCAGCGGCGCCTTCTTGCGGAGTACACCACCCGGTCGACTAGCGACGTGCCCGATCTGGCCCCCGAGCTCCGTGAATTCCTGGTGTCGAAGTTCAGCTCGATCGAGCAGCTGGACGTCTTCATGCTCCTCTACCGGTCTGCCCCGCGCCACTGGTCGGCGTTGGAGGTCGCGCGAGAGCTGCGCATGGCCCCGCAGTCCGCCGAGATGAGACTGTTCCTGATGACGTCCGCTGGCCTGTTCGCCGCCAGCGACGCACCGTCACTGACGTATTGGTACGAAGCGGCTCCCGCTCTCGACATGTTGGCGAAGGCGATGAGCGACGCCTACGAGGCCGACCGAACCGCGGTGGCGGCGATCCTCGAGGATTCTCCCCGGGCGCTTCGGCCCGCATCTTCGCCGCCGCCTTCAGGTTGAAGAAACCGTGAGCACGATCGTCTACGGCCTCTGTGCCTTGACCGGCCTGCTGTGCGCGGTGCTGCTGGCTCGCTCCTTCTTCCAGACGCGATCGCGGCTGCTCCTGTGGTCGGCGCTCTGCTTCGTAGGACTGGCGGTGCAGAACATCGTTCTCGTCATCGACAAGGCGACGCCGGCGATCGACCTTTCGCTGGGGCGAACCTTGCCAGCGGTCCTCGGCCTTGCCCTGCTGCTCTACGGTCTGGTCTGGGAGACCCGATGAGCGGCCCGTTCCCGGCCTTTCTGTCAGGTGCGTTGACGATGGGATACCTCGTGGCCGCGCTGTTCTTTCTCCGCTACTGGCGCGACTCCAGAGATCGCTTGTTCGTGTTCTTCGCCGGGTCCTTTACCTTGCTGGCGGTGCAGCGCGCGGTGCTCGCGCTCGCGCCGCCGACCGCCGGTCTCGAGCTGCCGAGCTACGGCCTGCGGCTGCTCGCGTTCGTGCTGATCCTGGCCGCTATCGCCGACAAGAATTTGCGCAAGTAGCCAGTCAGCGCGAGAGCGCCGAGCGCACTCGCTGGCGGCGAGAGCGGCGGAACGCTAACGTCTCGCCAGCGCCAGCTTAAGTAGCGGCGGGGCGAGCACGGTGGTGGCGACGACCATGACGACCACGGCCGAGAAGACCCCGGTGTCGATCACGCGATTGCCGTGCAGCATGAGCTGGGCGCCGATGCCGGCGAAGATCAGGCCGACCTCGCCACGCGGCAGCATGCCGACCGCGACGGTGAGCCGATCCACGCCGCGCTCGAGGACGCCAAGAGCGCAGGCGAGCTTGCCGAGGACCGCCGCCAGCGAGAGCACGGCGGCGAAGCCCAGGACGTCCAGGCGTCCGAAAGCTCGCAGGTCGACCTCGACTCCCATCCTGACGAAGAAGATCGGTACGAGGATGGTGGCGATGGGCTGGAGCAGGTCACCCAGGTCCTTATCTTCCCGGCGAACGTCGTGGTAGTGCACCTCGTCGAGAATCAGGCCGGCGGCGAAAGCGCCGACGATCGTCGCCAGGCCGACGAGGTCGGCGAGCCACGCGAGGAGCAGGCAGAAACCGAGACTCGCGACGAGCAACATGCCCGTGGCCTGCAGGCCTGCCGCTAGTCGAAGGAGCCGTCGCGAGGCCCAGGCGCCGATGACGAGGGCGCCGAAGAGGAACGCCAGCGCCTTGCCCATGATCCCGGCGATGCTCAGGGCGCTCAACGTCGAGCCTTGGTTGGATGCCTGGACGGCGCCGGTGACCACCGCCAGCACGACGAGCGCGAGCACGTCGTCGAGGACGGCGGCCCCGAGCACGATCTTCGACTCGCGGTCCTGAAGCCGACCGAGGTCGGCGAGGACGCGGGCGGTGATACCGACGCTGGTGGCGCAGAGCGTCGCGCCGATGAAGACGTGCACTAGCGCGGGTTGCTCGGGGAGCAGCCAAGCCGACGCGCCCCAGCCGAGCGCGAACGGCGCCACCACGCCGAGACAGGCGACGGCGAGGCTCGACCAACCGACCGCCTTCATGTCTGCGAGGTCGGACTCCAGGCCCACTTCGAACAGCAGGAGGATGACGCCGAGCTCGGCGAGAACCTGCAAGCCGGTGTCGGTGGCGAGGAAACGCAAACCGTCCCAGCCGAACAGCGCCACGCTGCCCAGGGCGATCCCGGCGAGGAGCTCGCCGAGCACCGCCGGTTGGCCGAGCCGCTCGGCGCCACGCGCGGCGAGCTTGGCGCTGGCGAGCATCACCACCATCCCGATGAGCACGGGAGCTACCGGATTGGCGTGGCCTCCCGCACCGTCCTCGTGAGTCGACGGCTCCGCGCCGGGAGACCCGTCGGCCGGGTTGACATCGGGGCTCGGTGCTGCTTCGCTGGAGAACGCGCCGCCAGGTTCCAGGATTGCCACGGCGGCCAGCAGGAGCAGCGCCGCGAAGAAGCGAAGAGGCGATCGCCGAACGATCCGGCGAGAGCTCAAGTGGCAGCTCCTGAGAGCGCCTCGTCGACCGCCGACGGGGCAACGAGCAGCCGCAGGTACCCACCCAGCGCCGCGCGGTCGACCCCCGGCAGGAAGAGCCCGACGTGGCCGTCCGGACGGATCAGCCAGACGAACTGCTTCGCCGCACCGTAGAGCCGAGCGAAGTCACCGTGAAGATCGGTGAGCGCCCACGGACGCAGATCCCCAGCTTCAACCTCGGCGATCGCACCGGCGCGGAGCCCCAATTGCTCGCATTCTCGGACCAACGTGTCCTCCTCGACCGCACCAGAGCGGATGAGCAGCAGCGGTCGCAGCTCCCGGAGCAGCTCAAACAGCGTGATCATCGTTCCGGTCCCCGCGCGCAGGAAGGCGACATCCGGCGCCCGATCGCCGGCTCGCAGCGCGACGCCGCGAGGGGGGCGCGCACGACGTGGCTGCGACAAGGAGCTCTCGCCGTAATGCACGTGCAGCTGCGAGAACTTACCGAACATGCGGCGCTGCACCGCGGGGATGCGCAGCAGCGGAAGGACGAGATAGTCCCGCACGTACCTCCAGGGGAAGGCTGGAGCGAGTAGGACGGAGGTCGTCCGGTTGGTCTCGCGCAACACCTCGGCCGCGTGCGGCAACCGCTCCGCGCCGTAGGTGTCGAGCAGAGCGTCCGGCGCACCCGCTTCCCGGCGCGCCAACTTCCAGGCGAGGTTGATCGCGTCGTGGATGCCGGTGGTGATTCCTTGCCCGCCGGTCGGGCTGTGAATGTGAGCGGCGTCGCCGGCGAGGAACACCCTCCCATCACGCATGCGATCGACCATGCGAGCGTTGATCCGGAAGTCCGACAGCCAGAGAGTCTTTTCGATGACGGCGCGAGAGCCCACTCTGTTTCCGCACCGTGCTGTGCGCGCCCTCGCAGCTCACCAGCCAGCCGCACCTCGCCTGCTCGAGCGTGCCCTGGTTCGTGCGCAGCAGCGCGTCGACGCCTGTCGCGTCCTGGCGGTAGCCGACGAGCTCGGTCTCCCATTCGATGTTGGTGCCGAGCTCGGCCAGCAAGGTCGGCCAGCAGGCGCTCGGTCTCGCTCTGTGGGAGGAGGAGCGGGCGAGGACGGAACGCGCCGTGCCCGCTGATGCCCTCGGGCGTCGGGAAGCGAAGCTCGAGGATCCGCTGGTGGCCCTCATAGATATTCACCGAGGTCGGGCTGCCGGCGCGCGCGGCGAACCTATCGGCTACACCTAGGATCGCGAGCAGCTCCGAGACGCGGTGCTGGAGCCCGATCGCCTTCGAATGCAGCGATGGCCCGCTTCGCTTCTCCACGATGCGCACCGCGAGGCCGGCGCGGCGAAGGTAGCTCGCGAGCGCGAGGCCGACGGGGCCGGCGCCCACCACCAGGACCCGGCAGTCGGCTTTCGCTTCCTCGCTCATGCCAGGCCCTGGTCGCGAGCCCACATCGCCAGGGCGACCCGGCTGTCGATCCCGAGCTTCTCGTAGACGTTGTGGAAGTGGATCTTGACGGTCCCCTCACTGATCGACAGGCGTTCCGCGATGTCTCGGTTGCGCGCGCCGCTGGCGGCGAGCTTCACGATCTCGAGCTCCCTGGCCGTGAGCTGCCTTTCGGCTTCGCGGACGGCGTCTTCGCGGCGCACCAGCTTCTGGAGCGCGCGGCTGACGGCGCGGCCCTCCATATAGGAGCCGCCGGCTCGGACCTCGCGGATTGCGTTGATGATCATGCGGGGCGCCGACTCCTTGAGCACCACGCCCCGTACGCCCAGCCTGACGGCATCGACGAGCTGATCGTCGTCGAGCGCCGCGGTCAGCACGACCGTTTCGGTCGGAAGCTCCTCCTCGCGGATTGCCTGCAGCACCGATAGGCCATCACGGCCCGGCATCTTGATGTCCAGGATCAAAAGGTCCGGCCGATGCAGGCGGACGGCGCGTAGCGCTTCGTTGCCGTCTCGGCAGCGGGCCACGACCGCGAGATCGCGTTCGAGACGAAGGAGCTGCTCCAGGCCGTCCAGCACGAGCGGGTGATCGTCGGCGAGGACGAGGCGCACCGTCATGCGGTCTCCCGCAGCGGCAAGACGATTTCCAGGCGCGCTCCCGAAGGGCTCGACACCAGCTCCAGGGTGCCCTCGAGGGCGGTCACGCGATCGCGAAGCGTCCGCGGCCCGAGCCCTCTCTCCGCGAGCTCTTGGTGGGTGAGCCTGCCCTCGAAGGGGAAGCCGCGCCCGTTGTCCTCGACGACGATCGACACCGGGTCCGCGCCGGCGCGGATGCTCGTTTCGACCTTGCTGGCCTTGCCGTGGCGCACGGCGTTCACCATGGCCTCGCGAGCGATGTGGTAGATCTCGCGCCGCAGGCGCTCCGGCACCTCGCCATCGCCACCCTCGACGGCGAGCTGCACTTTGAGCCCCCACTCCAGCTCCAGCCGCTGCGCGAGCTCGGTGACCTGGAGGCGGAGTGGGGGAGGCTGGCCCGAGGCGGTCGGCTTGCTCGGCTCCAGCTCGTGGATGTAGAAGCGCAAGTCGCGCTGCTCGAGTGTGAGCAGCTGCTGCAGCTCCTCGATGGCGGCGATGGCCGGCTCCGCGCCGGATGCGCCGGCGAGCATGCGACGCGCGGCCTCGAGGCGCAGCCCGAAACCGGTGAGGGATTGCAACGTGCCGTCGTGCAGGTCGCGGGCGAGCCGGATGCGCTCCTCGGTGGCCGCCTGCTCCGCGAGGTGGCGCGTTAGGTACACGGATTCGAGCCGCGCTGCGACGAGGGCCGCCGTGGCTTCGCCAAGGAGGAGGTCGTCGGAGCTCATCCCTCTCTTCCCCAGGAACAGCAGGTGCCCCTCGAACGAGGCGGAGCGGAGACGTAGGCCGAGGACCGGCCCCGGGCCGGCGCTCGATCGGAGGGGCTCGTGGATGGGCGAGCCGCGCCAGCGGTCGAACCCATCCTGGCTGCGGACGAGGACGGTAGGCGGATCCTCATCGGTGGCAGCCAGGAAGCTGGTCTCGGCAACCTCGGGAGCGAACGGCGAGTGGTCGCTGGGTGCCTCCCGGCGCCAGTCGAGCTCTCCGGAGTCCCACGTCGCGACGTACTGCCACGGTTCTTCGCGCTCCATCCACACCAGCACCGCGCGTCGTGCGCCGATGACGCCCGTCGCCTGTTGGAGGAGCGCCCGGACCATCGGCTCGATGCTCCCGGCGGTGAGCTCGGGCCAGGCGGCGAGGGCAGAGATCTCGCGCCGCGTCCGTTCCTCGTGCGCACCGAGGTAACCGAGGAGCACGGCGATCACCGCCAGGTAGACGACGCGGACGACGATCTGGTACGCCTCCACGTGGGCGGCGAACGGCTCCGCCGCCAGGAAGACGGCGATGGCGAGGTAGGCGGCGATGGAGGCCAGGGCGGTCCACAGCACGCCGCGCCACTGCCAGCGCAGCGTCGCGCACACCATGGAGAAGACGAAGTAGGTGGTGAACGGGCTGGCTGGTCCGGCGGTGAAGTAGACGAACAGCGAGAAGAAGCACAGGTCGACGGCGTGGGTGATCCCGCGGACCCTGCCTCCCGGGTCGCGGGCGCGCCAGATACCGATGGCCAAGGCCGCGGAGTAGGCGACGTAGGCGACCAACAACGTGTAGGCGATCGACGCGTGCTTGCCCGGCTCGGTGGGATCGAGCCAGACGGCGAAAAGCGACGACGACGCCAACACGGTGCGACCGGCGGCGACCAGTCGCTCGGCGCGGCCCTGCGGCGAGTAAAGCGTTTCCACTCGAGATCGATCTTACCGACCGCGCTAGGCGCCGCGCCTCTATCCGAGGTTATAGATCGATATACCCAGCACCCGATTCCATCGCCGGACGCCGGTCGCTAACCTCGGTCGCGACAACGAGGGGGCTGTTCGATGCGCAAGTCCGTAATCATTTCGCTGCTCGGAATCTCGCTTCTGATATCCACGGGTTGCTCGCGAAAGCGGCCGGCGACCGCTGTCTCGCCGCCACCGGCCGAGGCGCCGCCGCGCGCCGAGCAGATCGAATCGCCGGAGGCCGACGGAAGCGTGTCGGATCCTCTCGCCGGTGACATCGAGTCGGTGAATCGCCACGTGAGAGAGAGCGGCCTGCTGCGAGACGTCTACTACGAGTACGACAGCGCCGAGCTGTCGCTCGAGGCCAGGCAGATCCTCGCGGCCGACGCGCAGTTCCTGAACGAGCATCCGGCGTTCGAGGTCACCATCGAGGGTCACTGCGACGAGCGGGGTACCGCCGAGTACAACCTGGCGCTCGGCGAGCAGCGGGCCAGTGCGGCTCGGGAGTACCTGACCAAGCTTGGGGTGGACGGCGGCCGGTTGCGGTCGTTGTCCTTCGGCGAGGAGCGCCTGGTCTGCACGGAGCCTTACGAGAGCTGCTGGTCTCGAAACCGGCGGTCGCAGCTGGTCGTGTCGGGCCGGCGCGGCGATTCCTGACGATGAAGATCCACACCTAGTGCCTCGACCGCGCGGCCGTCGTGCGTCCCATCGGTCGCTTCGCCGGCGGTCGCGTCCCGGCAGTTGACGGCGCCCATCGCGGCGCTCACGAAAAGCTCAATGGGTGAAGCGCCCGCAAGACGGGCGGACGGTCGCACGCTCCTATAATCGATCTCTGGTGCTCAAGATCCGGAGCCGTCTCAAGCCGCCGGTCGCCCCGCCCAAGCACCCCACCCTGGACGGGCTGCTGGACCTGCTCAAGGCCCAGAACCCCAACTGCGACGAGGCGCTGCTGCGCCGCGCCCACGCCTTCTCGGCCGAGAAGCACGCCGGCCAGAAGCGGCGCTCGGGGCAGCCCTACTTCACCCACCCGATGGCGGTGGCGTACCTGCTCGCCGAGCTCAAGTTCGACGAGGTGTGCGTGGCGGTGGGGCTCCTCCACGACGTGCTCGAGGACACGCTGACGACGCGCGAGGTGCTGGAGGAGAAGTTCGGCGGCGAGATCGCCGAGCTCGTCGACGGCGTCACCAAGATCGGGCGCCACGCCTACGTGCGACGCGACGAGGCGCAGGCGCAGACCTTCCGCAAGCTCATCCTCGCCTCCGCCAAGGACATCCGCGTCATCCTGGTGAAGCTCGCCGACCGCCTCCACAACATGGAGACGCTGGAGTACGTCTCGCCCGAGACCCGCCGCCGCGTCGCGCTCGAGACGCTGGAGATCTACGCGCCGCTGGCGCACCGGCTGGGGATGGCGAAGGTCAAGGGAGAGCTTGAGGACCTCGCCTTCTACTACCTCTGGCCGCACCAGTTCGGGGAAGTGCACGACAAGGTGCAGGAGAAGATGAGCGGCGCGCGCGAGGCGATGGAGCGCATCCGCGTGCGGCTCGAGCAGGCGTTGAAGGAGGCCGGCATCGAGGCGGAGATCGGCTATCGCGTCAAGCGCTTCTATTCGATCTACCAGAAGCTGCGCCGCACCGGCGTCGACGTCTCCCAGCTCTACGACTATCTCGCTTTCCGCATCATCACTTCCTCGCTACGCGACACCTACGCAGCGCTCGGTGTCGTCCACCAGAGCTGGCGCCCGATCCCGGGCCGGTTCAAGGACTACATCGCGATGGCGAAGCCCAACCTCTACCAGTCGCTGCACACGACGGTGCTGGCGGAGCGCGGCCACCCCTTCGAGGTGCAGATCCGCACCCGCGAGATGGACCTCGTAGCCGAGGAAGGGATCGCCGCCCACTGGCACTACAAGGAAGGCAACGGCGGGCCGCCGAGCAGCCGCGACCGTGACCCAAACATTGTGTGGCTGCGCCAGCTGCTCGAGTGGCAGAAGGAGGTCAAGGACGACCGCACCTTCCTCAATACTCTGAAGATCGACCTCTACCCCGACGAGGTCTACGTCTTCACCCCCAAGGGCGAGGTGTTCTCGTTCCCGCGCGACGCCAAGCCGCTCGACTTCGCCTACCGGGTGCACACCGAGGTGGGCCACCACACGGTCGGCGCGCGCGTCAACGGCAAGCTGGTGCCGCTGCGCACCATCCTGAAGAACGGCGACATCGTCGAGATCCTCACCGATCCGTCGCGCCAGCCGAGCCGCGATTGGCTCGACCTCGTCGCCACCTCGCGGGCCAAGAGCAAGATCCGGCACTGGCTCAGCGCGCAGCAGAAGGAGAGGGCGACCGAGATCGGCCGGCGGCTCCTCGAGCGCGAGCTGCGCCGCTACAAGGTCAATCCCAAGAAGATGGCCGAGAGCCCGGAGATGGCCGCCTACCTCACCGAGCATGGCGTCAATGGGATCGAGGACCTCTACAGCCGGCTCGGCTTCGGCAAGGTCGGCGTGCGGCAGGTGCTGACTCGGCTGCTCGGCGAGGAGCGGCTGTCGACGCCGCCACAGAAGCCCAGCCGTCTACGGCAGGCAGTCGACAAGCTGTTGCCCAGCGGCTCCGGCCCGATCCTGGTCAAGGGTCACGACGACCTCTTGGCGGTGATGGCCAAGTGCTGCAACCCGCTGCCCGGCGAGGACATCGTCGGTTACGTGACGCGCGGCCGTGGCGTGTCGGTGCACTCTGCCGAGTGCCCGAACGTGCGCAACCTGCACTACAACCCCGAGCGCGAGATCGAGGTCGAGTGGGCGCGCAGCGACTCCGGAGTCTTCCCGGTCACCCTACGGATCGAGACCGAAGACGAGCCTGGCGTGCTGGCCCGGCTCACCGAGGCTATCTCCAAGGGCGACACCAACATCCGGCAGATCGAGGCGGAGTCGGTGGAGCCCAACCGCGGGCTCGTGCGGGTGCTCGTCGAGGTAAAGAGCCTCCGGCACCTCGAAAAGATCGAGCAGGGGATCCAGGCGGTGTCGGGAGTGCGAGAGGTGGGGCGAGCGATGGGAGGCGGGAGCAGCGGCCGGCGCGAGGAGTAGGTCCGGGCGACCGGCCGCGCTAGCGGGCGACTAGGTCGCCTCTTCCGGCTCCCAGCGGCGCACAGCAGGCTTCTGTACCCGTCCGGCGCGCAGGCACCGCGTGCAGACCCGCAGGCGCTGCGTGCGGCCGCCGACCTGAGCGCGCACTCGCTGCAGGTTCGGCTCCCAGGTCCGCTTCGTCACGTTGTGGGCATGGCTGACCTGCTGCCCGTGCACGGTCGTCTTGCCGCAGATATCGCAGTGCTTGGCCATCGCTTCCGTCCTTCTTCGCCGCCTTCTCGAGGGGATCGCGCCGGTCGATCGGCCTGGCGCGACAGGGCCCGCTAGGGTAGCAGAGACCCCTTGCCAGGGCAAGCCGGCGGCCGCGCGCTGGCCGCTAAACCTTGCAGAATGTGTGGTGTGCCGCGCTTCACTGTGTGCGCTGTTGCCTTGACACTCGCGCGAGAAGCCTGGTACGCTCCAGCAAAATTTGAACTGCGTGGAGCTAATTGCCATGCCTACAGCAGTCTTGGGGGGGCTCTAGCCTCATGGCGCTCTTTTCCCGCGCCAAAGGCGTCGTAGGCCTCGACATCGGCAGCTCCGCAGTCAAGCTGGTCGAGCTGCGCGACCGCAAGGGCTCCTACCAAGTGCAGAAAGTAGCTGTCGAGGCGCTCTCGCCCGAGGCGATCGTCGACGGCTCGATCATGGACTCCTCGCTTGTCGTCGACGCCATCCACAAGCTGAACGACCAGGCGAAGGTCAAGAACCCCAACTTCGCCACCTCGCTCTCCGGCCACTCGGTGATCATCAAGAAGATCCAGGTGCCGGCGATGTCGCAGGAGGAGCTCGCCGAGTCCATCCAGTGGGAGGCCGAGCAATACATCCCCTTCGACATCAACGACGTCCGCCTCGACTACGTGGTGCTCTCCGATACGCCGCCCGGCGAGGGGCAGATGGACGTGCTGCTCGTCGCCGTCAAGCGAGACAAGGTCAACGACTACATGTCGGTGATCAGCCAGGCCGGCCGCACTCCCGCCCTCGTCGACGTCGACGCCTTCGCGGTGCAGAACTGCTACGAGGTCAACTACGACCTCGACCCGCTCAAGGTGGTCGCGCTCGTCAACATGGGCGCCGCCGTCACCAACATCAACGTCGTGGCGCGCGGCCAGAGCGTCTTCTGGCGCGACATCTCGTTCGGCGGCAATCAGTTCTCCGAGGCGCTGCAACGCGAGTACAACCTCTCCTACGACCAGGCCGAGACCCTGAAGCGCGGCGGCACCGTCGACCGCTACTCGACGAGCGAGGCGCGGCCGGTGCTCGACGCCGTCTCCACCGAGATGGCTTCGGAGATCCAGAAGACCTTCGACTTCTTCGCCGCTACTTCTGCCGAAGGGCCGGTGGACGAGCTCGTCGTTTCCGGCGGCTGCGCGCTCACCCCCAACCTGCTGCAGATCCTGCGCGAGCGGTTCGGCGTCCCCGTCGAGCTGATGGACCCCTTCCGTCGCGTGCAGGCGCGCGAGTCCGACTTCGACGTCGAGTGGCTGCGCTCGGTGGCGCCGATGCTGGCGGTGACGGTCGGCCTCGCCATCCGCAAGGTCGGGGAGTAGGCGCATGATCAAGATCAACCTCGTTTCCGAGGGCAAGCGCCCGGTCGTCTCCCGCAAGACCAAGGAGCGGCTCGGCATCGCCGGCTTCTCCTTGAGCGAGGGGCTGTTCCTGGTGGCGCTGGTGCTCGGCGCCCTCGCCGTCGCCGGCTACTGGTGGTACCTGCGCGGCGAGGTGAGGACGCGCGACACCCAGATCGCGGCGGCGCAGCGCGAGGTCGACGAGCTCGCGCAGGTGCTGCAGGAGGTCGAGGAGTACAAGGCGAAGAAGGCCAAGCTCGAGCACAAGATCAACATCATCAACGACCTCAAGCGTAAGCAGTGGGGGCCGGTCCGCATCATGGACCAGATCTCCAATGCTCTCCCCGAGCTGCTCTGGCTCGACGGCCTGACGCTGCGCGCCAACAACATCGAGCTGCGCGGCCAGGCGTTCAACACCAACCAGATCGCCGCCTTCATCGAGAACCTGGGCAAGGTCCCGGAGTTCCAGGAGCCGCGCCTGCGCGACACCAGCAAGAACGGTCCGGTCTACACCTTCATGATCACTTTCAATTTCTCGATCGCCGAGCCGCCCAAGCCGCAGCCGGCGGCCGGAGAGGCGCCGGCCGCCGCGGCGGCGCCCCCCGCCGGTACTTGATGACCGTGTCGATCCCGATGGGAGGGACGCCTGCATGGCGATCGCGGCGCTGAAAGAGAAGCCCTGGTACGTCGGCCTCGGCGTCGGCGTGGGGGTGGCGGTCGTCCTCTTCGGCCTCGCCTGGTGGCGGCTCTACGGTCCGATGAAGCAGCAGATCCAGGGTCAGGATGCCAAGCTCGCCGAGCTGCAGGGCAAGATCCAGGAAGGCCGCGCCGCCAAGCAGCGCCTGCCGCAGTTCCGCGAAGAGGTGCGGCGCCTCGAGCTCGAGCTCGACAAGCTGTTGCGCATCCTGCCGGCCCGCCTCAACACCGAGGACCTGCTGCGCCGCATGCGCGCCCTCGCCGAGCAGGGGGACCTTGAGATCCTTCGCATCACTCCCGGCAACTTGACCGACCAGGATTTCTACAGCGAGTGGCCGATCCAGATCTCGCTCGAGGGCACCTACCACAATCTGGCGCTCTTCTTCGATCGCATCGGCCGCTTCTCGCGCATCATCAACGTCGACGACCTGGTAGTCAGCGCCATCGACCCGGGGCAGCACCAGGGACACTCGATCGGCGCCTCGTTCGTCGCCAAGACCTTCGTCTATCGCGAGGAAGAGGAAGCGGCGCCGGTGGCAGCGCCGGCGGCGGCCTCGCCTGGTGCGCCGCCGGTGCCGCAGCCCGGCTCGGGCTCGGCGCCGGAGGGTTGAGCGGCAACGGAGATCCACCATGAGACGACCTCACCGGCACCATCTCCTCGCGCTTCTCCTGATTGCGGCCCCGCTGTGCGCGCAGCAGCCCAGCGCCACCGAGGCACCGGCGAGCGAGGAACCGTCGGCGGCCGACGAGCAGACGATCGACCAGATCCTCGCCGGCGAGGAAGAAGTGCTTGCCGGCGAGGGCTACAGCTACGACCCCGCGGGGCGCCGCGATCCGTTCATCTCGCTGCTCCAACGCACGCAGGCGAAGGAAGCGCCGCAGCAGCGTCCCGAGGGCGTGCCGGGACTGCTCATCGACGAGATCGAGGTCAAGGGGATCTTCCAGCTGCAGGGGCGCACGTTCGCCCAGGTACAGGCGTCGGACAAGGACAAGAGCTATCTCATTCAGGAGGGCGATCAGCTCTACGACGGCGAAGTGGTTTCCATCGCGCGGGGAGAGGTCACCTTCAAGCAGGTGGTCAACGACCCGAGCGTCATCAAGCCGTTCCGCGAGGTGGTCAAGAAGCTCAACCCGGAGCCGTGAGCCCGGAGGGAGGCGAGCGTCATGCGGAAAGTCCGTTGTAGGAGGGAGCTCTTCGGCGCCATGGTCCGGGCCTCGCTCGGCCCGCTCGCCGTTGCGCTGCTGCTCGGCTGCGCCTCCGGGGCCAAGACGGGTGACAAAGGCCCCTCCCCTTCGGCAGAACCGGCGGCGGCGACGCGCGCGGAGCCGGCGGCACCGGTGGAGATCACGTCGCTCCAATTACGCGAAGCGGCGCCGGGCGTGCGGCTCGAGCTCCAGGCCACGGCGCCGCTCGTGTGGACGCAGTACCGCGACAGCGAAGGCCGCCTGGTGCTCGAGCTTCCGAACAGCGTCACTGCGCCGGGAGTCGCCGACCTCGGGCCCGAGGGTGAGCTCGTGCGCTCGGTCTCGGTGCGGCAGGTCGACAGCGGCGAGCGGCCGCTGACGCGGCTGGTCGTGGCGACCAACGTCGAGACCGAGGCCCAGCTCACCGCCCAGGGCAACGCGCTGCAGCTGACGCTCGTTCCGGCCGGTTCCGAGGAAGCGATGGCGGTCGCCTCCGAGCCGGTGCCGGCGGCGCCCGTCGCTTCGGCACCCCCTACGCCGGTCGCACCGCCGCCCCCGGCACCCGCGCCTCCCGCGGTGGCGGCGCGGCCGATGCCGACGACCGCGGCTCCTCCCGCGAGCGCCGCCGGCACGCCGGAGGCGCCGTACGTCGCGCCGCGGCCGGCCGGCGTCGTGGCGACGCGGCTCGAGAACGTCGAGGTCGTCGGCCAAGCCGCCGGCACGCAGGTGCGCATTCAGGGCGACGGCGACTTCGTGTATTCGACCTTCCAGCTCGCCGATCCGGCGCGGTTCGTCATCGACCTGCAGGGCGTCGTCAACGCCTCGCCGCGGGCCACCGTGACCGGTCCCGGCGACGTCCTCGAACGTGTGCGCATCGCGCAGTTCAAGGCGCAGCCGGCACCGGTGTCGCGCGTCGTGCTCGACCTTGCGGCCAACGTCGTGCCGCAGCTCGCCTCGACCGGCGAGGGCCTGCTGGTGAGCTTCGGCGAGACGACCGCCGATGTGGCGCCGCCGGTGCCGACGGCCACCGAGGCGCCGGTCGAGCTCGCCGAGGCTCCGGCGCCCGAAGCCGAGCCGGCCGCTTCCGCCGCTCCCGCGGTACCGTCAGCGCCGCCTGCCGAAGTCGCCGCCGCTCCCGCGCCGACCACGCCGCCGGCGCCGCCGCGCGTCGAGATCACGGGCAGCGAGGTGACGGCTGCGCCCGTCGCTCCGCCGGTCCAACCGGCGCCCGCGCCGCAACCGCCCGTCGGCATCGAGCCGAGCGACGTCGGCGCCGTCGAGGCGCTCGAGGTGCAGGACGTCGGTCCCGCCGCCGCCGAGCAGCGCCAGCCGGCGCCCACCACCGGCTTCGCGCCGCGCATCGTCGGCGACACCACCAAGCAGTACGTCGGCGATCCGGTGAACTTCAGCCTGCGCGACGCCGACATCAAGGAGGTGCTGCGCACCTTCGCCAAGATCGCCGGCCTCAACATGGTGATCCAGCCGGGCGTCTCCGGCAACGTCACCGTCGAGCTCGACCAAGTGCCATGGGACCAGGCGCTCGAGATCATCCTCAAGACCAACAACCTCTGGTACGAGCTCGACGGCAACATCATGCGCATCGCGCCGCGCGAGCAGCTGGCCCAGGAGGCGCGGGCGGAGTCCGATCGCCGCGCCGCGGCCGCCCTTGCCATGCCGCTGCGCACGGTGCTCAAGCGGATCAGTTACGCGCAGGCAAGCGAGATCGCGAGCCTGTTGCGCAGCGGCACGGCCAGCATCCTCTCCGCGCGGGGCTCGGTCGTCGTCGACCTGCGCACCAACACGCTGATCATCAAAGAGCTGCCCGAGTTCATGAACACCGTGCTCGACGTCATCGACCAGGTCGACGTCCCTGAGCCGCAGGTGATGATCGAGGCGCGCATCGTCGAGACCACCAAGCAGTTCAACCGTACGCTGGGCATCCGCTGGGGCTTCGACGGCGTCGCCGACAACGCGCACGGCAACAGCACCGGCCTGGTGTTCCCCAACAACGTCTCGAGCGACGGCTCGGTGAACCTGCTCACCGGCGGTTCCAACGGCTTGCTCAACCTGCGCTTGGGCAACATTCTCGACACCTTTGTCCTCGACGCCACCCTGCAAGCGGCGGAATCCGAAGGCTTGGTGAACATCCTCTCGGCACCCAAGGTAGCGACCCTGAACAACACTCAGGCAAGCATCCAGAGCGGCTTGCAGATCCCGGTGCAGACGGTGGCCAACAACACCGTCACCGTACAATTCGTCAACGCCACGCTGCGCCTCGACGTCACCCCGCACGTCACCGCCGACGGCACCGTGCTGATGGACATCGAGGTGCAGAAGCGCGAGCCACAGCTCGCCTTCGCGGTGGTCGGCGCCACCAACGCGCCGATCGCCACCAAGGAAGCGCGCACCCGGGTCATCGTCCGCGACGGCGGCACCACCGTCATCGGCGGCATCTACAAGGTCACCAGCGACCAGGGCCAGGATCGCGTTCCCGGCCTCGCCGACATCCCCCTCCTCGGCCACCTCTTCAAGAACCGCCGCCACAACAATGCCAACGAGGAGCTGCTGATCTTCATCACGCCGCGGGTGATCAAGCTGTGAAGATTGTCGAGAAAGGAAATGCCATGACGAGGCTGGCCCGTTCCATTCTGCTCGGCGTCGCGACGCTGGCGCTGTTCTCCTGCGAGACCCGCACCGACCGCACGGATACCGGCGGCGTGCTGTTGACGGTCTCTGATTTCGACGGCCTGCCGATCGCGTTCAGCGTCGGCAGCGGCAACTTCGTCCAGGTCGATTCGATCACCGTCCGCAGCGTCATCCTCAATCCCGCCGCTGACGACAGCGACCTGATGGACGTCGAGCTCACCAGCTACCAGGTCACCTACCGCCGGCTGGACACCGGAACGCGGGTGCCGCGCCCCCTCGTCGAGGGCATCTTCGGCAACGTGCCGCGAGGCAGCACCGACACCATCAACAATCTGGTGGTCATGGGCCCCGAGCAGCTGCGCAACGTCCCGCTGTCGGATCTGCTGCCGATCAACGGCGGCTTCGACAAAGAGACCGGCTCCCGCTTCATCAAGCTCGAGCTGGCGCTGACCTTCTTCGGCCGCACCTTGAGCGGCGACGAGGTCAGCACCGAGCCGGCGCGGTTCGCGATGGACTTCAGCTCCTGAGACGGCCGAGGGAAACAGTCATGGCCATGAACAACGCGAAATCCTGGAAGGCTGCGCTCACCGCTGCCGCCCTCGCCCTCGGCGTAGGGATGGCGGGCTGTTCCTCGGAGTCGTCGCCGACGCAGCCGCCGACGGGCGGCGGCGGCGGCGTGCCGCCGAGCGGGGGCGTGGGCAGTGGCACCTGGAACATCACGGTCGTCGCCAACCCCTCGGAGGTGCCGCTCGACTCCGCCACCGTGGCGCCGACGAGCACGATCACCATCAACGTGCGCAACGCCAGCACCGGCAGCCCGCCGCCCAACGGCACCACTATCGTGGTGACCGCCACCGGCGGCACGCTCTCCGGCGCCCCGCTCTGCAGCGAGGGCAGCCTGGCGCTCTGCCCGCAGCTGCTCAACGGGCAGGTGTCGCTGCTCTTCACCGCCACCATAGCGGGCACCGCCGTCGTCACCGCGCAGCTCGAGCAGAGCATCGGCCAGGCCTCGATCCTGGTCACCGGGATCGGCGTAGTACCGGTCTTCCTCCTCGATCACGTCTCTCCCAACTCGGGCGATCCCGCCGGCGGCAACCGGGTGACCATCTTCGGCCAGGGCTTCGAGGCGCCGATCAGCGTGCTCTTCGGCGGCAGCACCGCTCAGGTCGTCTCGGTCGGCACCAACCGCGCCGTCATCGTGGTACCGCCGTTGACGACGCCGCTCGCGCCCGGCCAGACCCAGCCGGTGAGCATCACCGTGCGCAACGCCGTCGGCTCCGACCACGAGCAAACGGACACGCTGATCAACGGCTACATCTACGCCCACGGCGGCAGCATCTCGACGCCGGTGATCTTCAACGTCACGCCGACCACCGGCCCGCAGGAGGGCGGCACGCCGATCGTCATCACCGGCAACCACTTCGAGCAGGAGTCGCAGGTCACCTTCCGGCTCGTTGGTCCCGGCGGCGCCATCGACCTCGAGGCGCCGACCAACTTCGCAGACGGCGGACGACTCGAGGCGCTGACTCCCGACATTCGCCCCTACATCGCCGCCGGCACGCTGAACGCGCCCTTCAATGCCCAGGTGCGCGTCGTCAACTCCAACGGCGCGTCGGCGATCTTCTCCGGCCAGTTCACTTACGGTTCGACGATCCGCATCACCTCGGTCGGACCCGGTCAAGGTCCGTTCACCGGCGGCACGATCGTCACCATCTTCGGCAGCGGCTTCGACGAGCCGGTGGCGGTGACCATCGGCGGCATCGCCCAGCAGGTATTGTCGGTGTCGGGGACCGAGATCCGCTTCTCCACCACCGCCCTGGCGGGCGCCGCGATCCCGCCCTGCAACGGCCAGACCACGGCGACGCTGACGGTGACCAACATCGAGGGCGGAGCGAGCGCTAGTGGCGGCACCTTCACCTTCATCGGACCGCCCAACCCGCTCATCTTCAACATCGTGCCCAACGCGGGGATCATCGGCAGCGCGGCCACCGTCAACGGCCAGAACTTCGATCCTTCCGGGCTGCGGGTGCTGTTCGGCGGCGCCGACGGCTCCTCGGCGGCGATCGGGGCCGGTGCGACGAGCTCGACAATCCCCATCACCGTGCCGACGCCGCCGCCGAGCTTCCAGTTCAGCACCGTCGCTTGCGATGCGAACGGCGACAACGTGGCGAGCGGCACGCGAGCGGTGCCGACGGCGATCAGCGTCACCGTGCGCAACCTGGTCACGGGCTGCGAGTCGACGCTGTCGAACGCCTTCACGCTGAACCCGCCCGACGCGTCCTGTCAGGGCGACACCAGCGAGCCGCCGGCGCCGGTCGTGCAGTGCAACGACGGGTTCGACAACGACGCCGACGGTTTGATCGATGCGGCGGACCCGCAGTGCACAGGGCCGGGCGACAACAGCGAGTCGAGTTAGCGACGCACCGCAGTCGAGCTCTCGCGCCTCGTGGTAGGGGCGGTCGCCTGGACGGGCGGCCGCCCCGTTCCGTATACTGACCTACCATGCGCGCGCACGCGACGACGGCGGCTATCTCCTTGACCGTGCTCGGGCTGCTGGCCTGCGACAAGGCCACTCCCACGGCTCCTGCCAACACCAAGCTGGTGATCACGGCGAGCCCGCTGACGATCACGTCTACCGGCACCTCGACGGTCACCATCACCGCGCTGCGCTCGAGTGGGCAGCCGGTCAACCCCGGCACCGAGATCCGCCTCGACACCACCCTCGGAACCATCGACCCCATCGCCACGACCGACGAGCGCGGCCAGGCGGTCGCAACGCTGCGCGGCACCGGTGTCGGCGGCGAGGCGACGATCACGGCGCGCTCGGGGGCCGCCGACGCGGTCAACGTCAAAGTCCAGGTCGGCGCCAGGGTCGAGCGGGTGACGTTGGTGGCGACCCCCGCCAGCATCCCTGCCGGCGAACCGGCGCAGGTCGAGCTGGTTGCGGTCGTCCGCGACGTTCAGGGGCAGCCGATTCAGGGGGCCAACGTCCTCTTCAGCACCGAAGCCGGCCGCCTGGCGTCGCAAGGAGGCATCGTCGTCACCAACGAGCGCGGCGAGGCGCGTGACCGCCTCAACGCCAGCGTCGACGCCGTCGACGGCGCCGGCGACAGCATCACCGTCACCGCGCAGGCGGCCAGCGGCGGCGCCAGCGTCACCGCCACCACCAACATCCCGGTTCGCGTGACGGGCTGAGCCGAGGCGGCTGGCCGGGCTCGGCCGAGAGGGCGGGGGCGCCGGCGCGGCGCGTGGTCTGGCGCGAATGACTGCGCGCAACCCACGGTGCTGCCAGCTGTTATAATCCCGGCCGCCCAGCCCGAGCCGAGGCCAACTCCTGCCGATGGTGGATCCGACGCCCTCCGACTACAACCTCACCTACCTGAGGGAGCGGTGGGAGCGGGACCGCAGCTCGCGCATCTTCCTGCAGCTGGCGGAGGAGTATCGCCGGCGCGGCCTGCACGCCGAGGCGCTGGAGGTGCTGGAGACCGGGCTCGGCTTCCATCCGGGCTACCTCGCCGCCCAGGTGGCGCTCGGCCGTTGCCGGCTGGAAGCCGGGCAGCCGGAAGCCGCGGTCAAGGTGCTCGAGCGGGTGCTCGCTCAGGACCCCACCCAGGCGGTGGCCACACGGCTCCTCGCCGAGAGCTGGCTTCAGCTCGGCGACGAGGACCGGGCGCAGGCGGCGATCGATCGCTGTCGGTTGATCGGCATCCCGCCCAGCGAGCTGGTGGGCCTGGAGCAGCGGCTGGCGGCGGCGCGGCGCGCCGCCCGCGATCGCTGGGCGGAACCGTCGCCCGCTTTCTCACCTCCGGTGGCGGCCTCGCCCGTGCCGCGTCGCGAGGAGTCCTTCGAGGAGACGTCGCTGCCTTGGCGCGATGCCGAGCCGGCGGAGGTGGCGGAGCCGGCGCCGCGGGCCACGGCGGCGCAGGTTGCGAAGCCGGCCGAGGTGAGCGAAGCAGCGACGCCAACGGTCAGCGATGAGTGGCGGGAAGAGGCGCCGGCGCCAGCGGAAATGCCGCCGCCCCCGGTCCCGTCGTCGTCGCCTTTCGCAAGTGAACCGACCGCGGCCAGCAGCCCTCGCGCCGCGGCGCTCGTGGCCAACGAAGTGTTTCGGATGCCGCTGGGCACGCGCCCGCCGATCGTGCTGCCGCTGCGGCCTGGCGTCGAGCGCCGACTGGCCGGAGCGCGCGCCGTCGATCCCTTCGGCCGTCTGACGCCGGCCCGCCAGCGGCCGGCGAGCGCCGACGAGATCTTCCGGCTCCTCCCGCCACTGCCGCCGGAGCCGCCGTCGACGCCGGCTCCCGCTCCGGCTGACACGGCAGCTCCAACTCCCGCTGCGGCGCCATCGCCCCCGGCCTTTCCGACTGCCGCGCCCGAGCCGCCGGCTCCCGTGGCTCCCGTTCACGCGGCGCGCTGGTGGGAGTCGCCGGCTGCACCCGCCGCTGCTACGGCCCCGCCAGCACCGGTCGCGGCGCCGCCGCCCGCACCGCCTCCTGCTTCCGCTTCTGTCGCGCCGGCAGCCGCTGCGGCGACGCCCACTCCGGCCGCCGCGCGTCCGCTCGCGCCAGCGCGTTGGTGGGAGCGCCCCGCCGAGCCGGCCGCGCCGCCGGAGCCGACGGCGACGCCGGCCGCGCCGGAAGCCGCCGCGCCCACACCGCCTCCGGCGCCCGCCGCCGCCGCGTCGCCTACTGCCGCGCCTCCTCCGGCGCCTCTCGCCGCTGCGCCGCCGCGCGCGGCCGCCACGCCCAGCCCGCTCGCCGGCACTGCTGGCGTCGAGCTGCAGGCGTCCGGCACCCTCGAAGTGCCGGAGCTGCGGCCGAGCGATCCCGGCACCGCGACCCTCGGCGAGCTCTACCTACGCCAAGGCTACGTGCGCGAGGCGGAGGAGATCTTCAAGCAGGTGCTGGCGCGCGACCCCGACAACGAGGCGGCGCTCTCCGGCCTCGAGGCGATCGGCCGGCGCCGCGCCCAGAAGCTCACCGCCGCCGAGCTGGTGGGCGGCGAGCCCGAGCCCGAGGTGCGCGGCTTGACCGCGCGCAAGATGCAGCTGTTGAGCCGTTACCTGCGCAAGCTGCGCGGCGGTGAACGAGGAGCCGGTCCCGATGTTCCTGGAACGGCTCAATAGCATCACCGACCGCATCGAGGGCGCGGTGGCGCTCTCGCTGGTGGCGGCCGACGGCATCCCCGTCGAGTCGGTCAACAGCGACCCCGAGCTCGACCTCGAGGTGCTCGCCGCCGAGCTGATCGCGCAGGTGCGGGTGATCTCCGACGACCACCGCGAGCTCAACGTCGGCGAGGTGCGGCAGCTGGCGGTCTCCACCGACCGTTTCACGCTGATGGTCGCCAATGTCGCCGAGGGGTACTATCTCCTCCTGGTGCTGGCCGAGAGCTCGAGCTACGGGCGTGCCCGCTTCGAGCTCCGCCGCGCCCGCCTCCTGTTCGAGCCCGACCTGACCTGAGCCCTTTCGCACGGCGGCGGCCGTCGGAAGGGCGTTGCTTTCTCTTTCGCGATTGCGTGGAGGACCGAGCCGGATGCTGAGCTTCGAGCAGATCAAAGAGCTCATCGAGATGGTGGCGAAGCACCGGCTACAGGGGCTGGAAGTCGAGCGCTCCGGCTTCAAGCTGTCGATCTCCGGTCAGGAAGCGCGCGCCGCGGCGCCCGTCGCGTCGGCGCCGGCGGCGACTGACGCAGTGGCTGCAGCTCCGCGCGCCCCAGTGCAGGCCGCGCCTTCCGCTGCAGCGGCGCCCGTTGCAGCCGCCAGCCACGCCGAGGCCGCCGCGGCGGCCAACGCCCACCTCGTGCGCTCGCCGATCGTCGGCACCTTCTACGCCGCGCCGTCTCCTGACGCCGAGCCGTTCGTTCGCGTCGGCGACCACGTGCGCGTCGGACAGGTGCTGTGCATCGTCGAGGCGATGAAGCTGATGAACGAGATCGAGTCCGACGTCGCCGGCACGGTGGTGCAGGTGCTGGTGAAGAACGCGCAGCCGGTGGAGTACAACGAGCCGCTCTTCGCGATCAAGCCGGCGTAGATGTTCAAGAAAGTCCTCATCGCCAATCGCGGCGAGATCGCGCTGCGCGTCATCCAGGCGTGCCGCGAGGTGGGCGTGCAGACGGTGGCGGTGTACAGCACCGCCGACCGCGAGAGCCTGCACGTCGTCTACGCCGACGAGGAAGTCTGCATCGGGCCGCCTCCCTCGACCGAGAGCTACCTCAACGTCAGCAGCATCATCGCCGCCGCCGAGATCACCGGAGCCGACGCCATCCACCCCGGCTACGGCTTCCTCTCCGAGAACGCCCACTTCGCCGAGGTGCTGCGCGACTGCCGCCTCGCCTGGATCGGCCCGCCGCCGGAAGTCATCCGCATGATGGGCGACAAGGCACAGGCGCGCGAGACGGCGCGGCGCGCCGGCGTGCCGATCCTCCCCGGCAGCCGCGAGCCGCTCGCCGACGCCGCGGAGGCGGAACGGCTCGCCGCCGAAGTCGGCTACCCGGTGATCCTCAAGGCCTCGGCGGGCGGCGGCGGACGCGGCATGCGCATCGTCGAGCGGCCCGACCAGCTCGCCGGCCTGCTCGCCACCGCCAGCGAGGAGGCGGCCAAGGCGTTCGGCGACGGCTCGGTCTACCTCGAGAAATACCTGACGGCGCCGCGCCACATCGAGCTGCAGGTCTTCGGCGACAAGCACGGCAACGTCATCCACGTCGGCGAGCGCGAGTGCTCGATCCAGCGCCGGCACCAGAAGCTCATCGAGGAGGCGCCGTCGCCGGCGCTCACTCCCGAGCTGCGCGAGCGGATGGGCGACGCTGCGCTGCGCCTCTGCCGCGAGGTCGGCTACGAGAACGCCGGCACCATC
The DNA here is from genome assembly GCA_963846495.1 of Thermoanaerobaculia bacterium. Classification (GTDB taxonomy): domain Bacteria; phylum Acidobacteriota; class Thermoanaerobaculia; order Multivoradales; family JAIOJS01; genus DASYQD01. The sequence continues at coordinate 261,518 of CAWJWP010000030.1, read as the reverse complement.
GAGTTCCTGCTCGACGAGGACGGCAGCTTCTACTTCATGGAGATGAACACCCGCATCCAGGTCGAGCACCCGGTGACCGAGATGGTCTCCGGCGTCGACCTGGTGAAGCTGCAGCTCAAGGTGGCGGCGGGGGAGCCGCTCGGCATCCCCTCGGGCTTGCGCGCGCGCGGCCACGCCATCGAGTGCCGCGTCAACGCCGAGGACCCCGAGTCCTTCCGCCCCTCGCCGGGCAAGCTCACCACCTTCCATCTGCCCGGCGGCCCCGGCGTGCGCGTCGACACCCACGGCTACGAGGACTACGTGGTGCCGCCGCACTACGACTCGCTGGTGGCGAAGGTGATCACCCACGGCCGCGACCGCGAGGAGGCCACCCAGCGCATGCTGCGCGCGCTCGACTTCTTCGTTGTCGAGGGGATCAAGACCTCGATCCCGCTGCACAAGCAGATCCTGCGGGACCCCGAGTTTCGCGCCGGGCGGCTGACCACGCGCTTCCTCCCCGCCTTCCTCGAGCGGCGGGCGGCGGCGCTCGCGGCCCAGGCCGCGGAGGCCGCGGAGACGGCCGAGGTCGTCTGAGGTGGGGAGCGGCGGTGCCGCGAAGCGGCAGCAATGCAGTGAGCCAGGTGCCGCGCTGGTGACCGCCGGCGCGCGGCGGCTGCCGGTGCCGCGGCTCTATGCGATCGCCGACCTCGACACGCTCGGCGCTGCGGAGCTGCCGCGAGCGGTGGCTGCGATGGCGGAAGCCGGCGTGCGCTGGATCCAGCTGCGCGCCAAGAACGCGAGCGGCGCCGAAGCCTACGCGCTCGCCGACGCCTGCTGCCGCGCGCTCGACGGGAGCGGCGCCGCCCTCTGGATCGACGACCGCGTCGATGTCGCCGCGCTCATGCCCGTCGTCGGCGTGCAGCTGGGGCAGGCGGACCTGCCGCCCGCCGCGGCGCGCCAGCTGTTGCCGCCGCAGGCGCTCGTCGGCGCCTCGACGCACGACGCCGCGCAAACAGCGGCGGCCGACGCCGACGCGGCGGTCGACGTCGTCGCCATCGGTCCAGTGTTCGCCACCACCAGCAAGAGAGCGCCCGATCCCGTCGTCGGCCTCGACGGCGTGCGCGCGGCACGCCGCCTCACCAGCAAGCCGCTGGTCGCCATCGGCGGCATCGACGAGACCAACCTCGGCACCGTCCTCGCGGCCGGCGCCGACGCCGTGGCGGTGCTCTCGGCCGTCTGCCGCGGCGACGTCATCCACCGTTGCCGTACGCTGCTCGCCGCCGCCGCGGCGGCCTGACCGCAGCGCAGCCGCCGCTTGATGGAGGAGACCGAGGTGCGCGTCTTCCTCACCGGCTTCATGGGCAGCGGCAAGACGACCGTCGGCCGCGCCCTCGGCGGCGCCCTGGGCTGGCGCTTCGTCGACCTCGACGCCGAGGTCGAGGCGCGGGCGGCGATGACGGTGCGCGAGATCTTCGCCCGCCTCGGCGAGCCCGCCTTCCGCGAGCTCGAGCACGAGGCGCTGCGCGAGGTGCTGCGCGGCGACGAGCCGCTGGTCGTCGCCACCGGCGGCGGCACCTTCACCATCGAGCGCAACCTCGCCTTGATCCGCGCCGTCGGCACCAGCGTCTGGCTCAACCCTTCCTTTGCTACGATCGTCGAACGCATCGGGGCGCTGGGCAAGCAGGACCGTCCTCTTTTCCGTAGCGAGGTCGAGGCCCTGGCCCTCTATCGCGCGCGGCTCGACGCCTACCAGGCGGCCGACCACCGCGTCGACGTGGGGCCGGCGGAGACCGCGGAGGAGGTGGCGGCGCGCGTCGCCATCTGGCTGCAGAAGGTGGGCTCCTTGAGCGGCGGACCGGTGGGCGCGCACGGCCTCGCGCCGCGCGGCGCCAAAGGGTGAGCAATCCGGGAGCAGAAGCAGAGAGCCGAGCAGCCGAACGGGAACCGACGTGCGCTACCTGATCCTCTCCGACATGCACGGCAACTGCGACGCCTTCGACGCCGTGCTGCGCCGTCTGCGCCGCAAACGCTTCGAGCGCAGTCTCGTGCTCGGCGACCTGGTGGGCTACGGCGCCGGCCCCAACCAGGTGGTGGAGGCGGTGCGCGGCCTTCCTGGCGAAGTGCTGCAGGTACGCGGCAACCACGACAAGGTGGTGTCGGGCATCGAAGACGGCTCCAACTTCAACCCCGCGGCGCTGCAGGCGGCGCGCTGGACGGCCGAGCGGCTCACCCCCTCGAACCTGCGCTCGGTGCGCGAGCTGCCGCAGGGGCCCATCGACGTCGGCGACCAGGTGGCGATCTGCCACGGCAGCCCGATCGACGAGGACGCCTACGTCTTCTCCGACTTCGACGCCTACCAGATCTTCACCGCCCACTCCTCGCCGGTCACTTTCTTCGGCCACACCCACATCCCGTCGCTCTTCGTGCGCCACCCCGGCGGCATCGAGGTGGCGCTCTTGCGCGGCGAGACCGGCACCATCCGCATCGAGCCGGGCTTCCAGTACCTGCTCAACCCCGGCTCGATCGGTCAGCCGCGCGACCGCGACCCGCGCGCCTCGTACATGACCTACGACAGCGAGCGCAAGCTGGTGCGCTGGCACCGCGTCGACTACCCGATCGCGCGCGCCCAGGAGCGCATCGTCAAGGCAGGGCTGCCGAAGGTGCTCGCCGACCGGCTCGCGGCGGGTATCTGAGCTACGTCTTCACGCGCTCGAGCACGAAGGCGTCGCGCAGACGCTGCGCCGTCGCCAGGATGCCGCCCGCGAGCACGACGTAGAGGCCGTACCAGACGAGCTTGATGAGCGGCTTGCGGGTGACGTCGACCGAGAGCTTGGCGCGCGGGCCCGGCGCCGCCTCGACGCCGTGCATCTCGAGCTGCACGGCACCGTTGCCGGCGTCGATGCCGGCGAGCACCACCTCGCCGCCGCCCGGCATCGGATAGGGACGCGCGTCAACCTCGCCTGTCGTCGTGAAGCGGTAGAGCGGCTCGACGCGCTCGCTGCGGCCGTCGCGCACCACTTCGAGGATGGCGCCGACGGCGACGACGCCGCCCTCCTGCATGGCCTTGAGCGCGTTCCCCTCGGCGTTCAGGTCGAAGCCGACGAAGCGAACGCGGGCGCCGCCCACCGTCGCCTCCTGCCCCTTGCGCAGGTGCAGCCGGCGCGCCGCGCCGCGCTCGCCGGGGTCGAACTCGATGGGCGAGATGTAGAGGTCCTGCAGCAGCAGGTGGGTGATGTGCGGATGCGCCATGATCTGCTGCGTGCGGTCGTTGACGAAGAGCCGCGGGTACGACAGGTACTGCTTGCCGTTGGCGCGCACCACCGTCACTTCCATCCGCTCCTTCTCGGTCTCCGTGCGCGGCAGGAAGCGGTTGAAGGTGAGCGTCATCCCTTCGACCTTCTGCGGCACGCCCTGCTCGAGAGTGACCTTGGCACTCTCGTCGTAGGCCGAGGAGGCGAGGATGCCGAGCAGGATGACGCCGACGCCGACGTGCGCCAGGTAGCCGCCGCCGGCGCGCAGGCCGCCGACGCGCACCTTCTCGACCGTCTTCTGCAGGTTGGTGAAGAGGGCCATCGCGGCGAGCAGGATGAACAGCAAATGGAGCGGCGACCGTGCGCCGGCGGCAAAAGCGACGCCGGTCGCGAGCACCGCGACGATGGCCGCCCAGCGCAAGCGGCGGAGCAGCTCGCGCCAATGCGTCTCCTGCCAAGTGAGGTAGGGCACGAGGGCGAGGAGCAGCGCGATGAGCAGCGCGATCGGCAGGTTGACCTGGTTGTACTGCGTCGGCCCGACCTGCTGCGGCGCGCCCCACAGCCGCGACACCAGCGGCAGCGAGGTGCCGATGGTGACGACGAGCGCGCAGGCACCCACGGTGACGGTGGAGAGCATGAGGAAGCTGCCGCGCGAGAGCAGCGGGTCCTCGTTCTTTTCCGTCGGCACGCTCCGCAGCCGCGTCACCAGCAGGTAGCCGCCGCCGAGCATGAAGAACGCCATCAACCCGACGAGCCACCCCGAGATGCCGAGGTCGACGAAGCTGTGCACCGAGAAGTCGGCGAGCACGCCCGAACGGGTGAGGAAGGTGCCGTAGAGCACCGAGAAGTAGAGCAGGCAGGCGAGGACCAGGTTGGCGCGCCGGTAACGCCCCCTCTTGCGCTCCATGTGCAGGCCGTGGATGAGCACGGTGCCGAAGAGCCACGGGATGAGCGAGGCGTTCTCCACCGGGTCCCAACCCCAGTAGCCGCCCCAGCCGAGGGTCTTGTAGGCCCAGTAGCCGCCGAGCAGGATGGCGGTGCCGAGCACCAGGAAGCCGCCGAGCGCCCACGGGAAGGCGAGGTGCGCCCAACGGTCGTAGCGCCGCCGCACCATCGCCGACACGGCGAAGGCGAAGGGGACCGCCGCCGCCGCGTAGCCGGCGAACATGATCGGCGGGTGGATGACCATCCACGGATCCTGTAGCAGCGGGTTGAGCCCCGAGCCGTCGACCGGCGTCCGCGGCAGCATGACGAACGGGCTCTCGCGCACCAGGATGAAGAGCAGCCCGAGCTGCGTCAGCAGGTAGACGCCCATCACCGGCGCTTCCTCGCGGCCGGCCGCCTTGCGCAGCGGCAGGCCGAGCAGCGATCCCATGACGAGCCAGATGAGGAAGCTCCCCTTCTGCCCCGCCCAGAAAGACGCGAACTGGTAGAACCAGGGCAGCTCGACTCCCGAGTACTGCGACACGTATTCGATGCGGAAGTCGCGCCGCAGCAGCAGCACGATGAGCACGCCGGCGGCGAGCAGCACGGAGAGGGCGAAGAAGGCGTAGGCGCGGCGGGCGAAGCGGCGCGTGCCCTCGTCATCGCGGGCCAGCAGCTGCACGTAGGCGGCGAGCGAGACGAGGGCGAAGAGCAGGGCGCCGGCGAGCGCCAGCGCGCCGGGAAGGTAGATCTTGGCGAGGAAGTCCATGGCGGGCGTGCTCGTGACCAGTGCCGGCTCAGCCGTACTGCTTCACTTCGCTCGACTCGACGCCCTGGTACTTGCTCGGGCACTTGACGAGCAGGCGGTCGGCGTCGACGGCGCCGTCCTGGGCGTGGTAGCGGCCGATCGCCACCACCGAGATCGCCTCCTCGAAGTTGGCGGGCTTGACGCCGCGGTAACGCACGCGCATCGTCTCGCCCGTTTTCGGCTCGATGATGGTGAACGACAGCACGCCGTCGTCGTAGCTGCTGCTCCCCTTTGCCAGTCCGCCCGCCACCTGCAGCGTGCGGCCGGGAGCGTTTCGCGCGGTGTCGCGCGCCTCGGCGAAGCTCAGGTAGGGCGTCATGCCGTCGCGGAAGGTGGTGAAGGCGAAGCCAGCGAAGGCGATCAGCAGGGCGACGCCGAGCAGGTAGAGCAAGCGGCGCTGCTTCATGGTTCTTTCTCCAGCTTGCGGACGTGTGCGTCGAGGCGCAGCAGGTAGAGGAACAGCCCCGTCCAGATGACGAGGTTGACCGCCAACACCCAGCCGATGCTGCCGCCGATCATGGGGCGAATCCTTCCAGCGCCGCGCGTTGACGGCGCGCCTGCAGGCGCAGCAGCCGCCAGCGCAGCCGGTGCAGCCAGTAGAAGAGGACGGTGAAGCCGAGGGCGCTCACCAGCAGCACGACGGCGATGCGCGAGTCCATCTCGAGCTTGGCTTTGGCGTTGACGATCGGCTCGGGGTGGAGCGTGAAGGTCGCCAGGCGCGGCAGCACGAAGTAGAAGAACGGCGCCGCGACGAGGCCGAGCACGGCGTAGACGGCGGCCAGGCGGGCGCGTACCTCGTCGTCCTCGATCGCGCCGCGCAGCACGAGGTAGGCGGCGTAAAAGACGAGGGTCACGGCGATCCAGATCTGCCGCGGGTCCCAGTTCCACCAGGCGCCCCACTCGACGCGCGCCCACATGGCGCCGCTGACCGTGGCGAGGGCGCAGAAGAGCAGGCCGATCTCGACCGCCGCGGCGCTGGCGTGGTCGTGGTCCGGGCTGCGGCGGAGCAGGTAGACGACCGCCCACACGCCGGCGGTGATGAAGGCGACGAACGAGACCCACGCCATCGGCACGTGGAAGAAGAGGATGCGGCTCGACTCGCCGACGAAGTCGCGAGCGGCGGGCGCCCAGAGGAAGCCGCCGGCGATGGCGAGGGCGATCCACAGCCAGAGCAGCCAGCGCAACGCGAGGCCGAGCGCGCCAGCCTTCGCCGTGGCGGCGTCAGCGGTGCGTGCGCTGTGAGCGCTTCGGGCGCTGCCGACTTGGTCCGTGGCCACTGTCATGGGTTCCACACCAACGGGAAAAGCATCAGACCGGCGACGGCGATCGCCGCATCATACAGGAGCAGGTTGGCGACGACTCCGTCGCCGACCGACCCCGCGACGGCACCGCGCGTGAGCTCGACGGCGAGCAGCAGCAGCGGCAGCAGGATCGGGAAGCCGAGGATGGGGAAGAGCGCGCCCCGTCCCTGCGCCTGCGCCACCATCGCCGCCAGCAGCGTGCTGGCGAGGGCGAGCCCGAGGCCGCCGAGGCCGAGCGCCGCGAGCAACAGCGGCAGCGAGGCGATCGGCAGCTGCATCATCGCCACGAAGAGCGGCACCAGCAGCAGCTCGAGGGCGAGCAGCAGGCTGGCGCCGTAGAGCGCCTTGCCGCAGAACAGCGCCGACGGCGTGGCGGCGAGGCGCAGCGCGATCGCGGTGTGGGTCTCCTCCTCCTGCACGAAGCCGCGCGGCAGGCCGGCGGCGGCGGCGAAGAGGAGGATCACCCAGAGCAGCGCCGGCAGCACCGCCAGCCGCTCGCTCGAGGAGACGCCGATCGGGCCGAGCGCCAGGCTCACCGTGATGAGAGTCGTCACCGCGAAGAGCAGCAGCGTGTGCAGCGCGTGGCGCGTGCGCAGCTCGGCGCGCCAGTCCTTGACGAAGACCGCGAGCGCCTCGCTGGTCCATCGACGGGCGACGGCGAGCGCGCCGGCGCGCGGTTCGAGACGCGCGCGCTCGAGCGCAGCGGACGTGCCGCCCGCGACGGTCACGCGGCCCTCCGCGGCGCCGACGGTGGCACGAGCTCGAGCGTCGCGGCGACGCGCGGCAGGTCGAGGCTGGTGGGAGTCGCCACCACCGCCATGCCGCCGGTCTCGAGGTGCGCGGTCGAGCAGCGCGCGCAGCGCCGCCTCGCCAGCGGCGTCGAGGTTCTGGAACGGCTCGTCGAGCAGCAGCAGGCGCGGCCGGTGGAGGAGCGCCCACGCCCAGCGCAGGCGCTGCCGCATGCCCGAGGAGAGCGCGCCGGCGGCGCGGCCGGCGGGCACGCCGAGGAGCGCCAGCAGCTCGTCGCCGCGCTCGGCCGGGACGCCGCGCAGGCGGCAGAAGAAGGCAAGGTTCTCGCGCCGCGGACAGCGGCTCGTAGAAGGCGAGGTCGGGCGCGACGTAGCCGACGCGGCGCCGGCGGCTCGCCGCGTCGAGCTCGGCCCCGTCCTCGCGCAGCCGGACGGTACCCGCCTGCGGGCGCAGCAGGCCGGCCAGGCAACGCAGCAGCGTGCTCTTCCCCGCGCCGTTGCTGCCGGTGACGCGCAGCAGCTCGCCGTGCCGCACGTGCGCCGCTGACACCGGCGAGCACCGGCACCGGGCCGAAGCCGCGCACGAGGCCCTCGAAGTGGAGGCAATCCTCGGCCATCGAAGGGCTTCCGACTGATCCGACCATCGCTGTGGGCATTGTAGCGGCCTGCCCCGACGGGCTGGCTCACCCATTGGGGTGGGAGGGCGGCGGCGGCGTGATGCGCCGCGTGCGAGTGCCGCAGAGCGAAATTGCGGCGAGTGCTTGGCGGCCGCGGGCACGCGGCGTATCGTCCCGCCACCGTGCGACGCGGGGTGTTGACTCGATTCCTTGTGGTGACCGCTCTGTCGGCGGGATGCGCGACGACTGGGTCGCCGCCGTCGCCGCAGCCAACGCCATCGCCGCCGCCGCGAGCCAGCGTACCGAGCGCCATCTCGCATCTCGAGGAGCGGGCGCTGCTCCTCTTGCTCGTCGACCGGCAGATCTTCGAGCCCTACACCGTCGAGCAATCGCTGCTCGGCGACGCAGCGCTGCGCGAGCAGCTCGCCTTTGCCCTCGGCAACGTTCCCGATCCGCGCGCGGCGCAGGCGCTGCGCGCGCTCCTCATCGACGGCGAGCTGGCAGTGCGCCGCGCCGCCGTCTTCGCCCTCGGTCTCCATGCCGAGAGCTCGGCGGAGAGCCGGCCGCCGCTGCTGCGCGCCGTGCGCGACGCCGATCGCGAGGTCGGCGCGCTCGCGGTCGAGGCGCTGGCCCGGCTCAAGACTCCGCTCGCCGAGGTGCAGCAGGCGCTCCAGCCGCTCGCCGCCGAGGAGCGCGCGGCGCGGCTTGCTGCCGGCCCTCTTTCGTTTCCAGGAAGATGCCACGGTCGAGGCGGCGCGCGAGCTGCTGGCGCAAAGCGATCCTGCGCTCCACGCGCGTGCGGCCTACGCGCTCGCCCGCTATCCGCGGCCGACGGGCGCGGCGCACCTGCGCGCTCTGCTCGCCGACGCCGATCCGTGGGTCGCGGCGTGGGCCATCCGCGGCTTGTCGCAAGTCGGCGAAGGCAGCGACGCAGCGCGCTTCGAGCCGTTCCTCGACGTGCCCGCGGCGGGCCCGGTGATCCAGGCGCTGCGCGCGACGGCGAAGCTCATCGACGAAGGCAAGGCGGCACCGACGGCGAGCGCGCGCCAACGAGTCCTCGCGCTCCTCGACGATCCGCGCGTCGGCGTGCGCGTCACCGCGCTCGAAACAGCCGGCGCCTGGCTCGGCGACGAAGTCCTCGCCGCCGCGCTGCGCGCCCGTGCGCGCTCGGGCCCGCTGCGCGAGCGTCAGCTGGCGCTGCTCGCGCTCGTCGCCGGTCGCGACACCCAGGCGGCGGACCTCGTCGCCGAAGCCGCCCGCGCCACCGAATGGCAGCTCCGCGCGAGCGCCGCCGAAGGCGCCGCGCGCCTCCCGTTGCCGTCGCTCCTCGCCGACGCTCGAGCGCGACTCGGTGGCCTCCGTGCGCGCCGCGGTGCTGGGCGCACGGCTGGAGAAGGCGGCGCCCGAAGCCGGCGAGCCGATCGCCCGCGCCGCGCTCGCCGACGGCGACGTCGTGGTGCGTTCGGGCGCCCTCGACTGGCTCGCCGAGCACCCGCGGCTCGCCACGAATGAGATCGCCGCCGCCCTCACCCGTGCCGCCACCGACTCACTGCCCGACGCCCGCCGCTCCGCCGTCGAGGCGCTACGCGCCCGCGCCCTCGCCGAGCCGCGCGAGCGCGACACCGCCCTCGCCGCGCTGCGCGAGGTGGCGACGCGCGACGGCTGGCTCCTCCGCCGCGCCGCCGGCGACGCCTTGCGCGCCCTCGGCGAGACGGCGCCGCCGCCGGGCGAGGCCGGCCGCGGCCTCCCAGTCGGCGCCTACCGCGAGCTGGTGCTCGCCAGCGCGGGCGCACACCGCGTGCGGCTAGAGACCGAGAAAGGCAACATCCTCCTCGACCTCGCCTGCGACCGCGCGCCGCTCACCTGCAGCAACTTCCTTTCGCTCGTGCGGCAGGGCTATTACGACGGCCTCTCCTTCCACCGCGTGGTGCCGGACTTCGTCGTCCAGGGAGGCGATCCGCGCGGCGACGGCTCGGGCGGCCCGGGCTGGGAGGTGCGCGACGAGATCAACCTGCTGCGCTACGAGCGCGGCGTCGTCGGCATGGCGCTCGCCGGCCCCGACACCGGCGGCAGCCAGTTCTTCGTCACCCTGTCGCCGCAGCCCCACCTCGACGGCGGCTACACCGCCTTCGGCACGGTGGCCGCCGGGCTCGAGGTGCTCGACCGCCTCGAGCAGTGGGACCGTATCGTGCGGGCGCGCGAGGTCGAGCCGTAGCCCGCCCGGCGCCGCGCCGAGCCGCGGCGCGGGCGCCTCGTCGGCTGGAGTACACTGCCGCGATGCCCCCTCACCCGCTCGCCGCGCCGGCACCGGGGTCCCCGCGCCGCTGACCCGGGGCTGCAACATTCCCCGGCCTCTCCCGTAACTCCCGATGGCCGCAGGATCCCGGGCCTCCGCCGCCCAGCCGGCGCCGCCGATCCCCGACGAGGAGCTGGTGGCGCGGGTCCTGGCGGGTGACCAGGCATCCTTCAGCCTGTTGGTGGAGCGGTATCAGGATCGGTTGGTGAGCTTCCTCTTCCGTATGTTGCGGGACGTCGACACGGCTCACGACTTGGCACAGGAGGTCTTCTTGCGGGTCTACCAGGCGCTCGATCGCTTCGACCCCCAGTTCAAGTTCTCCACCTGGACCTTCCGGGTGGCGCACAACCTGGGCGTCGACGAGCTGCGCCGCCGCAAGGTGCGCTGGGTGCCGCTGCAGCGCCAGGACGCCGAGGACGAGACACCGTGGGAGCGCGAGCTGCCGAGCAGCGAGCCCAGCCCCTACCAGGACCTGCGCAACGAGCAGCGCGGCGGCGCCATCCAGGTCGCCATCGACGCGCTGCCCGGCGACTACCGCGAGCTGATCGTCATGCGGCACTACGCCGAGCTGTCGTACGAGGAGATCGCGCAGCTCAAGCGCATGCCGCTCGGCACGGTGAAGAACAAGCTGTTCCGCGGCCGCCAGATGCTGAAAGAGAAGCTGGCGGCGTATCTTGGTGACTAGAAGCGCCTGAACGGAGCTGGTGATGGGTACCGCCGACATCGATACTGACAAGCTGCTCGTCGACATGGCCGTCGACGATTCGTTGCCGCAAGCGGAGCGCGCCGCGCTGCGCGAGCGGCTGGCGGGCGACGAGGCGCTGCGCCGCGAGGAGCGCGACCTCGGCCGACTCAACGAGCTGCTCGCCGCCGGCCGCATCGCAGCCCGGCGCGGCTTCACCGAAGACGTGATGGCGGCGCTGCCGGAGACCGCGCCCTGGGCGCGGCGGCCGCTGCTCGGCTGGCGCACGGCCGTCGCCGCGCTGGCGGCGATGGTGGCGCTGGCGGTGGGCCTTCTCGGAGTGGGAGGCACGCGGCTGCAACCGGCTTCGCCGCTCTTTGCGGCGGCGCGGGCGGTGGTCGACTTCGCGGCGTCGGCGGCGCTGTCGGGCGCCGGCATGTTGGCCGCGTCGTGGCGCGGTGTCGGCATGGCGGTGCAAGCGGCGCTCGACCTTCCTGCCACAGTGGTCTTCGGCATCGGCGTCGTGGCGATCAACGCGCTGCTCGTGATGTTGCTGCGGCGGAACCGGCGGCGGCGCGCCGTCGTTCGCGCGGCGGCGGGACGCCCGCGGAGGTAGGGTGCGCTCTGCGCACCGTGCGAGCGCTCGACGCGAAGATGGTGCGCAGAGCGCACCCTACGTTGGCGGCGTAGCGCTAGGTTTTGGTCGCGACTTCGTTCGCGGCGCGGCGACGCTGCTGCTCTTGATGCTCGGTGCCATGCCGGCGCTCGCGGCGCCGGCGGCCGGCGAAGCAGCGTCGCACGCCTCACGTCCCGAGGCGCTGCGCCTCGAGCGTGGCAGCCTTGCCCGCGACCAAGTGGTGGCGCTTGGCCGCGACCTCGTCGTCGACGGCGAAGCGCTCTCCGACGTGGTGGCGGTCGACGGCACAGTGAGCGTCGCCGGCGCCGTCGAGGGAGACGTCATCGTTCTCGGCGGCGACGTGCGCTTGCTGCCCGGCGGCCGCGTCGACGGCGACGTCTTCGTGCTCGGTGGCGACGTGACGACGAGCGCCGGTGCCAGCATCGCCGGCCGCACCGTCGCCTACCCGTCGGTGTCGCGCGCCTGGCTGACGCTGCTCGAGGGACCGAGCCTCGGCCTGCCGTCGATGTCGCCGCTCGTGGTCGGCGCCAAGCTCGCGCTGCTCTGCGGCTGGCTGGTGCTGCTGCTCCTCTTCTTCGCCACCGCCGGACGCGAGGTGGTCGCGACGTCGGAGAGCGTCACCGCCGATCCCTTCCGCAACTTCCTCGTCGGTCTGACCGCGGTGTTGAGCCTCGTGCTCACCGCACTCTTCCTCACCTCGCTGTCGGCGAGCGTGCTCGGCGTGCCGCTGCTCTTCCTCGCCGTCTTCGTCGCGCTGCTGCTCAAGCTGTGGGGGATGGTCGCCGTCTTCCACGCGCTCGGCGAGTGGATCTCGCGCCGCCTGTTGCGCGGCAAGCTGCTGCCGCTCTCCGCCGCCACCGTCGGGCTGCTGCTCCTCGGCGCCGCGAAGCTGCTGCCGTGGATCGGCGTGTGGACGTGGACGGTGGCGACGCTCATCGGCGTCGGCGCCGCACTGTCGACCAAGCTCGGCCGCCGCGAGCCGTGGCTCGTCGGCGTGTGATCGATCGATCGAAATCGCTTCGCTTCGCTCGCGACGACGAAACCGACGTCATCGCGAGGAGCGTAGCGACGAAGCGATCTCGATGGTCGAGCTCGCACCGACGACTTCCCTTTCCATCATTCGCTGATAAGGTGACCCTCGCATGCGCGAGGTCACGAACGTCGGCGTGGTGGGCGCGGGAACGATGGGTCACGGCATCGCGCAAGTGGCGGCGCAAGCCGGCTTGCAAGTGACGATGTGCGACGTGGCGCCCGCTGCGCTCGAGCGCGGCGTCGCCGGCATTGGCAAGAGCCTCGACCGCCTGATTGCGAAGGGCAAGCTCTCGTCAGTCGACAAGGACGGCGTGCTCGGCCGCATCGCAACTACGAGCGAGCTCTCCTCGCTCGCCTCCTGTCAGCTCGTCGTCGAGGCGGTGGTGGAGAAGCTGCCGATCAAGGCGTCGGTGCTCGCCGAGCTCGACCGCGTCTGTCCGCCGGAGACGATCCTCGCCAGCAACACCAGCTCGATCTCGATCACCAAGCTCGCCGCGGGCACCAAGCGCGCCGACCGCACGATCGGCATGCACTTCATGAACCCGGTGCCGGTGATGCAGCTGGTGGAGATCATCCGCGGCCTCGCGACGTCGCAGGAGACCTACGACACTGTCGAGGCGACGACCAAGAAGCTCGGCAAGACGCCGGTCGAGGTGCACGACGCGCCCGGCTTCGTCAGCAACCGGGTGCTGCTGCCGATGATCAACGAGGCGATCTTCGCGTTGCACGAGCGCGTCGGCACCGCCGAGGCCATCGACCAGGTGATGAAGCTCGGCATGAACCACCCGATGGGGCCGCTCGCGCTCGCCGACTTGATCGGCCTCGATGTCTGTCTCGACATCCTGCGCGTGCTGTTCGACGGCTTCGGCGATCCCAAGTACCGGCCGTGCCCGCTGCTCGTCAAGATGGTCGACGCGGGCTACCTCGGCCGCAAGAGCGGCCGCGGCTTCTACTCTTACGAGTCGAGTTGATCGAGAGCGGAGCGTCCCACCCCGTGTACTGCCAGGCGTGCGGCGTCGGCAATCCAGACGATCAAGAGTACTGCCGCCGCTGCAATCAGAAGCTGCTGGTGGTGTCGGGGGGACGGGGCGACCGCGACAGCCTGCTCGGCGACCTCGAAGAGGAGTTCTCCTTCGACGAGCACCTGCTCGAGCGCATCTCGCTGCTCGAGGAGGCGGTCAAGCGCTCGACCGAGACCGTCGAGCACCTGCTCGCGGTGGTGCAGAAGCAGGAAGAGAACCTGGCCATGGCCGAGGCCGGCCTGGCCACCGTGCGCGAGCTGCTCGAGCGCAAGCAGCTGGTCAACCGCGAGGAGTGGGAGCTGCTGTGGGGTCGCCGCCGCGACCAGCGCCTCCTGGCGCTCGAGAAGCGCGACCGCTTCCAGCGCCTGCGCGAGCGCATCCTCGCCCTCCACCAGGGTCCGCGCGAAGGCGAGTTCCAGCGCTTCCTCGAGGAGGCGGCCAAGGCCTTCTCGGCCCTCGAGCTCGACCGCGCCGTCGAGGCGCTCGAGGGCGCGGCGCGGCTCGACCGCGACAACCACGAGCTGGTGCACCTGCTCGGCGAGTGCCTCTTCCACGCCGGCGAGCTGCCGCGCGCGCTCGGTTGGTTCGACCGCCTGCTCGAGCTCAAGCCGAACCACTTCGAGGGGCTCGTCTACGGCGGCGTCATCCGCCACGAGCAAGGCGACACCGCCGGCGCGAGCGAGCTGCTGCAGCGCGCCGTCGAGCTCCACGGCGACAGCTTCTTGCCGCACTTCAGCCTCGGCGCGGTGTACGCGGCGCAAGGGGATCCGGCGCGCGCCGCGCAGCACTTGCAGCGCGCGGTGCGCATCGAGCCGGTGCCGCAGGCGCTCTTCCTGCTCGGGCGGTGCCTGCACGAGCTCGGGCAGCTGGGGCCGGCGATGCGCTGCCTGCGCGACGCGGTGGGGAAGAGTCCGCTCTTCGAAGAGGCGCACTACCAGCTCGGCCTCGTCTACCTGGACCGCCGCTGGAACCGCAAGGCGCTCGACGCCTTCCGCCGCGCGCAGCGCTTGAACCCGCGCAAGTTCCGCTACCGCGAGCTCGTTCGCTACTTGGGCGAGCAGGGAGCCTCGCCCTTCCCGCCAGTCTCAGGTGAAGCCGCGGCTGCGCTGCGGCAGGGCGAGGCGGCGCTCGACGCGGACCGCCTCGACGAGGCCTACCGCTGCTTCCGTCGCGCGCTGAAGAGCGCGCCCGACCACCCGACGGTGCTCACCTACTACGCGCTCGCCTGCCTGGCGCTCGACCGGCCGCAGGAGATCGAGAGCGTGGTGCGCCGCGTCGCGCTGGAGAACCCGGGTGAGATGTTGCTCTCGACGGCGTACGCGACCTGGATCGAGGCGCTGCGCGAGCAGGGCCGGCTGCGCGAGGGCAACCGCATCGGCGAGGAGCTGCTCGCCACCGGCTCCGGCAACTTCGCGAAGACGATCGCCTACTACGAGATGGCGTGGAACTTCGCCGAGATGGAGGAGAACCTCGACGAGGCGCTCGAGCTGGCGCGCCGCGCCGTCGACCTGGCGCCCGAGGAGCTGCAGCAGTTCCCGCTCGCCGCGCTCGGCTGGGTGCACTACAAGCGCAAGGAGTACTCGCAGGCGGTCGAGTTCCTCGCCCGCGCCAGCCAGCTCGGTCCCTCGGCGTCGACGCTCACGCAGCTCGGCATGGCGCTGCTCGCCGCCGGCGAGGAGGAGCAGGCGCGCCGCACCCTCGAGCGCGCGCGCAGCCTGCGTCGTCGCGGCCAGGGGCTCGAGTTCAAGATGATGGAATGCCTGCGCGACAGCAACCGCTTCCACTCGCGGTTGCGCGGCGGCACCACGAAGACGTGAGCCCCCCAACGGGGGAGGCGTGATCGGCGCGCGAGCGTTCGCGCAGCGGCTGCGCCGCTTGGCGGGCAAGTGGTCGCAGCTTGGCGTGCTGCCGTTGATGGTCGCTGCCTGTAGCGGAGCGGCCGACCCGCGCGACTTTCCGGTCGTATCGACGTTGGGGCGAGAGCTCGCGGTCGCTGAGCTGACCGCCCCCGCCGTGGTGGCCGCCCGCGCCGGCCGCTGTGCGGCGGTGGCCAAACGGGACGGTGGGTTGTTCGTTCCTTGGACGGGGCGGCTCGTCGTCCACGTCGATCTCCCGCCGCGGGCGGCGCTGCGAGTCGGCAGCCTCGCCCGCTGCGGCGATGGTGACGGGCGGTTGCGGGTCGCGATCGCCACCGACCGTGCGGGCTCTATAACGAGTGAGCTCGGTGCGGCCGCCGGCGCGGTGGCGGCGAAGCTGCCGCCGCGCGGCGGGCCGGCTCGGCTGGAGCTCGTCGCGGTGCCCGACGGAGGCGGAACAGCAACCGACGTCGTTGCCGGCGGGCTCGTCGTAAGGGACATCGCCGTGGGAGCGCGCGGCAAGCAGCCGAACGTAGTCGCCAAGCGCATCGCGCTGCCCGGCCGTCCACACGTTCTCGTCTACCTCATCGATGCCCTGCGGCGAGACAGCCTGGGCTGCTACGGCGGCCGGCGCGAGGTTTCGCCTCACCTCGATCGTCTCGCCGCCGAGGCCACGGTGTTCGAGAATGCCGTCGCGCAAGGGTCGTGGACGCGGTCGGCCGTGGCCTCGCTGCTCACCGGCCTGACTCCCGCCAGTCACGGCGTCTTTGGCCGGCGCCAGGCGCTCGGCGAGGGCGCCGTGACGCTCGGCGAACGGCTGCAGGCAGCGGGATATCGCACCCTCGGCTTGGTCGCCAACGGCAACGTCAGCGGCAGCCTCGGCTTCCGTCAGGGCTTCGACTCGATGCGGCAGCGCCTCTCGGGTCCGCACCAGAGGGCGACCTTCTTGGTCCGCGAGCTCCTGAGCTGGGTCGACGCCACCGGCACCGGTGGACGCCCGTTCTTTGCTTACGTGCACACCGTCGAGCCGCACAGCCCCTACGATCCGGAGGAGCCATATCGCTCCCGCTTCGCGCCCGGCGTTCCGGCGCGGCTGGGCAGCCGCGGCTCGCTTCGCCAGCTCGAGCTCGCTGCGGGGCCGCCGCCGGACGCGACGCTGAAGAACCTACGCGCGCTCTACGACGCGGAGGTGGCGGCTGCCGACGCTGCCTTTGGCGAGCTGCGCGCCGGCCTCGAGCGGCGCGGGCTCTGGAAAAACACCGTGGTGGTCGTCCTCGCCGATCACGGCGAGGAGTTCTACGAGCACGGCCGCCTGGAGCACGGCGGCAGCCTCCACGACGCGACGCTGTCCATCCCTTTACTGATCCGAGTGCCGGGCGTCGCGAGTCGCCGCGTCGAGCGCGTGGCCCAACAGATCGACCTCGCTCCCACCGTGCTCGAGCTCGCCGGAGTCGCCGTGCCGTCGGGGCTCGACGGCGAGAGCTTGGTGAGCGCCCTCGCCGGCGCGGTCTCCGTGACGCCGGCGGCTGCCCGCGCCTATCACGAAGACGACGACGGCAAGGACGTGGCCGTCACCACCGAAGCCTTCCGGCTGCTGGTCTCCACGCAGGCCGATGGAACGACCACGCTGGCGCTCTACGACCGGCGTCGCGATCCGCGCGAACAACGCGACCTGTCCGCTGCGCTGCCCATCACGACGGCGTACCTGCGCAGCGTGTTGCGCTGGCCACAGCAGGGCGACGGGACACTGGCTCGTCGGGCCGGTCGCTTGAGCCGCGAGGCCGAAGAGCAGCTGCGGGCACTGGGATACGTCAACTAGCCTCCGCGGCCTCGCCGAACCCGACGGCGGCGAGGCTGTACCATCGGCGAGCGCGATCGGCGCGAGCGGCGCAGTGCAATACGAGTCTGTCTGGGTGAAGTCCAATTGACCTATCCGCCTGACGAAGGCACGCGTGGCCGCGCTCGCGGTCCGCTCGCGCGCGCGCTCGCCGCGATTCTCTTCGCGGCGACGATCGGCGCCTGCAACGGCCGCGAGCTCGTCCGCGTGGTCGAGCTCGTGCCGCGCGTGACCGTGAGTGCGCCCGCGGCGTCGCAGCAGTCGCGTTGCGCCATCGTCGCCCGCCGCCGCGGCGGCGTGTTCATCCCCTGGAACGGCCGCGCCGCCGTCCACGCTCTGCTGCCGCGCGAGGGCGCCGTGCAGCTCGCACCGGCGCTCGCGTGCGGCGGCGGCAGCGGCGAGCTGCGCCTGCGCGTCGCCACCGAATCGGGCACCTACGAGGACGTCGTCGAGACTTCCACGAAAGAAGAGACGCGTCTCGGCTACGGCGACGAGCCAGGGCCCGCGCGCATCGAGATCCACGCCGTTCCCGTTGAGCCGTCGGCAGCCGGAGGCGTGATCGTGACCTCGCTCGCCCTCGGCCGGCCCGCCCCCGACGAGGCCGCCGCGCCGCCCGCCGCAACCGGCGGCCGCCGCCCGAACGTCCTCGTCTATCTCGTCGACACGCTGCGCGCCGACGCGCTCGGCGCTTACGGCTCGACCCGCGGCCTCACCCCCAACGTCGATCGCTTCGCGCGCGAGGCGACGCTCTTCCACCGCGCCGTCGCACAGTCGAGCTGGACGCGGCCCGCGGTGGCGTCGCTGTTCACCGGCCTGCGGCCGTTGCGTCATGGCGTCCATGACGACCAGGCGCTCGCCGACGAAGCGGTGACGCTCGCCGACGTGCTGCGCGAGAACGGCTACCGCACTGCCGCCTGGGTGACCAACCCCAACGTCGGCGCGCAGCTCGGCTTCGGCCAGGGGTTCGACAGCTTCGAGCGGTTGCCGCGGCTGCGCAGCGGCGCGCGGCACGTGGAGGCGGCGTTCGCGCGATGGCTGGCGAGCGCCCCGGCCGACGGGCGGCCGTTCTTCGCCTACCTGCACCTGATGGAGCCGCACTCTCCCTACAAGCCGGCGCCGCGCTTCCGTCAGCGCTTCGCCGCCGCCGTGCGGCCCGGCGTCGGCTCGGCCGCCTACCTGCGGCGCGCCCACGCGGCGTTCCCGCCGCCGGCGGAGCTGCGCGCGTTGCGGCAGCTCTACGACGCGGAGGTGGCGGCACTCGACGAGGGTTTCGGACACTTGCGCGAGCTCCTCGAGGCGCGCGGCCTATGGGACGACACCGTGGTCGTCTTCGTCTCCGACCACGGCGAGGCGTTCGGCGAGCACGGACGGCTCGAGCACGGCCGCGACCTGCACCGCGAAGTGGTGGACGTGCCGCTGATCGTCAGGGTCCCCGGCGGCGCCGCCGGCCGCGAGGTGAAACGGGTGGTCGAGCAGGTCGACGTCTTCCCCACGCTGCTGGGGCTCGCAGGAGTCGAGCGCATCCCGCCGAGCGACGGCATCGACCTCGGTCCGCTGGTGCGCGGTGGCGAGCTGGTCACCCCGCCGCGCGCGGCCTTCGCCTACCTCGAGCACCGCGACGAGACATGGCAGGCGGTGATCACCTCGCGCTATCGGCTGATGGTGCGCTTCGGCGAAGTCGGCGAGCGGCGCTGGCTCTTCTCGATCGCCGAAGACCCGGAGGAGCGGCGCGACGCCTCGGCCACTCGACGGCTGGCGCTCGCCACGCTCGAGGACTTCCGCCTCTGGCGCTCGCGGGAGGCGAAGGCGCCGATCGCCGTGCCGATGCCGGCGCTCAGCGACGCTGAGCGCGCAGAGCTGCAGGCGCTGGGGTACGCTCGCTGACCCAACGGGCGCGGAGCGCCCTGCGGAGGAGACGCGAGATCCGGGGAGACATATGCGCTGGAGCCAGTTCTATCTCTTTACCACCCGCGAGGTGCCCGCCGACGCCGAGGTCGTCAGCCACAAGCTGATGGTGCGCGCCGGCATGATCAAGAAGACCGCCGCCGGCATCTACAGCTACCTGCCGTTCGGCTGGCGCAGCCTGCAGAAGCTGATGGAGATCGTGCGCCGTGAGCTCGGCAAGGGTGGCTCGGTCGAGCTCCACATGCCGGCGATCCAGCCCGCCGAGCTGTGGATCGAGTCGAAGCGCTGGCAGCGCTACGGCAAGGAGCTGCTGCGCATCAAGGACCGCCACGAGCGCGAATTCTGCTTCGGCCCGACGCACGAAGAGGTGATCACCGACATCGTGCGGCGCGACGTGCGCAGCTACCGGCAGCTGCCGTTCAACCTCTTCCAGATCCAGGTCAAGTTCCGCGACGAGATCCGCCCGCGCTTCGGCTTGATGCGCGGCCGCGAGTTCCTGATGAAGGACGCCTACTCCTTCCACGCCGACGCGGCCTCGCTCGACGAGGCCTACGAGGCGATGCGGCAGGCCTACTGCCGCGTCTTCGAAGCCTGCAAGCTGCAGTACTCGGTCGTCGAGGCCGACACCGGCTCGATCGGCGGCTCCTCGTCGCACGAGTTCATGGTCCTCGCCGGCTCGGGCGAGAGCGCCGTCGTGCGCTGCCCGAAATGCGGCTATGCCGCCAACACCGAGAAGGCGTCGACAAATCTTGCGTACTGGCACCTGCCCGCGGAGGGTGCTCCGGCTGGGCCGGAGCGGCCTCCGCGCGAGAAGGTGCCCACGCCGGGCGCGAAGTCGGTCGAGGAGGTGGCGGCGCTGCTCGGCGTCGCACCGTCGCGCATCGTCAAGACGCTGCTCTACGAGACCGAGCGCGGCAACGTCGCGGTGGTGATCCGCGGCGACCGCGAGGTCAACGAAGTGAAGCTCGGCAACCTTCTCGGCGTCGAGCGGCTCGCCCTCGCCGGCGAGCAGCAGGTGGTGGCGGCGACCGGCGCGCCGGTGGGCTACGCCGGGCCGGTGGGGCTCGCCTCCGGCATCGACCTCGTCGCCGACGAGTCGGTGCGCCACCTCGTCGACTTCGTCTGCGGCGCCAACGAGGGCGACGCGCACTTCAAGGGCTGCAACTGGGGACGCGACGCGCAGCCGACGAGCTGGGGCGACTTCGTGCTGGTGCGCGGCGGCGACGCCTGCCCGCGCTGCGACGGCACGCTCGAGGAGTTCCGCGGCATCGAGGTCGGCCACATCTTCAAGCTCGGCATCAAGTACTCCGAGCCCATGCAGTGCAACTTCCTCGACGCCAACGGCGAGAGCAAGCCGATGGTGATGGGCTGCTACGGCCTCGGCATCGGCCGCACCGTCGCCGCCGCCATCGAGCAGAACCACGACGCCGACGGCATCGTCTGGCCGGTCCCACTGGCGCCCTTCTCGGTGCTGCTGGTGGCGCTCAACCCCGACGACGAGCAAGTGAAGCGGACGGCGGAAGAGCTCTACGCCAAGCTCGCCGAGCTGCGTCTGCCGAGCGGCGAGAGCGTCGACGTCCTCTTCGACGACCGCGACGAGCGCCCGGGCGTCAAGTTCAAGGACGCCGACCTCATCGGCATCCCCGTCCGCGTCGTCGTCGGCGCCAAGTCCCTCGCCGACGGCAAGGTCGAAGTCTCCCTACGCCGCGACCGCGAACGCCAGCTGGTCGAGCCTGCCGCGGCGGCGGAGCGAGTGGCCCAGCTGCTGGCGGGGTGACGCGCGCAGCTCCACCGAAAGCTACGGTGTCGCTGGCAGCTCGTGGGCGATTTGCTTCAGGTACGCGGCAAGCCGCACCGCTGCCTTCACCAGCTGCGCGTCGACGCTCTCGATGTTGGCCTTGTAGTACGTCGAGCCGATGTAGAAGTAGTCGCCGTACTTCGAAGACTGCGGAACCGTCGTGTCTTTGAGCAGCGGTGCCGAGTAGGCTGCATCCACCGCAAGGGCGTGGGCCTCCTCGGCCCATTGCACCGGGCCGCCTTGGAGGTAGGCAGCAAGCTCGGTGTCATCGAGGCCGCGGATCTCTTCGTCGAGCTCGTTGACGTAGACGGTCTCGTCCTCGCTCTTGCCGGTGCGGATAATCATGTACTTGTCCCAAGTTGCATGCAGGTTCTTGGGCTTGCGCTTGCCGTCCCAAACCTCCGTGCAAGACGATCGGTAGCCGCCGAAGAAGCAGACGCGGCGATAGTTGCCGCCGCGATCGCCCGGTTGGCCGTCATGGATGAAGCTCAGGTCCTCGGACGTGTGCAGCGGCTGGTGCAAGTCGCCGATGATGTGGATGATGAAGCTCAGCGCGTCGAGGGTTGCCTGGGTGGCGGCGCCCCGCTCGTCCAGGACGATCTGGCGAAAATGGGCCAATCCTCCGATCGCGCAGTCCCCTTCGGGAGCTTTCTGCGTGGTCACGCACCGCGTAGCGGCCTCATAGGAGGTTTCTGAGCGCGGGATGCTGACGAAGTGCCAGTTCTTGGTGTACCGCCAATCCTCGGTCTCACGGACTACGTCAGGGAATAAGGCGGCCGCTTCGACGGTGGTCCCGTTTCCTTCGACTGCGTCGTACACCATGTCCTTGGCGCGCTTGGCGTCCGCATTGGTGGCGGCCTCACGGCGAAGCTGCCGCATGGCGAGCCGCGCCACGATGCGGTGACCCTGCCCGCCCCAGGCGAGCGCGGCGTCCGGCCACAACACGGCAACGGCGATCAAGACGAGGATCGGACGGCGCAGGAATGCAGCGGCTCTGGTCATCGGCACATCTCCTCGGCTCGGCGTCGAATGGCCGGGCTCGAATCAATAGACGGACGCGCCGTCCGACTTACCTACGCTGCCCGAGCGGCGTGGGTGCCGCCCACCTACTCTTCCTTCTCCGCCGGCGCTTCTTTGAGCTCGAGCTCGAGGCTCCTGATGCGGTTGAGCTCGGCGTCGGCGACGCGCAGGCGCAGGGGGCCGACCTCGACCGTGTCGCCGATGCGCGGGCGGCGTCCCAGCTCGGAGAGGACGACGCCGCCGATGGTGTCTTCGTCGCGGTCGGAGAACTCGATCTTCAGCGCGTCTTCGAGGTCCTCGACCAGCATGCGCGCGTCGACCTGGTAGCGGCCCGGCCCGACGGGGACGAGCTCGGGGCGCTCGAGGTCGAACTCATCCTGGATCTCGCCGACGATCTCCTCGATGACGTTCTCCAGCGTCACGATGCCGGAGACGCCGCCGTACTCGTCGAGCACCGCGGCGAGGTGGATGCGCTCGCCGCGCATGCGGCGCAGCAGCTGGTCGAGGGTCAGCGTCTCGGGCACGAAGGTGAGCGGCCGCGCCACCTCCTCGATCGTGCGCGGCGGCCCTTCGAGGCGGAAGAGGTCCTTGATGTGGACGAGGCCGATCGCCTGGTCGAGGTTGCCGCGACAGAGCGGGAAGCGGGTGTGGCCGGAGGTGCGCGCGAGGCGCAGGGTCTCCTCGACGTTCTTGGTGGTCGTCAGGTAGATGACGTCGCCGCGCGGCACCATGATCTGCCGCGCCACCCGGTGCGATAGCTCGAAGACGTTGTCGAGCAGCTCGCGCTTCTGTTGCGACAGCTCTTCGGGGGAGGAGGCGAGCAGCAGGCGCAGCTCCTCTTCGCTGTGCGCCAGCTCGCCTTCGGTCACCGGCTCGATGCCGAAGAGCTGCAGCAGGCGGTTCGAAGCCTTGTTGAGCAGCCAGATGACGGGATAGGTGGCGCGGTAGAAGAAGTGCAGCGGCAACGCGATCCACATCGAGGTCGCCTTGGCGGTGCGGATGGCCATCGTCTTCGGCGCCTGCTCGCCGACGACGATGTGGAGCGTCATGATGATGATGAAGGCAGACGTCGCGGCGATCGAGTGGACGAGCGCCTCGCTCGCCCCCATCCGCTCGAGCAGCGGCCGCAGCAGCCAGGCGAAGGCAGGCTCGCCTACCCAGCCGAGGGCGAGGCTGGCCAGCGTGATGCCGAGCTGCGAAGCGGAGAGGTAGGCGTCGAGGTGCGCCAGCATGTTGCGCAGCAGCCGAACGCGCAGCCCTTCGTCATCCTCGTCGAGCTGCGTCGGCCGCAGCTTGACGAGCGCGAACTCGGCGGCGACGAAGAAGCCGTTGAGCAGCACGAGCAGCGTGCCGAGCAGCAGCCCGGCCCACGGCTCGAGGGTCATGCGGCCGCCGCCGATCGGCGGCTCCGCCGCGAGGACGAGGAACGGCGCCGCGTTCATCACGCTCGGCTCGTGGCGCCCGATTGTCGCGAGGGAGCTAACGGAGGCTGGTCGCTCAAGGCGCGGGGATCTTAGCACCGGGGTCGACGAGGGACGCCGCGCCGCCCGCCCGCAACAGCGCCGGCGACAGACCCTCCGGGCCCGCCGCAAGCTCGCCCCAAAGGAAGACCTTGCCGTCCATCATCACGAAGCGCGGCGCGGCGAGCGCGGCGACGTCGGCGAGCGGATCGCCGGGCACCGCGATCACGTCGGCGAGCTTGCCGGCTTCGAGGCTGCCGCGGTCGTCGACGCCGAGCAGCGCCGCGGCGTCGAGGGTGGCGCTGCGGATGGCGTCGAGCGGCGTCATCCCGGCGGCGACGAGCACCGCGAAGTCGCAGGCGTTGTTGCCGTGCGGATGCACACCGGCGTCGGTGCCGTAGGCGATGGGCACGCGCGAGCGGATCGCCAGCCGCAGCGCTTCGCGCGCGTGCGCCGTCGTCTGCATCGCCTTCGCGCGCACCAGCGGGTCCATCGCGCCGACGTCGAGCTCGCCGGTCGAGTTGACCCACGCCGTCGGCACCAGGTATGTGCCGCGCTCCTTCATCAGCTTCACGCCCTCGGCGTCGAGTTGCGAGCCGTGCTCGATCGAGTCGACGCCGGCGCGGATCGCGGCCAGGATGCCGTCGCGGCCGTGCGCGTGCGCGGCGACCTTGACACGGTTGCGCTTCGCTTCCTCGACGATCGTGCGCAGCTCCTCGTCGGAGAGCTGGCGCGCGTCGGCGGTCGCTTCGGGTCCGAGCACGCCGGCCGTCGCCGTGACCTTGATCGTGCGCGCGCCATGCTTGAGCTGGTAGCGCACCGCTTTCAGCAGCGCTTCGGGTCCATCGCCGACGCCTTGCTCGGGACCGGTCTCGAAGACGCCCGGCGGCCAGCCGATGTCGTCGCCGTGGCCGCCGGTCATGCTGATCTGGTAGCCCGAGGGCACGATGCGCGGACCGACCGCGAGGCCGGCTGCGACGGCGCGCTCGAGCGCGGCGTCGACGAAGAACCACGCGCCCGCCTCGCGCACGGTGGTGAAGCCGGCGAGGAGCGTGGCGCGCGCGTTGGCGGCGGCGCGCAGCGTGGTGTCCGGCGGCCCCGGGAAGTGGCCGCCACGCCGCCGCGTCTCGCCCACCGCGCTGCCGACGGTCAGGTGCGTGTGGAGGTCCATCAGGCCCGGCAACAGGGTGACGTCGCCGAGCTCGAGGCGCACCGCGTCCTGCGCCAGCTGATGCTTAGCCGCCGGCCCCGCGTAGACGATGCTCGAGCCGTCAACGACGACGAGCGCGTCGCCGACGATCTTCCCCGCGCGCACGTCGAGCATGCGCGCCGCGTGGAGCGCCACGACTTCAGCGCAGCTTGGCGCCGCAGTCGCTGTCAACGTCGCCGCGACAGCCGCGGCGACGGCGAGCTTCGCGGCGCGCCCGCTCACCCGCCGCGCACGACGAACGGCACCGAGCTGGTGTGCGCGGCGCCGTCGGCGGAGAGCTTGACCTCGAGCCGGTACTCGCCGGGTTGCAGCTGCGGCGGCTTGACGTTGGCGACGAGCCGCGCCGGCTGTCCCGCCTCGCGCTTGAGCACCTGGATCGTTGCGGGCCCGACCTCGCGCCCGTCGCGCCCGAGCACGCGCGCCTGCGCCTCGACCTTGCCTTCGCCGAGCGAGTAGCCGACCAGCGCGAGCTGCGTCTCCTCGCCCGGCGGCAGCTCCGGCCGCGACGCCGGGATGTAGGGGTTGCCCGCCATCATGAACGGGTAGGGCGCCTGCTTGTACTCGCCGCGCGGCTGCTCGCGCGCCAACAGCCAGCGGTTGGGCGGCTCGGGCACGAAGGGCGGCAGGAGCGCTGCCTCGGTGGCGAACGCCGGCACTCGCAGCGGCAGGATGCGCAGCCCGGCCTCGCCGGTGGTGCCGTTGCGCACCAGCACGCGCAGCGAGTAGTCGCCGGGCGGCAGCTCGAGGTGGCCGAAGAATTTGAGGCCGCTCTGCTGCAGCACCGGCTGCACCTTGGCGAGCTCGAAGCCGAGGTTCTGAGAGATGTAGTCCTGGATGACGCCGGCGCTGTCGAAGGCGTAGATGAACACCTCGGCGGGCAGCGTCGGCGCCTGCTTGCCGGCGAGCAGCGTCTTGCCGTCGACCTCGACGAGCACCGGCACGTAGGCGCGCTCGCTCTGCATCCTGAACGGCGCCGCCAGCACCGCCATGTCGAGCGAGCCGGCGTCGGCGCCCGCCACCACCAGCGTCTGCGCGTCGAGCATCTTCTCCATCTGCGAGCGCTGCGCGTACGGCACCGGCGCGTAGTAGCCGGGCCGCGCGACGACGCGGGCGCCGCGCGCGTTCGGTCCGACGAGGTCGACCTTGAGACGATGGTAGGAGCCGTCCCAAGCGATCTTGTCGGGCTGGAAGGAGAGCACGTAGGTGACGCTCGTGCGGGTGAGCATCTGCCCCATCGCCTCGCCGAGGTCGTTGAAGTTCTCGAACAGCTCGCCGCCGGTGCTCTTGGCGAAGTTGAGCAGGGTGTCCTTGCCGCTGCGGCGGCCGCCGCCGCTGGCGTCGGCGGCGGTGTTGCGCAGCCCGCCGATGTCGACCGACTGGATGACGCAGTCGGCGCGGCGGAACTCCTCGAGCATCTTCTCGACCTGGTTGAGCGACTTGCTGCTGCCGAAGTACTCCTCGGAATCGGTCATGTAGGACTCGCCGCCCTGCACTCCCGCGGTGAGCTCGTCGCGGCGCGCTTGGTCGGTGGTGCCCTGGACGAGGTCGCCGTCGAAGCCTTCGGAAAGATAGACGACGTACTTGCGCCCCTCGATGCCGCCGATCACTTTCGAGAGGTCGCCGAGGGAGCGCGTGAGCGCGGCGACGTGCTGCTGCTGCTCGCTGCGCAGGGCGCGCTGCTCGCCGGCGACGAGCGACTTCAGATGCTCGAGCGCCTGCTCCTCCTGCGCGGCCTCGCGCTCGCCTCCCACGCCGGCTCCCGTCACGCTGCTCGCCGGCTTCGCCTCCGCTCGCAGATCGGCGAGCACGAGGCGCAGCGGGTCGGGACCGCGGCCCAGCATTTCCGGCCGGCCGAGGGTGTCGATGGCGGCGGCGATCTGCGCGCGATCGGGCGTGAAGCCGAGCACCAGCGTCGGGCCCTTGAGCGACGAGTAGGTGGCGACGCCGACGAGGTCGGTCGGGTGGAGCTCGTCGATGACTTGCGCCGCCGCCTTGCGCGCCTGCAGCACCGCCTTGGGATCGGAGAAGGCGAGGTCGAAGAGGAGCAGGAAGTGGCGGCGCGCAGCGGCCGACACGGTGGGCGCGGCGGCGCGTGGCGCCGGCGCGGCCTCCTGCGTCGTCAAGTCGATCACCTCGAAGCCGGTGATCGTCTGTTTCTTCCGGCCCTCGAAGACGGCGAAGTCCGCCTGGGTGAGACCGCGCACCGGCTGGCCGTCGCGGATGACTTGCACCGGCACCTCGACGACGACGGTTTCGGTCGTCTCCGAGAAGGCCTGCGCGAGCAGCGGTATCGCCGCCGCGGCCAGGATGGGAACGAGTGCGAAGAGGCCGCGGCGGAGCTGGGTCACGGGGTCTCCTATCTATCGAATCGTGATGGGCAGCGAGCTGTGCTGGCGGCTGCCGCTCGTGGTGTCCTCGACCGCCACCTGCAGCACGTAGTCGCCGGCGGAGAGGCCGGCAGGATCGAAGGTGGCGATCAGCTTGTCGAGCCCCTGGATGCCGGTCGCCGTGCGCTCGACGAGCGCCACGCGCCCGCCGCGCGGCGGCGCGCCGGCGGGCTGCACACCGTCCATGCCGACGACCCTGGCGTCGACGGCGAGCGCGCTGCCCAGGTTGTAGCCCACCAGACAGAGGCTCGCCTGGCCGCTCGCCGCCATCACCGGCCGCGCCGCCGGCACGTAGGGCTCGCCCTTGACGGTGAATGGATAGACGACGCTCGAACCGGCCTCGTCGGCACGCTCGCGCACCATCATCCAGCCGTCCTGCGCGGTCATGAACAGCGGCGGCAGCAGGTAGGGCTGGGCGGCGTCGTAGGCGGGGACTTTCAACGGCAGCGACTCGACTCCAGTGCGCCCCGTCTGCGCGTTCCGCACCAGCACGCGGATGCGGTAATCGCCCGGCGGCAGGTCCAGGTGGCCGTAATATTTGAGGCCGGTCTGCTCGAGAATCCTTCGCGCCCGGCCGAGGTCGATGCGCACCATGTGGGTGAAGAAGTCGCGCATCTCCCCCTTGGCGTCGCTGGCGTAGGCGTAGATCTCGGTGTCGAGCACGTCGGCCTGGTGGCCGTCGAGGAGCGTGCTGCCCGCCACCTCGAGCACGACCGGCACGTAGGCGAGCTTCGGCGTCGAGCGGAACGACGCCACGAGCGCGCTCACCTCGACGTCGCGGCGCGGCACCGCGCTGGCGATGCCGTCGCCGGCGAGCAGGCTCTTCTCCAGCGGGTCGAGGTCCTTGAACGGCCGCGGCGTGTAGTAGCCGGGGCGATGCGACAGGCGCGCGCCGCCCGCGGCACCCTTGGCGAGCTCGACGCGCAACCGCCGATAGGACCCGTCGTGCGGCAGGTCGGAGCGCTCGAAGGTGAGCAGGTAGGTGAGGTCGGTGCGGCGCAGCACCGCCGACAGCTGGCGCTGGAAGTCGTTGGCATTGCGGAAGAGCTCGCCGCCGGTTTCGTGGGCGATGTGGAAGAGCACCTCCTGGCCGGTGCCGCGGCTGCGCTCGCCGGGCTCGCCCACCTCGGCGCGCAGGCCGCCGATGTCGATCGCCTGCACCACGCAGTCGGCGCGGCGGAACGTCTCCAGCATGCGAAACAGCGCGCCCTGCAGCTGGCTGTTGCCGAAGCGCACGTCGCTATCGGTCTTCCAGGACTCGCCGGAGGTGAGGTTGCGGGTGTCCTCGGCGCTCTCGTCGCTGCTCGGGTCGTTGCCGAGCAGCAGCCGGCTCTCGAACCCTTCGGAGAAGTAGACCACCTGCTTGCGGCCCGGCACCGTGGCCAGCGTGCGCGCCAGCTCCGAGAGGCCGTGCGCGAAGTTGTTGATGCGCGCCTCGGAGTAGAAGCGCTCGCTGCGCTCGGCCTGCTGCGCGATGCTCTTCATGTACTCGGCCACCATCTGGTCTTGCTGCGACCGCACCTCGTTGTTGACGCCGAGCGCGCTCTCGCCGGCCAGCGACGCCATGTCGGCGGGCGCGATGACGAAGCGCAGCGGGTCGCGCTTGGCCATCGTCAGCGCGTCGGGCGTGTGCGCGCCGAGGGTGTCGATGCCGCGCGCCAGTTGCGCGCGGTCGGGGGTGAAGGTGACGACGAGCCGGGGGCCTTGTTGCAGCGAATAGGTGGCGATCGCCGCGAGGTCCTGCGGGTGAAGGGACTTGAGCACGAAGTCGCGGGCGGCCATGCGCGCCTTGACGACGGCGGTGGGAGTCGAGAAGGAGAGGTCGAAGAGCAGCAGGATGTGGCGGCGCGCGTGCGAAGCGATGGGCGGGGGCGGCGCCGCCGGCGCGGCCGCGGGCTGCGTGTCGATGGTCTCGAGGTCGACGACCTCGAAACCGGTGAGCGTCTGCCGCTGCCCCTGGTCGTGGACGATGAAGTCGTCGGCGGTCAGGCCGCGCACCGGCTTGCCCTCGCGGTCGACGACGTTGACCGGCACCTCGACCGATACCACCTCCGCGGTGCCGGAGAACGATGGCTGCGCGCCGTTGCGCTTGTTGTCGGTCCTGCGTTCGGCTGCCGCGCTCGGGCTGCCGGCTCCAGGGCCGGCGATCAAGGCGACGGCGAGGAGGGCTGGGAGGGTCCGCCGTGGTGAGGGCTTGCGCATGGGTGATTCCTCCAGGGCGGCGCGGGCGGCGAGCGGCGCGTCTGCCTTGTGCGTGCGATTTCGTCAGCGTCCGAGCATCGTGGCGTAGCGGCGCGCCTCCGGGTTGGTGGCGTCGAGGGCGAGCGCGCGCGCCAGGTGGTGGCGCGCCTTGTCGGTCTCGCCGAGCGCGAGGTAGACCTTCACCAAGCCGACGTGCACGTCGGGGCTCTCGCTGTCGAGCGACAGCGCCTTCGACATGTACTCGAGCGCCCGCTTCTGATCGCCGCGCACCAGCGCCATGTCGGCCTGGTAGACGAAGAAGTAGGGGTTGGTGGTGTTGCCGGCCTCGATCGACGCCAGCATCTGTTCTGCCTCGTTGCCGCGCCCGGCTTGCTGTAGCAGACGTGCCACGTTCGTCATCACGGCCGAGTTGCCGGGATCGGCGGCGAGCGCTTGCTTGTAGGCCTGCTCGGCGCCCGCTGCATCGCCGCTGCGTGCGCGGATGACGCCGAGATTGTTGAGCGCCTTCGGAAAGTCGGGCGCGATGGCGGCGGCGATCTCGATCAGCCGCCGCGCTTCCTGCATGTCGCCGGCGAGCAGTGCCTCGGCGCCGAGGTTGTTGTAGTAGTGCGCCGCCGCCTGCAGGTCGTCGATGGGGTTGAAGTCGCGGTACGCCTTCGGACGATAGGGGAGGAAGTCGTAGGTCTGCAGCTCGCCGCTCAGGTACATGCCGGCGACGATGTGCCCCTGACTCACCACCATCCCCGCCTGGTGACTCCATTTCTGATAGTCGACGACTTCGACGTAGAACGGGTTGAGGTCGCTGGCGCGCGCGAGGCCGACGAAGAGGTTGACGAAGGAGAGACAGTTGCCGCGCCGCGCGCGGAACGCTTCGATCGCAGTGCGCGTCGGCGCCAGCTGATAGGTGATGCCGAGCCGCTCGAAGATGAGGTCCATCACCTCGGTGAGGCGGCGGTCGGGCGAGGCCTGGCGAAGCTGCGGCAGCGCGGCGCGGATATTCTCGTCGAGCTCGAACGGCACCTGCAGCTCGGCCGCGCCGGCATCGCCCACCCGCTGCGCGTACTGCGCGCGCAAATGAGTGACGGAATCGAAGCGCTGGTAGGTGGAGCAGCCGGCCAGCAGCGCGGCGAGCGCCAGCGCGCCGGCGGGGCATCGGAGCATGGCCGGCATGATAGCAGTCGGTTCCCGGCGCCCCCGGCGGAGGTTCACAGCGCTGGGCCGAGCCGCGCGACCTTCAGCCAATTGGACGGGCGCCGTTCAATCTGTTGAACCGCCGGGCCGGTGCGGACCAGCAAAAGGCGGCGCCGTCGAGCGGAGACGAACCGGCGAGGTGGGGCTTCCCCCGCGGCACCGACCTTGCTACATTCCGCCGACGAACGCAATTCCCCAAGCTGTACCGCTGCCGGCACGTCGGCCGGAAGCGGCCAAGAAACGTCGAAAGGAGGTGTTGCCGGGAGCCGAAGCAATCGAGTCTCGTACCAACTCGGTTCTCACTTTCCTTTTTACGGCCGGGTCGCACCGAGGTTTCCTCGGCGCAGTCTGAACGGAGACAGTACCCGGCGGCAGCAATCAACCATGGAGATCGACTGGACAATGAAGAGCTCCAATCTTTGGACTCGCGCTTTCGCCATCGCGGCGCTGGCGCTGCTGGTCGCTGGCGGGGCTTACGCCCAGCTGCAGACCGGTAACCTCTACGGCACCGTCTCGGACGAGCAGGGCTCGGCGCTGCCCGGCGTGACCGTGACCTTGACCGGCGGCGGCGCGCCGCAGGTGCAGGTGACCAACGCTCAGGGTCAGTTCCGCTTCCTCAGCCTCTCCCCCGGCTCTTACGGCCTCAAGGCCGAGCTCGAGGGCTTCTCGACCGTCGACTACCCGAACATCACGGTCAACGTCGGCCGCAACACCAACATCGAGGTCACGATGAGCGGTGCGGTCGAGGACGTGATCACGGTGACGGCGGAGTCGCCGCTGCTCGACGAGCGCCGGATTTCGACCGGCGCCACCGTCGCGTCGACCGAGCTCGAGAAGATCCCCACCGCCCGCGACCCGTGGGCGATCCTGCAGACTACGCCTGGCGTGCTCACCGACCGCATCAACGTCGGCGGTAACGAGAGCGGCCAGCAGTCGCAGTACGTGGGCACCGGCTCGACCGGCGACCAGGCCGTGTGGTCGGTGGACGGCGTCGTCATCACCGACATGGCGGCCCTCGGCTCCTCGCCGGCCTACTACGACTTCGACGCCTTCGAAGAGATGCAGGTGACGACGGGCGGCTCGGACACCACGATGGCCACCGGCGGCGTGGTGCTCAACATGGTGACCAAGCGCGGCACCAACGAGTGGCGGGGCAGCGCGCGCCGCTACGAGACGGACCGCGACGGCGCCTTCGGCATCCTGCCCGAGCAGGCCGACCTCGCCATCGACCGCTCCGAGCTGGCCAGGGCCGGCGCGTGGCGCGCCGGTTCCGGCGTGACCACCCCGCAGGCCTCCTTCACGCAGGGCAACCAGATCGACTTCGTGCACGACTACGGTGCCGAGGTCGGCGGTCCGATCGTCAAGGACCGGCTGTGGGTCTGGGGGTCGTACGGCAAGCAGAAGATCCAGCTGCGCACCATCGCCAACGTGGTCGACTTCACCGACCTCGAGGCGAAGAACGCCAAGATCAACGCGCAGGTCGCGTCGAACAACTCGGCGTCGGGCTTCTACTTCGACAGCGACAAGGTGAAGATCGGCCGTAACGCCGGTCCCACCCGTCCGCAGGAGACGACGTTCGACCAGGGCAAGTTCGGGCCCAAGCCGACCACCTGGAAGATCGAGGACACGCACATCTTCTCCTCGAACTTCTACCTGACCGGCATGTACTCGAAGGTCAACGGCGGCTTCCAGCTGGCGCCGCAGGGCGGTCTCGGCATCGACGCCACCGCCGGCGTCGACGGCGTCTGGCACAACAGCTTCTACCTGTACCAGACCGAGCGTCCGCAGGACAACTTCAAGGCCGACGCTTCGAGCTTCTTCAACACCGGCAACCTGTCGCACGAGCTGAAGTTCGGCGCCGGTTTCCGTGAGGCCGAGGTGGGCTCGCTCACCAACTGGGCGGGCGAGGGCTACGTCCTCGACTCGCTGGCCTTCTACGGCTTCGCCGGCTTCAGCGTCCTCAACGCTGACCGTCCGGGCAACGCCAAGCAGAACATCAAGTACACCAGCGTTTACGCCCAGGACACCATGACGGTCGGCAACCTGACCTTCAACGCCGGCATCCGCTGGGACAAGCAGGAAGGCACCCAACTCGCCTCCAGCGCGCCGGGGAACGCCGAGTGGGCCCTGCCGGCAGTGAGCCACGGCGAACGTGACGCCGGGTTCGACTGGACCAACATCAACCCGCGCCTGGGCGTCACCTACGCCCTCGGCGCCGAGCGCAAGACCCTGCTGCGGGCCAGCTATGCGCGCTTCTCCGACCAGCTCGGCTCGGGCACGGTGAGCTGGACCGACCCGCTGCGCACCCCGGGCTACACCTACTGGATCACCACCCAGCCGACGGGTGCCGGTAACGACGGCAACGTCACCGCCAACGAGGTGGTCGCGCCGTTCGGCATCTCCGCCAACGTCGACCCGCGCAACAACGGCCTGCTCAACTCCAACGGCGTCGACTCGCGACCTCAGCGCGCCGATCAGCGACGAGGTGCTGTTCGGCCTCGAGCACGCGCTCCTGCCGGAGTTCGTGGTCGGGTTGAACCTCACCTACCGCAAGATCAGCGACATCATCGAGACCGAGTGGCTGGTATTCGACGGCAGCACCGCCGAGTGCCAGGACGCCGGCGATCCGCTGCTCTGCCCGGCGTTCACGGGCGCCAACCTCAACTCGCTCGGTCGTGTGCACCACGCGTGCCGACTACGTCCCGGTGACCTTCAACCAGGCGCTGCCGGACGGCACGACTCGCGCCCTCACCTGGTACACGCTGCGGCCGGGCGTCTCCTCGCGCGGCGGGCGCTTCCTCGAGAACGGTGACCGCGAGCAGGAGTACAAGGGCGCGGCGCTGACCTTCAACAAGCGTCTCGCCAACCGCTGGATGCTGCGCGGCAACTTCACCTTTGCCGACTGGACGTGGTCCTCGGTGCCCGGCAGCGAGCTCGAGAACCCCACCGAGACCCTCAACGGTGGCACCCGCGAGGGTGACGTCGTGATGCAGGGCTCGGGCACGGGCTCGGGCAGCAAGGGCGGCATCTACATCAACAGCGAGTGGTCGTACAGCGTCAACGGCCTCTACCAGATCGCGCCCGACCGTGGGTGGGGCTTCAACGTCGCGGCCAACCTCACCGGCCGCGAGGGCTACCCGATCCCCTACTGGCGCTCGCGCGGCAACACGCTGGCCAGCGACGCCAACACGAACTTCGCTGCGCAGTCCGTGTCGGCGGTCAGCGATCCGGACGAGTTCCGGTTCGACGACATCCACATGTTCGACGCCCGCGTCGAGAAGGAGTTCTCCTTCTCGGACTTCGGCCTCACCATCGGCGTCGACGTGTTCAACGTGTTCAACGAGCAGTACACCCTGCAGCGCAATCACCGCCTCGCGCAGTCCACTTCGGACAACGTGCGCGAGATCGTGAGCCCGCGCATCTACCGCCTCGGCGCCCGCATCAGCTTCCGCTGATCGTCGCTTGGGCAGAGCCGCCGGAACGGTCCGGCGGCTCCACCTGACCTTCCAACCGCCGGGGGAAGCCCCGGCGGTTTTTCTTTGTTCTGCCTGCTTGGATATGCTGGATAGGCGCGCGTAGCGCGTCTGCCTCCTGGGTCCCACAAATCCAGGCTCCAAGGAGACCTCACATGCACAAGATGCGTCGGATCACGATTGCCGCGTCCGTCCTCGTCCTCGCCGCCCTCGCCGCGCCAGCCGTGGCGCAGGAGTGGGCGGGCCAGGGGCGGCTGCAGGGCGCCGTCAAGGACGAGCAGGGCCAGCCTGTCGAGGGCGCCACCATCACCCTCCGCATGGGCGCCGACCGGGTGGAAGCGGCGAAGCCCGGCCCGGCTCAGATCACCACCGACAAGAGAGGCCGCTGGTCGGTCCTCGGTCTCGCCAACGGCGCCTGGGGGATCCTCATCGAGAAAGAGGGCTTCCTGGCGTCGGAGGGACAGATCAAGGTCTCGCCAGGCCCCGCCCAGCCGCTCAACATCACGCTCAAGGTGATCCCCAAGGAGGTCTACGAGCAGGCTGAGAAGGAGAGCACCGCCGGCCAGGCGAAGGCGGCCCTCGAGCGCGGCAACGCGCTGCTCGAGCAGAAGAAGTGGGCCGAGGCGCGCGCCGAGTACGAGACCGCGCTCTCGAAGCTCGAGGACCCGCAGTTCCACCCCATGATCCTGCGCGCCATCGCCAACACGCAGTATCAGGAGGGGAAGACCAACGAGGCGGTCGCCTCGCTGCAGAAGGCGCTGGCGATCAAGCCGGACGACGTCGACACCCTCAAGCTCACTGCCGACTTGCTGATCGCCTCCGGCCGCGAGGCCGAAGCGCAGCAGTACATCGCCAAGCTGCCGGCGGGCACCAAGATGGACCCCAACTCCATCTTGAACATCGGCATCAAGGCGTTCAACGAAGGCAAGATGGAGGAGGCCTTCGCCAAGTTCGACCAGGTGGTGAAGGAGAACCCGGAGCTGCCCGACGCCTACTACTACCGCGGCTTGGTCAGCCTCAACAAGGGGAAGAACGCCGAGGCCAAGGCCGACTTCCAGAAGCTCCTCGAGATCTCCCCCGATCACAAGTACGCGGCGGAGGCGAAGGAGTTCCTGAAGGAAATCAAGTAGCGCAGCGAGACGCAGGGGCGGGCGATCCGCGCACCTCACGAACTGCCCCGGAGCCGACACGACCATGAAGCGATCGCTCGTCCTGCTCACACTGCTCTCGTCATCGCTGCTCGTAACCGCTGCCGCGGCGCAGACCGGCGCGCCGCCGGCCGCCGCGCCGGCGCCACGTCCGGCGGCTCCAGCGCCCGCCGCCGGCACGGCCGCCGGCGAGACGGCGACGCAGGAGGCGGCGGCGCTGGCGCAGGCGGGGAAGGTCGAAGGACGCCATCGCGCGGCTCGAGCGCGGTCGCGCCCGAGCTGCCGCCGCGCGGGCAGTCGCTGCTCGGCGCGCTCTACCTGCGCGAGAACCGCGCTGCCGACGCGCTCGCCGCGCTCAAGCCGCTCGCCGACCGCGACGACGCGGAAGCCGCCGTGCTCTACAACGCCGGCCGCGCCGCGCTGCTCTCGAACGACATCGCCTCTGGTCAGGTTTACCTCGCGCGCTCGGTGGACAAGGAGCCGACCTCGCCGGCGCGGCGCGACCTCGGCCTCCTGCTGTCGCGGCAGGGGCGCGTCGTCGAGGCCTACGCGATGCTGCGTCCGTGGACGCTCAACCACGCCGACGACGGCGACGCGCGGCTGGTGGCGGCGACGCTCGCCATCGGCCTCGAGCGGCCGCTCGAGGCGGCGCAGCTGCTGCACGGTTTGGTCGAGAGCCCGGCGGTGCAGCTCCTCGAGGCGCGCATCCAGGTGCTCGTCGGCGACGGCCCGGCGGCGCTCGCCAAGCTGCAACCGGTGCTTGCCAACCACCCGCCGGGGATCGACCTCGAGGTGCGCCGCGTCGCCGCCGAGGCCTACCTGCTCGCCGGCCAGCCGGCGAAGGCGGTCGAGACCCTCGCCGGTAAGGCCGGCAACGTGCCCGCCCTGGTGCTGCTTCTCGGGCGCGCGCAGCGGCAGGCCGGCAACGCCGCCGCGGCGATGGTCACGCTGGCGCCGCTCGCGAGCAAGCTGCCGGCCGATTCCAACTCGGTCGGCGATCCGCGGCCCGCCGCCGCTATCGCGCGCGAGTACGGCGAGCTGCTCATCGGCGCCGGTAAGACCGGCGAGGCGGTAACGGTGCTGCAGAAGGCGACGAAGCTGCGCCCGCAGGACGAGCCCACGTGGCAGGCGCTTTCGCGCGCTTTCGAGGCCGCCGGCCGCGGTGCCGAGGCGGCGCAGGCGCGTGAGCAGGCGCAGACCCTGGCGGCGGCGCGGGCGCGCGCGCTCGCTCCTTCGGCTCCGCCCGGCGCGGCGCCCGCCGGCGAGGCTGCTGCCGCCGCGAGTGGGCCGGCGCTGCCGGCCTACGCCTCGACGGCGATGAGCCTGGCGCAGCAGGGGCGCACGCAGCAGGCGCTCGACATCATCCGCCAGCGCCTGCAGGCCGCTCCCGACGACGAGCTGGCGCACACGCTCCAGGTGCGGCTGCTGCTCTCCCAGCAGCAGAACGCTGCAGCGCTGAACGCGGCCGACGCGGCGGTGGTGAGCGCGCCCGGCAACCCCGACTTCGTCTACCTGCGCGGCGCCGTCGAGATGGCGATGCACGACCTGCAGGGCGCCGAGCGCGACTTCCGCCGCACCCTGCAGATGCAGCC
Organism: Thermoanaerobaculia bacterium; assembly: GCA_963846495.1. Lineage (GTDB taxonomy): Bacteria > Acidobacteriota > Thermoanaerobaculia > Multivoradales > JAIOJS01 > DASYQD01. Next base: position 225,141 of record CAWJWP010000030.1, on the reverse strand, counting down.
GCGGCACACGGCGGCGATGAGCGACCTCGCGGTGCTGCTCATGGAGAGCGGCAAGAACGACGAGGCGCGCAAGCTGCTCGAGCAGGTGCTCGCCATCAACCCGCAGGACAAGAACGCAGCGGCCAACCTCGAGCAGCTGCGCAAGGGCACTTCGTAGCGCACGCGGGGTGAGGCGGGCGCTGATGCTCGGACCGCCGCGAGCGCTCGCTGGCACGCTGCTGCTCCTAGTCCTCCTGCCGCTCGCGTCGCCGCTTCACGCCAGCGCCATCCGCTTTCCGCCGCGCCGGCGCCACGTGGGGCGTCGACTTCCGCCACCACAACGCCTCCACCGGCCGGCGCTACATGGTGGAGACGATGGTCGGCGGCGTCGTCGTCTTCGACTACGACGGCGACGGCGACGAGGACCTCTTCTTCGTCGACGGCGGCGCGCTGCCGGGCTACGACGGCGAGCCGCCGCGCTCGCGCCTCTTCCGCAACGACGGCCCCGGCCGCTTCGTCGACCAGACGGCGCGCTCGCGCATCGCCGTCAGCGGCTACGGCGCCGGCGCCGCCGCGGGGGACGTCGACGGCGACGGCGACCTGGACCTCTACGTCACCGCGATGGGAGCGAACCAGCTCTTCCGCAACGACGGCGACGGCGGCTTCACCGACGTCACCGCCGCGGCGGGCGTCGGCGACCCGGCGTGGAGCGCCGGCGCCGCCTTCGCCGACGTCGACCGCGACGGCGACCTCGACCTCTACGTCGCCAACTACGCCGACTTCACGCCGGCCAAGCACCGCGACTGCCGCGAGCCGGCGACCGGCATCGTCGGCTACTGCAAGCCGCAGGCGTACGCCGGCGTCGCCGACCGCTTCTACAAGAACCGCGGCGACGGCACCTTCGTCGACGCGACCGCGGCGGCGGGGGTCGTCGAGCCGGGGCTCCACGGCCTCGGCGTCGGTTTCTTCGACTTCGACCTCGACGGCTGGCCTGACCTCTTCGTCGCCAACGACGGCGATCCCAACCTGCTGTTCCGCAACCGCGGCGACGGCACCTTCGAGGAGATGGGCCTGCTCGCCGGCGTGGCGCTGTCGCCCAACGCCAAGCCGGAGGCGGGGATGGGCATCGACCTCGACGACTACGACGGCGACGGCCGCTTCGACATCGTGATCACCAACTTCGACCTCGAGAGCCTCGGGCTGCGGCGCAACCTCGGCGACGGGCTCTTCCAGGACACGCGCTTCGTCGCCAAGCTCGCCGAGCCGTCGCTGCTGTCGCTCGGCTTCGGCATCGACTTCCTCGACCTCGACCTCGACGGCGACCTCGACCTGCTGGTCGCCAACGGTCACGTCAACGACATCGTGGGGCAGCTGCGCCAGGGCGCGCAGTTCGCGCAGCGCAACCAGGTCTACGAGAACCTCGGCAACGGCACCTTCGCGGAGGCGCTCGACACCGGCATGGACCTCCTGCGCGTCAGCCGCGGCCTCGCCACCGGCGACCTCGACGGCGACGGCGACCTCGACGCGGCCATCCTCGCCACCAACGAGTTGGCGGAGGTGTGGGAAAGCACCGGCGAGGCGAAGGGCGCGTTCCTGCTCGTCGACGTCGGAGACTCGTCGCGGAATACGTTCGCGATCGGCGCCCGCGTCACCGTTGCCGCTGGCGGTCGTACCCAACTGCGTGAGGTGCGGACCGGTAGCTCGTACCTGTCGCAGCACGCGATGAGCAGTCACTTCGGGCTCGGCGCCGCGGAGCGGGTGGAGCGGCTCGTCGTGCGTTGGCCCGACGGGCGCACGCAGGCGTTCTTCGACCTGCCGGCGCGGCGGCGCGTGCGCGTTGTCGGCGAGTCGCGATGAGAGCCGGTCGAGTTACGGTTCACCTATGAGGGTGCCGCTGCGCTCGATGGGTCCGGCGCTGACGTGCGCGCTGGCCTGCGCGTTCGCTTGCGCACCTCTGGCCTCGGCGCCGCGGTCTGCGGAAACGCTGCGCGTGGAGTTGCGCGACGAACGCTTCCGCATCGAGGACGATCCAGACCGCGCGCTCGTCGCCTCGGTCTACTCGCTGCCCTCCTCGCTCGTCGACGCCGGCGAAGCGCGGGCGATGCTCGCCGCGTTACGCGCCGCCGATCCGCGGCGACAGCTGCTCGTGCTCGTTGACGCGCCGATGGCGCGCCAGCTCGCGGACCTCGCTTCGACTTCGTTGCGGCTGCTGGAGACGCGCGGTGGGCCGTACTCGCCGTGGCCGCGCGACCCGTTCAGCTTCGCGCGCGCGAGCGGCGGCGCGGTGCGGGTGATCGTGCGGCCCAACCTGCAGCGCGGCCGCGAGGCGGACCTGCAGCTCGGCCCCGAGCTGGTGGAGCGTCTGCCATCCGACCTCGACCGTGCATGGGGCGGCGTGCGGTGGGCGCGCAGCGACGTGCCCTTCCACAACGGCCAGGTGCTGCTCACCCGCGACGCCGCGTGGGCGAGCCTGCACACCTTCGAGCCGCGCGTGCTCGAGCTGCTGGGCGTGCCGCGAGTGCCGGTCGAGAGCTTCGCCACGGCAAAGGGAGTCGACGACTATGTGAGCGCAATGCGGCGCGCCGCCGACGAGCTGGCGGCGCTCTTTGGCCGGCCGGTGCGCTCCGTCCACCCGCTGCCGGAGCCCGGCGACGGCATCGAGCCCGCGGTGCGCTTGGCATCCATGCAGCGGATCTTCGGCGGCGCCGGCTACGACCTCGACTCACTGGTGACGTTGCTGCCGCAGGCCGGCATCACCCCGCCGCGTGGCCGGCGCGGCACGGCGCTCGTCGCCGATCTCGCGGCCGGCGGGCGGCTGCTCGCCGGCCTCGCCGCGTCTGATCTCGCGACGTTCGCTGCCGCCTATCGTCTCGACGGTGCCGCCGTCGGAGCCGGCGTCGCCACCGCGCACACGTCGCAGCGCGGTCACGCGCTCGTGTCGTACCTCGACCTCGTCGCCGAGCATCTAGCGACCGAGGGCTGGACCGTGGCGCGGCTGCCGTTGTTCGTGATTCCGGCCGCCGTCCTGCGCGATCCCGGCTCGATCCCCGACGAGTACTTCTTCGTCGGCTGGAACAACGTCGTCGTCGAGCGCCGCGCCGACGGCTTCCGCGCCGAGGGATTCGCCTCGCACCTCGCCGCCGGCGATCGCATCGCGCGCGACGCCTTCGCCGCCGCGGGCGTGCGACTCGATCTGTTGCCGCCGCTGCTCGGCAGCGTCACGCGCAACGGCGGCTACCGCTGCGCCTCGAACCACCTGCGCGCCGGCGATTAGCGACGCTCGTGGGCTTAGCCCGGCGACGCTACGGCTTCGTCGCCGATGCGGCCGCCGCGACCTCGCGCAGGCGAGCCATCGCCGCCTCCGCCTCCTCGCGCCGACCGGCGCCGCGCAGCGCTTGCACCAGCGCCTGCCAGGCGGGCGCATCGTCGGGCGCCCAACGCGTCGCTGCCTGCAGCGCGGTGACCGCTTCCGGCCAGCGGTGGCGGTCGAGCAGCGCGCGGCCCCACGCGAGCGCCATCTTCGCCAGCGTCAGCTTCGGCGCGTCGGCCGGTGCCTCCGTCGCCAGCAGCCGAGCCGAGAATGGCGCGGCGGCGGCGATCACGCCGTCGGGATCGCCGGACTGCTCGCGCGCGCGTAGGAGCATCAGCCCGAGCTGAAGGTCGTCGCCCACGTGGCCGGCGAGCAGCTCGGCGGCCGCTTGCGACTTGCCGACCTCGAGCCACGCCTCGGCGAGGTTGCGTCGCAGGTCATAGGCGATCTCCGGCGGCGGCGATTTGGCGAGCGGCTCGAGCTGCGCGATGGCGTCGTACGGCTGGCCGCGCAGCAGCGCCAGCCGCGCCCGTAGCACACGCGCGCGCGGCAGCTCGGCGGGCAGCGGCCGCAGCAGCTCCTCGCCGGCCGCGAGGTCGCCGGTCTCGACGCTGCAGTAGACGGTGCCGAGCCGTGCCTCCTCGTCCTCGGCGCGCGCGGTGACGTAGGGGCGCAGCAGGCGGCACGCGTCGACGAGCTCGCCGGCGGCGGCGCGGTGCAGGCCCAGCGTGCGCGCCGCGAGCGACGCGGGCTCCTTGGCCGCGGCGCGCGCGAGGTAGCCCTCCGCCTGCGCCTGCTGGCCGAGCGCAGCGGCGGCGCGCGCCGCCTGGTAGAGGAGCGGCGGCGCCGCGTCCTCGCGCGCCGCGACCGGCGCCACCGCTGCTGCCGCGTCGGCGGCGCGCCCCAGCTCGAGGTACGACACGGCGAGCACCGTGCGCACCGGCGGCAATGCCTCGCCCGACTTGGCAAACGGCTCGAGAAGCGCGACGGCCGCGGCGAAGTCCTTCGCCGCCACGCGTTCGAGCGCGCGCTCGAAGGCGGCGCCCTGCGCGGCCGATCCGGGAGCCGCTGCGGCGCCGGCCGGCGCGGGCGTGGCCGCGGCCGCGGCCGCGGGAGGAGCAGCCGCGCGCGTCGGCGGCGCGTTAGCCGCCGTCGCACCCGCCGCGAGCGGCGCGATCGACGAAGCGAGCAGCAACAGGCAAACGGGGCGCATGCTTTCGATGGGTGAGCGAGCCTTGCGAACGGCAGCGAATGCTAGCAGCCGCCCTCCGCGCTCCCGAACGGCCGCCGACTACAATCAGCGCTTCCACGAGGGCCCACTCCCATGCACAAGCCAGCTCTTTGTCTGTTTGCCGCCGCGCTGCTCTGCGGCGCCGCGGCGCTCGTCGCCCAGCACGAGCACGCCGCGCCGGCCGCGACTCCCGCCGCCGGCGATGCGACGGTGATCGACGTGCCGCCCGAAGACGTCGGCGTCGCCACCCTCGCCGCGCGCGAGGCCGCCGAGCGCAACACGAGGAACCGCTTCCAGGCGCCGATCGACTTCCGTTTCACCGACCGCGCGCCGGAGAGCGGCATCCGCTTCGTGCACCAGATCGTCGACGACGCCGGCAAGACCTACAAGCCGGCGCACTACGACCACGGCAACGGCCTCGCGGTCGCCGACGTCAACGGCGACGGCCGCACCGACGTCTACTTCACCAGCCAGATGGGGCGCAGCGAGCTGTGGCTCAACGACGGCAGCGGTCGCTTCCACGACGCCACCAGCGCAGCCGGCGTCGGCCTCGATGGCCGCGTCGCCGTCTCGGCGAGCTTCGCCGACGTCGACAACGACGGCGACGCCGACCTTTACGTCACCACCGTGCGCATGGGCAACGCGCTCTTCACGAACGACGGCAAGGGGCGCTTCACCGACGTCTCCAAGGCGGCCGGCGTCGACTACGTCGGCCACTCCTCGGCGGCCGTCTTCCTCGACTACGACGGCGACTCGCGCCTCGACCTCTTCCTCGTCAACGTCGGCATCTACACCCACGATGAGAAGGGGCGCGGGGGCTACTACCTGTCGCGCGCCGACGCCTTCCAGGGCCACCTCCACCCCGACCGCACCGAGTACAGCGTGCTTTACCGGAACCTCGGCGGCAACCGCTTCGCCGACGTCTCGCAGGAGGCGGGACTGCGCGACGGCTCGTGGAGCGGCGACGCCGTGGTCACCGACTTCAACCGCGACGGCCGCCCCGACCTCTACGTCTTCAGCATGCAGGGCGACAACCACTACTACGAGAACGCCGGCGGTCGCTTCGTCGACAAGACGGCGGCGACCTTCCCGCAGACGCCGTGGGGAGCGATGGGCGGCAAGGCCTTCGACTTCGACGACGACGGCGACCTCGAGCTGCTGATCACCGACATGCACTCGGACATGGTTCGGGAGGCGGCGCCCGAGCAGGAGCGCATGAAGATCAGGTTCGAGGGCGAAGGGGCGAAGAAGTTCTTCGACACGCCGGAGAACAACATCTTCGGCAACGCCTTCTGGGTCAACGAAGGCAACGGCCGCTTCCGTGAGGCGTCGTCGGACCTCGGGCTCGAGCAGTATTGGCCGTGGGGGGTGAGCGTCGACGACTTGAACGCCGACGGCTGGCGCGACGTCTTCATCACCGCCAGCATGAACTACCCATGGCGCTACGGCGTCAATTCGCTGCTCATCAACAACCGCGGCAAGGAGTTCCTGAGCGCCGAGATGTTGCTCGGCGTCGAGCCGCGGCGCGACGGCCGCGTCCGCAAGGAATGGTTCACGCTCGACTGCGCGGGCGAGGACAAGGCCCACAAGTTGTGCACGGGCCGCAGCGGCAAGGTGACGGTCAACGGCACGCTGGGCTCGCGCTCGTCGGCGATCTTCGATCTGGACGACGACGGCGATCTGGACATCGTCACCAACGAGCTGCACGACCGGCCGATGGTGCTCGTCTCCGACTTGGCGCAGCGGCGGCCGATCTCGTGGCTCAAGGTGCGGCTCGTCGGCACGAAGGGCAACCGCGACGGCCTCGGCGCCGAAGTGACCGTGAAGGCCGGCGGCCGTACGCAGGTGGCGCTCCACGACGGCGCCACCGGCTACCTGTCGCACGGCCTGCTGCCGCTCTACTTCGGGTTGGATGGTGTGAAGACCGTGGAGAGCATCGAGGTGCGCTGGCCCTCGGGCGCGCGGCAGACGGTGCCGGGGCCGATCGTCGCCAACCGCACGATCGAGGTGCGCGAGACGGCGGCGGGAGCGGGGGCGGCGTCGCGGCGGTGAGCGCGGTGCGCCGTCGGCTGCGGGCGGCCCGCTTGCTCGTGCGAGCCGCAGTGCTCACGCTGGGCGTTGCAACGATAGCCGCGGTCGCGGGTGCGGCGGCGAGCGGAGCGCAGGCTGCGGCCCCGGCCACGGGCGAGCCCTGGCTCGAGGAGCGCGCGCGCGAGCTCGGTGTCGACTTCGTCCACCACAGCGGCCGCTCGGGCCGCTACTTGATGCCCGAGATCATGGGGCCCGGCGTGGCGATGCTCGACGCGGACGGCGACGGCGACCTCGACCTGTTCTTCGTGCAAGGCGGCGAGCTCGAGCCGCGCGTCGGAGCGAAGGCGGGGCCGGCGCCGACGCACCGGCTCTATCGCAACCAGCTCGTCGAGACCGGCGCGTTGCGCTTCGTCGACGTCACGGCGGCGAGCGGCCTCGCAGCCCTGCGCCTACGGCATGGGCGCCGCTGCGGGCGACTACGACAACGACGGCCGCACCGACCTCTACGTCACCTGCGTGGGATCGAATCAGCTGTGGCACAACGAGGGCCCGGCGGCCGACGGCACGCCGCGCTTCCGCGACGCGACGGCGGCGGCGGGCGCCGACGATCCGCGCTGGAGCGTCAGCGCCGCCTTCGTCGACTACGACCGCGACGGCCACCTCGACCTCTACGTCGGCAACTACCTGCGCTTCACCGCCGCCGGCTACCAGCCCTGCCGCACGCGCGCCGGCGAGCCCGACTGGTGCGGGCCGGTGTCGAGCGACGCGGTGCCGGGGCGGCTGCTGCGCAATCGCGGCAACGGCACCTTCGAGGACGTGACGCAGAAGAGCGGCCTTGGGGCCAAGTACGGCCCCGGCCTCGGCATCCGCGCCTTCGACTTCGACGGCGACGGCTGGCTCGACCTCTACGTCGCCAACGACAAGACCGACAACCAGCTGTGGATCAACGCCAAGGACGGCACTTTCCGCGACGAGGCGCTGCTCGCCGGCTGCGCGCTCTCCGGCGAAGGGCAGCCGCAGGCGAGCATGGGCATCGATGCCGGCGACTACGACGGCGACGGCGACTTGGACGTGGCGATCACCAACCTCAACGGCGAAGGCATCGCCGTCTATCGGAACGGCGGCGGGTTCTGCGAGGACGTCTCCATCGGCAGCGGCCTGCGCGCGCTGTCGCTGGCGACCACCGGCTTCGGCGCCGGCTGGCTCGACGTCGACGGCGACGGCTGGCTCGACTGGCTGGCGGTCAACGGCGCCGTCAAATCGATCGAGGAGCAGCGCCGCAGCGGCGACGTGCTGCCGCTGCGGCAACCCAAGCAGCTCTTCCGCAACCTTGGCAGCGGGCGCTTCGAGGACGCGAGCGCGCGCGGTGGGGCAGCGTTTGTCGCTCCGGAAGTGAGCCGCGGAGCCGCCTTCGGCGACCTCGACGACGACGGCGACACCGACGTGGTGGTCGCCAACGTGGACGGGCCGGCGCGGCTGTTCTTGAACCGCGACGGCAACAAACGACCCTGGGTCGGCTTGCGGCTCGTCACCGGCAGCGCCGCAGGGCGCGACGCCCTCGGCGCGCTGGTCACGGTCGAGCGCACCGGCGCGCCGTCGCTCGTACGTAGCGCGCACGCCGACGGCAGCTACGCCTCGGCGAGCGACCCGCGCGTGCTCTTCGGCCTCGGCGGCGGTGCAACGCTGCGCCGCGTCGTCGTGCGATGGCCGAGCGGGCGCCGCGAAGCTTTCGGGGCGCCGGCGGTGGGGAAGTACACGATGCTGCGCGAAGGGAGCGGCGCGCCGCCGTGAGATGCGGCACGCGATCGGGCCGCGAAATGGCCAGACGCGCACTGGCCTTCGTGCTGACGATCGCCACGGCTGCGAGCGCGGCACATGCGGCCACCGCCTCGACAACCCTTGAGCCGGTGCCGTTCCCGGACACGACGCAGATGGAGCCGGCGGTTCGCGCGCAGCTCGACGCCGTGCGGCGTGAGGTCGAGGCTGCGGCGACGGCGGCGAGCTTCAGTGCCTGCGCCAAGGCCTATCTCGTCTACGACCTCGCCGCGTCGGCGGCGGCGTGCTTGCGTAACGCCGAACGCCTCGCGCTGCGTGAGCCGCAATGGCCCTACTTCCTCGGCCGCCTGCTGGCTGGCGGTGGCGACCTCGCCGCCGCCCGCGAGGCGCTCCAACGCGCTCGCGCGCTGGCGCCGCAGGAGCCCGCTCCGGCAATCGAGCTCGGCGAGGCGGCGCTCGCGCAGGGCGACCTCGTGGGCGCTCGCGCTGCGTTCGAGGCCGCACGCGGTCTCGCCGGCGCCCAGGCTTCGGCGCTCTACGGCCTCGGGCGTGTTGCGCTGCAGCAAGGCGATGCGCCGGCCGCGGCGACGCACTTGCGCGAGGCGCTCGCGCTCGCGCCGCAAGCCGGCGCGGTGCGCTACACGCTGGCGATGGCGCTCCGCCGGCTCGGCCGCGCCGACGAGGCGCGCGAGCTGCTCGCCGCGGGCGGTGCGGGCAATGTTCGCGAGACGCCGCGCTATCCCGATCCGTGGACCGCCGAGCTGCTGGCTCTAGATCTCGGCGCGCGCGGTCACGTCACGCGCGGCACGCAGCTGCTCTCCGGGGGCCGCTTCGCCGAAGCGGAGGCGGAGCTCGCGCTGGCGGTCGCGGCGCAGCCGCAGGACGTGACGGCGTGGCAGAACCTCGCCGTGGCGCGCGAGCGGCAGGGCGACCTCACCGGCGCTCGCAACGCCTACGAGCGCGCGCTCGCCTTGCAGCCGAGCTCCCCCATCGCGCAGGGCAACCTCGGCACGCTCCTCCTCCGCCTCGGCGAGACCGAGCGCGGCATCGAGCACCTGGAGAAGGCGCTCGCCGCCGCTCCCGACTCGCCGGGCGTGCAGTTCAACCTCGCCGTCGCCTTGTTGGACCGCGGCGGCGCCGAGCGCGCGCTGCCGCTGCTCGACGCCGTGTTGCGCCGCCGTCCCGACGACGTGGAGGCGCGCTACTACCGAGCGCTCGCGCTCGTGGCCCTCGGCCGCCCCGCCGAAGCGCTGCCCGAGCTGCGCCGCGTGGTCACCGCCGCCCCCAACGCCGCCGCTCCGCGGCTCGCCGAAGCGCGCGCCCTGCTCGCCGGCGGCGATGAAGCGACGGCCCGCCAGCGGCTCGAGGAAGCGCACGTCGCGCTGCCGCGGGAGGAGTCGCTGATGCTCGAGCTCGTGCAGGTGCTCGCTGCCGCCGGCGCCGCCGAGGTACGGGACGGCGCCCGCGCGTTGAGCCTCGCCCAGCAGCTTCTCGCCCGCGGCCCCACCGTCGCCCGCGAGGAAGCCGCCGCGATGGCGCTCGCCGAGCTCGGCCGCTTCGAAGACGCCGCGCGCCACCAGCGTCAGGCCCTCGCGCTGGTGCAACAACCAGGCGCCCCGACGGCCGCTCTCGACGCCCGCCTGCGCCTCTACGACGCCCGCGCGCCGCTGCGCCAACCCTGGCGCCGCGCCCCTCCGGCGTCACATTGACACTCCCCGGACCGCTTGCTACTCTCGGTCCCCTTCGACGGCGGCCGAGCTGCGTCAACGTTGGTGGGCGGCGTCGAAAACAGGCCCGTAGCTCAGCTGGTTAGAGCGCTACGTTGACATCGTAGAGGTCAGCGGTTCGAATCCGCTCGGGCCTACCACCATAGGAGCTCGCGACGGTCCCATCGGCTTTCCAGAGGCGCTTAGCTCAGTTGGTTAGAGCGCTACCTTCACACGGTAGAGGTCGGCGGTTCGAGTCCGCCAGCGCCTACCAGGCCCCCCGCCCTTCCCCCCTCGCTTGATCAGCTTCTCCCCGCCGCTGCGACGCGCCTCTCTGCTTTTCCCCAGAAATCTCATGCGCACATGGTGACGGCCTCCGCGACCCTCGAGCTCGTCCTCCCGGACGGCTCGGTGCGCACGGTCGAGGCGGGGACGACGCCGCTCGCGGTGGCCCACTCGATCGGGCCGCGCCTCGGCCAAGGACGCCGTCGGCGCCCTCCTCGACGGCGCCCTCGTCGACCTGCGCCAGCCGCTGCAGCGCGGCGGCCGCATCGAGATCGTGACGCCCAAGCACGCGCGCGCCGGCGAATTCGTCCGCCACAGTGCCGAGCACGTGCTCGCCGACGCCGTGAAGCGGCTCTTCCCCGACGTCGAGTACGACGCCGGCCGCAAGGACCACACCGAGAAGTACCAGTACGACTTCCGCATCGGCCGCCCGTTCACGCCCGAGGACCTCGCACGTATCGAAGAGAAGATGCGCGAGATCCTCGGCGAGGACAGCACCTTCGAGCGCATCGAGGTGTCGCGCGAGGAGGCGAAGCGCCTCTTCGCCGAGATGGGCGAGACGCTCAAGGTCGAGCGGCTCGACGACATCCCCGCGGGCGAGACGATCACCCTCTACCGCCACGGCCGCTTCACCGACCTCTGCCGCGGCCCGCACGTGCAGCGGCTGTCGCAGATCGGCGCCGTCAAGCTGCTCGAAGCATCGGGCGTCCACCTGCGCGGCGACGAGTCGGCGGAGATGCTGCAGCGCGTCTACGGCACGGCGTTCGCGACGCCGGCCGAGCTCGACGCCTACCTCGCACGCCATCGAGCAGGCGCGCGCCCGCGACCATCGCCGCATCGGCCCCGAGCTCGACCTCTTCAGCTTCAACCCGCTGGCGCCGGCGATGCCCTTCTTCCACCCCAAGGGCGCCTTCGTCTACAACCGGCTCATGCAGTTCGTGCGCGAGCTACAGGGCGCACGCGGCTACGGCGAGGTGGTGACGCCGCTCATCCTCGACGTCGACCTCTGGCACACCTCGGGGCACTACGACAACTACCGCGAGGCGATGTTCTTCACCGAGGCCGACGAGCGGCAGATGGCGGTCAAGCCGATGAACTGCCCCGGCCACTGCCTGGTCTACGCCACGCGGCTGCGCAGCTACCGGGACCTGCCGATCCGCTATGCCGACTTCGCGCGCCTCCACCGCTACGAGAAGAGCGGCGTCACCTCGGGCCTGACGCGGGTGCGCAGCTTCAGTCAGGACGACGCCCACATCTTCTGCACCGAGGAGCAGATCGGCGTCGAAATCGAAGCGGCGGCGGGGATGATCCTCGAGATCTACCGCACGATGGGGTTCTCGGAGATCAAGATCGAGCTGTCGACGCGGCCGGAGAAGTCGATCGGCACCGCCGAGCAGTGGGCGCACGCCGAGCGCACCCTCGAGGCGGCGCTGCAGGCGGTGTTCGGCAAGGACGGCTACTCGATCAACCCCGGCGACGGCGCCTTCTACGGGCCGAAGATCGACTTCCAGATCGCCGACGCGCTCGGGCGCTGGTGGCAGCTCGGCACGCTGCAGCTCGACTACCAGCTGCCGCAGCGCTTCGACCTGAAGTACGTCGGCGCCGACGGCAACGAGCACCCGCCGGTGATGATCCACCGCGCCATGCTGGGCTCGCTCGAGCGCTTCCTCGGCATCCTCATCGAGCACACGGCCGGAGCCTTCCCGGTGTGGCTGGCGCCGCAGCAGGCGGCGGTGCTGCCGGTCTCCGAGAAGGTGCAGGAGTACGCGGCGCGGGTGCACGACGAGCTCGTCCGTGCCGGCGTGCGCGCCGAGCTCGACGCGCGCAACGAGAAGCTGGGCTACAAGATCCGCGAGGCGCAGCTGCACAAGGTGCCGTACATGCTGGTCGTCGGCCCGCGCGAGGCGGAGTCGGGCACCGTGGCGCTGCGGCTGCGCACCGGCGAGGATCTGGGACCGCAGTCCGTCGCCGCCGTCGCCGAGCGCATAGCCGAGCGCGAGCGGAGCCGGGCGCTGGAGCTGTAGAGAAGGATTAACGACGGCGGGTGGTGAGCCCGCCCTACGGAGGGAACGACCCCTGTCCATCGACAAGAAGACCCGCATGAACCGCCAGATCCGCGCCCGCGAGGTGCGGCTCATCGACGACGAGGGCAACCAGCGCGGCATCGTCGAGATCCGGGAGGCGCAGAAGATCGCCGACGACGCCGGCCTCGACCTCGTGGAGGTGGCGCCCAACGCCAACCCGCCCGTCTGCCGGGTCATGGACTTCGGCAAGTACCTCTACCAGGAGAAAAAGCGGGCCCAGGAGGCGAAGAAGAAGCAGCACATCTTCGTCGTCAAGGAAGTGAAGTTCCGGCCCATGATCGACCCCCACGACTACACGGTGAAGCTCAAGCGTCTCCTGCGCTTCCTCGACGAGGGGGACAAGGTCAAGGCGACGGTGCAGTTCCGCGGCCGCGAGATGGCCCGCATGGACCTCGGCTACAACCTGCTCAAGCGCCTGGAGGCGGACATCGCCGAGCACGGGGTGGTAGAATCCACGCCCGAACGCGCGGGCAACCGCGTCCACCAGATCTTCGCGCCTCCCCGCAAGGGCACCGCCGCCGCCGCCAGCAAGAAGGCAGAGGCGCCGCGGCCGGCGACCAAAGAGGCACCCAAGGAACCGCAGCAGCAAGTCTGAGAAGTCGAGGGAGAGGCTGTCGTCATGCCGAAGATGAAGTCGCACCGCGGCGCCAGGAAGCGCTTCAAGGTCACCGCCACCGGCAAGGTGCTGCGGGGCCACTCCATGCACAGCCACATCCTCACCAAGAAGAGCACCAAGCGGAAGCGCAACCTCCGTCACGTCACCACCGTGAAGGGGAAGTTCGCCAACAACGTCCGCGCCATGCTGCAGGACTAGCTCCCGCGGCAGCGGCCGCGGCGGGAACGAACCTGTCCCGCCCGGCCGTCTAACCAGCCGGCACCGGTCTCGCCCCGGGCCCCGGCCCTACCAGGAAACGAGGTTCACCATGGCACGCGTCAAGCGCGGACCACATCGCAAGGAACGCCGGAAGAGAGTCCTCGCCCAGTCGAAGGGCTACTACGGCAACAAAGGCAACGCCTACCGCATCGCCAAGCAGGCGGTGGACAAGTCGGGCGTCAACGCCTACCGCGACCGCCGGCTCAAGAAGCGCGACTTCCGCTCGCTCTGGATCATCCGCATCAACGCGGCGGCGCGGCTGCACGGGTTGTCGTACAACCGGCTGATCGAGGGGCTCAAGAAGAGCGGCTCCGAGATCAACCGCAAGATGCTCGCCGAGCTGGCGGTGCACGACGCGGCGGCGTTCGGCGAGGTGGTCGCGGGCGGCGAAGGCGGCGCTCGACAAGGCGGCGCCGACCGCCGCGTAGCGGGCGGAAGAGCGCCGTGGACGGCGGCTCCGCCCCACCGCAGCCGCCCGCCCCGATGGCGGCGCGGCCCGACCTGCCCGAGCTGCGCGCCCGCTTCGACGAGCAGGCGGCGGCGGTCGGCGACCGTGCCGCCTGGGAGGCGCTGCGCCTCGCCTGGGTGGGGCGCAAGCAGGGGGTCGTGCGCGACCTCCTCGCCAGGATCGCCTCGGTGCCGGCGGAGGAACGCAAGGCCTTCGGCGCCGAGGTCAACGAGCTGCGCCAAGCGGTCGAGGCGCGGCTCGCGGCGCTCGACGTCGAGCTCACCGAGCGCGAGCGGCGCGACAAGCTCGCCCGCGAGCGCCTCGACGTCACGCTGCCCGGGCGGCGGCCGCGGCTCGGCAGCGTTCACCCGGTGACCCTCGTCGAGCGCGAGATCGAGGAGATCTTCGCCGAGCTCGGCTACAGCGTCGCCGAGGGGCCCGAGGTGGAGGACGAGTACCACAACTTCGAGGCCCTCAACATGCCGGCCGACCACCCGGCCCGCGACGCGCAGGACACCTTCTTCGTCGAAGGCGGCTGGGTGCTGCGCACCCACACCTCGCCGGTGCAGATCCGCACCATGCTGGCGCGGAAGCCGCCCATCCGCATCATCTGTCCCGGGCGCGTCTTCCGCCACGACAACGACCTGCGCCACTCGCCGATGTTCCACCAGGTCGAGGGGCTGGCGGTGGCGGAGGGGATCACCTTCGGCCACTTGAAGGGCACGCTCGACGCCTTCTGCAAGCGGCTCTTCTCGGCGACGACCGAGGTGCGGCTGCGGCCGTCGTTCTTCCCCTTCACCGAGCCGTCGGCGGAGGTCGACGTCACCTGCGCCGCCTGCGGCGGCAGCGGCTGCCCGACCTGCTCGCAGACGGGCTGGATGGAGATCCTCGGTTGCGGCATGGTCGACCCGCGCGTGCTGCGTAACTGCGGCATCGATCCGCAGGTCTACAGCGGCTTCGCCTTCGGCATGGGGCTCGACCGCGTGGCGATGATCCGCTACGGCATCCCCAACATCCGGCTGCTGTTCGAGAACGACGTACGGCTCTTGCGGCAAGTCCGGACATGAAACCAAGTCCGGACATGAAACCCAGTGCGGACGTGACAAAGGTGCGGGCGTGAAGTTCTCGTTGGGTTGGCTGCGCGAGTTGGCGCCGGTGCCGGCCGAGGTGGGCGCGGGCGAGGTCGCGCAGCGGCTGACCGGGGCGGGCTTCCACGTCGAGGGTGTCGAGGAAGTCGAAGGGGACACGGTGCTCGATATCGACGTGACGACGAACCGCGTCGACGCCATGTGCCACCTCGGGCTGGCGCGCGAGCTGGCGGCGTTGTTCTCGGTGCCGCTGCGTGATCCCGCCGCCGAGACGACAGCCGCGGGCGGCTCGACGGTCCGCAGTGCCGCCGCCGGCGGACCACCCGCGCATCGAGATCGTCGCGTCGACCCTCTGCCGCCGCTACGCCGGCATCGTCATCCGCGGCGTCACGGTCGGGCCGTCGCCGGAGTGGTTGCAGCGCCGCCTGCTCGCCATCGGCTCGCGGCCGATCAACAACGTCGTCGACGTCACCAACTACGTGCTCTGGGAGCGCGGCCAGCCTCTCCACGCCTTCGACCTGCCGACACTGGGTTCGTCCACACCGGATGCGGAGCAGCACGTCATCGTGCGCGAGGCGCGAGCGGGGGAGAGCGTGCGCACCCTCGACGGCGAGGAGCGCCGACTCGCCGCCGGCATGCTCGTCATCGCCGACCCGCGCCGCCCCATCGCCCTCGCCGGCGTCATGGGCGGGCAGGAGACCGAGGTCGGCGATGCCACTCGCGACGTGCTGCTCGAGAGCGCGTGGTTCGATCCCAAGGCGGTGCGGCGCACCGCCAAGGCGCTCGGCATGCACACCGACGCCTCCCACCGCTTCGAGCGCGGCGTCGACCCCGAGGGGCAGCTCGTCGCCGCGCGGCGCGCCGCCGCCCTCATCGCCGAGCTCGCGGGCGGCACGGTGGTCGAGCCCGCGATCGACGCCGCCGGCGAGCAGCTGCCGCCGCAGCAAGAGATCGTGCTCTCGCATCGCCGGCTCGAGCGCTTCGCCGGCGCGGCGATTCCGCCGGGCGAGGTCGAGCGGCTGCTCGACGCCATCGGCTTCGACCCCAACCGCGTCGGTAGCGGCGAGGAGTGGCGCGTCGGCGTCCCCTCCTGGCGCCGCTTCGACGTGGTCGAGGAGGCGGACCTCTTCGAGGAGGTGCTGCGCCTCCATGGCTTCGACCGCATCGCCGCCACCCTGCCCGGGATTGCCGGCCTCGACGCGCCCGAGCTGCCCGGGCACCGCCTGCGCCGGATGGCGCGGCAGCAGCTCGCCGCGGGTGGCTTCGTCGAGGCTATCCAGTACGCCTTCTACGGTGAGCCCGAGGATGCCCGCTTCGCGCCGTTCGGCGCCACGGCGAACGGCGAGCCGGGGCCGGCGCTCACGCTGAGCAACCCGCTCTCGGAGCGCCACGTCCGCATGCGGCGATCGCTGCTGCCGGGCCTCCTGGACTCGGCGTCCTTCAACCGCCGCCGCGGCGTGCCCGCCTTGCGGCTCTTCGAAGTCGGGCACGTCTTCTGGAAGGGCGAGGACGGCGCGCCGCAAGAGACCGAGCACGTCGCGCTCGTCGCCGGCGGCCGCGAGGGCTCCCCCTGGCAACGCACGGTCGAGCTCGACCTGTTCGACGCCAAAGGCGCCGTCGAGGCGCTCGGCGCTGCCCTCGGCCGCGAGCTCGTCGCCGAGCCGGCCGACGTGCGCGGCCTGCTGCCCGGCCGCGCCGCACGCCTTCGGCTCGCCGGCGAAGGCGGCGCGGCCGTCGGATACCTCGGGCAGGTGGACGAAGCCGACGAGGGCTTCCCGCTCTTCGCCGCCGAGATCGCCACCTCTCCCTTCCTGCCGCTGCCGCCGCCCGCGCGGGTGCGGCAGCCGTCGCGGTTCCCGGCGGTCGAGGTCGACCTCACCTTCACGCACGCGGTCGACGTCCCCTGGGCGGCGATCGCCGCCGCCGTCGAGGAGGCGCGGCCGCCGGAGCTCGTCTCCTTCGAGCTGGAGAACCGCTACCAGGGCCAAGGCGTCCCAGCCGGAGCGGTCAACACCACGATCCACTTCGTCTACCAGCTCGCCGATCGTTCGCTCAGCCAGGAGGAGGTCAACGCCCGTCAGGGCGCCCTCGCGGAGCTCCTCCAGGAGCGGTTCGGCTGGCGCGGCGAAGGGTCGCCGGCATGAGCAGGCCGTCCCCGGAATCCGGTACGCTTCCCGGCATGGAGCCTCCGGCCAGCGGCAGTCCCGCCGCCTCGGCGTCGCCGAGCCCGTGGCTCGCCGAGCTCGAGCAGCGGGTGCGCCAGGCGGTGGCCGAGATCGGCCGCCTGCGCCAGGAGAACCGGCGCCTCGAGCGCGAGCTCGCCAAGCTCAAGAAGTCTGGCGGCGACGGCGCTGCCGCCTGGGAGCGCGAGCGCGGCGAGGTCCGCGAGCGGGTCGAGCGGCTGGCCCGGCACCTCGAGGAGCTCCTCGGCTCCGAAGGTGATGCGGGCGACGCCGAGCCGCCGTCCGCCGGCTGACGGCGAGCCCGCCGCCGTGACCTCGAGCGTCGACGAGACCGCCGGACCGACGGTGGTCGAGCCGCCGCCGACGCCCCAGCGCGCCGGCCCCCGTGGACACCGGGCGGGCCGCCGTCTCCTCTTCGGCGGCCATGCGCTGTTGTTGCTCGCCGTGCTCGCCTTCAGCTGGGTCTTCCTGCGCACTGCGTGGGTGTCCGACGACGCCCGCATCACCTTCCGCAGCGTCGAGCAGCTGCACGCCGGTCACGGGCCGCGCTGGAACCCGCACGACCGCGTGCAAGCATTCACGCACCCGCTCTGGTTCCTCCTGCTGGCGGTGACGCGCTGGGTGAGCGCCGACGGCTACCTCAACGCCGTCGTCCTCTCCTGGCTGTTGGGCGTGGCGGCGATCGCCGCCTCGCGGCGGCTGTTCGACGACCCGCGGCGATGGCTGCTCGCCTGGGCGCTGCTCCTCTGCTCACGCTCCTTCGTCGACTACACGTCGTCGGGGCTCGAGAACCCGCTCGTCTTCGCCTTGCTGACGGCGCTCCTCCTCCTGCTCGAGCGAGAGCGGCTGGCGCTCGCCACGCTCGTAATGGCGGCGCTGCTCCTCTGCCGGCACGACCTCGCGCTGCTCGCCGGGCCGCCTTTCCTCGCGTTGCTGCTGCCGCGGCTGCGCGCGGCGCCGCGCCGCACGCTGGCCGCAGCCGCCGCGGGCGGGACACCGTTCTTCGCCTGGACCGCCTTCGCGATCGTCTACTACGGCTTCCCGTTTCCCAACACGGCGTACGCCAAGCTGGCCGGTGGCATCCCGGCCAGCGAGCTGTGGCGGCAGGGCTTGGCCTACGTCGGCAACCTCGTGCGTTGGGACCCGCTGGCGGCCGCCGTCATCGTGGCCGGGACGGTGGCGGCGCTGCGGCAGCCCTCGCGCTGGCGCTGGTGGGGCCTGGGCATGGCGGCCTACGTGGGCTACGTCGTGCACATCGGCGGCGACTTCATGGCCGGCCGCTTCTTCACGCCGGTGCTGCTGGTCGCCGCCTACGCCGTCGCGGCGAGCCTGCCGTGGCAGCGCTGGGCGCTGCCGGTCGCCGGTCTCCTGCTCGTCTACGCGCTGGTGCTCCCCGGCTCGCCGTGGAGGAGTGGAGCCGACTACCGGGCGCTCTACGACTTCCGCCACAAGGTCGAGTCGGGGATCACCGACGAGCGCGGGTACTACTTCAAGGCCGCCTCGCTGTGGGGACACCTGGCGGGCGTCGACCGCACGATGCCGCCTCTCGCGCAGCAGGTGTCCGTGGCCGGCGCCGTGGGTGCCACCGGCATGCAGGCCGGCGTCGACCAGGTCGTCGTCGACGAGAACGCGCTCGGCGATCCCCTGCTGGCGCGGCTCCCGGCCGAGTCGCCCTGGCGGATCGGCCACTTCCGACGCAAGCTGCCCGCCGGCTACCTCGAATCGCTGCGCACCGGCGAGAACCGCATCCGCAACCCGTACGTGCGCGCCCTCTATGACGACGTCCGCAGCGTGACGCAGGGCCCGCTGTGGACGGCGGAGCGCTGGCGCGCCGTCGCGCGCTTGAATCTGCGGCCGCCGCGGTTCCCATGCGCCGAGCCTCCCTGCCGCGAGCTGGTCGTCGTCGCGCTGCCGGCGAGCGCCTACGCGCCGCGCCTCTGGCAGCAGGGCGGATCGGTCGACCGGGTGTGGGCGAGCGGCGACACGGTGCGCGCGGCGGGGCGGCTGCCCTTCGCCGAGCTCGAGCCCGAGCAGCAGGTCATCGTGGCGCTGCCGGTCGCGCCGGTCGCCTCGGCGGTGGCGAAGCCGGAGGGATGGCCGAGCGGCGCCTTCCTCGTCGATTTGCGCTTTGCATCGGCCGAGCAGGCGGCGCGCGCCGCCTCCGAGCTGTGCATCGCCGCCGGAACGGCGGCTGCGGAGACGGTGCTGCTGGCGAGCGACCGACCGCTCTGCCGGCGACTGCTGGCGCCCGTTACCCCTTGATCTGATTGGCTCTAGCGTCGCCAGGCGCGCTTTTGCCCTGTGCTATATTGCCGCCCGGTCCGGGCTGGCGGCACATCGTCTCCGGCGGGACCTGCGGGATTCAAACACGTCATGGCGAGCGGCACGGCGACGACCACCGAGGTGGAGATCTTCGGCGCTGTCTACTCCGTCCGTGGCGAGCAGGAACGCGAGTACCTCCAGGAGCTGGCGAAGACGGTCGATCGCACCATGCGGCAGGTCGCCGAGCGGGTGACCACGATCGACGCGGGAAAGATCGCCATCCTGGCGGCGCTCAATCTGGCTGACGAACTGTTGCAGAGCCAGAGACGGCAGGAAGGGGAACGGGAAAGGATCACGGAGACCGTGGCACACCTCGCCGGCGAGCTGCAGCGTGCGCTCGACGGCCAGGCCCGATAGGGTGGGGGCCGAGGTGCCGAGCGGTCGTTCGAATGGCCTCGCGCATGAAACGAGATGGAAGCGTTGCATCCCCTGACCGGTTCGTGATGGGTCGAGCACTGTAGAACCAACACTCATGTCCCGGGAGTCCGGATCCCATGCGGCCCGTGCCTGCCCCGCTCGAACGGGGACGCTAACGGCTCGTGGGGAGGGCACCCACCTGGTTGAGGCCAGGTTCTAGAGCGAAGGCCCACACGGCCGGGCGGGGGATGTACTTTCCACCCCGCCACGTGGCCACCCTCCCGTAGCACCCTTCCGGTCCGTCGCCGGCGACCGGGGGTGATCGCGTGGACGTTCTCACCATCGCAGGAGCGGTCGCCGTCGCGGTGGCGCTCGGGCTGGTGCTCTATTGGCTGCTGCTGCGGCGCAGCAGCAAGCGCATCCTCGCGCAGGCGCGCCGCCAGGCCCAGAAGACGCTCGAGGAAGCGGAGCGCGCCGCCGCCTCCAAGGGGCGCGAGGCCGAGCTCGCCGCCAAGGAGAAGCTGCTGCAGGCGCGCAGCGAGTTCGAGAAGGCCTCGCGCGCCGAGAGAAACGAGCTCGAGTCGCTGGAGCGCAAGCTGCGCGACCGCGAGGACACCGTGCTGCGCCGCCAGCAGGACCTCGACAAGCGCGAGAAGGAGGCGACGGCGCTCGAGAAGACCGTCGCCGGCCGCGAGAAGCAGCTCGAGGCGCGTGAGGGGGAGCTCGAGCGGCTGGTCGCCGAGGAGCGCCAGAAGCTCGAGCACATCGCCGGCCTGACCGTCCAGCAGGCCAAGGAGGAGCTGATCCGCGGGCTCGAGAACGACGCCCGCATGGAGGCGGCCCACCTGGTCAAGCGCATCGAAGACGAGTCGCGCGAGACCGCCAACAAGCAGGCGCAGCGCATCATCGGCATGGCGGTGCAGCGCGGCGCCTCGGACTACGTCTCGGAGACGACGGTGTCGGTCGTCGTGCTTCCCTCCGACGACATGAAGGGGCGCATCATCGGCCGCGAGGGGCGCAACATCCGCGCCCTCGAGATGGCGACCGGCGTCGACCTCATCGTCGACGACACGCCCGAGGCGGTCATCCTCTCTGGCTTCGACCCCTTCCGCCGCGAGATCGCCCGCGTGGCGCTGGAGCGCCTCATCGTCGACGGCCGCATCCACCCGGCGCGCATCGAGGAGATCGTCGAGAAGGTGAAGGCGGAGTTCGAGGAGCGCATCCAGCAGGAAGGTGAGGCCGCCCTTCTCGAGCTGAAGATCCCGCGCATCCACCCGGAGCTGTCGAAGCTGCTCGGCCGCCTGCGCTACCGCACCTCCTACGGCCAGAACGTTCTCAACCACTCCAAGGAAGTGGCGTGGCTCGCCGGCACCATGGCCGCCGAGCTCAAGGCCAACGTCCAGGTGGCCAAGCGCGCCGGCCTGCTGCACGACATCGGCAAGGCGGTCGACCGCGAGATGGACGGCACCCACCTCGAGATCGGCATCGACCTCTTGCGCAAGTACGGCGAGACGGAAGAGGTCGTGCACGCCATGGCCTGCCACCACGGCGACTACGACCCGCAGACGGTCGAGGCCGTGCTGGTGACGGCCTCCGACGCGCTGTCGGCGGCGCGGCCCGGGGCGCGGCGCGAGATCCTCGAGACCTACGTCAAGCGCCTGGAGAAGCTCGAGGAGATCGCCGCCTCGTTCAAGGGCGTGCAGAAGTGCTTCGCCATCCAGGCCGGCCGTGAGATCCGCATCATCGTCGACAGCAAGAAGATCCCCGACGAGCAGGCGATCTGGCTCTCGCGCGACATCGCGCGGAAGATCGAGGCCGACTTGACTTACCCCGGCCAGATCAAGGTGACGGTGATCCGCGAGACGCGCTCGATCGAGTACGCGAAGTAGCCGCCGCCGTGAAGATCCTGTTCGTGGGGGACATCATCGGCTCTCCCGGCCGTCGCGTCCTCAAGCAGAAGCTGACCGGTCTCGTCGACCGCCACCAGGTCGACTTCACCATCGTCAACGTCGAGAACGCCGCCGGCGGCTTCGGCATCACGCCCGAGGTGATGGGCGAGCTCGACGGCCTGCCCATCGACTGCTACACCTCCGGCAACCACATCTGGGACAAGAAGGAGGGGATGGCGCTCCTCGACGCCGATCCCCGCATCCTGCGCCCCGCCAACTACCCCGACGGCAACCCCGGCCACGGCTTCTACGTCGGCGAGACCGCGGGCGGCATCAAGGTGGCGGTGATGAACCTCGAGGGCCAGGTGTTCATGAAGGCGCTCGACTCGCCCTTCCGCCACGCCGACAAGCTGCTCGCCGGGCTGCCGCAGGACGTCAAGGTGGTGGTCGTCGACTTCCACGCCGAGGCGACGAGCGAGAAGGTCGCCATGGGCTTCCACCTCGACGGCCGCGTCTCGGCGGTGCTCGGCACTCACACCCATGTGCCCACCGCCGACGAGCGCATCCTTCCCAAGGGCACGGCCTTCCTCACCGACGTCGGCATGACCGGCCCTTACGAGTCGATCATCGGCTTCCAGGTCGACCGGGTGCTGCATCGTTTCCTGATGCATACTCCGTCGAGCTTCGAGGTGGCCAAGCGCGACGTGCGCCTCGCCGCCGTGCTGCTCGACGTCGACGAAGCGAGCGGCCGCGCGCGCGGCATCGAGAGGATGCTGCTCCCCGAAAGCTGATCCACGCCCATGCCGAGACGCACCAAGACCGCCGATCTCGAAGCGCTGCGTCAGGCCCCCGGCCGCGCCGGCCTGTCGGTGATCATCACCACCTTCAACGAGGAGGTGAACATCGCCGACTGCATCGAGTCGGTACTGTGGGCCGACGAGATCCTCGTCGTCGACTCCTTCTCGAAGGACCGCACGGTGGACATCGCCAAGCAGTACCCGGTGCAGGTGCTGCAGCGCGAGTACTTCGGCTCGGCGGCGCAGAAGAACTGGGCCATCGACCGCACGACGCGCGAGTGGGTGCTGATCGTCGATGCCGACGAGCGTGTGCCGGCGCCGCTGGCGGGCGAGATCCTGCGCACCCTCGCCGCGCCGACCGACGTCAACGGCTTCTCGATCCGCCGCGAGAACATCTTCGTCGACCGCGTGATGCGCCACTCGGGCTGGTCGACCGACAAGGTGATCCGCCTCTTCCGCCGCGACAGGGGGCGCTATCCGAATCGCCGCGTGCACGCCGACCTCGCCATCGAGGGGCCGACGCCGCTGCTGCAGAACGCCTTCATGCACTACACCTTCCGCTCCTTCGACCAGTACTTCGACAAGTTCCTGAAGTACGCCGAGTGGGGCGCGGCGCAGGCCTTCCGCGAAGGGAGGAAGGTAGGTGTTCTGGAGATCGCTGGCCGTCCGTTGTGGCGCTTCTTCCGTACCTACGTCGTGCAGCTCGGCTTCCTCGACGGGCTGCACGGGCTGGTGCTCTGCTCCCTGCAGTCGTTCGGCGTCTTCTTGAAGTACGCGCGGCTGTGGGAGTACCGGCTGCGCTCGCGCCGGGGCGAGGTGATTCACCTGCCGGCGTTCGACGAGGATCCGCTGACCTGGCAACGCAAGGACGGCGAGGAGGACGAGGGGGTGGGGCCTGCGCCTGAGGAGACTTGACGGCGTCGCGACGAGCGGCCTGCTCGCGTGGCTGCTGTTCGTCGTCGTCGCCGCGCCCGCTCGAGCCACCGAGCCGACAGCCGTCGCCGCGTTCGGCCTCGTCGGGCCGGAGCGTGGCGAGAACCGCTCCGCCGTGCTCGACCTCGAGTACCGCTTCAGCGCTTGGCGCTGGGGCATCGGCCCGGTCGTCGGCGCGTCGGTGACCAGCGACGGCGGCGGCTACGTGCGCGCCGGCCTGGGCCGCGACTTTCCGTTCAAGGAGCGCTGGAACCTCAACATCTCGAGCGGCGGCGGCTATTACGAGCCGGGTCATGGCAAACGGCTCGGCCGCGGCTTCGAGTTCCGCACCGCCTTCGATCTCTCGTACCAGATCCAGCCTGGCGTGCGTTTCGGCGGCGCGGTGGCGCACCTCTCCAACGCCGGCATCGGCAAGAACAACCCGGGCATCGAGACGGTGACGTTGACCCTCGCCTTCACGCCCAGCCGCATGACCAAGCGCTGAGCGGCGGCCGGGCGCGGGAAGGCGCGCCCCGCGTGTTACGCTGCCGGCGGAGGGTGCGCGATGGCCGTCGATCCGGAGCTGCTCGAAATCCTCGTCTGCCCGAAGAGCAAGGGCCCGCTCGAGCTCGTCGACCTGCCGGCCGAGGTGCGCAAGACGGTGGCCGAGAAGTACCGCGAGCACTTCCGCGACGAGGAGCCGGTGGTCGAGCAGGCGCTCTACTGCGCCAGCTCGGGCCTCGTCTACCCCATCGTCTCGGACATCCCCATCATGCTCATCGACGAGGCGCTGCCGGCTTCGTCGATCGGGCGTTGAGCGCCGGCGCCTTCACCTCCTGGCTCTCGGCCCTGCGGCCGGAGGTCGATGCGACGCTGGACCGCCTGCTGCCGGCGGCCGACGAGCCGCCGGCGCGTCTCCACGAGGCGATGCGCTACAGCGTGCTGGCTCCCGGCAAGCGCATCCGGCCGGCGCTGGCGGTGCTCGCCGGCGAGGCGGCAGGCGCGGCGCGCGCCGAGCTGCTGCCGGCCGCCGCCGCGCTCGAGCTGATCCACGCCTACAGCCTCGTCCACGACGACCTGCCGGCGCTCGACGACGACGACCTGCGCCGCGGCCGCCCGACGCTGCACCGCCAATACGACGAGGCGACGGCGATCCTCGCCGGCGACGCGCTCCTCACCCTCGGGTTGCTGCAGCTCGCGCGCGAGCCGGCGGCGGCGCCCGCCGAGGCGCGACGGCTGGCCGTCGAGCTCGTCGGCACCGCCATCTCGACTGCCGGCATGATCGGCGGTCAGATGGAGGACCTCGCCGCCGAGCGCGACTGGCCGCCCTCTCCCGCCGCAGCGCTCGAGCGCATCCACCGCGGCAAGACCGGCGCCCTGCTCACCGCTGCCCTGCGGCTGGGCGGCGTCCTCGCCGGCGCCGACGGCGCCGTCGACGCGCGCCTCGCCGGTCTGGGCGAGCGGCTCGGCATGATGTTCCAGATCGCCGACGACATCCTCGACGTCGAAGGCACCGCCGAGCAGCTCGGCAAGCGTGCCGGCAAAGACGCCGCGGCGCGCAAGCTCACCTTCCCCGGCCTCTACGGCGTCGAAGAGAGCCGCCGCCGCTTGGCGTCGCTACGCGATGAGGCCTTGGCGCTCGCCGCAGCGTTGCCCGGCGAGCCCGAGCTGTGGAGCGGGTTGGTCGAGTACCTGGCGCGCCGCGAAGCGTAGCCGGTTGTTCGTGGCGATAGCCGGCACCCGCACTGGCCCAGACGAAGCCACCGCCGCTCGCTGTTAGCCTTCTTCAGTGCGCCTCGACCAACTGCTCGCCGCCCGCGGTCTCTTTGCGAGTCGTGAGCAAGCTCGTCGCGCGGTGATGGCCGGCGAGATCCGCGTCGCCGGTCAGGTGGTCGACAAGCCCGGCGCCGCGGTCGCCGAAGACGCCGCCGTCGAAGTCACCGCCCGCCCGCCGTTCGTTTCCCGCGGCGGCGGCAAGCTCGCTGCCGCGCTCGACGCCTTCGCCGTCGACGTCGCGGGCCGCGTCTGTCTCGACGTCGGTGCTTCGACCGGCGGCTTCACCGACTGCCTGCTGCAGCGCGGCGCCGCGCGCGTCTACGCGCTCGACGTCGGCCGCGGCCAGCTCGACTGGCGACTGCGGCAAGACCCGCGCGTCGTGCCGATGGAAGGCATCAACGCCCGCCACCTCGCCGCCGACGCGCTGCCCGAGCGCTGCGACCTCGTCGTCGTCGACGTCTCCTTCATCTCGCTGCTCAAGGTGGTGCCGGCGCTGCTGCCACACCTCACGCCGGGCGGCGTCCTCCTCACGCTCGTCAAGCCGCAGTTCGAGGCCGGCCGCGCCGCGGTCGGCAAGGGCGGCATCGTGCGCGACGAAACGGTGCGGCGCCAGGTCATCGACGAGCGCGTTCGACAGCTCGCCGCTCTCGGCCTCGAGCCGCGCGGCCTCATCGATTCGCCGGTGGCCGGCGCCGAGGGCAACGTCGAGGCCCTCGCTCTCTTCGCGACTCCGTCGCCTGCCGAGCCCTGAGGCCATAACATAGCCCGCTATGACGGCAGACGCCGGAGAGGTCGCCGCCCCCTCGTTCCGGCGCGTCGGCGTGGTGGCGAAGGCGGCGAGCGAAGAGGCGCTGCGCACCGCCTCCGAGCTCGACGAGTGGCTCGGCCGCCGCGGCCTCGAGGTACGACTCCAGGAAGCCAGCCTGCGCAGCGGCACCGACGCCACGGAGCCGGTGTTTGCCGGTGCCGACCTCGACCTCATCGTCGTCTTGGGTGGCGACGGCACGCTGCTCTCGGTGGCGCGCGCGCTCGAGCGCCCGACGCCCATCCTCGGCGTCAACATGGGCAGCCTCGGCTTCCTCACCGAGGTCAACCGCACCGAGCTCTATCCAGCGCTCGTGCGCGTGCTCGCCGGCCAGTTCGCCCTCGAAGAGCGCACCCTCCTGCGCGCCGAGGTGCAGCGCGACGGCGGCGAGACCCTCGCCTACCGCGTACTGAACGACGCGGTCATCGCCAAGACCGCGCTGGCGCGCATCATCGAGCTCGCTCTCCACGTCGACGGCAACCTGGTAGGGGACTTCCGCGCCGACGGCCTCATCGTCTCCACCCCCACCGGATCGACCGCCTACAATCTCTCCGCCGGCGGGCCCATCCTCTTCCCGCAGTTGCCGGTGGCGGTGATCACTCCCATCTGCGCCCACACG
This sequence comes from Thermoanaerobaculia bacterium, assembly GCA_963846495.1. Classification (GTDB taxonomy): domain Bacteria; phylum Acidobacteriota; class Thermoanaerobaculia; order Multivoradales; family JAIOJS01; genus DASYQD01. The sequence continues at coordinate 198,669 of CAWJWP010000030.1, read as the reverse complement.
CTGTCGCTGCGCCCCCTGGTGGTGCCCGACACGAGCGACATCGAGGTGACGCTGCACACCGAGCGCGAGGAGGTCTACCTCACCCTCGACGGCCAGGAAGGGACGCAGCTCCACTACCGCGACCGCGTGCTCATCCGCCGCGGCGACACCGTCGTGCACCTCGTCAAGGCCGCCGGCCGCACCTTCTACGAGAGCCTGCGCGGCAAGCTGCGCTGGGGAGGTTAGCTAGGTGCCCGAGCCGCCGCCGGAGCCGCCCACGGAGCGGGAGCCGGAGGCGCCGGTCCAGGGCCCTGTGCGCAGCGGCCGCGACCGCCGCAGCGGCGTCGAACGCCGCCAGCGCGACGACGGGCCACCCGCCGGCGTCCGTGAACGTCGCAAGCGCGAGCGGCGCAAGGGCGAGCGCCGACGCCCGGGCCGCCTGCGCCGCTGGATCGTGCGGCCGCTCGCCTGGCTGCTGCTCCTGCTCATCGTGCTCGCGGCGCTGGCGATCTGGTACGTCGGCCGCCCGGCCGTGCAGCGACAGGTGCTCGACCGGCTCATCCCGCGCATCGAGGCCTACATCGGCCGCGAGGTGACGGTCGGGTCGTTCCGCTACAACCTCTACCCGCTGTGGATGGAGGTGCGCGACGTCAGCGTCGCCGGTCCGCAGCCGGGGGACGCGCCGATCCTCACCATCCGCCGCGTCTACGTGCAGGCCGAGCTGCGCAGCCTGCGCCAGCAGGTCCTCAAGCTGCGCGAGGTGCAGGCCGAAGGCGTCGTCGTCTTCGTCGATCGCTTCCTCGACGGCAGCGACAACTGGCCGCGCCCCAAGCGTGGCCAGGGCCCGGCGACGAAGAAGCCGTGGGAGCTCGACATCACCTCCTTCACCGTCAGCGACGGCGTGCTGCGCTTGCGCGACCAGGCGCTGCCGATGAGCCTCGACGCCAAGCACGTGCGGGTCGCGCTCCTCGGCATGGGCGGCACCGACCTCCAGGGCCGCGGCGTCGCGGAGTCGGTCACCGTGCGGTTGCCGCGCGCCAACCCCTACACCGCCTCGGTGGCGGGGAAGATCGCCGTCCACCGCAACCAGATGGAGATCATCGCCGCGCGCGCCACCTCACCCGAGGCGACGGTCTCCGGCCGCGGTCTCGTGCGTTGGCGCGGCGACAAGCGCGTCGACCTGAAGATCACCGGCAGCGTCGCCGCCGACGTCTTCCAGCGGCTCGGCTACATCGAGGACGAGGTCGACGGCTGGTTCCAGGTCGACGGCTCGGTGGGGTGGAAGCCCGGCGTGTGGGGCTTCCGCGGCCAGGCGCGCGCCTCGCGACTGCGGGCGCTGAATTGGGAATTGAGCGGCGTCGAGGCCTCGGTCGTCGGCGACCGCAACGCGGTGTGGGCGGACATCGACCGCGCGCGGTACGGCGGCGGCAACGTCACCGGCTGGGTGGAGGTCACGCTACCCAAACGCGGCGATTCAGAACGCAGTGTGCGCCGTACGCGCCTGCAGATGCGGCTCGAGGGGATCGACGCCGAGAAGTTCCTCGACGACTCGCGCATCCCGGTGGGCGACCTCGCCTCGCGCATCGCCGGCACGCTCGACTACCGCTTCGCCGAGACCGACTGGCGCCACGGCCAGGGGGTCGCCGACATGCGGGTGATGGCCGATACGCGGCAGGGGCACGGCCTGGCGCTCGGCGGCGCCTTGCCGCTCGTCATCGACCGCGGCGTCGTCAGCACGCAGGGAGTGCGTCTCGTCGGCCACGGCCAGGAGCTCACCGGCGCGGCGCGCTACGAGCTGCCGAGCGAGCGCGGCACCATCGACTACACGGTACAGAGCGCCGACCTCGGGCCGCTGGCGCAGGCGCTGCCCCTGCCGCCGGCCGAGGACGGCGGCGCGCCGCTGTGGCTGCCGACGAAAGGCAGCGGTGAGATCACCGGCACGCTGCAGCTCGCGCCGCAGGAGACGCTGAGCGAGCTTCACCTGTCGCTGCGCGACGCGGTGGCGCGCGGCATCGCCGCCGACCGCGCCGAGGGCACGTTGACCCTCACCGGCGATGCGCTCGAGTCGATGCGGCTCGAGCTCACCAAAGGAGGAGGCGCGGCGCTCGTCGGCGGCCGCATCGTCTTCGGCAAGCGCGAGCCCTGGAACCTCGACCTCGACGTCGCCGGCTGGCCAGTCGAGGACGCGCGCCCGTGGCTGGAGTTCCCGCTACCGGTCGCCGGCCCGTTGACCGGCAGCGTCACCCTCGCCGGCGCCGGGGAGTCGAGCAGCGGCAGCATTGCCGGCGATGTCACGCCCGCGGTGCTTTTCGACGAGCTGCCCGTCGACCACGTGCGCACGCGCATGGTGTGGGACGACACGGCGCTCCATCTCGACCACCTGGCGCTCGTGGCACCCGCGGGCGAAGCGACGATCGCCGGCACCATGGCCTTCCCCGGCCACGAGCTGCAGATGACGGTGGCGGCGAGCAGCCTCGACCTCGGGAGGCCGCCGCTCGCCGACCTGCTCGGCGGTCTGCGCGGCGCGGTGTCGTTCGCCGGCACCCTCGAGGGAACCATCGAGCGGCCGGCGGTGCGCGGCGAGCTGGTGGGGGAGCGGCTCGAGCTCGCCGGCCGCCGCCTCGGCGAGGACGGCCGCGCCGCCCTGCGCGTCGACTGGAGCGGCAGCGAGCTGCGCGCCGACGGCTCGCTCCTCGGCCTGGCGCGCATCGACGGCGGCGGCGCCTTCGACCTCGACCGCGCCGACCTCGCCTTCAAGGTGCGCGTCGACCAGCTCGGCGCCCTCGCCGGCTTCGCGCCGGAGGGCGCGCCAGCGATCGACGGACGCGCCGCCGGTGAGCTGCGCATCGCCGGACCGCTGACCGGCCCCGAGCTCGCGCTGCGTCTCGACGAGCTGGTGGCGACGGTGGACGAAACGCCGCTCGCCGCTCGCCGCCCCGTGAAGCTGCGCCTCACGACAGCGGGCGCCGAGCCGCGGCTCTTTTTCGACTCGCTCTACCTCGGCGCGCCGGAAGGCGAAAGCGAGGTGGTGGTGGCGGGCAGCGTCGGCCTCACGCCCGGCTCGGCGCTCGACCTGCGGCTCCAGGGCGTGATCGAGAACGTGTGGCTCAAGCCGGTGCTGCCCGGCTTCGAGCTCTCCGGCAGCAGCGACCTCCTCGCCACCGTGCGCGGCACCGCCGACGCGCCCAAGGTCAACGGCCAGGCGTCGCTGCGGCCGGGCGTGCGGCTCACTTCCGAAGCACTGCCGGAGCCGATCGACAACCTACGCGGGGTGGCGCTCTTCTACCCGGACCGTCTCGTCGTCGACCGCATGCAAGGCACGATGGGCGGCGGCACCCTGCAGGCGTCGGGCACGCTCGAGTGGCCGCGTCCCGACGAGCCCACCTCGGCGCGCTTCCAGGTGACGCTGCGCAAGGTCACCATGCACTACCCGGAAGGGTGGACGGTGCGCGGCGACGCCGACCTCGTGTGGTCGATCGACGGCGACGAGCAGACGGTCCGCGGCCAGGCCGAGCTCGACCGCGCGCTCTACCTGCGCGACGTCGACTTGGGCCTGGTGCCGCTCCTCCAGCGCTTCTTCCGCAAGCAGCGCCAAGAGGTCGCGGTCACCGACGAGGAGCTCGCCGGCGTGCAGCTGAACCTGCAGGTGCGCGCGCCGGGCTCGGTGCGCATCCGCAACAACATCGCCGACGTGCGCGGCACGGCGGAGCTCACCTTCCGCGGCAGCCTGGCGCGGCCGATCCTCTTCGGCCGCGTCGAGGCGGAGCCGGCCGGCCGCCTGGTCTACAACGACAACGACTACCGCATCGAGCGCGCCACCCTCACCTTCGCCAACCCCTACCGCGTCGAGCCGCTGCTCGACCTGGTGGCGACGACGCGGGTGGCGAGCTACGACGTGCGGCTGGCGCTCTTCGGCAACCTGGAACGGCTGAACGCGACGTTCTCCTCCGACCCGCCGCTGCCGGACCTCGAAGTGCTGTCGCTATTGATCTCGGGAACGCCGGGCCGGCTCGACGACGAGCTGTCGCAGCTGCGCTCGTCGCAGACGACCGACAACTCCGCCGCCGAGGGCCTGCTCCTTGGGCAGGCGGCGTCGCTCGTCACCCAACGCGTGGGCGCCCTCTTCGGCTTCGACGCCTTCCGCATCGAGCCGCTGTCGCGCAGCGGCGAGTCGGTATCGTCGGCGCGCGTCACCGTCGGCAAGCGGGTGTCGAGCCGCGTCTACCTCACTTATTCGTACGACCCGTCGTCGACCGGCGGCCAGCGCTTCCAGGTGCAGTGGCAGGTGGCGCAGGGGCTGTCGGTGCTGCTCACGCAGGAGCAGGACTCCTACGCCGTCGACGTGCTGTGGGAGCACCGCTTCTGAGGGGCGGCGTCGCGGCTGAGCGGGGAACGGGCCGCCACGCCGGTGCGGTATCGGGCGCGCTGTTGTTATTGCTGCTGCTCGGCGCGATCGGTGCGCGCGCGCAGGGCGCGGTGGAAGCGCCGAGCCCTGACGCCGCGCAACCGATCGTCACCAAGGTCGAGCTGCTGAGCGACGCGCCGCTCGACGACGTCGACGCGGCGCTGGACCTCGTCACCCTCGCCCTTGGCTCGCCCTACGACGAGCGCGAGGCGCGCCGCTCGCTGCGCAACCTCTCGGCGAGCGGCCTCGCCGCCGAGGCCGAGCTGTGGACGCGCCCCGATCTCGCGGGCGGCGTCGTCGTCATCGTCGCCATCTGGACCAACGTGCGCGTCGAGTCGGTAGAGATCCTCGGCGAGGACCGCGGCCTGTCGACCGAGACGCTGCGCCGCGAGCTGCAGGTCAAGCTCGGCGAGCCGCTGGTCGAGGATCGCGTCGTGCGCACCGTCTTCCGCCTGCAGGACCGCTACCGCGCCGAGGGCTACTTCGCCGCCACCGCGCGGGCGCGAGTGTCGCTCGACGCGGCGCGCAAGCGCGCCCGCGTCGCCTTCGCCGTCGCCGCCGGGCCGCGGGCGCAGATCGGCAAGGTCTCGCTCGACGGCCCGCTCGGCCCCTTCACGCCGGCGCAGCTCGTCGCCGCGCTGCGCGCGCGCCCGGGCGAGCCCTACCGCCAGGCGTGGGTGCGCGACGAACCCGAGCGCCTGCGCCGCTGGCTCCACGAGCAGGGCTACCGCCAGGCCGAGGTCGAGCTGCTGTCGGAGCGCTACGAGCCCGCTCACCACCTCGTCGACGTCGCCTACCGCGTCGACGTGCACGGCAAGCTGACCGTCGAGGTGCAGGGCGCCGACCTGCGCACGCTGCGCCGTAAAGGCCTGCTGCCGTTCCTCGACGACGAGGGGTACGACGAGACGGTGGTGCTGCAGTCGGTCGAGCGCATCCGTCGCTGGTTTCAGGAGCGCGGCCAGTTCCGCGTCGAGGTCGAGCAGCACGAGGAGAAGAGTGGCGAGGACCTGCACCTCACCATCACGGTGCGCCCGGGACCGGTCTACACGCTGCGTAGCGTGCGCTTCACCGGCAACGAGGGCGTAGCGGAATCGCAGCTCCTCGCCTTGATGACGACGACGTCCAAGCGCGCGCTCGTCGCCGGCAGCGGCCGCCTCGTCGACGAAGTGTTGGCGAGCGACCTCGAGAACATCCGCTCGTACTACGCGCTGCAGGGGTGGACGCAGGCGAAGGTGGGGCCGGAGGAGGTGACGGGGGAGGCGGAGAACGGGCTCGCGCTCACCATCCCCATCGTCGAAGGACAACGCACGCGCGTCGTCGATCTGAAGATCGAGGGCGTGCGGTCGCTCGACGAGGCGGCGGTGCGCAAGTCGCTGCCGCTGCAAGCGGGCGGGCCGTTCCACCCCAGCCTGCTCGAAGAGACGCTCGACGTGCTGCGCGGCCGCTACGAGCAGGAGGGCTACCCTTACGCGCAGGTCTCGGAGACGACCGACTGGAACGAGGACCGCACTCTCGTCGACGTCACCCTGCGCGTGCTCGAGGGGCCGCGGCAGCTGGCGGCCAACGTCATCGTGCGCGGCAACCGGCGCACCGACACCGAGGTGGTGCGCATGCTCGCCGGCCTCGAGCGCGGCGAGCCGATCTCGCGCCGCCGGCTGCTCGAGGTGCAGAGGAGCCTCTACAGCGTCGGCATCTTCTCGCGCGTCGAGGTGACGCTGGCGCCGGCCGCCGACAGCGTGCGCGAGCGCGACGTCGTCGTCGAGGTGGAGGAAGGGCGCAACCAGCGCGTCGCCTACGGTCTCGGCTACGACTCGGAGGAGAGCGTCGGCGGCCTGCTCAGCTACTCGCACGGCAACCTCCTCGGCCGCGCCCTCCACTTCCAGCTCGACGCCCGCGCCTCGCGCCGGACGCAGCGCTTCCGGCTGCTGCTCGAGCAGCCCTACTGGGGCGGCCGCTGGCCGGGCGCCATCCGCTACCTGATCTACAACGAAGCGGAGCGGCGGCCGGCGTTCGACGTCGACCAGCGCGGCGCTCAAGCCGAGCTGTCGCGCGGGCGCGGGCGCACGCGCTTCAGCCTGTTCACCGACTACCGCGAGGTGGAGCTCAGCGGCGACACGTCGGACCTCCCGCTCGACGTGCAGCGCGCCTTCGAAGACATCAAGATCCTCTCCTTCGTGCCGCGGGTGGTGTGGGACGAGCGCGACGACCCCATCGACGCGCGCCGCGGCACGCAGGTGATCGCGCAAGCGAAGTACGCGGTGCCGGCGAGCGGCATCTCCGAAGAGCACTTCTTCGAGCTCTTCGGCCAGCTGGTGCACTACTGGGACCTGCGGCGGTTGGGCGTCGTCGCCGCGAGCGTGCGCGGCGGCGGTATCGAGGCCTTGGGCAACCAGCCGGTGTCGATCGCCGAGCGTTTCTTCGCCGGTGGCCGGACGACGCACCGCGCCTACGGCCGCGACGAGCTCGGCATCCCCGGCGAGACGTTGCTCGAAGACAAGCCGATCGGCGGCAAGGGGCTGTTCCTGGTGAACCTCGACTACCGCTTCCCGCTCGCCGGCGCCCTCGGCGGCACGGTGTTCGTCGACGCCGGCAACGTCTGGGAGGACTGGCGCGACCTGCAGCTACGCGACATCAAGCCCGGCGCCGGCCTCGGCGTCCGCTACCTGACGCCGATCGGCCCGCTGCGCGTCGAGTGGGGCTGGAAGCTCGACCGCGAGCCCGGCGAGGCGAAGAGCGCCGTATTGGTGAGCTTCGGCAACGCTTTCTAGCGTGGCCGGTGCAAGGGCTTGCGACTCCCTACCCCTGCCTGAGCGCCCAGGACGCGAACAAGAGCAGCAAGAAGAAGGGCACGGCCGTTAGGGCCGACCAGAACGTCGTCCTCAGCAGGACCGCTCCGAAAGGTTTCTTGAACAGGCGCGCGATCAGCAGAGCAGCTCCGGCGATCGTGCCGAGGCAGAAAAGCAGGCTGCAGCCCGCGTATCCGACGGTGTAGCCGAGCATCTCCGCGGTGTTCTGGTTGGCCGCTGCATGGGCGCGTGCGAAGGCCAGCAACAGAGCCAGCGCGGCGTCGAGCAGCCCCACGACCACGAGACCGATTGCGTAGAGGGTGTTGCGACGGCCTGCGACCGAGCGCGAGGCTTCGGTGTTCAATTCCATGTGGCCGTCCATTAGACGACAGCTCGTCTGTCCGCGAAACCCTCCAGCGTCGGATGCACTGAGGCGGTCGGGTGAGCCGCATCCGTCCGATGCCGCGGTGCGGCAATCCTGGTACACTCGCTGGCTCTATGGGTGAGCCTCTGCGACCGCAGCCGGGGCCGTTTGCTCGCATCGACGAGGCGTTGGCGGAGCTGCGCGCGGGGCGGTTCGTCATCATCGCGGACGACGAGGATCGCGAGAACGAGGGCGATCTGGCGATCGCGGCCGAGAAGGTGACGCCGCACTCGATCAACTTCATGGCCACCAATGGCCGTGGCTTGATCTGCCTGGCGCTCACCGAGGAGCGCTGCGACGAGCTGAAGCTACCGCCCATGGTGGAGCGCAACACATCCACCTTCGGCACCGCGTTCACGGTGTCGATCGAGGCGCGTGGGAAGGTGACGACCGGGATCTCGGCGGCCGACCGCGCCGCCACGGTGCGGACCGCCATCGATCCGGCGACGCGGCCGGAAGACCTCGTCCGTCCCGGGCACACGTTCCCGCTGCGCGCGATGAACGGCGGCGTGCTGCGGCGCGCCGGGCAGACCGAGGCTTCGGTCGATCTGGCGCGGCTCGCCGGGCTGACGCCGGCGGCGGTCATCTGCGAGATCATGAACGAGGACGGCACGATGGCGCGGGTGCCGGACCTGGTGCGCTTCGCGGCGCGCCACGGGTTGAAGATGGTGTCGGTGCGCGACCTCATCCGTCACCGGCTGCGTCACGAGACGCTGGTCGAGCGGGTGGCGGCGCCGCTCGTGCCGACGCCGTGGGGCGACTTGCGCGTGTACGCCTACCGTGCCGAGGTGACCGGTGAGGAGCACCTGGCGCTGGTGCGCGGCACCATCCGGCCCGACGACGCGCCGCTGGTGCGCGTGCACAGTCAGTGTTTGACCGGCGACCTCTTCGGCTCGGAGCGCTGCGACTGCGGGTTGCAGCTGCACATGGCGCTCGACCGCATCCAGGACGAGGGACGCGGCGTGCTGCTCTACCTGCTGCAGGAGGGGCGCGGCATCGGCCTCATCAACAAGCTGCGCGCTTACGAGCTGCAGCAGGAAGGGCACGACACGGTGGAGGCCAACGAGCGGCTGGGCTTCCGCGCCGATCTCCGCGACTACGGCATCGGCGCGCAGATCCTGCGCGACCTCGGCGTGCGCCGGCTGCGGCTGCTCACCAACAATCCGCGCAAGCAGCGCGAGCTCCAGGCCTACGGGCTCGACATCGTCGAGCGGGTGCCGCTCGAGGTGCCGCCCACCGCCACCAGCCGCGATTACCTGCGCACCAAGCGCGAGAAGCTCGGCCACCTGTTGAGCCTCGCGTAGCGCGCGCGAGCCGGCGCGCGATCCGCCGTGTGCCCCACGCGCGACGATGGCTGAGCGATCGCCGCTGCGCGTGCTGTGGGTCGCCACCAAGCCGCCGTGGCCGCCACGTGACGGCGGGCGGCTGCTGCAGCTGGAGACTTTGCGTCTGCTCGCCGATCCCGCCGACGACGAGCAGCGGGTCGACATCGACCTCGTGGCGCCGGCACCGCGCGGTGAGCACGCGGAGATCGCGACGGCGCTTGCACCGTTCTGCCGTCCGCACCTCGTCGCCGCGTGGCCGTTGCCGCTCCCGCTCGCCGTCGTGCGCGCAGCGCTGCGGCGCGAGCCGGTGACCGCGGCCCGGCACTCGCTCGTCGCGGTTGCGCGTCGCGTGGCGCAGGTTGCTGCCGAGAACGGCGCGGACGTCGTGCACGCCGAGCAAGTGCAGGCGATGCCGCAAGCGCTGGCCGCCCGCAGACCCGTGGTGCTGCGCGCACAGAACGTCGAGAGCGAGCTCTGGCGCGGCGGCGCCGATGGTGTGCTCGCGGCGCCGCGGCGGCGTGAGGCCAAGCGGCTCGCCGCCTGGGAGGCGTCGATGCTCGGGCGCGCGGCGCTCACCTTGGCCCTCACCGAACGCGACGCCGCGACGCTCGCTGCGCTTGCGCCGAGCGCTCGCGTCGAAGTCTTGCCGGTGCCGTTCCTATCCGAGCTGCCGCCGGGGCCGCCCCTACCCGGCGGGCCCGCCGTCGCGCTGCTCGTCGGCGCCGGCTGGCAGCCCAACCGCGAAGGCGCCGAGGCGTTCGTCGCGCACACCTGGCCGCTCGTGCGTCGTACGTTGCCGCAGGCCCGCCTCCATCTGTTCGGCGATGCGCGCGTCCCCGGCGACGACGCCATCGTCCGCCATCCCGCGCCCGACGATCCCGCCGCCGCCTTCGCCGCCAATTCCATCCTCGTCGTGCCGCTCGCGGTTGCTTCCGGCGTGCGGATGAAGGTGCTCGAAGCGTGGGCGCGCGGCGTCCCCGTTGTGGCGACGCCCGCCGCCGCCGCCGGCCTCGACGCCACGCCCGGCCGCGAGCTCCTCGTCGCCGAGCTCGGCGAGCCGTTCGCCGCCGCCGTCGCCACGCTCGCTGGCGACGCCGCGCTCAGGGCAGCGCTGGTTGCGGCGGGACGGGAGCTTCTGCTTCGTCGTCACGCGCCGGCTCCGCTTCGTCGGCGGCTGCTCGCCGGCTACGCCGCCGCCGCGGCGGCGTCTCGCGACTGGTGACGACCGGCGCGCCCAACGCGGCGCCGACGATCACCGCCAGCGTCAGTGCGTTGGCGGGGATGGTGAGCCCGAAGTCGAGTGCCGAGTGCACCGCCGCCGCCGTCAGCGCTCCGTAGCCGGCGAGCGCGGCGGCGCGGTCCTCGCCGCGGTTGTCGCCGGCGAGCACCTGGAAGAGGCGATGGACGGCGGCGCCGAGCCCGACGAGCAGCAGCAACGCGCCGGGCACTCCGAGCGTCGCCAGCGCCTCCAGCCAGTCGTTGTGCGCGTGCCACCAGCCGCCGGGGATCGAGGCCGGCTGCACCATCGGGAAGGCATCGCGGAAGCTCGCCATGCCGGTGCCCGTCCACGGGAAGCGCTGCCACAGCTCCCACGTCGCTGCGTACGCCACCCGCCGCGCGTTCCACGTCAGCTCATAACCTGAGGTGGCGAGCCAACGCCCGAGCCCCTCCTGCAACCCCACCGCGGCGACGGTGCCGATGCCCAGCAGCCCGAGCCCGATCCCTGCCGGCGCCCATCCCCACCGCCGCTTCCGCAAGGCCGCTGCCGCCCCCTGCGCCGCCGTCGCGCCGAGCGCCGCGAGCAGCCCCGCCCGCGAGCCGGTGAAGGCGACGGCGGCGAACAAGCCGAGCCAGACGAACAGCGCCGGCGCCACCAGCAACAGCCGCCGCTCGAGGCTCGCCGGTTGCCGCGCGCGCCGCAGCGACCACCACAAACATGCGAAGGAGATGACCAGCGCCAGCTCGAGATACAACGCCAGATGGTCGGGATTGACGAACGTCCCGCGCAGCCGATTGGTGGCGTTGACCGTCACGCCCCAGATCTCCGCCTTCCCGGTGCTCCAGCGCCGGCTGCCGTAGAGCACCTGGAAACCGGCGCCGACGAGCAGCACGAGCCCGACCGCGCGCCGCGCGTTGCGCCGCCGCGCCACCGCCGCGGCGACGAAGAAGGCGACGCTCACCGCCGCCCACCAGAGCGCGTTGCGCAGCGACAGGTCCGGCGCCAACGAGAGCGGCATCCGCTGCGGCGGCGGCTGGCCGACGAGCGTCGCCGCGGCTTCGCGCAGCTCGGCCGCGCGCGGCGAGAGCAGGCGCACGATCCCCGCCGGCAGCGACAGCGTCTGCACGACGCCCCACGCCGCCACCAGCAGCAGCGCCAGCGCCGGCACCCGCGCGGCGCGCGGCGGCGCCTCTTCGCGGCCCGCCAGCATCGCCAGCGCCAACACCACGCCGCAGCCGGCCTGCAGCAACGCGCGGGAGTCGTAGGTGACGCTTCCGAACGGAATCGGGGCCCACAAAACCAGCACCGAAAGCGCCAGAAGTGTCAGCAACGGCGGGACATCGCGTATCATGATGGGGAAAACGATGAGCGTGGCGATTATCTCCGAAGGACGCCGCGGGCAGCCGCGGCGCGGCGGCCGGCCACACAGCGGCAGCGCGCGCGGCGGAATATCGGTGTCGCGGGTCAGGTTCTCGGCAGCGATGAACCGTGGCGCGTGGTGCTCGCGCCGGGCGGTCCGCGCCTGGTTGCTGGCGGCGTTTGCCGTCGCCGCCGCCGCGCACGCGCAGGGCACCGAATACCGCATCGGCCCGCAGGACGTCCTCGCGGTGCGGATCTACGAGACCCCCGAGCTCAACGCCGAGGAGATCCGCGTCTCCACCGAGGGCCGCATCAGCCTGCCCAAGGCGGGCGCCATCACCGTCGGCGGCTTGACCGAGGCTGACGCCGCGCTCGAGATCGAGCGCGTGCTCGAGAAGTGCTGCGTCAACCGCGCCACGGTGACGGTGCAGGTCAAGGAGTACCGCCACAAGCCGATCTCGGTGATCGGCGCGGTGAGCCGGCCCGGGCCGCTGCCTTCCTCGGGACGCATGACGCTGCTCGACGTGCTGATGGCCGCCGGCGGCGCCGGCAGCGGCCACGGCGACGTCGTCTACGTCATCCGCCACGGCGAGAACGGGCTCTCCGACCAGCTCACCGTGCGTCTCGACGACCTGCTGGTCAAGGGCGACACGCGGGTCAACGTGCCGATCTACCCAGGCGACCTCGTCAACGTGCCCGCCACCGTCGAGGTCACCGTCTTCTGCCTCGGCGAGGTCAACAACCCGGGCGCCATCAGCTTCAAGAGCAACGACCGCATGTCGCTGTTGACGACGATCGCCCGTGCCGGCGGCCTCACCGACCGCGCCTCCTACAAGCTCACCATCAAGCGCGAGGGCGTCGGCAACGTCATCGAAGAGATCCAGGTCGACTACAAGGCGGTGCTCGCCGGCCGCATCCCCGATCCCATCCTCAAAGAGGGTGACGTCGTGGTGGTGAAGGAGTCGTTCTTCTGAAGCCCCTCAGCGTTTCGCCCGACGTCCTGCCCGACGAGCCGCTGCTCGAGGGCCGGCGGTCCGAGTTCCACCTCGCCGACTACGTCGAGGTGCTGCGCCGGCGCTGGCGCCTGGCGCTCGCCTTCTGCGTCGTCTGCGGCATCGGCGGCTTCGTGCACTACTTCATCACCCCGCGCATGTACCGGGCGACGTCGACCATCCAGATCGACCGCCGCGCGCTGTCGCTGGGCGCCTCGTCCGACACTCCATGGGTCGAGAACTGGTTCAACATGGAGTTCTACCCGACCCAGTACACCCTGTTGCAGAGCCGCGGCCTCGCCGAGCGCGTGGTCACCGAGCTGCGCCTCTACGAGGATCCGCTCTTCAACCCCGGTTGGGCGAGCCTGGGCGGCCGCAAGAGCGGCGCTGCCGCCACCGCCGACCTCGATCAGGCGCAGCTCGGCGGCCTCGGCATGCGGCTCTTGGGCGGCCTCGAGATCGCGCCGATCAAGAACACCCAGCTGGTGGCGATCAACTACCGCTCCAGCTCGCCCGAGCTGGCGGCGCGCATCGCCAACGGCGTCTCCGAGTCGTTCATCGACTGGGGCATCGAGGACCGCTCGACCTCGGCCGGCAAGGCGTCGAGCTTCCTCGGCAAGCAGATCGAGGCGCTGAAGCAGGAGATCGCGGACAAGGAAGTGCAGCTGCAGGCGTACAGCCGCCGCTCCGACATCGTCGCCATCGATCCGTCGACCAACCCGACGCTACAGCGGCTGCAGGCGCTCAATACCGACTACATCGGTGCGGTGTCGGCGCGCATCGAGAAGGAAACGGCCTACAACCAGGCGATCAACGCGCCGCCGGAGACGATCGCCGACGCGCTCTCGGGCGGCCTGGTGAGCACGCAGCGGCACGACCTGCTCGTCCTCGAGCAGGAGTACAACTCCAAGCTCAGCACCTACAAGCCCGACATGCTGCTCGAACTGCAGGCGCGGATCGTCGACGGCAAGAAGCGCCTGCAGAGCGTGATCGCCGAGACGGTGCAGCAGGCGCGCCGCAAGGCGCGCGCCGAGCTCGACACCGCGCGCGCGCGGGAGAACGCCCTCCACGGCGAGCTCAACAAGGCGCGCGAAGAGACGATCAGCATGGGTTCGGCGGCGGTGCAGTACAAGAGCCTCGACATGGAGATCGAGACGCAGCGCCAGCAGCTCGACGAGATGCTGAAGCGGCAGTCCGAGACCGAGGTCACGGCCCGCCTGCAGGCGACGCGCGAGTCGAACGTGCGCGTCGTCGACCGCGCCCTGGTGCCAGGCGCTCCCTACGCGCCGTCGATGAAGCGCGACGTCGGCATGGCGGTCGGCCTCGGCATCTTCCTCGGCATCGCCTGCATCTTCCTCCTCGAGTACCTCGACCGCAGCCTGAAGACGGCCGAGGAGGCGGAGCGCCTCCTCGGCCTGCCGGTGCTGGCGGTCATCCCCGACGTCTCGGAACGCCCCGGCCGCTACGGCTACGGCTCCTCGTACGGCTACCGGCGGAAGCGCAAGCGCCTCGCGTTCGGCGGGCGCAAGAGCAACGCCGCCGCCGACAAGCAGAAGCGCTCGCCGGAGGACCTGAAGGAGATCGAGCTCCTGCCGCAGACGAAGCCGCGCCACTCGATCTCCGAGGCCTACCGCTCGCTGCGCACGGCGCTCCTGCTCTCCTCGGCGCACCAGCTGCGCGTCATCGCCTTGACTTCGGCGCAGTCGGGCGAGGGCAAGACCGCCACCGCCGCCAACCTGGCGGTGGTGATGGCGCAGCTCGGCCGCCAGGTGCTGCTCATCGACGCCGACTTGCGCAAGCCGCGCCTCCACCGCGTGTTCAACCTGTCGAACCGCGAGGGCCTGGTGCACTGCCTCACCGGCGGCGAGCCGCTCGAGCAGCTGATCCAGCCGGTGGGCGTCCCCGGCCTCTTCCTGCTGCCCTCGGGCACGATCCCGCCCAACCCCTCCGAGCTGCTCGCCTCCGACCGCATGCGCGAGCTGCTCGAGGTGGCAAAGCGCCGCTTCGACCTGGTGATCGTCGACACGCCGCCGCTGCTCGCCGTCACCGACGCCTCGGTGCTCGGCGCCATCGTCGACGGCGTCGTCTTCTGCCTCTACGCCGGCCGCGTGCAGCGCGCCGAGGCGGTGGCGAGCACCGACCGGCTGCGCGCCTCCGGCGCCCGCGTGCTCGGCACCGTGCTCAACCGCTACGTCGCCGGCAAGGGCGGCGACGACAAGCACTACTACTATTACTATCAGTACCACGCCTACGGCGAGAGCGACGACCGCCCGACAGGGGCGAGCGGGACCTCGGCGGCTTGATGGCGTCCTTTCCCTTCCTCCGCTGCAGGCCTCGCTGAGCGCAACTCACCATCGTGATCGACTTGCACTGCCACATCCTCCCGGGCGTGGACGACGGCGCAGCGAACCTCGCCGACGCGGTGGCGATGTGTCGGCTCGCCGCCGCCGACGGCTGCACGGCGATGGTGGCGACGCCGCACCAGCGTCACGCCAGCTTCCCCAGCGCTACCCGTGAGGCGCTCGATGCGGCCTTGGCCGAGCTCTCGGCGGCGCTCGACGGCGAGCCACCGCGCCTGCTCATGGGCGCCGAGATCCGCGTCGACTCCGAGCTGATGGCCGACCTCGAGGCGCCGGGCGGCAAGGCGCTGGCGCTCGCCGGCAGCCGCTACCTGCTGCTCGAGTTCCCGCGCGCCGAGGTGGGCCCTGCCCCCGAGGAGATCGTCCACGAGCTGCTGCTCGCCGGCTGGCGGCCGGTGCTGGCGCACCCCGAGGTGCTGCCCTGGCTCGAGGTGCCGCGCCTCGCCGGTCTCGTCGACGCCGGGGCCCTGCTGCAGGTGACGGCGGCGGCGGTAGTAGGAGAATTCGGCCGTTTTCCGCATTTAAGAGTGTGGGAGCTGCTCGAGGAGGGCCTCGTGCACTTCGTCGCCTCCGACGCGCACTCGCCGACTTGGCGGGCGCCGGGGCTGTCGAAGGCGCGCGCGTTGCTGGAGCGCCGGCTGGGCAGCGCCACGGCGCGCGCGCTGGTCGAGGAGAACCCGGCGAGCGTGCTCGCCGACGTGCCGCTCGCGGCGGTGACGGCGGCGGGGCACGGAGGGGGGACATGAGCGCGGTGCAGAGCCTTGGGCGCCGGTCGGCGCTCGCGAGCGTTGCGGCCGCGGTGCTCATTGCCGCAGCGCCGGCGCGCGCGGCCGTCGATCCCTTCTACACCAGCCGCCTGCAGGACGGAATCGCCGCCGCCGAGCGCGGCGCCCATCAGGATGCGGTCAAGAGCCTGCGCATCGCCTGCTTCGGCATGCTCGACGAGGAGCCGCAGCTCGCCGACTGCCTGGTGCGGCTGGCGATGGCGCAGGCGGGCGCCGGCGACCGCGAGGGCTTCGCGCAGACCTTCCAGCGGCTAGTCGAGGGGGAGGAGCTGATCGGCCTCTACACCAAGGCCGGGCTGAGCGCGGACCTCACGGCGCCGTTCGAGGCCAAGGTCGTCGAGTGGGTGCCGCGCGCCGCCATCGCCGCCTTCCCGGCTTTCGAGCGCTTGGCGGTCGACCAGCGCGAGGCGCAGCTCGCCGCGCTCGCCCCCAAGGCGCGCCGCGAGCGGCTCGCCAAGCTGGAGAAGGAAGAGCCGAAGTCGGCGCGCTGGCCGCTGCTTCTGGCGCGGCTCGAGAAGGAGCAGCGGGAACCCAAGGCGGCGCTCGCCGCCGCCGGCCGCGTGCTCGCCATCGATGCCGAGCTCGAGGAGGCGCGCTGCCTGCGCGGCTGGGCGCGCGCCGGCGTCGGCAAGTTCGCCGATGCGGTGGAGGATCTCGCCGCCTGCCGCCAGGCCGATCCCGCCTTCCGGGCGGCCGAGCTGCAGAGCCGCGTCGAGCTCCAGCAGTGGAGCGAGGCCGAAGGGCTGTTGGCGCGCATGACCGTCGAGCAGAAGCAGTACCCCGGCGTCGCCGACCTCGCCAGACGCGTCGAGCGGGAGGTCGCCAGGCAGTCGCCGTCGCAGCAACCGCGCTCGGCGGCGCCGCCCGAGGCGGCGCCCGTCGCCACCGCTGCGCCGCGCACGAACGAGCCACGCCAGCAGACCGCTCCATCGCAGCCCGCCGGCGGCACCAACCATCGAGCCGAGGCCAGCGGCGCCGGCGCCGCGCCCGCGACGCCGCCGCGTCAGCCGGCGGCGACAACGACCGCGAAGCCGCCCGCAAGCGGCGCCGCTCCACCGGCCGCAACCGCCCCGCCTGCCGCCGCGGCCGTAGCCGGTGGCCCACCCGGCGGCGCCCTGCCGAGCGCCGACGAGACGACGCTCGCCCGCGCCCAGTCGATGCTCTCTCGCGCCCGCACCGCGGCCGAGATCGAGGAGGCGTACGACGTCGCCAGCGAGCTCGCTGCCCGCTACCCCAACCACCCGCGCGTGCAGCACACGACGGCGGAGATCGCCTACCGCGCCTCGCGCTGGACCGACGCCGTGCGCTACTTCCGCCGCGGCGGCGACCCCGGCGAGGCGCAGCCGCTGCTGCTCTTCTACTACGCCGTCTCGCTCTGGGAGTCGGGCAACCGGCAGGAGGCGGCGGCGGTGATGCGCCGCTGCGACGGCAAGCTGCGGCCGACGCCGTTCGTGCAGGCCTACCGCGACAAGATCCTGGGCGCGCCGACGGGGTCCTAACATGATCGGACGAGCGACGGCAATGAATTGCTATACTCTCGCGTCCCAGGAGAAAACTTGATGCGAATCGCCGCCCGCGCCGGGTCCTTTGCGGTCCTCCTCGCGCTGCTGCTCAGCGGCGGCGCCGCCGCGCAGGTGCCGCGCGTGCTCATCGCCGACCTGCCGTGCATCCCGCGCGACGGTCACGCGCTGACGCAGGCGGTGGCGGGCCCGCTCAACCCCACCGACGAGGTGCGGGTCTACTTCCGGCGCCAGGGCTACGGCGACTTCTACTGGGTGCCCGCGCGCCCGACCTCCGACGGCCGCTTCTGGGGCGTGCTGCCGGTGCCCGAGCCGGACAACAAGATGGCCGAGGTCTACGCCGCCGTCGTCGGCGCCAACAAGGTGCCGCGGGCGCAGTCGCGCATCATCACCTCGCCCATCGAATCCAACTGCCGCGTGCAGCTGGGCAACGCGCAGCGCGCCGACTCGCAGCACCTGACCGTCGGCGAGACCTCGCTGGGGCAGAAGTTCCGCAAGGTGGCGTGGTGGCAGTGCGACGGCATCCGCGAGCGCATCGACGTGCGCGGCGAGCGCCGCGACGACGAGGCCTGCCTGCCGCTCGCCTGGTGGACACGGCCCGAGCTGATCGCGCCGCTGGTGCTGGTGACGGGCGGCGGCATCACCACGATCATCCCCGACGAGCCGCGTGCCGTCTCCCCCGCGGACCCGTAGGCGCGCGCGCCGCGCGGCATCGTCACTCGCCGGCGACGAGCCGGCGCAGCAGCGGGTAGACGCGCTCGGGCGTGAGCTCGGCGAGCCGCGCGCGGCCGGCTTCGGCGAGCCGTGCGCGCAGGGTGGCGTCGGCGAGCAGGCGCGTCACCTGCGCTTCCCACTCCTGCGAAGTGTCGGCGATCAGGAGTCGCGCTCCGGCTCGGCCGCCGCGCCGGCGGCGGCGAAGGAGGAGGCGACGACCGGCACGCCCGCCGCCCAGGCGTCGAGGACCTTGAGCGGCACGCCCGAGCCGCAACGCAGCGGCGCCACCGCGATCGTGGCGCTCGTGAGCAACGAGCGGAGGTCGGGCGGCCGCGCGACGAGCGTCGCGCCCGCGGCGGCGAGGCGGCGCGCGAGCCCGGCCGGCGGCCGGTCGCCGGCGACGACGAGGCGGAGGTCCGGCCGCGCCCGCCGCAGGAGCGGCCACACTTCGGCGAGCAGGAAGCGGGCGGCGTCGCGGTTGGGGAAGTAGCCGAGGTTGCCGGTGAGCATCACCGTCGAGCCGCTGCTCGACGAAGCTGGTGACGACGCCGGCGCTGGATGCACGGCCGGCATCGCGACGGGCGCCACCGCCAACCGCTCCGCACGCGCGCCGGCGGCCTCGACGAGCGCGCGACGGTCGCGTTCGCAAACGACCAGCGCCGTGCGCGACGCCTCGACCAGCCGCCGCTCGGCGGCGGCGAGCCGCCGCGCCTCGGCGCGCAGCAGCGGCCGCCAGAAGACGCGGTCGAAGCGCGCCCGCGTCGTCGCATTGAGTGACAAGCAGTCGATGAAGTCGACGACGAGCGGCGGGCCGGCGCCGTCGCGCACTCCATTGGCGTCACGGGCGCCGATCACATCGTTCAAATGCGGCAGCAGCCGCGCGAGCTGCAGCACCACCAGGTCGTGCCGCGGCGCGAGCTCGCGCAGCCGGCGGCCGAGCTGCGGCTGCGCGAACGGCAACGACTGCAACGGCCAGCCGCGCAGCGCTCCCGGCGCGGCGAGCAGCGCGGCCGCCGCTGCCGGCCGCGTCGCGTACGTCTCGCGCCGCACGTTCGCCGGCGGCGCCGGCTCGCCGCCAGCCGCCGGCGCCAGCCAGGTCACCTCGTGCGCGCCGGCCAAAGCCTCGACGAGCTGGCGCGCGCGCAGCTGGTCGCCGCGCCAGGGCGGCCACGGCGGCCGCCCGGTGGCGACGAGCACCTTCACGTGCCGTCCGCCGGCAGCAGCTCGACGGCGCCGGGAGCGGTACGCCCGCCGGCAAGGGTCCGCCAAACCAGCCGGTGCGGACCCGACGCCACCGGCCGCGGCAGCCGCACGATCTGACCCGCGCGCACCGGGAAGCAGCCGGCGCCGAGGCCGTCGAAGGCGAGCTCGACGACGGCGCCCTCGTCGGGCGCCACGTCGACGCGTATGAGGAGCGCCGGCGAGGGCCGCGCCGCCACCGCCTCGAGCACCGCCTCGCTGCCCTGGTAGAGCCACTGCTCGGCGCCCCAGTACCCGGCGGCCAGCGACTCCGGCCGCACCTCCAGCGGCTGGCTGCGCGCGCCGGCCAGCCGCTCGCGCGCGCGCAGGTAGGGCCACCGGCCGTGGTAGGTGCGGTGGACCTCGCCGAGCACCAACCCCGCCTCGTCGACGTGGCCGCGGGCGAGCAGCGCCTCCGTCTTCGCCGCCGCGTAGGGCGCCCACTCCTCGCTCCACAGCCGGTCGGCGCGGCGCTCCCACGACTCGGCGCGCTGGAGGTCGCCGCCGGCGAGCGCCGCCATCGCGGCCTGCGCCGGCGGCAGCTCGGGCGAGAGGCTGGCGAGGCGCAGCAGCACCGGCGCCGGCAGCGTTTCCTCGCCGATCTGCCAGAGCGGCAGCGCCCAGCGCAGCCAGCCCGCGAGGGCCGGCGCCGCGCTCGGGCTCACCTGCGTCGGCGGCAGCTGCTCGATGGCGGTGGCGAAGAGGTCCGCCGTGCGCCGATCGGGCGGCGCCGCGGTGGCGACGGCGAGCAGGTCGGCGGCGGCGCCGTGCGGGTCGCCCAATTCGAAGCGCGTCTCGGCGCGCTCGAGCTGCGCCCGCAGCGCCGCGATCGAGAGCGGCTGCCAGCGCGCGCGGGCGGCGCAGAAACCGGCCCAGTCGCGCTGTCGCGCGGCGGTCTGCTGCAGGACGTCGTAGGGCTCGGGCTCCTGCGGCAGCACCGACTCGAGCTCGTCGCGGCTCGAGACCACCGCCGCCCACGCCGGCAGCAGCTGGCGCAGCGTCTCGCGGTCGCGGAAGACGTCCTTCACCAGCCGGCGGCCGGCGGCGCGCTCGTCCTGCGACAGCGCCTGCCAGGTGGCGAGGTAGCCGATGACGAGCAGGCGCGCCGGCTCGGGGCTGCCGGGCGCGAGGTGCGCCGCGTGCTCGAGCGGCGCCCGCCAGCGCTGCGGCTGCTGGTAGAGCTCGGCCTCGCCGGCGCGCCAGGAGGCGAGGAGGCGCGCGCCGCCGAGCGATGTCGCCGCCGACCACGACGCCGGCCGCGCCGCGAGACCCTCGCGCGCCAGCCCGGCGGCCATGCGCAGCCGCTCTTCCGCCCGCCGTGCCTCCGCCGCCGCTTCCGCCGGCGGCAGCGACGCCAGCGAGCGCGTGTCGAAGGCGTCGGCGACCAGCACGCGCGCGAGCGCCGGGCCCGACGCTCCCGGATCGGGATCGCGGCGGGCGCGGCTCGCCGGCTGCGCATGCCGCTCGGCGACGCCGCTCCCTTGCCAGCGCGCGAGCATCTCGGCGCGCGCGGCCCGCTCGCCGCGGCAGTGCAGCATCGAAGCGGCGGCGAGCAGCAGGCCGCCTCCCGCCGCCGCCCAGCGCGCGAGCGGCAGGCGACGCGGCTGCGAGGGCTCGGGCATCGTGGTGGCTATAGTACCGGCGCCCGGCGCGCCACCGCGCCGCGAAACCGATGCCGCGCGCGCGCCGACTGTCTCTCGCCGGAACCCGCGCCGCCTGGCCGCTCGTCGCCGTCGCGTGGGCGTTCCTCGTCTGGTGGCTGCTCACCTTCGAGCCGTCGGGGGAGGCACCGCTCGCCGTCGACTGGCTGCCGGTGGTGTTCCTGCCGTGGACCGACAAGCTCGCCCACGCGGGACTCTTCTTCGTGCAGGCGCTGCTCGTCGTGCGCGCCGCCGTCGAGCGCCTCGGCCGCGGCCGCGCGCTGCTCGTCGCCTTCGCCGTCTGCCTCGCCCTCGGCGCCGCGACCGAGCTGCGCCAGCGGAGCGTTCCGCACCGCGACGCCGACCTCGCCGACTTCGGCGCCAACGTCGCCGGCACCGTCGCGGCCGCCGTGGCGCTGCCGCTCAGCCGTCGACGGCGGGCTCAGGCTCCGGCTTGACCTCGGCCTCCGGCTCGGCCGCGGGCTCCGCGTCGGGCTCGACCTCGGTCGCCGGCTTCGGCTTGGCGATCCCTTCGGGGTCGTACTGGGCCAGCACCTCGGCCGGCGGGCCGTCGGCGACGAGGTGCCCTTCCGACAGCCACAGGCAGCGGCTGCACTCGAGGATCAGCATGCGCGCGACGTGCGACACCATGAGCACGGTGGCGCCGCTCGCCAGCACCTCGCGCAGGCGGCGGTGGCACTTCTGCTGGAAGGCGGCGTCGCCGACGACGAGCACCTCGTCGAGGATGAGGATCTCGGGGTCCCAGGCGGTGGCGATCGAGAAGCCCAGCCGCGCCGTCATGCCCGAGGAGTAGTTGCGCAGCGGCACGTCGATGAAGTCGCCGAGCTCGGAGAAATCGACGATCGAGTCGAAGCGCTCGCGCACCTCGCGCTTGCTGCGGCCGAGCAGCAGCGCGTTGAGCATGACGTTCTCGCGGCCGGTGAGCTCGTAGTCGAAGCCGGTGCCGAGCTCGAGCAGCGGCGAGACGCGGCCGGTGACAGCGACGCGCCCGCGCGTCGGCTTCAAGATGCCCGAGATCACCTTGAGCAGCGTGCTCTTGCCGGCACCGTTCCTGCCCACGATCCCCACCACCTCGCCGCGCTCGATCGCGAAGCTGACTCCGTCAAGCGCCCACAGCTCCTGGTAGGTGAGGGCGCCGCGCAGCAGGTGGATGGCGTATTCCTTGAGCGACGGGATGCGCTGCTTGGCGAGCCGGTAGCGCAGAGCGACGTCGTCGAGGCGGATGACCGGCATCGTCGAGCCCGCCACTAGACGTAGAACGGGATGCGGTCGGCGGAGCGGCGGAAGCTCCAGTAGCCGAGCGCCAAGGCGACCAATGCCACTCCGATCGCCACCGACAGGTGGGTGAGCGGCGGCACCTTCTGGAAGAAGATCGGGTCGCGGAACACCTCGAGGATCGAGCGCACCGGGTTGTAGCGCACCACCCAGCGGTACTGCTCGGGCACGATCTTCAGCGGGTAGAAGATCGGCGTCGCGTACATGGCGAGCATCATCACCACGCCGACGACCTCGACGACGTCGTAGAAGAAGACGGCGAGCGGCGACAGCAGCAGGCCGGCGCCGAGGGTGAAGACGGTGGCGATCAAAATGGCGACCGGCAGGAAGAGCAGCGAGGGCGGCAGTCGGTGCGGGTGGCTGGTCAGGAAGAGGATGATCAGCAGCGGGATCATGGCCAGCAGCAGGTTCACCACGCCGGCGATCACCGTCGCCACCGGGAACACCGCGTGCGGCACCGGCAGCTTCTTGAGCAGGCTGGCGTTGCCGCGCAGGCTGTTCATCGAGCTGATGATGCTTTGCGAGAAGAAGTTCCAGAACAGCACGCCGGCGAGCACGTAGACCGGGTAGTTGGCGACCTCGAAGCGGAAGATCGAGCTGAAGACGAAGTGCAGCACCACCATGGTGAGCATCGGCTGCAGCATCGTCCACAGGAAACCGATCACCGAGCGCTTGTAGCGCACGGTGAGCTCGCGGACGACGAGCGTCATCAGGAGGTCGCGGTAGCGGTAGAGGCGGAGCATTGAGAATCAGTGGTCTGGGCAGCTAGGCGATGAGCCCGTGGCCGATGCGGGGCGAAGCGCCGTGCGGACAGAGGGTTGTACTACGTTCGGCCGCCGCCGGCAAGCCGGGCCGAGGCCGTGGGATCGGCGGTCGGGGCGGCCTCGGCAGCGGCGGCGCGCGCGGCGGTGGAGGCGGTGCGGAGGATTGCGGCTTCGCGGCGGGCGCGCTCTCGGGTCGCGCCGCCGCGCAGCGCTTCGAGGCGTAGCAGCCCGCGTTGCAAGGCGCTGCCGAGGCGCAGCCAGCGCGCGGCACGGCGCGCGCCGGTGCGGCCGAACTGCTTCGCTGCCCAGCGCACGAGGTCGGCCCAGAGCAGTGGCGCGTTCTGGTGGCCGGTGAGTTGGGGCTCGTCGACGTCGTTGCCGGTCGAGTTGCTCGACTGCCTGCCGATCGTCGCACCGTGATGGTGGACGACGCGGCTCTCCGGTACCACCGCCACTTTCCAGCCGGCGGCGCGCGCGCGCAGGCAGAAGTCGAGGTCCTGCGCGTAGAGCGCGAAGCGTGGGTCGAGACCGCCCAACGACTCCCACAGCGACCGGCGAGTGGCGAGCGCGGCGCCGGTCACCCACTCGACGCGCTCGCCGCCATGACCCGAGACGGGGCGCCGCCGACGCCACGGCGTGAGCGCATCCAGCCGGCGCGCGAGGCCGCTCGACAGCGCAAACAACCACAGCGCGCGCGGCGCGCGGCCACCGCTCCACTGCGGGCGGCCGTCGGGGTAGAGAAGGGCGGCACCGGCGACGCCCAGCCGTGGATCGGCAGCGAAGGCGGCGGCGAGTGCGCCCACCGCATCGGGCGCCGCCTCGGTGTCGCTGTTGAGGAGCAGGAGGAGCTCGCCGGTCGCGAGGTCCGCGCCGGCGTTGGCGGCTGCGGTGAAGCCCAACGCCGCCTCGTGCCGCAGGAGCCGAACGGCGGGGTACGATGCCTCGACCGCCGCGGCGGTGCCGTCGCTGCTGCCGTCGTCGACGACGACGATCTCGCGCGGCGGCGGGTCGGCGGCGGCGAGCGAGGCGAGGCAGGCGAGCACGAGCTCGCGAGTGTCGTGGGTGGGGATGACCACCGAGACGCCCGCGACCGGGGCGCGCCGAGATCGGGGGAGAGCGCCCTCGCCGCTCATCCGGCGGCACCGTATCACCCGCCGCCGGGGCGCGGCGGCAGCGCAACGTCGACGGCCCGCTCGATTCGACGAAGACAGCATGAAGCGCGGCACCAAGTCGAAAGCAGGCGCGGGCGGTCGCGGCGGCGGACCGCGCGGAGCGGCGCACGCGTCGCCGGCGGCTGCGGCGCAGGGAGATCGGCGATCGCGGCGCGCCCGCGCCGCAGCGGCGTTGCCGGAGTCCGCCGCCGGCGGACGCGTGCAGAGGCTCGGCGAGTGGTTGGCCATCGCCGCGCTCGCGGTGCCGCCGTTCGTCGTCGTGCCGGTGGCGCTCGACGCCTTCCGGTTGCCGCAGCGGATGCTCACCGAGTGGCTGGCGCTCGCCTCGCTCGTCGCGCTGGCGTGGGCCGGCTCGGTGCGTACGGCGGTGCTGCGACGCTCGGCGGCGCTCTTCGCGTCGCTGCCGCTCCTCCTCGTCGCCGCCACGAGCTTCTTCACCACGCCGCACCGCGCGCACGTCGCCGAGGCGGTGCCCGACCTCGCCATCGGCGTCGCGGCGCTCGTCGGCTGGTCGCTGGCGATCCACCGCGAACGGGTGCGCCGCGTGCTCGATGCCGCATTGGTGCCGGCAGCGGCGCTGGCCGCCATCGCCGTCCTGCAGCTGCACGACCTCTGGCAGCCTGTCCTCTTCGGCGAGCAGTTCTACTACGAGCGGCTCGGCATTACGTCGCTGGCAGGCAATCCCGGCGACCTCGCCGCGTTGCTCGTGCTGCCCTGCCTCGTCGCGCAGGCGGGGCTGCCGGGCGCCCGCGGCGCCGCGCGCTGGTGGCGGCTCGTCGTGCTCGCCGTCTGCGTCTACGCGCTCGCCGGCACGCAGACGCTGACCTCGCTCATCGCAGCCGCCGCCGGCAGCGTCGTGCTCTGGGCCGCGCTGCTGCCGCGCCGCCGCCTGCTCGTCGGCGCCGCGGCAGTGGCGATAGCGGCTCTGCTGCTCGTCACCTTGGTGAGCCCGTTGCGCGAGCGCGTGGTGCGCCTGCGCCCCGCGTTGACGAGCGTCGAGGAGCTCAACGAGGCGCTGAGCGGCCGCCTCGACGGCTGGTGGGTGGCGATGCGACTGCTGCGCGACCATCCGCTCACCGGCGTCGGCTTCGGCGCCTACCGCGCCGAGTTCGCGCCCGCCAAGCTGGCGATGCTCGCCGAGGGCGTCCCTTTCTTCACCGGCCACGTGAATCCCTCGTTCGCCAACGCGCACGACGAGTACCTCGAGGTCGGCGCCGAGCTCGGCTGGCCGGGGCTGCTCGCGCTCGGTTGGGGGATCGCGCTCGTCTTGCGGGCCGCCTGGCGCACGCGGTCGCGTCCCGCCGCCGAGCGCGCGCTCGCCTGGGGCGGCATCGTGGCGCTGGCGCTCCTTGCCCTCGCCTACTTCCCGCTCCGCCTGGGGCCGGTGGCGTTCGCCTGGATCGCCTGGCTGGCGTGGCTGCTCGGCGGCGACGAGGTCGTGCGACGCCACGACGCGAACGACGAAACGGAGGCCGCAGCGTGAGCCGCCGCGCGAGCGCGATCCTCGCTGCCACCCTGGCGCTGGCGCTCATCGGCCAATCCGTGCGCGGCTGGCATCGCCTGCAGTCGAGCGTGCTCGTGCACGTGGTGCGCAAGGAGATGGCGGCGCTGGGCAGCGCGCAGTCGCCGCGCCTGGTGCTGCGCTTCGCCGAGGCGGCGCTCAAGCAGGCGCAGCGCCGCGATCCCGCGGCGGTCGAGCCGCTCGCCTTCCACGCCGACTTACTCTTCGTCGCCGACCGGCGCGCCGACGCCGACGCCGCCTATCGGCGCGCTACCGCGCACGAGCCGCGGGCGGAGGCCTTCTTCAATTGGGGCACCATGCTCTGGCGGCAGGGCCGCACCGAGGAGGCCGCCGTGCAGCTGCGCCGCGGCATCGCCCTGGCGCCGGGGCTCGAGCGCTCGCTGCCGCCGGGCTCCGAGACGATGGTGGCGGCGACGCCGATCGTCACCCTCCCGCCGCTCGTGCCGGCGCCGCGACCATCGCCGTCGCCTCAGCCGCCTTGACGCCCGCGCGCGTCACACGCCGCGCGAGCTCAACACCGTGCGCACGGTGCGCACGAGGATCGAGAGGTCGAGCCAGAGGCTCCAATTCGCCTGGTAGGCGAGGTCGTAGCGCAGCTTGTTCTCCGGCGTCGAGTCGTACTCGCCGTTGACCTGCGCCAGGCCGGTGAGCCCGGGCCGCATCGAGAAGCGCTCGGCGTAGCCGGGTACGCGGTCGAGGTAGGTGCTGACGAAACCGGGCCGCTCGGGACGCGGGCCGACGAGGCTCATCGCGCCGGCGAGCACGTTGAGCAGCTGCGGCAGCTCGTCGAGCCGCGTGCGCCGCAGGAAGCCGCCAATGTTGGTGAGACGCGCGTCGCCGGGCGTCGCCAGCACCTCGCCTTCCTGCTCGGCGCCGGCGTGCATGGTGCGGAACTTGAGCAGCGTGAACGGCACCCGCCCGCGGCCGACGCGCGTCTGCCGGTAGAGCACCGGCCCCGTCGAGGTGAGCCGCACCGCGATGGCGCAGGCGACGAAGAGCGGCGAGGCGACGACGAGACCGGCGCCGCCGACGAGCAGGTCGACGACACGCTTGAGCGGCCGGTGCAGGCGCCACTCGCTGGCGCCGATGACCTCGATGAGCGGCAGGTCGCTCACCCAGCGGTAGCGCATGCGGCCGATGAGGCTCTCGAACGGTCCGGGCAACAGCAGCACGGCCGTGTGCGCGGGACGCTCGCCGGCGAGCAGGTCGACGAGGCGGCTCTGCCAGGTGTCGGTGGGCGCGACGACGACGAGGTGATCGAAGGCGTCGGCACGCAGCAGCTCCGGCACGTCCTCGACGGTGCCGAGGCAGAGGCCGAGCGCGCGGTCGCGCCCATCCGCCGCCGGCGGCTCGCCGGGAGTGCGCAGGTACCCCACCACGTCGAGCCCGTGCCAGTGATGCCGCGCGATCTTGGCGGCGAGCTCGACGGCCGAATCGCCGCCGCCGACGAGCGCCACTCGGCGTCGTCGCGGTCTGTAGAAGCGCTGCGCGAGACCGCGCCACAGTGTGAGCAGCACGGCGTCAAAGAGCACGTAGAGCACCAGCACCGAGCGCGGGAAGGTGCGGTCGGCGAGGAAGAAGTAGGCGGTGAGGACGAGCCCCTGGAGCGCCGCCGCCGTGAGCAGCCGGCTCGCCAACTCGAGCCGTGGCCGCGATTCGGGCGAGTGGTAGAAGCCGAGGAAGTAGAGCGTCAAAAGCTGCAGCGCCAGCACCAGCAGCAGCACCGGGTGGGCCAGCGCCACGCGCTCGGCGGGCAGCAGGCCGACGGTGAAAGGCAGCGGCACGACGACGCGCAGCCATACGGCGCCGTACCAGGAGGCGGCCGCGGCCAGACCGTCGCCGAGGTAGCGCCACAGGCGCCAGCCCGGATAGCCGCCCATGAAGCTCATCGGCGCGATCTTACGTGCGCGCTGATGCTTGCGGCCGCGAGCCGCGGCAGCAGCGTGCGCGGCTCGCACGCGGCTGCTTCGCTATCATTGCGGGCTTCATGAAGGTCACCGAGCACCTCGAGCGGGCGAAGCGTCCGCTCATCAGCTTCGAATTGATCCCGCCCTTGCGCGGCGGCGACGTGCGCGGCCTCCTGGCGCTGCTCGACGAGCTGATGGTGTTCGCTCCACCCTTCATCGACATCACCAGCCACGCCGCGCAGGTCTCGATCGAGGAGACCTCGCACGGCCTCGAGCGGCGCGTCAAGCGCAAACGGCCGGGCACGCTCGGCGTCTGCGCGCTGATCCAGAACAAGTACGGCATCGACGCCGTGCCGCACGTGCTGTGCACCGGCTTCTCGCGCGAGGAGACCGAGGATTTCCTCATCGAGCTGCGCTACCTCGGCATCGACAACGTGCTCACCATCCGTGGCGACGACAACGGCTACCAGAAGCCGCTGCAGCACGGGCGCTCGGCGAACCGCTACGCGGTGGAGCTGGTGCGGCAGGTGTCGGCGATGAACAAGGGGCGCTACCTCGAGGAGGACTTGCTCGACGCCGACCCGTCGGATTTCTGCGTTGGGGTCGCGGGGTATCCGGAGCGTCACTTCGAGGCGCCGAACTTGATGACCGACGTGCGGGCGACGAAGGAGAAAGTCGAGGCCGGCGGGCACTACATCGTGACGCAGATGTTCTTCGACAACCGCCACTACTTCCGCTTCGTCGAGCTGTGCCGTGCCGAGGGCATCACGGTGCCGATCATCCCCGGCTTGAAGGTGCTGTCGTCGGCGGCGCAGCTGAAGACGATCCCGCGCACCTTCCACGTCGAGATCCCGCTGGAATTGGCGGACGCGGCGGCGAAGGCGGCGCCGGAGCAGGTGCTCGACGTGGGCGTCGAGTGGACGGTGAAGCAAGTGCGCGAGCTGCTCGAAGCCGGCGTCCCGGCCGTGCACTTCTACATCATGCAGAGCGCCAAGTCCGTGAAGCGGGTGCTCGAGGCGATCAAGCTCTAGGCGGCGCCGGCGCCCTAGCCCGGTGGAATCGTCACGTCGACGAAGGCCTTGTCGTCGACGACGAATTCCAAGTCGGTGCGCAAGGGCTGACGAAGAGCGAGAAAATCCCGCTCGTAGGTCTCGAAGAACTTGTTCTTCTTGGCCTTCGTCGTCGCCCAGACGGTCTTCGGGTCGAGCTTTTTCTTCGCGAAGGCCTCTCCATAGTTGCGACTGTTGCCGACCCGGCGGGCGAGGTCGACGAGCAGCTTGCATTCCGGGATCGGGTTGTAGAACTCGCGCTCGGTCGAGACCACTGCCTGGGCGGTCGGCTTGCCCTTCTTCGGCACCGGCAGGATGGTGTCGAGGACCGTGTGGATGCCGTTCGCCGGCGCCTCCTTACCCTTCTTCATTGCGGTGGCCGGCGGCGGGGTGGCGTTGATGCTCCCGTGATGGCCGATCTTGAGGAAGTCCAGCGGCTTGCTCAGGTGCCCCGTGCGGTGCTTCTCCCACATCACGTTCCAGCTGCCGTTGTGTTTGCCGTCCCTGAACTCGCCCTCCCACTCGGCGTCGCCGACGAAGAGCAGGCGGCGCTTCTTCCACTCGATGAGGAGCACCACGCTCAGGTTGTTCTGAATGGACGTTTCCTTGGCCGCGAACGCCAGGCCGTTGGAGAGCATGCGCGATTGCAGGACGCGGAAATCGGTGGCGCTGATGTTCGCCGGCTGTCGACCCGCCTTGGCGGCGGCCCCGCCTGCCGCCTGGGGCCCCAACGGGAGCGAGCCCCTGCAGGCCTTTCAGGGTGGTGTCGATCTCCTTGCCGAGATAGAAGTGGTCGACGTCCTTCTCGGGCGCCAGGATGTGGATCTTGGTGCCCGGCGGGAGCTTCAAGTCGTGCGCCATGCCCGAGTGGACGTACCGCGGCTTGATGCCGTTGGCCTTCGGCAGCGTCTGCATGAGGAGCTCGTCGGCGGCCTCGTTGCTGACCCCGTACAGCGACGCCAGGAGCTCGATCTCCGGGCTGAGGGCCTGGCCGCTGGCGGTCAATTCGCGCATCGCCCGCGCGGCGAATGCGTGCAGCTTGTTGACGCCCGTGGCCTGCGGATGGTTGGGGTCCATCGCCACGCTGAGCCAGATGTTCTTCACCTCGATGTTCTTGAACCACTTCGGGTCGAAGCCCTTGATGTGGTCTTCGTGCCGGTGGGTGGCGACGATCAGGTCCAGGCGTTTCTTGCCGGGGGCCGAACCTTTCGGCAGCTCCCCTTCGAGGTGCTTGATGGCCTTCTCGAGCAGGGCGTCGTTCCCTTTCTTGCCGCAATCGATGAGGATGTGGAACCCCCCGTGCGGACCGGGAATGCCGACGTGGATGCAATCGCCGCATCCCACGTTGTAGGCGCGGATCAGCAGCTGATTTCCCATTGCCGTTCCCCTGTCTCTTCTTCCTCTGCGAGGTGGGCTTCTTCGGACAAGTGCAGGTGGGGCGACAGCTGGAAACGGACCAGCTCGCCGTCCTCGTCGGCCGTCATCGGCGGCACCCGCGATGCCAGCAATCCCTTCGCCGAGGCCAGCAGCGGACCGATGCGGCCGGTCTCGATCTGGGCCGCCAGGAAGCCCAGCATGTCGTCCCGCCGGGCCGTGCCTTCGGCCACCGCCGCCTTCCAGGCCTCCGCCCTCTTGCCGCCGCGGGGCCGCTTGCCGCCATAGGGGTGTGAGCCGGGCTTCATCATCCACGAGAGCACGTGTCCGTTGTCGTTGAACACCAGAGTGCCGCCGCACAGCATCGTCGTGGTGCGGCCGGCATACCTGCCGAAACGGGGGCCCTCCAGCGGCACCTCTTCGCGCCAGGCGTACTGGAGGACGACCTGACGCGGCAGCGGCTGGTTCTGCCGCCCACGTTTCCTCGCTTCGTAGAGGTCGGCGACGAAGAAGTCGCGATTCGCCGGGATCAGCAGGTCCTCGCGGTTGTCGTCGAGGAACCGGTAGGCCGCGGCGCGCGATCGCGAGATGTTGTCGACGCTGTGCGCAACGCTGAGGGTGAGCCGTTCGGTGAGATAGCGCGGTTCGTTCAAGCGCGCTTCGTCTTCCTTGCTCAGGATCCCGCGGTGGCGAAAGACCTTGATCAGCATCTTGTAGTAATTCTTCGGGTCGAGCGGATCGGCCAGCTGCTGCGAACGGCAGACCGCCAGGGCGTAGTCGCGGAACGTCACCTCGACGGGAGGCAGGAGGTCGAGCGGCTGGATGGCCGTGCGCTGCATGCGGTCGGCCGCCTCCCAGAACACTTCCTTGTTGGACTTGTGCTTGAGGTCGTCGTTCTTGTAGCCCTCGCCGAGGGCGATCAAGACGTCGAACATGGTGCCGGTGAGCACCTCGGAGAGGCGGTGCGGGCTGGTCTCGTTCGCCAGGTCGCCCAACTTGTCCTGGTTGAGAGCCGTGCGCAGATAGGGCCGGCCCTGCACGGCGTTGCCGAACTCCTCGGCAATCGACGCCAGGGTCGTGGCCTTTTCGATACTGCCGTTGGACGCTTCGGCCAGTTGATGCCGCAGCGTGCGGTTCTTCAACGTCATGAGAATGGCGGTGAGATCTCCCACGAACTCGTGGAAGCCGGCAGTCTGCGGGTTGCTGCTCTCGTTGAGGAGAGGACGGATCCCGTCGAGGACCGCATGCCCGAACTCGTGGTGGACGATGTCCACGGAAAGGCAGGTGTAGACGGTGTTCTCCTCGTCGGCGCCGTCCAGCTGCGAGTTGAAGTAGTAGAACTGGAGCGACTTGCTGTCGCGGTCGTAGTACGCGTTCTCGCCGTACCCGGCGTGCGGCACGACGATCAAGCGGTTCCCCTCGAAGGCCCACGGGATCGTCCGTCCCAGTGCCGAGGGGTTCTCGAAGAAGGCCAGCGTGCCCTGCAGCAGCGCCCAGACGCTGACCTGGTGAAACTGGAAGCTGCCGGCGGCCTTCTCGTCGAGCGGCGTGCCGTCGCTGCCGACGAAGGTGTCGGAATCGTGGTCCCACACCGCGGGGAGCTCGAGCGTACCGCTGTCGGCGTTGTAGTCGACGATGGCGAAGCGGGAGCTCGTCGGCCCGTCGGCCAGCCCCGGTTCCCAGGCGACGAAGACCTCCTTGTCGAAGACCTTCTGCGGGTCGTTCTTGGCCACGAAGGGGTCCTGGAAATAGGTGATGAAGGGAAGCAGGAGCCCGCAGGCCTGCTTGAAGTCTCCGGGCAGGTAGGTCGCCTGCGCATAGAGGCTGAGTCGCGTCTCCGGCGGGATGGCGACACCCTCGATGGTCTTGCAGCTCGCCCTTCGCGGCGCCTTGGTCGGCGCAGCCGGTGACGGCGCGCCTGCCGGTGTCTGCAGTTTTTGCTTCTTGCTGGCGCCTGAAGGTTTCGCCACGGCCTGCCTCCTCTCGCTCACCCTGCCGACTGACACTAGCTGGGCGCGATCGTGATGGTGAAGTCGACGATAGCCTTGGGGGCGAACGCGAAGACCTGGCTCTTTGCCGGCCCCTCGATCGGCTCGCCGCGCGCGTCGTAGGTCTTGCGAGCTTTCAGGTCGGTGACCGAGATCCGATACGCCTTCGTGGTCAGCACCCGCAGGCCGCCGCTCCTGGGGATTCGCCCACGCACCGGGAAGAGCAGCTCGCGCAGCCGCGTCCCGACGCTCGCTGCGCCGCCGACGAACCCCAATGTCGTCGGGATGTCCGGCGGAACGGGATCCACGACATCCATGTTCACCTGATAGATCGACTCTGCCGAGGCTCCGCGGACGCGAATCGCCACGAACGCCTCGTCGCGTTCGAGCCGGGGCTCGAGGGCTTCGGGGCGGACCTGCGAGCGAAATCCGAGCGCCACGAGCACCCGGTTCACGCCAACGCTGCCGCCGGCGAGCACCATGGCCGTGATCACGGAAGTGAACCAATCGCCGGCGCCGGCCTCGACGTCGAGGTCAGGATTGAAGGCGCGGACCAAGCGCGCCATGAGATCGAGACCGAAGGTCCGCACGATCATCAACGCGCCGCCAAACATGATCGGCGTCCGCCACGCCTTGCCGACGAAGAACTCCTGAAACAAACGCCAGTTGAAGAGCAGGGCGAAGGCGTTCTCCAGCAGGACGGCGAGCAGTAAGGCCGCCATCAGGATGCGGAATGCTTGTTCCACCGCTCCCTCCGGGAGCTCGGGCGTCGTTGGTGCGGCGGGGACCTCCGCCGTGTCGGGGGCGCCCGGCTGCTCCGGGGGGGCGGCGACTTGCGTCTCCGCTGGCGTTGCTGGCGAGGGGGTCGCCTCCGTTGGCTGCGCCGCGAGCGGCTGCACGTGAGTGCCGCCGCCGGCGACGAGGCAGAGCACGACCAGCCATCGGTAAACGGAAGGGCTGGTAACTCTCAAAGGTCACCTCCAACTAAAGAGACGGACGCACAACCGTGTTTTCCACCAGGGGGGTCGCCGCAGAGGTGCCGAGTCCGGCCAGTTTGACTCTCCTCCCCGCCTCCCGTAAGCTCCTCTTGCATTTGGAGCGGTCCGGCTCACGCCGGGCTCGGCAACCTGGGGCGGACACCCAAGGTGCCCTCCCGCTCGAAGCAGCGGGGATGCGGCCAGGACTGGTCTTCCAGAACTGGCAACCAACTGTCCGGTGGGAACGGCCCGCTCCAATGCATTTCATGGAGCGGGTTTTCGCTATGGCTGCAAATCCTCGAACGATCGCACCCTCGCCGCTCGGCACTCCCGAGCCGATCGACCTCCCCGCCTGTCCGGCAGACCGCGAGGCGCGCACCCACGCGCTGTTGCAAGCGTTCGACGAGCGCATCCTCGTCATGGACGGCGCCACCGGCACCGCCCTGCAGCGCCTCAATCTCACTGCCGACGACTTCGGCGGCCCCGAGCTCGAGGGCTGCAACGAAGCGCTCAACCTCACGCGCCCCGACGCCGTGCTCGCCCTTCACGAGACCTACCTCGCCGCCGGCGCCGACGTCGTCGAGACCAACACCTTCGGCGCCACGCCGCTCGTCCTCGCCGAGTACGACCTCGCCGCCTACGCCTTCGGCATCAATCGCGCCGCTGCCTCGCTCGCGCGCCAATCCTGCGCGCAGCACGACGAGCCCGGCCGCCTCCGCTTCGTCTGCGGCAGCATGGGGCCGACGACGAAGGCGATCTCCGTCACCGGCGGCGTCACCTTCGCCGGGCTGCGCGACCACTTCCGCATCCAGGCGCTCGGCCTTCTCGCCGGCGGCGCCGACTACCTGCTGCTCGAGACGCAGCAGGACACGCGCAACGTCAAGGCCGGTCTGCTCGGCATCGAGGACGCCTTCGCCGAGATCGGCTGGCGCGTGCCGGTCGCCGTCTCGGTCACCATCGAGACCTCCGGCACCATGCTCGCCGGCCAGGACGCCGAGGCGCTGGCGGTGTCGCTCCTCCACGCCGACCTCCTCTACGTCGGCCTCAACTGCGCCACCGGGCCCGAGCTGATGCGCGACCACGTGCGCACGCTCTCCGAGCTGGTGCGTACACGCACCGCCTGCGTCCCCAACGCCGGGCTGCCCGACGAGAACGGCAAGTACCACGAGAGCCCCGAGGACTTCCGCCGCGTGCTCGGCGACTTCATCGACAAGGGGTGGTTGAACCTCCTCGGCGGCTGCTGCGGCACCCACGACGGCCACGTCGCCGGCCTCGCCGACCTCGTGCGCGGCAAGCGGCCGCGGCGCATCCCCGAGCACGCGCACGCCCTCGTCTCCGGCATCGAGGCGGTCGAGCTGACGCCGGACAACCGTCCGTTGCTCGTCGGCGAGCGCACCAACGTGCTCGGCAGCAGGAAGTTCAAGGAGCTGGTGGCGGCGGGGGAGTGGGAGCAGGCCGGCGAGGTCGGCCGCGCGCAGGTGCGCGGCGGCGCGCAGGTGCTCGACGTCTGCCTGCAGGACCCCGACCGCGACGAGACGATCGACGTCGAGAAGTTCCTCGACCGTCTGGTGCGCCTGGTCAAGGTGCCGCTGATGATCGACTCGACCGACGCGCGGGTGATGGAGCGCGCGCTCGAGTACTGCCAGGGCAAGGCGGTGCTCAACTCGGTGAACCTCGAGGACGGCCTCGACCGTTTCCGCAAGGTGGTGCCGCTGGCGCGCCGCTACGGCGCCGCGCTCGTCGTCGGCTGCATCGACGAGCAGGGGATGGCGGTGACCGTCGAGCGCAAGCTCGAGGTGGCGCGGAGCAGCTTCGACATCCTCACCGGCGACTTCGGTATGCGTGCCGAAGACCTCTGGTGGGACCCGCTGGTCTTCCCCTGCGCGACGGGCGACGAGAACTACCTCGGCTCGGCGCACGAGACGATCGAAGCGGTGCGCGTGCTCAAGCGCGAGCTGCCCGACACCCACACCATCCTCGGCATCTCCAACGTCAGCTTCGGGCTGCCGGCCTCCGGGCGCGAGGTGCTCAACTCGGTCTTCCTCTACCACTGCACGCAGGCCGGGCTCGACGCGGCGATCGTCAACACCGAGCGGCTGGCGCGCTACGCCGAGATCTCCGACGACGAGCGCGCGCTCGCCGAGGCGCTGCTCGCGTTGCGGCTAGGCGACAAGGCAGCCGGCGAGGCGGCGGTCGCCGCCTACACCGAGCACTTCCGTGGCCGCGGACCCATGGCGGGCCGGCCGCCGCGCACCGAGCTGCCGCTCGAGCAGCGGCTCGCGCGCGCCGTCGTCGAGGGCAGCAAGGTGGGGCTCGAGGACGACCTTGCCGAGGCGCTGCGCGACTGTGGCGCCGGACGCCGCTGGTCCGATCCGCTGGCGCTCATCAACGGCCCGCTGCTCGCCGGCATGGACGAGGTGGGCAAGCTCTTCAACGCCAACCAGCTCATCGTCGCCGAGGTGCTGCAGAGCGCCGAGGTGATGAAGGCCGCGGTCACCTTCCTCGAGCCGCACATGGAGAAGAACGAGGGCAACGGCCGCGGCAAGGTGCTGCTCGCCACCGTCAAGGGCGACGTCCACGACATCGGCAAAAACCTGGTCGACATCATCCTCAGCAACAACGGCTACACGGTGGTGAACCTCGGCATCAAGGTGCCCAGCGAGCAGCTGGTGCAGGCGGCGCGCGAGCACCGGCCCGACGTCATCGGGCTCTCGGGGCTGCTGGTCAAGAGCGCGCAGCAGATGGTGATCACCGCCGGCGACCTCGCGGCGGTGGGCGTCGACACGCCGCTCCTCGTCGGCGGCGCGGCGCTGACGCGGCGCTTCACCCACCAGCGCATCGCGCCCGCCTACGGCGGCTTCTGCACCTACGCCAAAGACGCCATGCACGGCCTCGAGCTCGTCGACCGCATCCTCGACAAGAGCAAGCGTCCGCAGCTCGAGGCGGACGTGGCGAAGCTGCGCGAGGCCGACGTCGCCGTCGCCGAGAGCGCCGCGGCCTGCACGCCGCGCGAGGAGCGGCGCGCCGAGGTGCGCCGCGACCTCGCGGCGCCGCCGCCGCCCGACCTCGAGCGCCACGTCGAGACGGCGCCGCTGCGCGAGGTGTGGGAGCAGCTCAACCACCAGATGCTCTACAGCAAGTACTTCGGCATCAAGGGCGTGGTGAAGAAGCTGCAGGAGACGGGCGACGCCAAGCTGCGCATGGTCGAGGCGGTCGTCGACGAGCTCAAGGCGCTGGCGCTCGAGGGTGCGCTCGACGTCAAGGTGGTGTGGCGCTTCTTCCCCGCCGAGGCGGCGGGCGAGCGCCTGCGGCTCTTCGATCCCCAGAGCGGCGCGCTGGCGGCCGAGTGGGAGCTGCCGCGCCAGCCATCGAGCGAGCGGCTCTGCCTGACCGACTACGTACTGCCCAACGACCACGTCGCGCTCTTCGTCACCACCGCGGGCAAGGGCGTGCGCGAGCGCGCCGAGGCTTGGAAGGCGGCCGGCGAGTACCTGAAGAGCCACGGCTGGGCGGCGCTGGCGCTGGAGAGCGCCGAGGCCGCCGCCGAGTGGCTGCACATGCGACTGCGCGCCGCGTGGGGCTTCCCGGATCCGCCCGAGCTCCAGCCCGGCGACCGCTTCGCCGCTCGCTACCGCGGCCGGCGTTACAGCTTCGGCTATCCGGCCTGCCCCGACCTCGCGGGGCAGCGCCAGCTCTTCGCGGCGCTGCGGCCGGAGGAGATCGGCGTCCACCTCACCGAGGGCGACATGATGGACCCCGAGGCCGCGGTGTCGGCGCTGGTGTTCCAGCACCCGGATGCCAAGTATTTCGCGGTGTGATGCGCTAGGCGGCGGCGTGAGCGAAGCCGCTCACGCCGCGCCCAACTCTGCGCTCTAACTCATCGCGGCCGTCTACGGCCGCGCTCTGGCGAGCTGGAGAGCGGCGAGGTCGCCGCGTGGCTGCTCTCCGCCGACGGCGCCTCCTTCGTGCCCGAGCCGTTGGCGTCGGTGGCGGCGGACTTCCGCCGGCTGAAGCCGTAGAAGACATTCACCGAGCCGGCGTCGACGTGGCCGTCGATGACGTCGAACGGGACGCCCACCGCCAGGTCGTCACGCCCATCGCCGTCGAAGTCGCCGGCCGCAAGGGACCAGCCGAAGTGCTCGTTGGCGCCGATCTCGATGCCCACCACGCCGACTGGCTGGTGCAGCATGAAGTTGCTCGAGGGGTCCAGTCCAACACCCGGACGGCCGCGGAACACGTGCACCATGCCGGCGTTGGTGAACCCGAGGAGGTCCTCGCCATCGGCGCCTACCGCCAGATCGACCGCGCCGTCGCCGTCGAAGTCACCGCTGGCGAAGGCTTTGCCGAACCAGTCGCTCGTCTCGGGGGTGTCGGGCACGCCCGCCGCGCCCTGGACGATCTGCACGCCGGTCTCCAATCGAATGCCGGACGGGCCGCCCGCGAAGAGCTGCGCCGCACCGCTGTCGATCGCACGGAGGAGATCCTCGGACCAGTTGCCGACCACGAGATCGTCGGCGCCGTCGCCGTCGAAGTCACCGGCGCCGAGGTCGAAGCCGAAGAAGTCCGTGAGCTCGTTCTCGTCCGCTACGCCCGGCGAGTCCTGGGTGAAGAGCAGGTCGCCATGGGCGTCGAGGCCGAAGCCGTGGACGCCGAGGAGGACCTCCACCGCCCCGGGATAATCGGCGAAGTCGCCGGGCACGCCGATCGCCAGGTCGTCGGCGCGGTCGCCGTTCCAGTCGCCGGCGACCAACGAGAAGCCGAAGTGGTCCTTGTAGCCGACGTCGCCGGACACGGGCACCCCGCCGAGCTTGGCGCTCTGGTCGATCCACTGTTGGCGGCGCAGGTCGATGCCGTCGCGGGAGCCGTAGAAGACCTGAGCCGCGCCCGCATCCACGTAGTCGGGAAACCCCCACTCGAGGTCCTCCTCGGAAACGCCCACCGCGAGGTCGTCGAAGCCGTCGCCGTCGAAGTCTCCAGCGGCCAAGGCGTCCCCGAACCTGTCGCCGTCCTCGGCGTCGCCCTCGACGCCCGGGCTGTCCTGGGTCACCGAGAGCGCGCCCTCGTTCGTCAGGCCCACGACGGAGCGGCCGTAGAGGACGTGGACCGCGCCGGCGACGTCGTCGCCGGCGGCGATGTGGGACGCTGCGCCGATGGCGAGGTCCGCGCAGCCGTTGCCGTCGAAGTCGCCGGTTGCCAGGAACTCGCCGAAGTACTCTTCGGCCTCGGCGACTTGGCCACCGCCGATCCGCGTCTCGTCCCAGCGCTGGGCCGGGAACCCCAGCCCGCCCGACGTGCCGGTGAGCACGTACACGACGCCCGCGTCGTGCTCGCCGTCCACGGGCTCCGAGGGGGCGCCGAACGCCAGGTCGGCGAAGCCGTCGCAGTTGAAGTCGCCCGCGGCCACCGACATGCCGGCGAAGCCGTCGGTGTGTGGGCCGTCGCCGACTCCGGTGATGCCGCTGTGCCACTCCTGCACGCGCTCGAACTGCGCCAACCCCTCGTGCGCCGCCAAGGCGCCGACCAGAATGGCCAGCGCGAGCGGCCGCAAGATCGCTCTTCCATCCATCGTCACTGCTTTCATCGCCGTCCTCCTCTCGTTCGCGATGGGCGCGCTAGCGCGACGCCGGTTGAGTTGGCGCGCCGAGACGCGCGCGCAGGGCTTCGACCTGGCGAGCAAGGGTCGCGTTCTCGCTGCGGAGCGCGGCCATCGCCTCTTCCTGCGCGCGCTGCCGCGCGTCGAGCTCCTGCAGCGCCTTGACCATGGGCGCGACGAGGTCGGTGTAGCGCATGGACAGCAACTGCTCGTCGTCGTCACCGCGGGCGACTAGGTTGTAGCCGTCGCCGAGGACCGCCTCGACGTCCTGCGCCACGAAGCCGAGGTCGAGGCGGCCGTTGCCGCCCTTCAAGCGATAGCTCACCGGCCGCAGCTCGCGCACGAAATCGAGACCGAGCGCGAGCGGCTCGACGTCGACCTTCCAGCGGCGGTCGGAGACCCAGGAGAAGGGCACCTGGCCCTCGATCTTCGTCACCGACGCGAATCGCCGATGCGGACCATGTTCTGGGCTGGTGGCGATGGCGCCGGCGCCGATCGCGGTGGCGTTGAGATAGTTCTCGGCTTGGCGACGTTCGCCCCGGCGTCCCACGGCGGTATTCGTGTATCCGTTCGGATTGCCGACAGGGCGCTGATAGCCCAAGCGCGCTGTTTTCGTCACCCGGTTCGACTGGAAAGCTTTCGCCTGCCCATCGCCGGTGTTGTAGGAGCCGGTCGTGTTGTAGGTCAGCCCGCCGACCGAGACATTGGACGAGCCGGTCGTGTTGAAGGTGCAAGCTGAAGCGCCGACGGCGGTGTTGAGCTCGCCGCGGGTCTCCGGCCAGGGCCCAGTACCCGACCGCGGTGTTGACGCCACCCTCCCGTAGGCTCTGCATGGCGGCGAGGCCCACGCGCCGTGTTGTCGCCGCCGCTGGTGACGCTGGACAGCGCGCTCGGCGCCGATCCCGGTGTTGCTCGCGGCCGGTGTTGTTGGGCAGATCGAAGACGTTGCCCGCCAGGCGGCCGAGATAGAGGTTAGTCGACTGTCCCGACGAGGCTCCGGCATCCCAGGTGTGCAGGAGCGACTGGACCTCCTGGTAAGACGAAGCCGTCGAAGGAAGGATCGGTCGGCGCCAGCTCGAGCCGGTCGGCGGTGACCACTTGCGCGCGCGCTTCGTTCCCCATCTGACTGAGCAGGAGCCCCACTGCCGCGATCCAACTGCGGCGACTGATCGAACGCATCACGATCTCCTCTTGCCCGTTGTGGGCGTCCAGGGCGGCCGAAGCCGCGACGCGGCTCCAGCCGCGTCGTCTCCTGAGCGCGAAAGCGACGCAGCGAGTGCCAAGCGCGGCGTGCGCGACGCGAGCGAAGTCGTCGCTCGCGCGCGCGCGACTGACTACGCCTAACGCGACGCAGCGCCTGGCGAGGCGCCGAGCGCCCGCAGGTCGCGCGCGATGCGGCGCAGGCCGAGCTGCTCGACCTGCGGGAGGAGCTCGGCGACGAGCGCGTCGAGCTCGCGCCGCTCGCCGGCGCCGTGGAGGGCGCGCGCCAGGCCGAGCCGCTCCTCCATCACCAGGGCGGCCAACTGCCATTCGCTCGCCATCGCGATCGTCTTGCGGCGGACCTCGATGGCGTGGCGCCAGTCGCCGAGCGCTTCGGCGATGTACCCCTCCGTCGCGAGCAGGTCGAAGCTCGGCACGCTCGGATCCGTCGCGGCGGCCTTCTTCAGCGCCGCGAACCGTCGCTGCCCCGCGGCCCGGTCGCCGCGCCGCACCTCGGCCCAGGCGAGCACCAGCTCGCACTTGGTCGCCAGCCGTACGTCGCCGGCGGCATGGTAGGTCTCCATGGCCTCGGTGGCGCGCCGCGCGGCGTCTTCGGGGTGGTCGGCGACGACCTCGAGCTTGGCGAGGTGCTCGAGGGAGTGGCCGATCTCGAACACGATCTCCGCCCGCCGCGCCTTGTCGAGCGCGCCTTCGTAGGTCTGCCGCGCCAGGTCGAGGTCGCCGCGGATCTGCTGCAGGTAGCCGCGCGAGCGGTCGACCTTGCCGCTCGCCGAGACGCTGCCGATCCGCCGCGCCAGCGCGTCGGCCTCGTCGAGATAGGCGTCGGCCTGGTCGAGCTCGAGCCGCTCGATGCGCGTCGCCGCCAGGTTGGTGAGCGTCGACAGCAAGGGCAGGCGGTTCCCCGAGTCGCGCAGCGCTTGGAGCGTCGGCTCGGCGATCGCCATCGCGCCGGCCTCGTCCTCGGCCCAGTTGAGCAGCACCAGGCGCTGCGACA
The DNA here is from genome assembly GCA_963846495.1 of Thermoanaerobaculia bacterium. GTDB lineage: Bacteria > Acidobacteriota > Thermoanaerobaculia > Multivoradales > JAIOJS01 > DASYQD01. Next base: position 158,065 of record CAWJWP010000030.1, on the reverse strand, counting down.
GCACGTAGCCCTCGCTGAAGCGGTCGCGGATCTCGCGCGCGGCGGCGAGCGCTTGGTCGGAGACGAGAAGCCCCGCCTTGGGGTCGCCCTCCTTGCCGTCGAGCAGGCTGAGCTGCACGAGGGCGAGGATCTCGCCGGGCCGCGAGCCCGCGGCACGCATGCCGGCGAGCGCCTGCTCGAGCACCGCGCGCGTCTCTTCGCCGCCGATGCGCAGCAGGATGGTGCCGATGGCGAGGCGCGTGGCCGCGGCTTCGGCGTCGAGCCCGGCGGCCTCGGCGCGCGGCAGCAGCGCCTCGAGGTCGCGGCGCGCCTCGTCGCGGCGGTCGAGGCGGAGGATCGCGTCCGCATGCCGGCGCTCGGCTCGCACGTCGAAGGCGACGGCGTGCAGCTCGGCGGCGCGCCGGCGAGCGCGTGCCGCGGCGGCGGCCGCGCGCTGGAACTCGGTGATGCGCATGGCGACCTCCGCCTCGGCGAGGGCGACGCGGGGATCGCCGGCGCCGGCGGAGAGCTGGCGAACGCGCCCGAACGCGACCTCCGCATCGTCGCCGCGGCCGGCGGCGAGCAAGGCGGCGACGAGGTCCAGACCGATGTCGACGCGGCCGGAAAGGCGGCCGAAGAGTCCCTCGAGGGCGGGGAGCGCCAGCTCCCAGCGGCGCTCCGCCACCAGCGCGCGGGCACGCAGGCGCTCCCGCTCGTCGCGCGGCAGGTCGACCGTACGGCCCGCGACGAGCCGCCAGGCATGCCGCGCCGCCTCGCGCGAGCGGCCGACCTCGCCGCGCGCGCTCTCGGCGCGCGAGATGCCGTCCCAGGCGAGCGCGGCGGCAGGGAGTTGTCCCTGCGCCGCCGCGAGCGCGCGCCGGAAGGCGTCGCGGCTCCCGGTGGCGTCGAAGCGCGCCAACCGCTCGGCGCCGTCGAGCAGCGCGCGGCGAGTCTCGGCGTCGCTCGCGTCGACCGACTCGGAGAAGACCGCGAGCTCGTCCGCGGGACGAACGACGGCGGTGCGCGAGCGCGCGATCGCCTGCTGCACCGCCACCGCGGCGATCACGGTGACGATCACCGCAGCGGCCACGCGGTGCCGCCGGAGCAGCTTGCCGGCGCGATAGAGCCGATCGCCGCGCCGCGCCGCCACCGGCCGGCCTTCGAGCACGCGGCGCAGGTCGTCCGCCAGCTCGGCCGCCGAGGCGTAGCGCGCCTCGGGCTCCTTGCGCAGCGTCTTGAGCAGCACCGCGTCGAGGTCGCCGCGCAACGCGCGGCGCCGGCGGGAGAGCTCGACGCGGTCGCGCACCGCCGTCGAAGCGGTCGTCGACGCGGTGCGCGCGAAGGCCGACGAGGGCGGCTCCGGGTCCTGCTCGCGGATGGCGTCTTCCCAGGTCTCGAACTGCTTGCCGTCGAGGCGGTAGGGCAGCGTGTCGGCGAGCAGCTCGTAGAGGACGACGCCGAGCGAGTAGATGTCGGAGGCGGGGGTGACGCGGTCGCCGCGCACCTGCTCGGGGCTGGCGTAGGCGGGGGTCATGGCGCGCCGCAGCGTGCGCGTCTCCTCCTCGTCGCCGGGATCGGCGACCAGCTTGGCGATGCCGAAGTCGAGCAGCTTCGGCTCGCCGCGAGAGGAGACCAGGATGTTCGCCGGCTTCAAGTCGCGGTGCACGACCGCCTCGCCGTGCGCGTAGACGACGGCGTCGAGCACCGAGAGGAAGAGCTCGATGCGCTCGCGCACCGGCAGCTCGCGCTCGCGGCAGTGGGCGAGGATCGACTCGCCCTCGACGTGCTCCATCGCCAGGTAGGGCTGCCCGACCGGCGTCAGCCCGGTGTCGTAGAGGCGCGCGATCCCCGGGTGCTCGAGGCGGGCGAGGATGCGCTGCTCCTCGCGCACGTGGCGCAGCGACGGCGCGTCGACGACGCGGTCGACCACCTTGAGCGCCACCTCGCGCGAGAAGTCGGCGTGCTCCTGCTCGGCGAGGTAGACGGTGGCGCTGCCGCCGCGGCCGATGCGGCGCTGCACGCGGAAGCCGGGAACGCGGGGGAGCGGCGGCTCGCCGCCCTCCGGCGAGCGCAGCGCGCCGCCGTCGAGCGGGCTGTCGGCGCGCTCGGCGTGCTGGAGCAGCGCGCGCAGCTCGTCGGCGAGGTGCGGATCGCCGGCGGTGCAGCGGGCGATCTCGGCCTCGCGCTCCGCGGTCGGCAGCTCGCAGACGCGATCGAAGAGCTCGCGCAGGCGCTGGAAGGGCGCCGCCGGAACGGTGGGATCCTGCGGCGGCCCAGGCTCGCTCATGGTTGCCTCATTTCTCGACCGGGCCGGCGGCGGCGGCATCGCCGAGCCGCTGCAGCAGCCACGCCCGCGCGAAGGCCCAGTCGCGCATGGCGGTGCGCCGCGAGCAGCCGAGCAGCGCGGCCGCCTCGTCGACCTCGAGGCCGCCGAAGAATCGCAGCTCGACGAGGCGCGCGAGACGCGGCTCGGCCGCCGCCAGCTCGTCGAGCGCGCGGTCGAGGTCGATGAGCTCGGCGGCGTCGAGCGCCGGCTGCAGGCCGTCGTGGAGGCCTTCGGTGAGCTGCACCTTTGCCGCGTCGGAACCGCGCTTGTGGGCGGTCCGCGCCCGCGCGTGGTCGACCAGCAGCCGGCGCATGATGCGCGAGGCGATGGCGAAGAAGTGCGTGCGGTCGTGCCACGGCACGTCGCCGAGACCGCGCAGGCGCAGGTAGGCCTCGTTGGCGAGCGCCGTCGGTTGCAGCGTGTGGCCGGGACGCTCGGCGCCGAGGTGCTTGGCGGCGATGGCGCGCAGCTCGGCGTAGACCATCGGCAGCAGCCGCTCGAGCGCGCCGTCGTCCCCCTGCTCCCAGGCGCGCAGATAGTCCGTGACCCGCCCGCCCGGAGGCTCGCTCACTGGCGGATGATAGCGGCGGCTCTCGCCGCCGCGCTGTGAGCTGCAAGCGCCGCCGCCGCGCCGCGTGCGCCACCAACGGGCGGGCAGGCGACGCGCCGCGCCCGAGCCGGCTTGGGTCATGGCCACTTCGACGACCAGAGCGCGGCGCTGCCGGCGGGTTTGAACGCGAAGCGGTTGCGAAGCGACATGCGGGCCTCCACAGAGTTGGACCACTCCGAAAGCGGAAGAAACGTCTTTCGAGTGCCACCGTCCCGGACCGGCAGGGAGAATGCCCCGCCGTGTCCGTCTAAGTAACAAACGACTGCCATCGGTCGGCTCGCTGGAGGGTGCCCCATGGCCACGGGTCCGTTGCTTCTTGCCGACGTGCTCGAACAGGAGACGGTGCGCCTGCGCGGCGCGCCGAAGACGACGCTGCGGCGGCGTTTCACGCTGCTCGCGGGCGAGATCCGCGACGCGCGCGCGCTGGCTCGCCAGCTGGCGACGCGGCTCGACGCCACAGACGCTCCCGCGATCCACGACTGGATGAGCCGCGGGAACGATCCCGATTACGCCGCGGCGATCGCACCCGAGATCGACGCGCTGCTCGAGGCCAAGCGATGGCTCTTCGACCACCCCGGGTTCGAGGAGCTGAAGCGCGCGCCCTACGACGCGTTGGGCAAGGTCGAGGACTACGCATCCGCCGACGAGGTGTTCAACCTCAACCGCTGGATGTTCGACGACCTCTTCCACGAGGAGGTGACCGTCGGCCGCCGAATCGCGGCTGGGCGACGTGGTGGCCCGCATTCACGACGGCGCCAAGGCCGCTCCCCGCACCGCGCTGGCGATGTCCGACGACGCCGTGGCCGGCATCCACGACGGCGGCAAGACCGCTCCGCGCACCGGGCTGGCCATCTCCGGCGGCGGCATCCGCAGCGCTACCTTCGCGCTCGGCGTGCTGCAGGGGCTGGCGCGCCGGCGCCTCCTCCAGGACTTCGACTTCGTCTCCACGGTCTCCGGCGGCGGCTACATCGGCAGCTGGCTGTCGTCGTGGTCGCGCCGCGATGCGTGGGGGATCCGCGGCGTCGCCGGCATGCTCGCCTCCAGGCCGGCGCGGCGGCTGGATCCCGAGCCGACGCCCATCCGCCACCTGCGCGCCTTCAGCAACTACCTGACGCCGAAGCTCGGCGGCCTCTCCGCCGACACCTGGACCCTGATCGCCACCTACCTGCGCAACCTGGTCATCAACTGGCTGGTGCTGGTTCCGCTGCTGGTCGTCCTGGTGGTGCTGCCGCGGCTGCTCGTCAGCGGCGTGCGCAACCCGCCTGACGGGCGCGCCGCCGCCGTCGCCGGCGTGGGAGGAGCGCTGATCCTGGCGGTCGCCCTGCGCAACCTGGTGGTGCAGCGGCCGATTTCCGATTGGAACAAGCGCCGCAAGTTCACCGACCGCAAGTTCCTCCTCCAGTGCGTGGTGCCGATGCTGGCCGCGTCCGTGCTGCTCGTGCTCGCCTGGTCCTGGTACGCGGTCGAGCCGCCGTTGCGGTACGTCGTCCTGGTGACGACCGCGCTGTGCCTGGGCGCATTCGTCTCCTTCGTACGCGAGCTGACGAGCGAAAAAGCCGTCGAGCGCAAGGCCGACGAGCGCGAGCCGCACCGCAAGACGTTGCGCATCGTCGGCGAGCTCGCCGCGTCGCTAGTCGCCGGCGTGGGCGGCGGCGCGCTCGCCTGGCTCCTGGCCACCAGGCTCTTTCCCCTGCCGCGCGCCGCGCTCAGCGCCGCCCAAGCGGTGCGTTGGCCGATCGACGACCCGAGTCTCGACGCGGTCACCGCCGCCTACGCTGTGTTCGGCGTCCCGGCCCTGCTCGGCATCCTCTTCCTGCAGGCGACGCTGTTCGTCGGCATCGCCGGCAAGACCAACCACGACTTCGATCGCGAGTGGTGGGCGCGGGCGTCGGGCTGGGTGCTGATCACCGGGGTGGCGTGGATCGTCCTCGCGGCCGTGGCCATCTATGGGCCAGTCGGCATCTACCACGTGCCGAAGGCGATCACCGCGGTGGGCGGCGCGGCCGGCCTGTTCTCGGTCGTCGCCGGTTGGAGCGCGAAGACGAAGGCCTCCCCGGCGGGCGACGGCCCGGCCAGCCCGGGCATCGTCGGCAAGCTCCTCGGCCTCGCGGTGCCCCTCTTCATCGCCTTCGTGCTCGCCGCCCTCTCGCTCGGCATCACCGCGCTGCTCGGGCTCGGTATCTCCGGTCGGCTTGGCGGCGATGTGGCGGCGGCCAGCGCGCGGCTCGACGGGTTGGCGACCGCGAAGCATCCGCAGACGATCCTCGACAAGAACGCGGAGGTCGAACAGAAGTTGGTCGCGGACCTGCCGCGCTGGCGCAGCTACGAGCACTTCCGCGTGCTCTACGAGTCGCACCCCAACGACGTGCTGCTGCTCTTCGCCGGCAGCCTCGCCCTCGCGCTCGTCGCCTCCTGGTTCATCGGCATCAACGTCTTCTCGATGCACGCCCTCTACCGCAACCGGCTGGTGCGCGCCTACCTCGGTGCCTCGCGCTGGAGCCGCGACCCCAACGCCTTCACCGGCTTCGATCCGCGCGACAACCTCTCCATGCACGACCTGCGGCCGGAGTACCTCTGGTACTACAGCTTCCGTGACGTCCCCGCGTTGGCCAAGCGGCTGCGCGGCCAGGAGACGCCGGCGCTGAAGACGCTGAGCGACGTCTGGGGCGAGAAGCTCGGCGACATCGCCATGCGCGTGCTCGACGCGGCCGAGAAGGGCAAGGTCGAACCGGCCTTCTACATTGCCGCCAACGGTGTCATCGCGACGGCCGACTTGCTGCCGACCAATCCGCAGCAGGAAGTCCTGCGGCCGCTGCGCAACCGCCGCTTCGTCGAGCTGGCGTTCGGCGACGACGTCTATCCGTCGCCGATGCCGGCGTTGTGCGTGCAGGACCTGCGCGATCCCGAGACGTTCCCGGACGTCTTCGCACAGTCGGCGGCGAAGTCGCTGCACGCGCGGTTCAGGCGCAAGAAGCCCCTGACCGGCAAAGGCCGGCTCAGCCTGAGCGAGCTCCTCGACGAGCTCAACGAGGTCATCGCGACCGCGGACCTCAAGGCGGACAAGGCTTTCGCGTCGCTCGATGTGGACGACTCGGCGTTCGCCGTCGTCGACGCGGCGACGTTGGCGAAGTTCTTCGGCGAGGGCGCCCGCGTCGTCCATCGCATGATCGACAACCGGCTGCGCCTCGAGCGCGCCACCCCGCGCGCTCCCGGCGCCAAAGAGAGCGCCATCGCGCCGCTGCGGCCTGCCAAGGGCTTCCACCTCGTCAACATCTGCCTCAACCTGACCGGCGGCGAGCAGCTGGCGTGGCAGGAGCGCAAGGGCGAGTCGTTCACCGCCTCGCCGTTCGTCGCCGGCAACTACCGGCTCGGCTATCGCGACACCCGCGACTACGGTCAGGTGTCGCTGGGCACCGCGGTGACCATCTCCGGGGCGGCGGCGAGCCCCAACATGGGCTACCACTCCTCGCCCGCGCTCGCCTTCCTGCTGACGCTCTTCAACGTGCGGCTCGGCTGGTGGCTGGGCAACCCCGGCCTCGCCGGGCAGCAGACCTACCGCCGCCGCAATCCCCGCTTCTCGCTGCTGCCGCTCGTCGCCGAGGCGACCGGCAACACCAACGACGACTTCGGCTACGTCTACCTCTCCGACGGCGGCCACTTCGAGAACCTCGGCCTCTACGAGCTCGTCCTCCGCCGCTGCCACCAGATCGTCGTCAGCGACGCCGGCGCCGACCCCAAGTACGCCTACGACGACCTCGGCAACGCGGTGCGCAAGATCCGCGTCGACCTCGGCATCCCCATCCGCATCACTCGCATGGGGATCATCCCGCCCGACGAGAAGACGCCCGGCAAGTACTGCGCGGTGGGCGAGATCGACTACTCGTTCGTCGACGGCAAGGATGCGCCGACGGGGAAGTTCCTCTACGTCAAGCCGGTCGTCTACCAGGGCGACGAGGAGCTGCCGCGTGACGTGCTCAACTACGACCGGCAGTCGGCGGACTTCCCGCACGAATCGACCGGCGACCAGTGGTTCAGCGAGTCGCAGTTCGAGAGCTACCGCCGCCTCGGCGAGTTCGCCCTCGACCAGATCTGCGCGCAAGGCATCAAGGCCGGCGCGATCGGCGGGCAGGCGGTGACGATCGAGTCGATCGAGCAGCTGATCGACGTCGCCGGCCAGGGCCTGGAGCCCATCCCGGAGTGGGCGGAAGCGTCGGCGGCGCCGCCGCCCGTCGAGCTCGACTCGCCCGCGGGCGACGGCGATCAGTCCGAGTCCCCGCCGACGACGGCCGACTGATCGCGGCGCGGCTCGACGGCGAGGCGTTCCGGCAGCATGGCGGAGCCGTCGTCCGCCAGCGTCCACGCGGTGATCTCGCCCGCCGTGCCGCGCTCGACGGCGACGATGAGGTAGCGCAGGTTGGGCCAGGCGTGGAGGCGGTCGTGCTCGGAAGGCTGCGCTGCGTGATCGGGGTGCGAGTGGTAGACGCCGATCACCGCCAGCCCGCGCGACGCGCGCCTCCTTCTGCGCGGCCAGGTGCTCGCGGGGGTCGAGGAGGAAGCGGCGGCGGCGCTCCTCCTCGTGGACGTTGGCGATCTCGCGCACGAGCTCGACGCGCAGCGGCTCGACGTCGGCGCGGCCGATCAGCACGCCGCAGCACTCCTCGGGGTAGGTGCGCTCGGCGTGCTCGCGGATCGCCGCGGCCTGCTCCGGAGCGAGGACGATCACGGCGTCGCTTCTGTTGTCTTCATGGCGAGCTGCGCGTCGGCGTCGGTAGCTCGGGGATCGTAGATCGGCGGCGGCTCGCGGCGCTGCGCTAGTCTCGCGCGCGTGGAGGACGCGCCCGTCACCGCGCCCGCGGAGCCGCCCGACGACGACCGCCTGCGCGTCGCCTACGAGCTCGCCGTCGAGCGCGACGAGGACGCCTTCGCGCGCGCCCGCGAGATCGCCTTCGAGCAGACGGTGGAGCTGCCCGAGCCCTGCGTCCCGCCGGCGCTGGTGCGCGCCGTCGTCGGCCGGCTCGAGGGGATGGAGCGGCTGGGCAAGCGGCGCTGGCGCGCCACGCTCTCCTACTCGCCCGAGATCGTCGGCGGCCAGGTGCCGCAGCTGCTCAACCTGCTCTACGGCAACGTCTCGCTGCTGCACGGCGTGCGCGTCGTCGAGGTGGGCTGGCCGCGCTCGCTGATCGCCGCGCTGCCGGGCCCGGCGTTCGGCATCGAGGGCGTGCGGCGGCTCGTGCCGCAGGCCGAGGGGCGCGCGCTCCTCTGCACGGCGCTCAAGCCGATCGGCCTCACCAGCCGCGAGCTCGCCGCCCTCGCCGGCCGCTTCGCGCGCGGCGGCGTCGACCTCATCAAGGACGACCACGGCCTCGCCGACCAGGCGACGGCGCCCTTCGCCGAGCGCGTCGGCCGCATCCAGCAGGAGGTGCGCCGCGCCGCCGCCGAGACCGGCGCCGAGAGCCTCTACCTGCCGCACCTGACCGGCCCGTTCGAGGAGCTGCCGGCGCGCCTCGAGCTGCTGCGCAGCGAAGGCGTGCGCGGCGCCCTCGTCTCGCCCTTCGTGCTCGGCCTCGACGCGCTGCGCTGGCTGGCGAAGTCCTCGGGCCTCGTGCTGCTGGCACACCCCGACCTGGTCGGGCACCCTCTTCGGCCCGCGCCACGGCATCGCCCCCGAGGTCGTCTACGGCGACCTGCTGCGCCTGCTCGGCGCCGACGGCGTCGTCTACGTCAACGCCGGCGGCCGCTTCCCGATGCCGGTCGAGACCTGCGAAGCGATCAACGCGCGCCTGCGCCGCCCGCTCGACGGCGTGCGCCCGGCCTTCCCGGTGGCGGGCGGCGGCGTGCGCGTCGAGACCCTGCCGCGCTGGGCGGCGCGCTACGGCCCCGACACCATCTTCCTCGTCGGCGGCAGCCTGTACCTGCAGGAGAACCTGGAAGAAGCGTCGCGGCGCTTGCTACAGGCGCTCGCGTGGCAGGGAACGGCGACGGCAGCAGGCCGCCGCTAGGACCGGTAGATCGAGATCGCTTCGTCGCTCCGCTCCTCGCGATGACGGTTCGCTGGCGCTCCTCGCGATGACGTTCAACCGTCGGTGACTCTCATCGCGATGGACGTCTACCGTTGGTGGCAGTGCTCGCGGTGACGTGTAGTCGTCATTGCGAGCGCAGCGAAGCAATCTCGATCTGTCGCGCGCCTCAGGCGCTCAGCTCACTCGTCAGCAGCTGCTTGGTGCTACGGAACACATTCTGCGGGTCCCAGCGCCGCTTGAGGGCGGCGAGGCGCGGCAGGTTGGCGCCGTAGGCGGCACGCACGCGCTCGTCGCCTTCCTCTTCGGTGAGGAAGTTGACGTAGGTGCCGCCGGTCGAGAAGCGGCGCAGGTCGCGCCAGGCGGCGCGCGCCCATTCGACGCCGGCGTCGTCGTCCTCGGCGCGCTCCCAGGAGCCGGTGATGTTGAGCACGAAGCGGGCGTCGCGGTTGCCTACGGCCGAGTGGTCGTCAGGCAGCCGATGGACCTCGCCGCCGATGGGGAAGACGATGATCGCCGAGTGCGGCGAGGGCAGCCGCGCGAAGTGCTCCATCGCGCCGCGCCAGCAGCTCCTCCTCGACGGCAGGCAGGTACTCCGACTTCCAGTAGTAGCGGCGCCCCTTCGGCTGCGTGGCGTCGAGCAGCGTCTGCTGGTTGGCGTAAGGGCGCCGTTGCAACGCGCCGCCCACCGGCGAGCCGACGCTCTTGATCTTGGCCGCCCACCGTTCGCCTTCCTCGACGTCGCCGGACCAGCAGACCATCAGCGCCACGATCGGCTTGCCGTGGATCTCCGGCGGCAGCCACGGCGCCGGCGGGGCGCGCCGCAGGATCAGCACGCAGGTGAGCTCGGGCGGCGCCTCCTCCACGAGCGTGCGATAGAAGGCGAGCACCTCCGCCGCGTCCTCGGCGCGCCACGCCACCGGTCCGCCGACGATCTCCGGCCCCACCGCGTAGAGCGGCAGCTCGAAGCTGGTGACGACGCCGAAGTTGCCGCCGCCGCCGCGCAGGCCCCAGAGCAGCTCGGGCTCGCTCTCGGCGCTCGCGCGCACCAGCTCGCCTTCCGCGGTTACGAGCTCCATCGCCGAGACGTTGTCGCAGCTCCAGCCGAAGCGCCGCGTGAGGTAGCCGAAGCCGCCGCCGAGGACGAGGCCGGCGACGCCGGTCGCGGAGACGAAGCCGAGCACCGCCGCGAGCCCGTGCTGTTGCGTGGCGACGTCGACGTCGCCGAGCAGGCAGCCGGGCTGGGCGACGGCGAGGCGGCGCGCCGGGTCGACCTCGACGCCGCGCAGCTCCGCCATGTCGAGCACCAGGCCGCCCTCGGGCATCGCCAAGCCGGCGATGTTGTGGCCGCCGCCTTTTACCGCCAGCGCGAGGCCGTGCTCACCGGCGAAGCGCACGCAGGCGCGCACGTCGTCGTTGCCGAGCGGCCGCGCGATCGCCGCCGGCCGGCGGTCGATCATCGCGTTCCACAGCGAGCGCGACTCGTCGTAGCCGTCGCCGCCGGGCAAGAGCAGCCTTCCACGCAGCGACGAGGCGAGGGTGGCGAAGTCTTGCGGCTGTGCGCTCATCGGTGCACCTCCTGAGCGTCGCGAGATCGGACGCTCAGCGTACACCGGCGCGCCGGCCGGGCCCGTCCACCGCGTGGCGCGCGTCGAGCGCGGCGATCAGTTGCAGACGACGCTGCGCTCGTCGGCCGCGCAGGCGAAGGCGCCGGTGCTGCCGTTGGCGAGCGTGCAGCTGCTGCCCGACCGGGTAGTCCTCGTCGACCTCGGCGTCCTCGTCGTCGTCGGCGCCGTTGCAGCGCTCGAAGCTCGTGGCGCCCGACCAGGCGGAGAGGTTGCCGCCGGCGAAGCCGTCGCCGAAGACGCACGCCGACAGCGTCAACGGCGCGCCGGCGTTGTTGGTCAGCGTCGCGGCGCCGCTGGTGAGCGCGTAGTCGTCGACGTTGGCCGAGCTGGGATCGGTCGCCGAGCCTTGGAACAGCACGCCGCGCGCCGTGCTCTGCGGCAGCGCGCTGCCGAACGGCAGCCCGAAGTTGCCGTCGGCATCGTTGTCGAAGGTGCCGAAGTTGGTGCCGGTGTAGGCGGCGCCTCCCCAGGCCAGCGACCAGTACATGTTCCCGGCCGGGTCCTCGAAGGTGAGGCGGCCGGCGGCGAGGTAGCTCTCCGGGATGGCTTGCGTGAGGGTGAAGTCGGCGCTGACGCCGAACGCCGCGGCGAGCCCGCTCGTCACGGCGAGGATGTTCGCTCCCGTCCCGCCGTTGGCGACGTTCGAGGGGAAGTTGATCAGCATGATCGGGTTGCCTCCCGCCGCGTCGCGGGCGACCAGGCGGTGGCCGGCGATGAAGTTCTGCCCGACGGCGCGCGTGCGCAGCTGAATCGCCTGGCGCGTGGGGTTGCCGCAGACGGCGCCCACCACCTGCTCGATCTGCATCAGGTGGAACGAGGCGGCGGCGGGAGCAGCGGTGACGACGACTGCGGTGACGGCGGCGGCAAGGCTGACGAGCACCAGCGTGCGCGGACGCGAGAGCATGGCTCAGACCTCCACCGGTACGAGTCTCATCGTGAGTGCCGCCGGTCGCGGCGCGGGTTCACCATCGCCGCCGGCGCGCGGGCCGCATGGACGAGAGTCGCGGACTCGCGGCTCAGTCGACCGCCACGAACGCGCAGGTGAGGTAGCGCCCCTGCGGGAACGCCGGCGGCGTCGGGTGATCGGCCGCCTGGTGTCCGATCGTCAGCACGCGCACCTGGCGACGAGCGCGCCGCGCGGCGGCGGCGACGAGGCGCAGCAACTCTTCGGGGTCGAGCGCCGCCGAGCACGAGCAGGTGGCGAGCACGCCGCCGGGCGCCACGAGCCGCATCGCCGCGGCGTTGAGCCCTTCATAGGCCGGCAGCGCCTGCTGGAGGTGCCGCGCCGTCGGCGCCAGCTTCGGCGGGTCGAGCACCACCACGTCCCAGCGCTCGCCCGCCGCCTCCCAGCCGGCGAGGTCGCGCCGTACGTCGGCCTGCCGCCAGCTGATGCGGTCGCCGACGCCGTTACGCGTCGCCGTCGCGGCGGCGACCTGCAGCAGCGGCGCCGCGCGGTCGACGCCGACGACGGCCAGCGCACCGCCGCGCGCCGCGGCGAGGGCGAAGCCGCCGAGGTAGGTGCAGACGTCGAGCACCGTCGAGCCGCGGGCGAGCGCCTCGACCCGCGCGCGGTTCTCGCGCTGGTCGAAGTAGTAGCCGGTCTTCTGCGCCAGCTCGAGCGGCACGTCGAACGCGAAGCCGCGCTCGCGGAAGTGGAGCGCCTCGACGATGCCGCCGCGCACGCTGCGCAGCGTCGCGGCGATGCCTTCGCGGCGTTGCTGCTCGCCGCCGGGCACCTCGACGACGCGGCGGATCCCCGGCAGCGCGGCGAGCGCGTCGAACAGCGCCTCCTCGCGCCGCTTCATGCCGGAGGTGAGCAGCTGCACGCACACCGTGTCGCCGTAGCGGTCGGCGATGAGGCCGGGCAGGTCGTCGCCTTCGGCGTGGACGAGCCGGTAGCCGTCGGTGCCGCGCGCCGGCGCCGTCGAGGGGAGACCGAGGACGCTCTCCCGCAGCGCGAAGGCTTTGGCGACGCGTCGCGCCAGCGCCGCCTCGTCGAGCTCTTCGTCGGGGTCGCGGGTGACGAGGCGCACCGGGATCGCCGACTCGACCGACCAGAAGCCGCGGCCGAGGAAGTTGCTCTGCCGGTCGCGCACCTCGACGACGTCGCCGGCCTGCGGCGAGCCCTCCACGTGCGCGACCGCCTGGGCATAGACCCACGGGTGACCGGCCCACACCGGCTTGACGTGACCTGCCTCGAGGAAGACGCGCGCCGAGTGCACGGCGGCGATGCTGCCACAGGCCTGCCGACGACAGGCAGAGCGTCGGTGAGACTGACGAGCTGATGTCGAGGCCGGCCTGTTGACATACAGACTACGTTTGAAGTACGTTCTTCTAAGAAATAGCTTCGATTGAAGGCCGCGTAGCTCTCGTTACCTCGCCGCCGGGTCCCGATGCCGGGTCACCTTCGAGCGGCGTGACGCGGCCCGATGCCCGAAGGAGGCAGCCATGCGTTTCACGTCGCTCGCTCCAACGTCGTGCTTCGACCTTCCACGTTTCCTGCGAGCGTTCCTCCTCGCGGCGCTGGCGTTCGGCCTCACGTCGACGGAAGCGCGAGCGCAGTCCTGCGCCGGCAAGGTCGCCGGCCAGGTCTGCCGGCCCGCCGCGGGCGGCTGCGACGTGGCGGAGACCTGCGTCTCGAGCGGCAGCAGCCCCGGTGCGCCGCTGTACACGCCGAGCACCGGATCGCTCGGCACCAACACCGCCTGGGCCTACACCATGGGGTACGGCTTCACGCCCAACAAGACGATCGTCGTCACCTCCCTGGGCGGCTTCTTCAACGGCACCAAGACCGTGCGCCTCTACGACCGCACCAACGGCGCCATCCTGGCGACCGCCACCGTCACCGCCGCCAACAACTGGGCGTACGCGCCCATCGCGCCCGTCACCCTGCTGCTCAACAACCCGTATTCGGTGGCCGTCGAGGTCGGCGGCGCGGGAGCCGCCTACCGCAGCGGCATCGCGCTGCCGACCGTGCTCGCCGACGCCACCATCAACGGCAGCTGCTACCGCTACAACAGCCCGGCCGAGCCGTGCGCCTCGAGCGGTCTCATCACCAGCGTCAACTACGGCATGGCCGACCTCAAGTACCTGGTGTCGAACCCGCTCTACCAGCCCACCGACGGCACCCTCTACACCGACGTCAACGGCGACTACGTCGCGGGCTACGGCTTCACTCCCAACAAGACGATGACGGTGACCTCGCTCGGCGGCCTGTGGAACGGCACCAAGACGGTCTACCTGTTCAACCGCACGACCGGCGCCGTGCTCGCCAGCCTCCCGGTGACGTCGGCGAACAGCTGGGTCTACAACCGCATCACGCCGGTGACGCTGACGCCCGGCCAGCCCTACACCGTCGCCGTGTACTCGTCGGGCGCCGGGGCGTATCGCGGCGGCTTGACCTCGATGCCGTCGTCGCGGCCCGACGCCACCATCGACGGCACCTGTTATCGGCCCGGGAACACCGGCGAGCCGTGCGCCGTCAGCGGTCTCATCGCCGGCTACAACTACGGCATGGCGGACTTCAAGTACGCCGCCACCGGCGACAGCCTCTACTGCCCGGCCGACACGTTCCTGCCGTCGACCACCACCTGCCGCGCCGCCGCCGGCGGCTGCGACGCGGCGGAGAAGTGCACCGGGTCTTCGGCCGCCTGCCCGACCAACCTCTTCATGCCCGCCGGCCTGTCGTGCAACGACAGCGCCGCCTGCACCTACAACGACGTCTGCAACGGCGCCGGCAGCTGCGGCGGCACCACCATCAGCTGCGGCGGCGGCAACGCCTGCTCGACCACGGTGTGCAACGGCACCAGCACCTGTCAGCCGGCGAAGGTGTTCTGCATGACGCCGCCCAACGAGTGCTACAACACGCTGGGCACCTGCAACACCGGCAACGGCAGCTGCAGCTACACCCTCAGGGTGGGCGGGAGCTGCGGCAACGGCGGCACCTGCCAGAGCGACGGCAGCTGTCGACCGCCGCTCGTGGTGACGCCCAACTCGACCGCGCAGGGGTGCCCGGCCACGCCGCCGCTCGACCCGCCGCCCACGCCCATCGGTTGCGACAGCTGCGACCCCACCCGGCCCTGCGTCGTCGACTACGAGCTCACGGTGCCGGCCGAGTACCAGACCTGCAGCGGCTACACGCCGCGCAAGGGCGACCTCGTGCTCCACGCGGCGGCAGGGCTCACCACTCTGCTGGTGCAGGAGTTCGGCTCGCCGTTCAGCCACGTCGGCCTCTTCCTCGAGCCGCAGCCGATCGGCGGCTCGCAGAACCTGCAGATGGTCGTGCACCACGCCTTGAACCAGGACAGCCTCGACAAAGCGGTCAAACGGCAGGCCACGTTCCGCAACCTCCTCACCGCCTTGAAGCTCGACAAGGACGCCGCCTACTGCAAGTCGGCGAAGCTCAACGGCATGACTCTCTTGGATGCCGGCGGGTTCCTGCCCGGGGTGCCCAACCTGCACGTCGCGGACATGATCACCGAGCCCGACGGCGATGGCACGCGCTTCTGGGAAGACGGCGTCTTCGCGCGCCAGGTGGTGATCGCGTCCAACCGCGCGGCCGGCGCGCAGGTCGCCGACAACATGGTGGCGAAGGTCAACCAGCAGTACTACTCGTTGAACTCGCTCCTCGACGAGGCCAAGGGGCGCGCCACGCTGGTCAACGGCAGGCCGGGCACGAACTGCGCCTCGGCGATCGCGAGCTGCATCAGCCCGACGGTGCCGACGTACCTGCTTCCCACCGACGGCATGCGCAGCGCGGCCAAGAAGGCGTACGAGCTGCTCCGCCGGGAGGTGCGCTGGCACCCTGATACCGAGAAGGCAGTCAGCGACTGCAAGCTGCTCTTCGGTTGTCCGGGGTTGCTCTTCCCCTGCATGGTCGATTGCGACGGGCTGGCCTGGGAGACCGCCAACGGCATCGCCGACCAGATCATCGCCTGCATCCTCTTCGGTCCCACCCCCGGTGGTGGCTGCGAGTGCAAGCGCGACAACCGCAAGTGGCACTACGCCGCGTGGGCGAACGCGCCCTACTCGCCGCCGACGCAGGACGACCTCGACTGGGTCAACGGCCGGATGACCGACATCGAATTCATTCAAGACACCTGGACCGGCAGCGCGGCCGCGGGCCAGCCGCCGATCACCATCTATCCGTCGAACACCTACCGGCCGACCGACCTCAGGAACTCGCCGCTCTACTCCGGCAACGCCTACGACCTGAAGCGGATCCCCAACGCCAAGCGGCGCTACGGCCACTGCTACACGCCGCTCACGCTCAGCGCCACAGGCAGCCCCTCGCATTCGTACACCGGTCAACCGATCGGCTGGACGGCGACGGCGAACGGCGGCGACCCGAACAGCATCAGGTATGCGTTCTTCCGCCGGAAGGTCGGCACGGGCCCGACTTGGACGCCCTCGGAGAACGCGCCCAACTGGCAGACCAGCCGCGATCACAGCTGGACGCCGAGCTCGTCGGACGTCGGCGTGTGGGAAACCTACGTGTGGGTCAAGGACTCCTACACGACGTCGACCCAGAACGGTTACGGCTACGCCGCCGGCGTCAACACCGGTCCCGTCGAGGTGGTGGCGCCGCCGACGCTGTCCCTCTTCTGCAGCCCGCTGACGGTGAACTGCGGCTCGTCGATCAGCTGCACGGCGACCGGCAGCGGCGGCGTGCCGTCGACGCGGCGGTACGCCTTCTTCCGGCGCAAGAACGGAACGTCGAACTGGATCCCCGATCCGTACGCGCCGTCGTGGCAGACCGGGAACACGTGGACCTGGACGCCCGCCTGCTCCGACGCCGGCTCGTGGGAGCTCTATGGCTGGCTCAAGGACAGCGCGACGCCGGCGAACGCGCCCTATGGCTACTCCGTCGGCGCGCACGGCGGGGTGGCGCAGGTGAACAACCCGGTGCTGCAGTCGTACCCGCCGACGGGCTGGGTCGACGGCTTCAACGCGCAGCACATCTGGGGATGGGCTTGCGACCCCGACTACCCGACGCAGAGCAACCGCATCGACGTGTGGAGCATCTGGGGCCACAACCTCGGCAGCAGCGGCGCCTACTTCGGGTCGAGCTCGGCGATCAACAACATCTGCCGCGGCGGCAGCTCGCATTACTTCGACTACTGGCCGAGCGGCGGCTTCCCCTCGGGGTACCGTATCAACGTGTTCTCGATCGACCTGCCGTACTCGACGCCGGGCAACGACAACCGCAAGATCGGCGGCTCGGGCTCGACGGGCGACGGCTACGAGTTCTTGATCCCGTGATCCCTTGAGGCGAGCGGCGCTCGTCGCGAGACGGGCGCCGGCTCGGCGGCGGCTGGGCGGCGGGTTCAGGTGTGGCGCGTAGCGGGCGGCGTATGCTATAAACGCATACATGCGCAACACCGTCGTCGCCCTCTTCGTGCAGCTTGCAGCGCTCCCGGCCGCCTTCGCAGTCACGACCTTCGACAGCCCGCCGACCTCGCCGGCGCCGCCCATCGCCGGCGAGCCGGTCGAGGCGCGGATCGTCATGCCGATCGCCTGCGTCGTTCCTGCAGTCGCGGTCGTGCGCACCGGTCAGGTGATCGAGCTGCGCTACCAGCTGCCCGAGCTCGACTGCGCCGTCGAGCCGACGCCGACGCCGCGGAGCATCGCCCTTGGAACGTTGGAGGCGGGCGCCTACGACTTGCGGATCGTCGCGGTGACCGACCCCGCCTCACCTCAGATCGAGGACGAGGCGATCGTCGACGTGAGTCCCTCACCCTGCGAGGACCCGATCCACTGGCCGCCCGGCAGCGCCGACGCCGGCGCGCCGCGGCTCTGCCTGAACGGCGGCCGCTTCGCCGTCACCGCCGAATGGACGACGCGCACCGGCGGGCACGGCTTCGGCTTCCCGGTGCCGTTGACGCGCGAGAGCGGCGCCTTCTGGTTCTTCGACGACGACAACCTCGAGCTGATGGTGAAGGTGCTCGACGGCTGCGCGTTGAACGGCAAGTGGTGGGTCTTCAGCGCCGGCCTCACCGACGTCCACGTCGTCCTGCGCGTGCACGACCTCACGACCGGCGCCGAGCGCAGCTACGACCGTCCGCTGGGCGCGCTCTTCACGCCGATCGCCGACGTCGACGGCTTCCCCTGTGCGGCGCCCTAGCAGGCCGGCGACGGGCTGATCGAGAATGCCCACCGGGTGAGACCGGTGGGCACCGAGATCCGCGAGCTGCCGTGCGACGTGCTGGTGTTGGGCGGCGGCCCGGCGGGCACGGCGGCCGCGCTGTCGCTGCGGCAGACGGCGCCGTCGCTCTCGGTCGTCCTCGTCGAGCGCTCGCGATACCAACGGCTGCGCATCGGCGAGACGCTGCCGCCGGGCGTGCAGCCGCTGCTGCGGCAGCTCGGCGTGTGGGAGGAGTTCCTGGCGGAAGGCCATCTGCCGGCGTACGGAATGCGTGCCGCGTGGGGCAGCGACGAGCTCGCCGACCACGAGTTTCTCTTCCACGCGCGAGGGTGCGGCTGGCACCTCGACCGGCGCCGCTTCGACGGGATGCTGGCGCGTGCGGCGGAGCAGCGAGGGGTGACGTGTTACTTCGGCGCGACGGTGAAGCGTGGCGCGACCACGGAGGATGAGGAAGACCGCTGTCGATTCCGCATCGAGCTCGACGAGGGTGGCGCCGTCATCGAGGTCGCCGCCCGCTTCGTGATCGACGCCACCGGCCGACGCGCCGCGTTCGCGCGCCAGCGCGGCGCGCGCAAAGTTGCCTTCGACCATTTGGTCGGCGCGTTCTGGTTCTTCGTGGTGGATGACGAGACTGCGGGCGACGACACCTACACGCTCGTCGAGGCCGAGGAGCGAGGCTGGTGGTACTCGTCGCTGCTGCCGGGTCACGAGCTGGTGGTCGGCCTGCTCAGCGACGCCGACCTGTTGCGTCAGAGCGGCGCGCGCTCGGCGGAATGCTGGTGGGAGTCAGCGAACGCGACGTGTCACGTCCGGCATCGCCTCCCGCGCCTGCGGCCGGCCGGCGGTCCGTCGCTCCACCCGGCGCAGTCATACCGACTCGACCGTTTCGCCGGCGATCGCTGGTTGGCCGTCGGCGACGCAGCGATCGCCTTCGATCCACTCTCCTCGCAAGGACTCCTCAAGGCGCTGCGCTCCGGCATCCTCGGATCGTTCGCCGTCTGCGACTGGTTCCGCGGCGTGCCGCAGGGACTGGAGAAGTACACGGCGATCCTCGAGCAGGATCTCGCCGGCTACCTCGCGACTTGGCGCGACTACTACCGCCGCGAGTCGAGGTGGCCGAGCGCGCCCTTCTGGCGACGGCGCCGGGAAGCCGGCGGCCTCAGCGCACCCGCGGTGCGCGCATCTCCGTCCCTTGCATCGACACGACGGCGTGGGTGATGCGCCCCTCGGCGTTCTGGAAGAAGGCCATTTCCGCCGGCTGTTTGCCGACGCGAAACCGCTCGGCGCCGGCCGGCACGAGCTCTTCGCGGGATCGCCCTGCCAGCTCGGCGAAGAGCCGCTCGCCGCTCCGCACGACGGCGACCTCGCCGTTCGGCAGAGAGTAGACGCCGACCAATCGGTCGAAGCTCGCGGCGGTGGCGGGCACCGGGATGGCCGGCCCGGTCGCCGCCGCTTCGGACGGGGCGTCGGGATCGCTTCCCACGCGGCGAAAATCCGTAGGCACCGTGAAGAGTGCCTCGTCGTGGGTGGCTTCGGCGATGGAGGTCGCCTCGGCGACGAAGTCCGCGCCCGGGACGCCGGGGCCGAGGCTCCAGGTGAGGCGGGCGGCGAGCACGGGCTTGCCCAAGGCGGCGAGCTTCTCGCCGAGCGGCTGCAGCATCGCGGCCATCGAGGAGGCCATGGAGTCGGCCTGAGCTCGGCGCATGGCCGCCATGTCGAGGTCGTAGTGCCGCTCGATCTTGCGGTCCATCTTCTGCTGCGCCTTGCCCGCCGCGGGCTCATCGACCAACAGCAGCGGCAGCACCGCCGCCATGGTCGCCGGCGGCGGCTGGTCTCCCTCGCCCACCCACACCTCTCCTTCGGCCCGCAAGGAAGGCATCCGCGCCGTGGGATCGCCGGGAATGTGGGCGGTGAGCCCGCTGGTCGTCGCGTACTTGCGGGCCGGCCGGCCGGCCACGGTCCTCGTTCCGCTCGCGGGCTGGAGCGTGGCGCTGGCTTCCTGGCGCGGCAGCACGACGCCCGGCGGCGGCACGACACCAGTGGGCAGCGGGGACGAGTCGACTCCCGGCACGGTCACCGTGTAGGTCTTGGCGGTGGGGTCGAGCTGGTAGATGCGGCCGGTGGCGCCGTCGACGAGCAGGACGGCCGTCGAGGAGCGCTCGAAGCGGGCGCGGTCCCCCTTGAGCAGCACCGTCACCGGGTGGGGGTCGTCGTCCTTCCCTAGAGACTCACGCGAGACCTTCCAGACGACGGTCCAGTCGGCACGCAGCGGGGCAGCGAGCAACGCGGCGACGACGAGCGCAGCACCTGTCCACCGGCGGAGTCGCGAGCGGTGGCAGCGGAGGTCGGCGGGCGAGTGTGCGGCCATGCGGAGTCGGGCTGCACGTCTCGCGCCGGCTCGCGGATTCAGCTCGCTGCGGTCGCCACCGCCCCCAGCTCCTGCTCCAACGCCTCCCACCTCGCCATCAGCGCGGCGATCTCGGCGGCGAGGCGCTTCTGCTCGCCTTCGAGGCGCTGCACGTCGTTGCGCGGCGTCGCGTCGAAGAAGCCGGGGTTGCAGAACTTCTCGTTGATCTCGTGGATGCGTGCCTCGGCGCGCTCGAGCTTCGCCGTCACCTCGTCGCGCTCCGCCGCGAGGCGTTTCTGCTGCTTCTGCGCTTCGCGATCCTCGGCCGTCGTGCGCTCGCGCGCCGGCTTGCTCGCCGCCGCAGCCTCGTCCTTCTTCTGCCGCTCGCGCTTGACGCGAAGCAGCGCGGCGCCGGCGTCGAGGTGGTCGTCGCCCAGCCGTTCGAGGTACTCCTCGTAGGTGCCGCGGAAGTCCTGGATGCCGTGCGGCGTGATCTCGAGGATGCGGTTGGCGAGCCGTTGCACGAACCAACGGTCGTGGGAGACGAAGATCAGCGTGCCGTCGTACTTCTCGAGCCCGTCGACGAGCGCGTCGATGGCTTCGAGGTCGAGGTGGTTGGTGGGCTCGTCGAGCACCAGCACGTTGGGCTTCTCGATGCCGAGCCGCGCGAAGATGAGCCGCGCCGCCTCGCCGCCCGAGAGCGCTTGCAGCTTCTTGTGCACGTCGTCGCCGGAAAAGAGCACCGCGCCGAGCCGCCCGCGCACGAAGCCGATCGGCTCGCCGGGGCAGTGGCGCCACAACCAGTTCTCCACCGTTTCCGCCGACTCGTCCAGCTGCTCGCGGTGGTCCTGGGCGAAATAGCCGGGATAGGTCTCGTACCCCCACGCCGACTTGCCGGCATCGGCCTGCAGCTTGCCCATCAGGATCTTGAGCAGCGTCGACTTGCCGATGCCGTTGGGACCGATGATGGCGAGGCGATCCCCGCGCTGCACGTTGAGCGCAACGTCCTCGAGCACCTGCTTGTCACCGTAGCGCTTGCTGATCCCTTCGGCCTCGACCGCGACCCTGCCCGACGGGCGCACCTGCTGGAAGCGGAAGGTCGGGTAGCGACGCGACGTGCGCGGCAGCCGTTCGATGACGATGCGGTCGAGCAGCTTCTGCTTCGAGGACGCCTGCCGCGCTTTGGTCGCCTTCGCCTTGAAGCGGTCGATGTTGGCCTGGTGGGCCTCGATCTCCTTCTCCTGGCGGGCGATCGCGTGCTCCTTGCGGGCGCGCTCCTCCTGCTTCTGGCTGTCGAACAGCGCGTAGTTGCCGGTGTAGGGAAGGATCGTCTCGTAGTCGACGTCGAGGATGTGGGTGGAGACGTTGTCGAGGAAGCGGTGGTCGTGCGAGATGACGAGGGCGCAGCCCTTGAAGCCGGTGAGGAACTTCTCGAGCCAGCGGATGGAGAGGATGTCGAGGTGGTTGGTGGGCTCGTCGAGGAGCAGCACCTGGGGGTCGGCGGCGAGCACCTGCGCCAGCAGCACGCGCAGCTTGAAGCCGCCGGAGAGCGTCCGCATCGGCAGCTTGTGCACCTCGCTCGGGATGCCGAGCCCTTCGAGCACCTCGCCCGCCTGCGCCTCGAGCGTGTAGCCGTCCTGGTGGAGGATCAGGTCCTCGAGCTCGGCATAGCGCTCGGTGTCGAACTGCTCGCGCGGCAGCGCCAGGAGGCGCTCCTTCTCGGCGATCGCTGACCACAGCTCGCGGCGCCCCATCATCGCCACGTGCACGATCGGCTCGTCCTCGTAGGCGAAGTGGTCTTGCCGCAACACCCCGACCCGCGCCCGCTTGGGAATCGAGATCGTGCCGTCCGAAGGCGGCTCGTCGCCGGCGAGCAGCCGCAGGAACGTCGACTTCCCCGAGCCGTTGGCGCCGACGACGCCGTAGCAGCTCCCCGGGTTCAAGTGCAGGTTCACCCCAGCGAACAGGGTCTGCTCGCCGTAATACTTGGTGAGGTTCGAGATGGCGATCATCGTCGATTCGCGGCTCGGCGGCTCGATTTCGGTTGGAGGTGCGACGCGGCGCGGGAGCCGTAACTGTAACACGCTGCGGCGCCTGCGGATTCCGGCCGGCTGCGTCCCGGAGGTGGCGGGCTACCATCTCGCGCATGAGATCGCCATACCTCGTCATGCGCGCTTTGTCGATGGTCCTGGTGATGGCGGCGGCGCCGTCGCTCCTCGTCGCCGCCGATCCCGAGCCGGCCACCGGGCCGTTCACAGTGGCGGGGACGGTCGCGGACGTCGGCCTGCAGCCGGTGGTCACCGCGCCCGCCACGGTGACCGCCATCACCCATGCCGGCGACATCCGGCTCTTCGTCACCTTGCAGGACGGCCGCATCGTCATCGTGGCCGGCGGCGCGTTGCGGGCGCAACCTTTCCTCGACCTGCGGGGCCAGATCTCCACCGGCGGAGAGCGCGGCCTGCTGTCCACGGCGTTCCACCCGCGCTACGCGCAGAACGGGTTCTTCTTCGTCAACTACACCAATCCGAGTGGTGACACGGTGATCGCCCGCTATCGCGTCTCCGGCGATCCCGAGCGCGCGGATCCCGCGAGCGCGCGCATCCTGCTCACGATCGCGCAGCCGTTCGCCAACCACAACGGCGGCCAGCTGCAGTTCGGCCCCGACGGCTACCTCTACGTCGGGATGGGCGACGGCGGCTCCGCCAACGACCCCGCCTGTCGCGCGCAGAAGGGTGACACGCTGCTGGGCAAGCTGCTGCGGCTCGACGTCGACCAGAACGTCGACACGGCGCCCTTCTACGGCATTCCGCCCGACAATCCGTTCCGCGGTCCCGGCGATCCGCTCGACGAGATCTGGGCGAGCGGCCTGCGCAACCCCTGGCGGTTCTCGTTCGACCGCAGCAACGGCGAGCTGTGGATCGCCGACGTCGGGCAGGGACAGCGCGAGGAGGTCGACTTCCAGCCGGCGCTCTCCAGCGGCGGCCAGAACTACGGCTGGAAGCTGATGGAGGGCACGCAGTGCGGGGGCAACGACGCGTGCCCCGCCGGCACGCCGGCATGCAACTCCTCGGCGTTCACCGACCCCGTGCTCGAGTACGCGCATCAGGGGCACTGCTCGATCACCGGCGGCTACGTCTACCGCGGCAGCGCGGTGCCGCAGCTGCGCGGCGCGTACGTCTTCGGCGACCTCTGCAGCGGCGCGATGTGGGCGGCGTTCCGCGACGGCGACGGCAGCAGGCTCGTCGTGCGCTCGCTACCGGTGAGCGCGCCGTCGCTGACCACCTTCGGCGAGGACGCCGCCGGCGAGCTCTTCGCCGCGACGGGCGGCGGGCAGATCTTCCGCTTCGTCAACCTCGGCCCCGGCCCCGGTCCGCAGCCGATCGATCGCGTCGGCCTCTACGAGCCGGTGCCGTCGCGCTTCGAGCTCAAGCAGGCGAACACGCGCACCGCGAGCGTGACGTTGGTCCGTTTCGGCCCGCGCAACAGCGGTTGGCTGCCGATCGCCGGCGACTGGGATGGCGACGGCGACACCACCGTCGGCCTCTACGACCCGGACACCGGCACGTTCCGTCTCAAGAACTCGCACGCCGGCCGCAACGCCGACATCGTGCTGCGGCTGCAGCCGCCGACCGCGGATGCGCTGCCGATCGTCGGCGACTGGGACGGCGACGGCCGCGACGGCCTCGGCTTCTACGACACCCGCAGCCCGACCATTCCCCAGTTCCAGCTTTGGAACGTACCCGTCGACGGCGCACCGTTCGACTCCGTCATGAATTTCTTTTTTGACGAGCCGGTACCCGACGCGCTGCCGGTGGCGGGCGACTGGGACGGCGACGGCAGCGACGAGGTCGGCCTCTACTTCCCGCCGACGGGGACGTTCCTGCTCGGCGGGCGTGGCCCGATCAACTTCCTCGCGGTCACCGGCGGCGGCAGCAACGCGCTGCCGGTCGCCGGCGATTGGGACGGCGACGGCCGTGACGGCGTCGGCGTCTACGACCCGAGGGCGGCCGTCTTCCGCCTGCGCAACGGCCTCACCTCCGGCCCGCCCGACGTCATCTTCCGCTTCGGCCCGCGCCGCGGCGGCTGGCTGCCCATCGCCGGCGCCTGGTAACCGGGCGAGCCTGAGAGGCGCGTTTGGCGGGTCGGTGGGTAGTCGGTTAGCGGCGCACGAACGAGCCGCCGTGGTGTCACACCGATTGCCGGCTCTTCCAGTATTCGCGGAACGCGCGCAGCCGGGGTAGTGACTCGCAATCCTTGACGCGACCGCTTGCTTCCTTGCTGGCGATGATGTCGTCGAGGTGACAGACCGGAAGCCCTCGACGTCGATGCGGCGCTTCCAGGCGTCGGCGAACCGCTCGATGCCGTCGGGAGCAAAGATGAGGTCGAGGTCGAACGGGCCGTTCTTGAGCTGCACGAAGTCCTTGCCGGCCTCGATCTCGCGCGCGCCGCGGTCGTCCAATGCGAAGCCGAGCTCGCGTAGCGCCGCTACGATCGCCCGGCCGTTCTCCGGCGTCTTCTCCACGAACAGGTCGGCGTCCTGAGTGGTGTCCGGAAAGCCGAGCAAGATCGCACCGGACTTGCCGATGAAAAGGTAGCGAGCTCCATGGCGCGAGAAGGCGTCGCGAACCTCTTCGGCCTGCCGGTAGTCAAACGCGCCCATAGCCGAGCCACGAGGGGAGGTTCTTCTCGCACCACTCCCGGTAGGCGGCCATGCTGTCGAAGGCGCGGAACGGCTCGTCGTCGAGCACCGGCTTGTAAGTGCGGATGAAGGCGTAGCGGAGACGCTGCTCGAGCGGACGCCGGGCGGCTGCCTCGAACTCGGCCAGCCACTCGGCAGGTAGGGGACCCGCTTCGGACGGCGCCGAGTCGGTGGGAACTTCACTCATGTGGTCATCCTACCGTCCGCGCTCCGACTCCCGCCGCCCTGACACGGCTCGTGACTCCGAGGGCGGCTCGCCGCCGGCGGACGCGGCGACGCAGCGCGCGATTGCGGATAGGGTTCGCGCATGCAGGACATCGCAGCGCGCCGGCCGCTCAAGTCGCGGCAGACGGCGTGGGCGAGGGCGCTCGCCGCGGCGCTGCTGCGCCTGCGCGTGCGGCCGAACGGCATCTCGCTCGTCTCGGTGCTCTTTGCCGCCCTCGCCGGGGCGGCGCTGTGGAGGGCGCCGGCGGTGGGCCGCGGCGCCGCGACGGGCCTCTACCTCGTCGCCGTCCTGGGGATCCAGCTACGCCTGCTCTGCAACCTGCTCGACGGCATGGTGGCGGTGGAGGGCGGCCTGCGGTCGCCGACAGGGGAGATCTGGAACGACTTGCCCGACCGGTTCGCCGACGCCCTGATCCTGCTCGGTGCCGGCTACTCGCTGAGCGGCTTCCCGTGGGGGCCGGAGCTGGGCTGGCTGGCGACGGCGCTCGCCATCTTGACCGCCTACGTGCGGCTGCTGGGCGGCGCCGCCGGGGCCAGTCAGCAGTTCTGCGGCCCGATGGCGAAGCCCCACCGCATGGCGACGCTCACCGTCGCCTGCCTGCTCGCCATCGGGGAGCTCTGGCTCGGCTGGCCGCCGCGCGCGCTGGCGCTGGCGCTCGTCCTCGTCGTCCTCGGCAGCGCGGTGACGGTCGTCCGCCGTACGCGTCGTATCGCGCGTGAGCTTCGGGCGCAATGACGAAGCCGATCTCCGATGCCGCCCATCCGCTGGCGGGCGCGGTGGCCACGGTCGCTCGACTCCTCTGCGGCGCGCAGGCGCGCTGGCTGGCGCCGCCGCCGGAGGAGCCGTGCATCTACTTCGCCAACCACACCAGCCATCTCGACGCGGTGGTGCTGTGGGCGGCGCTGCCGCCGTCGCGGCGGGCGCGGGCGCGGCCGGTGGCGGCGCGGGACTACTGGGACCGCGGCCCGGTGCGGCGCTTCCTCGCCCGGCAGGTGTTCAACGCCTGCCTCATCGAGCGTGGCGGCGGAGCGACGGGCGAGGCGGCACGCGAGCACGCGGCGCGCGTGGTGGAGGCGACTGCGGCCGCGATGGGCGAGCGTCACTCGCTGATCCTCTTCCCGGAGGGCACCCGCGGCAGCGCCGAGGAGCCGGCGGCATTCAAGAGCGGCCTCTACCACCTGTGCGTGCTGCGGCCGGGGGTGCCGCTGGTGCCGGCCTACATCGAGAACCTCGGCCGCGTGCTGCCCAAGGGCGAGGTGGCGCCGGTGCCGCTGCTGGGCAGCGTCACCTTCGGCGCCCCGATGCAGCTCGTGGCCGGGGAGGAGAAGCTCGCTTTCCTGACCAGGGCGCGCCAGGCGGTCTGCGACCTCCGCCGCCGGTGAGACGAGGGGAGGAGCGATGAGGCTCGAGCTCGACAGGGAGCTGCAGTGGGCGCTCGGCGGCGTGCTCGCGGTGCTGGTGCTGGCGAGCGTCGTGGGCTTCGTGCTGGCACGGCGGGTGAGGTCGGAGGGCGGGCGCGCCACCGTCGCCAACATGAACGCGCGCATCCGCGCCTGGTGGGGGATGGTGGCGGTCTTCGCCCTCACCCTCGCCAGCGGCGGTATCGGCTCGGTGGTCCTCTTCGGGCTGCTCTCCTTCCTCGCCCTGCGCGAGTTCCTCACCTTGACGCCGACGCGCCGCGCCGATCACATGACGCTCTTCTGGTGTTTCTTCGTCATCACGCCACTGCAGTACGTGCTGGTCGGGATCGGCTGGTACGGCCTCTTCTCGATCCTCATCCCGGTCTACGCCTTCCTCTTCGTCCCCATCCGCACCGCCATCGGCGGCGACGTCGAGGGCTTCCTCGAGCGCACGGCGAAGATCCACTGGGGACTCATGGTGTGCGTCTACTGCGTCAGCCACGCGCCGGCGCTGTTGATGCTCGAGCTGCGCGGCTACGAGGGCCAGAACGCCAAGCTGCTCCTCTACCTCATCCTGGTGGTGCAGGCCTCCGATGTGCTGCAGTACGTGTGGGGCAAGCTGCTGGGCAAGCGGCGTATCGCCCCTACCGTGAGCCCGAACAAGACCTGGGAGGGCTTCCTCGGCGGCATCGCCTGCGCCAGCGCGCTCGGCGCGGCGCTCTGGTGGCTGACGCCCTACTCGCCGCTGCAAGCCGCCGGCATGTCGTTGCTGATCACCTTGCTCGGCTTCGCCGGCGGCCTCACCATGTCGGCGATCAAGCGCGACCGCGGCGTCAAGGACTACGGCGAGCTCATACCCGGCCACGGCGGCATCCTCGACCGCATCGACTCGATCTGCTTCGCCGCGCCGGTGCTCTTCCACCTGACGCGGTACGCGTTTTCCTGAGCGTCGCCGCACGGCGGGCGGCAACGTTCGGCAACGACCGCCCGGCTATCATCGACCGATGCGGCTGCGCTATCGACACGGCGGCAAGGTGCGTTGGCAGCTGGAGCTGCGGAAGTGGCACCTCGCGGTGGCGATCGGCGCGGCGGCGGCGGTGGTCGCGGTCGCTGCCTGGCTGTTCGCGCCGTTTTGGGGGCTCAGCTCGCAACTCGGCGAGCGCGCCTCGGCTCGGCGGCCGTCGCGGCTCTATGGGGCGCCGCTGGTCTTGCAGGTGGGCGGGCGCGGCGACCTCGACGGCGCTGTGCGCGAGTTGCGGCGGCTCGGTTATCACCTGGTGGCGAGCGGGCCGCTGCTGCCCGGCGACTATCGGCGCACCGGCGACTCGCTGGCCGTCTACCTGCGGTCGTTCGCCACGCCGCAGGGGTGGGTGAGCCCGCACAGCCTCGAGGTGCGGGTGAAGAGCGGCACGGTACGGGCGTTGCGCGCGGCGGGGAAGGACGTGCAGCGGGCGCAGCTCGAGCCGCCGCTCATCAGCTCGTTTTACGGCGCCGACTTGAAGGAGCGGCGGCCGGTGCGGCTCGAGGGGGTGCCGGAGGAGCTGGTGCTCTGCATCCTCGCCGCCGAGGACGCGAGCTTCTTCGAGCATGGCGGCATCTCGCTGCGCGGCATCGCGCGCGCCGCCTACGTGAACCTGAAGAGCGGCGCCATCCGCCAGGGCGGCAGCACGCTGACGCAGCAGCTGGTGTGGAACCTCTTCCTCACTCACGAGCGCACCTATTCGCGCAAGGCGCGCGAGGCGTTGCTCGCCCTGCTCGTCGACTTGCGTTACAGCAAGCGGCAGATCCTCGAGGCCTACCTCAACGAGATCTACCTCGGCGCTTCGGGCTCGGTGAACCTGATGGGCGTCGGCGCTGCGTCGTGGGCCTACTTCGGCAAGGAGCCGTCGCGGCTGACGCTGTCCGAGGCGGCGACGCTCGCCGGCATGATCCCGTCGCCGGCGCGCTACGACCCGGTGAAGCACCCGGAGGCGGCGAAGACGCGGCGCGACTCCGTGCTCGACCGCCTCGCCGAGCTGCAGTGGATCGAGCAGCCGCGCCTCGACGCCGCGCGCGCCGAGCCGATCACGACTTCGCCGCAGCCGATCCCGCGGCGGCGCGCCGCCTACTTCACCGAGCTGGCGATGCGCGAGGCGGCCGAGCGCTACAACGTCACCGAGCTCGCGGACAAAGGCTACGCGCTGCTGTCGACGCTCTCGGCCGCCGACCAGACGGCCGCCGAGGAGGCGGTGCCGTGGGGCCTCGCGGCGCTCGAGAAGGGCTATGAGAAAGGGCGCAAGGGGCGCCTGCCGCTGCAGGCGGCGCTGGTGTCGCTCGACCCCGGCACCGGCGGCATCCGCGCTTACGTCGGCGGGCGCGACTATCAAGGCAGCCAGTTCGACCGCGCCGGCGCGCGCCGGCAGCCGGGGAGCGCCTTCAAGGCGGTGGTCTACGCCGCGGCGCTGCGCAGCGGCGTCGTCACCCCCGCGACGCTCGTCGAGGACGCGCCGCTCACCATGCAGATCCCCGGCGCCAGCGTGTGGTCGCCGGAGAACTCGGACCGCCGGTTCCGCGGCTGGGTGACGGCGCGCGCGGCGCTCGAGGACAGCCTCAACCTGCCGACGGTGCGCGTCGCGATGCGTACCGGGCTGCCGCAGATCGTCACCCTCGCCAAGGCGATGGGCGTGCAGGGCAGCCTGCAGCCGGTGCCGTCGATGGCGCTCGGCGCCTTCGAGGTGACGCCGCTCGAGCTCGCCACCATCTACTCCACCTTCGCCGCCAATGGCGTGCGGCCGACGGCGCACGCGCTCGACGGCATGCTGGCGCCCGCCGGCACCGCGGTGCCCGGGACGCCGCTGGCGCCGCCGCAGCGCGCGCTCGAGCCCGAGGTCGCGTACGTCACCACCGCGCTGCTGCAAGGCGTGCTGCAGCACGGCACCGGCGCCGGCGTGCACCGCTATGGGCTGCGCGACCCGCTCGCCGGCAAGACCGGCACCAGCAACGACTCGAAGGACAGCTGGCTCGCCGGCTACGCGCCCAACCGCACGACCGTCGTCTGGGTGGGCTACGACGAGAACCTGGCGACGCGGCTCGGCGGCGCCCGCGGCGCGCTGCCGATCTGGGCGAAGTTCATGAGCGAGGTGCGGCCGCGCGGCGGCTATCCGGGCTTCGTGCGTCCCTCCGGCGTGGCGGCGGCGACGATCGACCCGACGACGGGGCAGCTCGCCACCAGCTCCTGCCCGTACACGACGACCGAGATCTTCGTTTCCCGCTTCGTGCCGCGCGAGCTCTGCCAGCGTCACAGCGGCTTCTGGAGCGAGGAGGCCTGGCAGCCGGGGCAGGAGGGCCAGGTCGGCGAGCGCCGGCGCCGCCGCCACGGCGGCCTGCGCGGCTTCCTCGACCGCGTCTTCGGCGATGACGGCGGCGGCGGCACCGACGGCGGCGAGGACCAGGGCGACGAGGAAGAGGACGACGGCGACGGCGGCGATGGTGGCGGCCGTGACGCCATGGCGCCGCAGGCCGCGGCCGCCTCGCGTCGATGAGCGACGAGGAGATCCTCGCCGCCCTCACCGAGATCGCGCGCGAGCAGCTGGGCTTCGCAGGAACGCTCCTGCCCGAGATGCGGCTCGTCGAGGAGCTCGAGCTCGACTCGATGCGGCTGCTGACCCTGGCGATGGAGGTCGAGCACCGCTTCGACGTCAGCTTCGACGGCGCCGGGAGCGGGACCATCGAGCGCGTCGGCGACCTCGTGCGCGCGATTGCCGAGCAGCTCGCCGCGCGCCGATAACTGTCGCGGCCGTTCTACGGCTTCGTCGGCGGCTGCCAGTTCTCGTCCTGCGGCATCCCCGCCTGGAACCACTGGAAGAGTTTGGGGCTCATCGTGTTCAAACGGTCGGGGTCGGTCACCCACAGCGAGTAGGTCTCGGCGAACCATTCGCCTTCACCGCCTTTGCGGGCGTAGTCGGTGAAGGGGTGGAAGCCGAAGCGGGTGGCCAGCTTGGCGAAGATGGGGACTTGACGGTCGTAGGCGACGCGCTGCTGACGCGCCTTGAGGTGATCCGCGAAGGCCTCGCCGAGCTTGGCGGCGGGGGTCCGCAGCTTCGCCGGCAGCCCGCGCTTGTCGAGCAGCTTCAGCGCCTCGGCGGTGGCTGCGATGGCGGCCTGCGCGGCGGCGAGCTTGGGCTCCAGGGCGGCCGGGTCGGGGAAGGGGTCGTTGCTCTTCTGCGCTGCCTGGGACTTGGTGGCGAATTCGTTCACCGCCGTCGAGTAGTCGGTAATGGCAGTCGAGGCCGTGGCGCTGGCCGCTTGCCAGGCCTTCCAGGCATTCAGCTTCGGCGTGCTCAGCGTCGTGCCCTTGACCGCCTCGGTAATCGCCGCGCGGGCCGCCGTCTCTTTGGCGGCCGCCGCATCGAGGGCGGCGTTCCCTCCGATGAGCTCCCGCCCGATGCGCAGATGCCCGATCTCGTGGAGGAAGGTGTGCTCGACGCCCGAACCGGCGGCGCCCGGCGCGCCGGTCGCTCCGAACTTGCCGCTGGTGAAGGCGCGGTCGTAGTAGTGGATGTGGGGAGGCGGATGAGCGGGTGGGCCCGGCTCGTCGAGGTCCTTGTCCTCGCCGGCCTGGAAAACTCCGGCGGCCCCCGCGATTTCGGGCGGAGGCTCGAAGTCGCGCACCAGGGCGACCCCTTGCAGGATGGGCCGTTCGCCGAGCGGCAGGCGATCGAGGGCGCCCTTGAGCTGGTCGAGCTCCTCGCTCTTCCACTTGCGCTCCGGCCGCGGCCGCGGCGGTGGCGGGGGAGCGCCGCCCGCCGCAACGCCGCCCGCTGGAGCGCCCGGCGCCTGACCGGCAGGAGCGCCCTGCTGGCCTGCCGCCGGAGCGCCCGCGGGAGCGCCGGCGGGCGGCGGCGGCGGCGTGAAAGCCGGCCGGTCGTCGAGTCCCGAGAGGCCGAACTCCTTGACCAGGGAGGCCTTCTTCCCTGCCACGTCGAGCTTGCGGAAGGCAGCCGGCAGCTCGTCGGCGCGCACCTCGCCGAGGCGCTCGGCGCGGACGTTGGCGTTCTCGTCGAAGATCAGCTCGTAGCGGACCTTCACCACCTTGCCGCCGCGGCGCATCGGGATGGTGAGGGGCCAGACCGCGTTCTTGTAGGAGGCGGCGCCGCCGCTGGTGCCGAGGAGCTTCGTGGCCTCGACGCTTCTGACCGCGTAGTAGACGTAGTCGAGCTCGTCCGCAGGCACCCGGCTGACGTCGACCTTGCCGATGCGCGGATCGCGGTCGAGGCTGTCCTTGATGGTCTTGATGTCGAAGTCGACGAGCTCGAGGTCGGGGCCGGCGGTGATCACCTCCAGCTTGGCGCCGCGGCCCCCTTCGACGAGGAAGGCGGCCACCTCGTGGTACTTCTCGGCGATGCGCGGTTCCTTGATCGCGCGCACGTCGATGCGGCCGTCGGCGCCCTTGTCGATGGTGAGGTAGGCGCGGCGTAGCGCCGCCAGCAGCCGCGCGTTGATGTCGTTGCGCTCCTTCTGCGTGAGCTTGAGCTTGGGCAGGTCGACGAGCAGCTGGTCCAGGTAGCCCTCGAGCGCCGCTTCGTAGGCGCGTCGCGACCTCGACGTCGGCCTCCTCGAACTTGCGCGTGTCGGCCAAGCCCGTCGAAGTGAGGGGGCTCGCCTCCACCCAGGCGATCACGTTCTCGGCGTACGCCCTGCGCTCGCGCTCGGCGGTCGCGGCGTCGACGCCCTCGGCGGCGGCGAGGGCCGTCGAGGCCGCCTTGCGGATCGCGTCGAGCGCCTTCACGTAGGCGCCGCGCAGGCGCGTCTCCTGAGCGACGTCGGCGGCGACGAGGTGCGCGAAGCCCTCGTACAGCGCGCGCGTCTGGGCGAGCCACTGGCCGACCCGCTTCTGGTTCAGGACGTCGAGGGCTTTTCGGTTCTCGATCTTGACGATGGACAGTCGGGCTCCGACGACCACGGAGTCGATCTGGGCCGCGGTCGCGGTCAGCCGGCGGGCGGCCTCTTCGACGGAGTCGATCTTCTCCACCTCGGTGGCGGCGCGAGGCTTCTTCTTGGGGCAGGCGGCGAGCTGCAGGCCGGCGCGGAGCCGCGGCCGCGGAGCGGGCAGCGCCGTGGTGCCGCCACGCCGACCGAACCACAGCCGCGTCACCGCTCCGGCGGCGGCGAGGTCGGCGTCGTGCTCGATCGCCGGCGAAGCAGCGTTCGCGGGCGGGCTCGCGAGGTGATGCGCGCCCGCCTCGCTCTGCTGCGTCACGTGCGCCAGCTCGTGCGCGAGCAGCGCGTCGCCCACCGGCGTGCCGGGGCGGTACTCGCCGCGGTCGAAGGCGACGTGCGGGCCGATGGCGAAGGCGCGGGCGCGGAAGCGCTGCGCGAGGCGCGCCGCTATCCCATCGGTATGCAGGCGGACGGCGCCGAAGCGCGTGCCGAAGACGCGCTCCATGCGGCTGCGCGGCGACGTCTCCAGCGGTTTGCCGGCGCCGAGCTGCGCTTGGATCTCCGCGGCGGAGGAGCCGGTGATGGCGCGCAGCAGCCCGGTGCCGGGCAGGCCGCGCGGCACGCCGCGTCAGCTCGCCGGTCTCGGCCCAGTGGCGGACGCTCGCGCGCACGTGCTCGGCGGCGCGCGCCACTAGATCGCCAACGTCGACGGCGGTGCGCGCCGCGGGCACGTAGCGACGCAGGTCGGCCTCGATGCGCTCGGCGCTCTGTTGCTGGTAGAAGCGAAAGTAGTGCTCGATCCACGGACAATCGCGGGCGGTGTGCTCGGTGCCCGTCAACGCCTCCTCGGCCGCGGCGCGCGCCGCCTCGCGCATCGCCACGAGGAAGTCGCTGCGGCTCATCTGGCCGCGGGCGGCCGCGTTGCCGTCGGCGACGAGGAACGCAGGAGGCCGCGCGAACAGCAGCCGCGCGACGAGCGCGAGCTGCGGATCGGCGGCGGCGCCGCGGAGGTCGACGCTCGACGCGGCTTCGCCGTCGAGCAGCCCGCCGCGGCGCTCGCTCGTCGTACCGCTTGCGAGCAGTAGCTCCGCCGTCGCGCGGTTGCCGAGCGCCGCCTGCAGGTGGAGGAAGCTCGGCCGCGGTTGCGGCGGGCGCGCCGCCACGCTGCGCGTCTTTTCCGCCGTCGCCTGCGGCGACTGCGCGCGCGCCAGCTCCTCACGGCGGCGGGCGAGGAGCGTCATGGCAATCCCGCGCGCGCCGGATCAGCGGCCGCGCGCTTCCTCGATCTCCTTCGACGTCGCGTTCATCGACGCGACCTTGGCGTCGACTTGCTTCTTCAGCTTCCCCTTGGGGCCGAGCGGCTCGCGGAAGTACGCGGCGACGTCGGCGTCGAGCTTCTCCAGCTTCGCGGGCGCCGTGATGGAGAGCTGGAAGAGCTCGGCGAACAGCTCGCCCGGCTTTTGCGGCCATCTCTTCTTGACGTAGGGCGACAGGTCCTCGATCCCCTTGACGTCGATCCCCTTGAGCTCGACGAGAGCGACCAGCTCTGCCAGCCGCCGCGAGGCATCGATGACCTTGCCCTTGTCGACGAGCGGGATCTTCGCCGACACCGCCGCTTCCGCTGCCTTGTCGGCATCGAACTGCTTCTGTTCCTTCGCCTGGTCCCGGGTCGTCTTGACCACCGCCCGCGCGGCCTTGAGCCGGTCCTTGAAGGACTTCTCGCCCTCCGGCCGCAGCCGATCGGTCTTCGGCTTCTTCTTGAGCAGAGCGTCGCGAGCCTTGTCGATGTCCGGGATCTTCGTCTCCGCCTCGTCGGCGAGCGTCTCGATCTTCGTCGCCGCCTCGGTGAGCACCTTGGCCGGCGGGTCATGGGTGGGGATCTCGTTGATCACCTTGGAGATGGCGGTGAACTTCGCGTTGACGGCGATGAGGGCCTCGCCGTAGTTCTTCTCCTCGACGATCTTCCACTTTTCGTAGCGCACCGCGTCGGCGGGCGGCACCGCGGCGTTGAAGGCCGTGATGGCTTTGCTCCGCTCGTCGTTCTTGCCGCTGAGCACGACGTTCTGCTGCTTGAGCCGCTTCGACTCGGCGACGGCCTTCTCCGCGGTCTCCACGCCATGGCCTGCCTCGTGGAGGACGACCTCTTCGACCGGCCCGAGGTCGACGGCGGCGCCCTTGAAGGCGTCGTCGCCGAGCTCCATGGCGTCCCGGCGCTCGCCCGTGTCCTTGTCGATCTGCCGCTGGAAGCAGGCGGGCGGCTCGAAATCGCAGGTGGTCTTCTTCACTCGTTTCAGGGTGATGTTGGCGATGGCCGCGTGGTAGGGCTTGGGGAGCTTGGCGAGGCCTTTGGCGACCTCCTCCAGCTCGGCCCGCCGCCAGCGCGCGCCCTTCTCGTCGGCCACTCCCGAAAACTTGAAGGTCGCGATCAGGCTGTCCTTGACCTTCTTGATCTCCGCCGCGTCGGTCGCGTCGGGGAGCGCGTACACGTCCGGCGGTGTCGCCTGGAGCGCCTTCAAGCCGCCCTCGAAGCGCCGCTCGAAGAAGCTTCGGAGCTGCGTCTCCTGCGGATCGGAGAAGTCCTCCAACAGCCACTTGGCGGTGATCGTGCCCTTGGTGAAGAGGAAGTTGAGGCGATCCTCCTTCGACGTCTCGAGCAGCTCGAGGATCGCGTCCTCGTCGTCGCCGCCGGTGGGGCCGTCGATCATGTCCTCGATCATCCGGTGCACGTGGATGTCGTCGAGCTTGAACTTGCCGGGCTTGTTGACCACCGCCCGCGCCTTGTTGTCGCCCTCGCAGCCTCCCGCTTTGCCTTTCGCCTTGATCTGATCGAGGTATTCCTGGAGCTCCTTGTCGGTGAAGTCGTCGCGACAGCAGCGGGCGAGCGTCAGGCCGCTCTGTAGACGCGGCATCGCGGGTTGGGCCAAGGCGCCCGCCAGGTTGCGGGCGCCGCACCAGAGCTGCGCTAGCGCGCCCGCCGCCGCGGCATCGGCTTCGCCCTCCATGCGCCGCACCGGGGTCGCGCTGTGGCGTGCCGCCGGGGTCTCGGTGCCCCGCTGCTGGACAGTGTGCGCCAGCTCGTGGGCGAGCAGCGCGTCGCCCACCGGCGTGCCGGGACGGTACTCGCCGCGGTCGAAGGCGACGTGAGGGCCGACGGCGAAGGCGCGGGCGCCGGCGCGCTGCGCGAGGCGCGCGGCGATCGCGTCGGTGTGGAGACGGACGGCGTCGAAGCGCGTGCCGAAGACGCGCTCCATGCGGCTGCGCGCCGACGTCTCCAGCGGCCTGCCCGCGCCGAGCTGCGCTTGGATCTCGGCGGCGGAGGAGCCGGCGATGGCGCGCAGCAGCCCGTTGCCGGGCAGGCCGCGCGGCACGCCGCGCAGCTCGCCGGTCTCCGCCCAGTGACGCACGCTCGCGCGCACGTGCTCGGCGGCGAACACCACGAGATCGCGGACGTCGACGGCCGCGCGCGCCGCGGGCATGTAGCGGCGCAGGTCGGCTTCGATGCGCTCGGCGCTCTGCTGCTGGTAGAAGCGGAAGTAGTGCTCGATCCACGGGCAGCCGCGGGCGGTGTGATCGGTTCCTCGGAACGCCTCTTCGGCGGCCGCGCGGGCTGCCTCACGCATCGCCACGAGGAAGGCGCTGCGGCTCATCTGGCCGCGGCCCGCCGCGCTGCCGTCGGCGACGAGCAGCGGCGGCCGCGCCGGTTGGAGCAGACGCAAGGCGACGTCGAGCTGCGGATGTGCAGCGGCGCCGTGGAGCCGCCCGAGGCTCAAGGCGGCATCGCCGCCGAGCGGCTCGCCGTGCCGCTCGCTCGTCGCGGCGCTGGCGAGCAACAAGTCCGATGTCGCGCGGTTGCCGAGCGCCGCCTGCAGGTGCAGGAAGCTCGGCCGCGGCTGGTGCTGGCGCGCCGCCACGCTGCGCGTCTTCTCCGCCGGCTGGTGAGGCGATGCCGCGCGCGCCAGCTCCTCGCGGCGGCGCGCCAGCAGCGTCACGGCTTGCCTCCCTTCGACGGTCCCGGCGCGGGGGCAGGGTTGGTCTGCGGTGCGGCCGGGGGGCCGCCCTCGAAGCCGTGGATGAGCTCGAACGCGCGCACCAGCTCGACGGAGGCGCCCGGCAGCAGGGTGACCTCGCCGCGCCGGTTGACGTGGAAGGAGAACTCGATCAGCGGCTCACAATGGGTGGCGCCCCGGCGTAGGAGCACCGGTCGGTTGGTCGCCAGCGGAGTGAAGATGTCGCGAATGGGGTGCTCGCCGTGTAGCGTCGTGGTGCCCACCCGCGGCCTGACGAACGTCGACTCGAGGGTGTGGTAATTGACCCCGCCTTCCGGCACGCTCTTCAACGCTTCGAGGATCGGTCCGAGCGCCTCGAGGAACGGTCGCCGGTGGCGCTCCACCACCGGCAGCAGCTGGCGCGACTGTTGGCGCGTCTCGGGGATCCCCACGCCGATCGCCTCCCGGACGTCGGCCTTGACCTTCCGCGCCGGGCCCGCGCGATCGTGAAAGGCGCTCGCTGCTCGCTGCAGCTCCTGCAGGCGCTGGTTGCCGGCGAGCACCGGCAGCGGTACGCAGACGTGCGCATGGAAGAGGTCGGTAGCGTCGATGCGCTCGCCCGGCTTGTCGACGTGGCGGAAGGGGAAGTCCGGGTTGTCCTTCGGCCCCTGGGCCGTGATCTCCTGCTGCACCGCTTGCACCTCGGCGATGCGATCGGGGTTCTTGGGGTCGAGGACGAAGCTGGCCGTGGCCTCGATATTGTCGAGGAGCTGTCGCTGCGCCGCCTCCGGCAGCGGTGAAAGGTTGCCGGCGAAGGTCAGCTTCTGGCCCTGCCGCTTCAGCTTCTCGAGGTCCTCGCCGCGGAACCCGCGCGTGGGGTCGTCGGCCTGCTTGATCAATGGGTGCCTGACGAGGTCGGCGTCCGGGATCGCCTGCACGGTGCCGCCGTCGAGCGCCTGCGCACCGCCCTCGAACCGCGTCTCGAAGAGATCTGCGAGGGCGGCTTTCTTCTCGTCCAGCTTGGGGCGCAGACGCTTCGACGTCAGCCCCTTGGTGAAGAGGAACTGCAGGCGCGGCGCCTTCGACTCGTCGAGCAGCTTGAAGATGGCGTTCTGGTCGTCGGTGCCGGTCCTGCCGCCGAGCATCTCCTCGATCATCCGCAGCACCCGCAGGTCGGTGAGCGGGAAAGTGCCCGGCCGCTTGCCGTTCTCGCGCACGATGGCGCGGGCCTTGTTGTCGCTGTCGAGGTCTCCCTCGGTCCCCTTCGACTCGATGCGGGCGAGGTAGCGGTGCAGCTCGGCGTCACTGAAGTTGTCGCCGCAGCTGGCGAGCGCGAGACCGCTGCGCAGGCGAGGGAGCGGTCTCGTGGCGAGCCTCTGCGCGAGCGTGCGGCCGCCACCCCAGAGACGCGCCATCACGCCAGCCGCGGCGCTGTCGGCGGCGTTCTCGATGCGTGGCGTCGACGTCGCCGCGCTTGGCGACGCAGGCTCGGCGCCGCGCTGCTGGAGCGTGTGCGCCAGCTCGTGCGCGAGGACCGCGTCGCCGACGGCGGTGCCGGGACGGTACTCGCCGCGGTCGAAGGCGACGTGCGGCCCGACCGCGAAGGCGCGCGTGCGCAGGCGGCGGGCGAGTCGCGAGGCGACCGCGTCGGTGTGCAGGCGCACGTCGGCGAAGCGGGCGCCGAAGGCGTGCTCCATGCGGCTGCGCGCGCTCGCCGGCAGCGGTCGGCCGCGGCCGAGCTGAGCCTGGACCGACGCCACCAGGCCGGCGCCCGGCAGCTCGCGCGGCACGCCGACCAGCTCGCCGGTCGAGGCCCAGTGACGCACGCTCGCGCCGACGTGCTCGGCGGCGAGGACGAGCAGCTCGTCGGCGCTCGCGGCCGCGCTCGCCGCCGGCAGGTAGCGCAGCAGGTCGGCTTCGATGCGCGCCGCGCTCTGCTGCTGGTAGTAGCGGAAGTAATGCTCGATCCACGGACAGCCGTGCGCCGTGTGGCCGCTGCCGGCGAGACCGCTCTCCGCCGCTGCGGCGGCCGCATCGCGCATCGCGGCGAGGAACGCGCTGCGCGTCATCTGGCCGTCGGCCGCAGCTGTGCCGTCCGGCACCAGCAGACTGTTCGAACCGCGAGCGGCCTGCAGAGGCTCGTGCAGGATGTCCGCGAGCCGCAGCAGCGGTCGCAGCTCGAACGCGACGAGATCGCGCACGTCGCCGCCTCGCGGCCAGCTCTCCATCACTGGCCCGTCACCACCCTTCACCGACGCCGCGCTCGCGCGCAGCCAGCTGCCGACCGCGTGGTTGCCGATCGCCGACTGCACGTGAAGAAAGCTCGGCCGCGGCTGCGGCGGCCGCACCGCGAGGCTGCGTCGCGCGAGCGGATGCTCTTGAACGTTGCGCTCGCGAGCGATCTCCTCGCGCCGGCGATTCAGCAAGGTCACGGCGACGGCGTGCCTCCGCCGCTCGCCGGCTCCTCGTCCACCAGCACCACGTCGCGCACGGCGCCGTCGAAGACTTGGCGGTCGTCGGCGAGCGACTCCTCCCACAGCTGGAAGCGGACGACGGCGCCCACTCGCTGCCAGAGGCTGCCTTCCTCCACCGGCCGGTAGTGGAAGACCGTCAGCGAGCGTCCGCCCAGCGAGGGCGGGGACCGCAGCTCGAGGACCGTCGCGTCGTAGAGGGCCACCGAGCCGTCTTCGAAGTGATCCTCCATCGCGGCCGGCGCGTGCGCGGCGACGCGCGCTTCGACGCCGATCCAACCGCCGCTCATGGCAGCCGCCATCCCTTCACTTCTTTCTCCCCCTCGTAGCGGCGGCCGAGCGGTTTGCGAGTCGACGGGGGGTTGTAGTGGCCGGAGCCGGTGACGTCGGCCTCGATGGCGGCGCGATCGACCGTGCCATCAGCTCGACGGTAACCCTTGTTCTTGGGCGGCATGCCGTGGCGGATGCGGTACTCCTCCTCGGCCACGCGGGCATCGGCTTCGTTCTTGAGGCCTTCGGGCCGGCTCGTCGCCTCGGTCTGCGTCGCGTGTTGGGCCTCGTGGAAGAAGGTCGTGGCGGCCCGCTCGTTGGTCAGCGCGGCGTGGATGCGAATGACCTTGGCCTGCGGACAGCCCGGCTTCACGATCCTGCAGGTGTTGCCGCCGGCCGGGCTGTCCAACCAGTGGATCGTCCCATCTGCTTCCTCCCACTGGTCCTCGGCCTTGGTGTAGCTGACGATCTTGTAGCCCTGGTCGAGCACGATGCGGATCGCGCTTTCGTCGCCGTGGCGATGGAGGTAGCGCATCACGCCCTCGGCGGTCCAGCCGCCGAAGCTCTCCATCTCCTGCTCTTCCTGCTGCCCGGCGAGCAGCTTCTTCAGCTCGTCGTACTCGGCGCCTTGGAAGTTGTCCTTCAGCTCTTCGACACCCACGGCGTCGAGGACGCGTTGCATCTCCGAGGTGGGGGAGTCGCGCAGCAGCGACAGGATGGCGCGCTCGTCGTCGCCGTCGGTCCACCCCTTGAGCAGCTCCTTGATGAGCAGGACGCGGGTGGGCACGTCGACGATGCGGAAGTCGGCGTCGCCTTGCAGGTGGCGGTGGATGATCGCCCGCGCCTTGACGTCGGCGTCGCCGCCGGCGGGCTCGCGGGTGCGCCGCAGCTCGGTGAGGTAGTCGGTCAGTTGCTTGGTGTCGAAGTCGCTCTCGTTGGGCGCGCAGCGCGAGAGGTGGAGCCCGGCGCGCTGGCGCGGGCGGGTGCCGCGCCGCAGGCGCAGGGCGCCGCCGCTCCACAGCGCGGTCAGCGCGCCCGCGGCGCTGCGGTCGGCGTCGCGCTCGAGCGGCCGGTCCGACAGCGGGCCCGCTGCCGCCGGCGCCGATCGCTGTTGCTCCGTGTGGGCCAGCTCGTGGGCGAGGAGCGCGTCGCCGCCGAGCGTCCCGGGCCGGTACTCGCCGCGCCGAACGCGACGTGCGGGCCGACGGCGAAGGCGCGGGCGTTGAAGCGGCCGGCGAGGCGGGCGGCCGTGCCGTCGGTGTGGAGGCGCACGCCGCCCAGCCCGGAGCCGAAGGCGCGCTCCATGCGCGAGCGGACGCCGGCGCCCATCGGCGTGCCGGGTCCGAGGCGCGCCGCCACCGCGGCGGGCGGCGCCGAGGCGTGGGCGCCGCCGGGCCGGGCCTGGAAGAGCAGCCGTCCGAGGCCGGCGAAGGCGCCGCCGATGGCCCCCAAGAGGCCCATGCCCGGCAGCCCCTGCGGCATGCCGGTGAGCTCGCCCGTCTCGGCCCAATGACGGGTGCTGGCGCGGATGTGCTCGGCGGCGGGAGCGATGTAGTCGCGCGCGCTGGTGGCGGCGCGCGTGGCCGGCACGTATTGGCGAAGGTCGCCCTCCAGGCGCTCGGGCCCCATCGTGGCGTAGAGGCGGAAGTAGTGGTCGAGCCAGGGGCAGCCGCTGGCGCTGCGGTCGCTGCCCGCCAGGCCCGCCTCGGCGGCGGCGCAGGCGGCGGCATGGAGCTCGTCGAGGAAGGCGCTCTTCGTCATCTGCCCGAGCTCGGGCTCGACGTCGTCGGCGACGATGAGGCCGCGCGGCGATTCGACGTCGCGGCCTTCGGCGGCGGCGGTCTCTTCACCGGCAGGAGACGTCGCGGCCGCGGGCATTTGCTCGGTTGCGGCTGGCGTCGCGGTCGCGGTCGGTTCGGTTGCCGGCGCGCTGCTCATCGCCTCGGGAGGCGACGGCCCGGCCGTGGCCGTCGCCGTTGGAGTCGACGCTTCCTCGGTCGCTGCCTGTCGCTGCACGACCGGCATGCGCCGCGCCGCCGGTGGTGCCTGCTGCACCACGTGGGCGAGCTCGTGGGCGAGCAGCCGCCGGCCGCCGCGCGTCGCTCGGGCTGTACTCGCCGGCGGCGAAGACGACGTCGTCGTGGAGCGTGAAGGCGCGGGCGCGCGCGGCGCGGGCGGCAGTGTCGGCGGTGGTGCCGGTGTGGAGGCGCACGCCGCCGAAGTCGTGGCCGAAGCGCGGCTCGAAGTAGCCGCGCAGGTCGGACGACATGGCGCGGCCGGGACCGAGAGCCCCGAGCGACGCGTCGACCTGCGCCGCCATCCCACCGCCGCCGTTGGACGCGCCGGCGGCGGGCTCGCGCTGCATCGTCTCCTCTTCCTCTTCGCACTTGGAGCAGCGCTTGCCGCCGGCGGCGCAGGCGGCGCACTCGCGCTGCACCGCGGGCCGTGCCGTCGAGACGGTCGGCGCGCCGTTCGTGCCGCCTCAGCGCGTGGTCGGCGAGACGGTCGGCTTCGCGCTCGAGCGGATCGTCGGCGGGACCGATCGCCACCTTGCGATGGAGCAGGCCGCCGGCGATGAGGGCCGCCGTCGCGTGGTTGCCGAGCGCGGCGCCGACCTGGAGCAGCCGCGGCGCTTCTTCGCGCGACGCCGGCGAGCGCTCGCCGCCGGACCGCGGCTCGGCCGTGCTCTCGCGGCCGCGCTGGGCTCCGGCGGTGCGGCTGGGCATCGCACGTCTCCCTTCGCTACGCGCGCCCCGCGGTGAGCGAAGCGGGGACGAGGAGGTGCCACACGCCCTGCGCGCCGCAGCGCAGCTCGCCGCGCGAGCCGGCGCCGAGCTGGCGGAGCAGCAGCGCGGCGAGCGAGCGCGCCGCGGCTGTCGGCAGCGGCGCGCCGGCGGTGGAGAAGCTCACCAGCCGTCGAGGCTCGTCGCCGTCGAGCAGCAGGCCGGTCGACAGCCGCAGCTGGCGCGTCGTCGTGCGTACGGGGATGTCGGCGGCTTCGCCAGCGAGCGATCGCTGCTCGCGTCTCAACAAAGCCGCGAGGTGCGCTGCGACCTCGGTGCAGTGCGCGCCGGAGAGCAGGCCGCCGGCATGGCGACGGTGGTCGGCGATGCCGACGACGACGAGGGCGACGAGAAGCGACGAGCCGACCGCGAGCGTCACGGCTTCCAGCGGCAGCACGCCCGCGATTCCGAGAGCGAGCATCGCGGCGAGCGCGAAGAGCGCCGTCCATTGCGCTTCCGAGAACGGGCCGAACGACGGCCGGCGGTCCCCGCGCCAGCGCTCGAGCAGGAAGCGAACAATGCCGTAGCCGCCGACGTAGAGGGCGAGCGCGCCGCCGGGCCGGCTCGCGGCGCCGCTCGCGAGAACGAGCACGCTACCCGCGACGGCGAGCGCGCCGAGCGCCAGCGACTCGAAGAGCTGCACCGGCATGAGCGGCACACCGACCAGCCGTGACGGTAAGCCGTCGTCCGCGTGCTCGCTGCCATAGCGGATGCCCCACGGCACCGCGCGCCCATGACAGCAGCCGGCGGCGAGGCAGCCGAGCCGCCCGACGCCGTGCGCAACGGCGAGCCCGATCGCGAGCACGTCGAGGCCGGCGAGCGCCGATCGATCCATCGCCGCTGCCGCCGCGCCGCCGGCGGCCAGCACGACGAGCTGATAGTGGTAGAAGGTGAAGCGCTCACCGCCGGCGAATGCCTTGGTCGCGTAGGCGAGCGCCAGCGCCGCCACGATGCCGATCAGCGCCTGTAGCAGCGCCCACCGCGGCGACGTTCCCGACGCCGCGGCCAGCGCCGTCATCCACCCCGCCGCCAGCAGCGCTCCGCCGCACACGCAGAGGCCGTAGACCGGCCAGCTACGACCCGCGAGCCGAACGGTCGGTTTCATGGTGGGGCCCACCAATCCTGGTCGGCTGCTTTCATATAGCGCTCCAGGATCTCTTGCTTGTCCGGGTCGCTGAGCCCTGATTTGTCGAGATTTTTCTCGAGCCAACCGGTGGCGAGGCCCTTGAAGCTGTCCCGCATCAGTTTGATGACCTCGGCGCGCCGCCCGGGGTCCTTGATGCGCCAGAGCAACCCGTCG
Organism: Thermoanaerobaculia bacterium; assembly: GCA_963846495.1. GTDB lineage: Bacteria > Acidobacteriota > Thermoanaerobaculia > Multivoradales > JAIOJS01 > DASYQD01. The sequence goes on along the minus strand of CAWJWP010000030.1, from coordinate 114,960 downwards.
AGGAATGGAGCGATGGACCCGTCGAACCATTCCTCGGACATGACCTGCTTCGGCTCGGACTTGTCTTCTTGGTTCGTCGGGATGTCTACCGTAGGACCGGGATCGGGACCTTCCACGCTGCGCTCCCGGGCGGCCTGGGCCTCCCGGGCGTCCCGGGCCTTCTGGACCGCGCTCCCGTACAGCGACTCCATGGCTTGGTTGCCGAGGGTGCTGTTGAGCGCGAGAGCCTTGACGGAAGACTGAGGGGACGGTCCCGCGGCGCCGAACGACAGACCCGCGTGGGATGGGGCAGGCTTCTGCAGCCGTTTCATCCGATAGCTGCTCATCCCCCGCCGCCTCCGTTGCCTCCGTCGCTCTTGCGGCGGCTGCGCCTGGACGAGCTGCGTCGCGGCGCCGCGCCGCGGCTGCCGCCGCCGCCCGGCGGAGTCCCGTCCTGCGGCGCAGGCGCGGGAGCGGGGCCGGGAACGGGCGCTGGCGCGGGCGCCGGCTTCGGCGCCGGCGGTTGGCCCAGGCCCACGACGCGGAAGGCGTCGGCACGCTCGGCGACGAGCTGGTCCGCGGCGTCGAGCAGGCGCAGGTTCACCGGACCGATCGGCGCCTGCCCCGTCACCTTCAACGTCGCCGCGACTTTGTCCGCCGTCGCCGTCATCGCCGCCACCTCGATGCCGTCCGGCACCGCGACCTTGGCCACGGTTGCCAGGCCGCTGCCGGTGGCCGTCAGCTCGACGGCGCTGTTGCGCGGGACGTCGCCGGCGATCACCGCGCCGGTGCGCGGGTCGTGCAGGGCGATGGCGGTGATCGCTCCCGGCGCCGGCTCCGGTTCCGGCTCGGGCTCCTCTTCCTCGCAGCGGCACCAGAAGCGCGCGAGCGAGACGACGATGCGGCGGCAGGAGCAGTTGTCGGGATCGCCGACGATGCCGTCGCCGTCGATCTCGACCTCGGCGAGCACCACCCACGGCTCGTCGGGGCAGGGCGGGCACTCGGGGATGCCGTTGCAAGGCTCGACGTCCGGCGGCTCTCCCTGCTGGTCGTGCGGGCAGTGGTCGAGGATGCCGATCTCGTAGCCGTCGCGGCGGCGCGAGTACTCGCACTGCTCGCCTTCGCAGCCGCAGCCGGCGGGCTGCACGCGCACCGGCCGCGAGCGGCACTCGCGGTAGCGCACGGCGATGAAGAGCGGGCCGGGATCGCGCGGCAGGCTGACGCGGCTGCACCAGGGATCGGCGGCGCTCTGCTCGACGTCGACGCACGAGCTGCCCTCGACACCGCCGCTGCGCACGTCGACGATCACCTCGCTGCCGATGAGGATGTCGTCGCCGTAGGGACCGAGGAGGTAGCCGGGCTTGACCATCACCCGCCAGGGATCGAGCTCGCCGTTGCCGCCTTCGGTCTCGATTCGGCAGACGAGCGCGCCGCACACGGTGCCCCAACCCCAGAGCATCCGGTTGTGCAGGCGCATCTTCTGGCGGAAGTAGTCCTGCTCGAGGGTCAGCTCGTCGGGGGTGAGGAGCTGGCGCGGGAAGTAGCGGGGCAGCTCCAGCACGCCCAGCGCGCAGGCTTCCGGTTTCGGGCTCCGGTCGTGACCCAGGTAATGACGTCTCATCGTCCTCTCCTCCCTCACTTCTCGCTGCGGTACGACGGCGGCTCGGAGACCGCCGAGAGGATGAGCTGGAACAGCAGGTCGTTGGTGAAGACGATCGGGCGGATCGACAGGTCGATCTCGCGGTGGCACTCGCCGGAGTGGGGGTCGCGGTCGACGTGCAGGTTCGCCAGCGGGATGCAGCAATCGTCGGGGCAGGGGCAGGGCTTGCTCACTTCCGCCACCAGCGCCTCGTAGTCGACGCGGCCGTCGGGCGAGATGATGTCGGGGATCGACAGCCGCGGCCGCCGCGGCGGCAGGCAGCCGGGACGGATCTCGAGCGAGTAGCGCTCGCGAATCAGCCCCGGCTGACAGGGCTCTTCGTCGCGGCAGTCGCCGGCGAGCACCGGCGTCGGCTCGGCCGTGCACTCGTGGTAGCAGAGGACGACGTGGATGCCGACGTCGCGGCGGTCTCTGCGGCGGCGCCGCCGCTCGGGGCCGCCGTAGGAGTCGTCGCGGTAGCGGCGGCGGTCCTCGTGCGTGGCGAGGTAGCGCCGTTCCTCCTCCTCGTAACGTTCCTGGTAGCGGCCTTCCTCGGGCGGCTCGCTTTCCTCGCCCTCGCCGGTGCCTTCGTAGTACTTCCGCGGCACGACGAGGGTGACCTCCTTGTCGACGACGATCTCGCGGCCGCAGCGGTCGAGGGCGACGCCGCACTCGACGACGATGGCGGGCTCGTCGTCTTCGGCCGGTCTGATCCCCAGACCGCAGACGACCCCCCAGCCGAGCACCAGCCGGTTGATCAGCCAGCGCTTCTGGTTGTGGTAGTCGGTCTCGAGCCGGAAGTTCCGGTCGTAGAGCATCTGCCCGTGGAAATAGCGGTTGCGCTCCGGTGCCTCGAGACAGCAGGCGGCGTCGGCCGCTCTCATCGCGCCCATGACTTCTCCTCCGTGGCGGGGCGGCTCGCCCCGGTTCGAACCTTCGAGCTGTGTGCGGCAGTCCCCGCAGCGATTCGCGTCGAGACGCCGACGCGGCTGCCGCCGATGCGGCCGGCGGGCTCGCCGCCGAGCACCAGCGCCGTCCCGCTCGCCTCGCCGAGGCGGCTCGCGGAAGGCGGCCCGCCGCCGACGATGGTGTCGACGCCGAGCAGCGCCTGGTAGCCGACCCGGATGCCGGGATCGACGAAACAGAGCTGGTAGCTGGTGTGGGCCGGCTTCTCGCGCTCGACCAGCTCGCGTACGGCGGCGAGCGCGGCGGGAGTCGACGCCTGCGCGCGCGGCAGCGTGACGCTGAACTGGTAGGCGGTGCCGGTGAAGAGCGGCTCGCCGAGGTCTTCGTCCTCGATGAGGTGCGAGCCGTCGAGGGTGGCGCTGCGATCGAGGATGGCGCCATCGGGCGGCGCCACGGCGAGCCGCGTCGAGACGCCGAGCCGCGAGCCGCCGCCGCCGCCATCGGGAGACCAGTCACGCGGCAGCACCCACCAATCGCCTTGCGCGTGCGGCTCCTCGACGCTCACCGCGATGCCGAGCCGATCGCGGAGCGCGCGCGCGAGGCCGCGCGCGGTGCCCTTCCAGGCGTAGGCCGCGAAGGCGCCGGCGAGGATGCGCCGCTTCTTCGCCTCCGGCCATCCTTCCTCGAGCTCGAGCGCCAGGAAGCCGGCGAGCCAGTCGAGCCATGCGGCGGGCGCCGTCGCGGGATCGAGCAGCCGGCGCAGGTCGCCGATCTCCCCCTCGACGTCGTCGAAGAAGCTCTCGAAGAGGGCGAGGAAGCGCTCCAGCGTGTCGCGGCTGCCGGGCGGCGGTTGCGGCGACACCTTGTCGGGCACGCGATAGATCGCCGGCAGGTGCTGCGCGTAGCCCTCTTCGTCGAAGGAGATGCGGAGCTGCTCGACGCTCGGTCCGCGCCGGCCGTCGCCGACGAGCAGCAGGCCGATCCACAGGCGCTCGGAGCGCTCGCCGACGAAGGCGTCGCCGACGCCGTCGCCGAGGCGCCGCCAGGACGCGGGATCGAAGCCGCCGTCGGGGTCGTTGAGGCGTGCGGGATCGGGATCGGGCGGCACCGCCATCCCGGTGTTGACGAAGAAGGTCGACCGGCCGGCGCTGGCGTTGCCCAACGCCACCAGTCGCTGCCACGTGTGCGGCTCGCCGGCGAGCGCGATGGGGCCGCCCCACAGCACGCCCTGGCGCACCGCGCCGCCTTCGCGCGATAGACGCACCGGCGAGGCGGCGCCGCCGGGGTGCAGCCAGAGGTCGTCGCCTGCCGCTGCGAGCCCGGCCACCGGTCCCGAGAAGCCGCGCGCGTCGCCGAACGCGTGGCCGTCGTCGGGGTCGATGCGCACGATCCGGCGACCGGCGTTGTCGCCGGCGTAGAGCGCGCCGCCCACGACGGCGAGACCGGCGGGCCCGGCGATCGTGAGCTCGAGCTCGTCGTCGATCTGGCCGTCGAGGTCGAAAGCGAAGAGCGCCGGCGGCGAGGTGTCGAGCACCCACACACGCTCGCCGTCGACGGCGACGGCGACCGGCCGCTGGAGCGAGGGCGCCGAGGCGGCCACTGCCGCCTCGAAGCTCGGGTCGACGGCGCCGCCGGCGTCGAGCTTCTGCACCCGCGCGCTGCCCGCTTCGACGACGTAGACGGCGCCCGCCGCGTCGACCGCCACGCCCGTCGGCTGGTCGAAGCGGCCGGGCGTGTTGCCCGGACCGCCCCACACGTCGACGAGCGAATAGGTGCCGAGGGCGACGAGCAGCAGCCGGTGCGCGCCGGCGTCGGCGATCACCAGCGCGCCGCGGCCCGGGTGGACGGCGAGGCCGCGCGGCTCGACGAGGTCGGCGTCGGGGTCGAGCGGCACCGGCCGCTCGTCGCCGTCGCAAGGGTCGCGCAGCAACAGCCGCCCGCCCGCGGCGTCGGTCCAGAAGACGGTGCCGTCGGGCGCGACGGCGATCCCCGCCGGACCGTCGGGCGCCGGCATCGCGGCGAGCAGCGGCCGCGCGACCTCCGCTTCCGGCGCCAGCGCCGGCAGCGAGGTGAGTCGCAGCGCTCCCTCCGCCGTCGCCTCGAGCGAGCGCCGCTGGAACCCCGGCCAGCGCCCGTCGCGGTTCAGGTAGAGGAAGTCCGCGCCCGGCGAGCTCATCCCTCGACTCCCATCCAGGCGATCGACCAGGGAACGGTGATCTGCGACCAATCGAGCTGCTCGGCGGTGTTCTCGTCGACGAGCAGCACCGGCAGCACGCGCAGGCGGAAGCCGTCGGGCGTCGGCTCCTCGATGGTGACCAGACCGTCGGCGGCGATCTCCACCGGGGGTCGGCCGTCCGGGTCGGTGAAGGGGACGGTGAGCCGCCGCGGCCCGCGCAGCGCGGCCGAGTAGCAGGGCGTGGCGCGGAAGGAAACCACTCCGGTATCGACGTCGGCGACGAGGAAGAAGGAGGCGCCGGAGAACGGCATGGGGGGCGGCACGATCGGTTCCACCCGCCAGATCGGCTCCGCCTCGGAGCCGCAGGCGAGGTAAGGCTGCGTGGCCGGCCGCGCGTTGCGCCGCTGCGCCACCGAGAGCGACTTCAACCGGCACTGCTCGACCTCGATGCGGGCGAGGCGGATCTTGAGCGCGCCCTCGATCTCGGTGGCGATGCGCGGGTCGGCGGGGTGGAGCTCGCCCGAGCCGTCCTCCTCGAGGCGCACCCAGCAGAAGACCGGCTCCTCGGCGAGCCGTACGACGCCGCGCTCGGTGCAGACGCCCTCGCGCGTCTCCGTCTCCTCGAGGTCCGCCTCGCTCGGGTAGTGGACCGTCAAGTCGTAGCGCGCCGGACCGCCGGTGGGATCGCCGGACACCGGCGGCACCGGCTCGACGCGGATGCGCGTCGAGATGATCTCGCGGCCGTAGGCGTCGAGCGCGTAGCCGGGCCCGATGGTGACCTCGCGCGCGCCGGGCTCGCCGCTGATCGCGAAACCGTTGCCGATCCCCGGCTGGTGGAGGCTCCTGTTGTGCAGCTCGCGCCGCCAGCGGTGGTCGGCGACCACCTCGTCGAGGTCGGCGGCGAGCAGCCGCTGGCCGTCGAAGAAGCGCTGGCGTTCGAGCGTGCGTCGATCGTCGAGGGCTGCCATCGGTCACCTCGGTCCTTTGTCGAGCGTCTGCCAGTCGAGCAGCTGCTGGCCGACGAAGCTCGCGCTGCTCGTCTGGATGCCCAGCCAGCAGACGTAGAGCTGCCCGCGCGCGAAGTTGAGGAACGTCGCCTGCGCGACGAGCGGCGCGGCGCGGCCTTCTGCGTCGGTGAGCGTCGGCCCGTTCGTCGAGGCGGCGGTGTCCCAGAGGCTGAAGGTGAAGCGGTCGCGGGCGGTGAAGGTGATGCGCTCGAGCGGCAGCGTGCGGACGAGCCGCCAGGGCACCGGCCAGATGCCGCCTTGCAGCCAGGCGAAGTAGCAGGGGACGCGCGTGAAGCCGGCGGCCGAGGTGTCGACGGTCACCTCGATGCCGCGCGCGGCGGCGGGGATGGGGATGCCGGGCAGCACCGCACCCGCGGGGTCGACGGTCCGCGGGTCGGGCGGCAGCGACCACAGCTGCCAGGCCGTTCCCCCCCGCGGCGTCGCGCCGGTGCCGATGCGCGGCCGCGTGATCGGCCGTGCACGCAGCGGATGGAAGTCGGGGTCGGGGACGAACGTCCAGTCGGGCGTGCCGGGGATCCACCAGCCGCGCGCCAGCACCACGCCGTCCTTGAGACCGACCTGGCGCGCGCGGCGCCAGACCAGCTCGCTGCCGGGCGCACCCCCTTCACCGTTGCCGCAACCGCATCCGCCGTGCGCGCTCGCGTCGCGACGACGCAGCAGCAGCGACCACACCTCGCGCGCCGGGTCGGGGACGCTGTCCGCTTCGGCGGGACGCGCCAGCGTCACCGGCGCGTAGAGGGCGAGCTCGCGGCCGTAAGCGTCGTAGGCGAGCCCAGCCTGCACGGTGACCTCGGGCGGCGTCGAGGCGTCGACGGTGAGCCCGACGACGATGCCGTAGGCGTCGTGCACGGCGCGGTTGTGCCAGAAGAGACGCTCCTCTTCGCCGGTGCCAAGGTCGTTGAGGTCGCGGCTCGCGAGGTGCTGGCCGCGCCAGAAGACGAAGCGCTCGAGGTCCGGGCCGCCGGGATGGCGGGAGAAGGAGCGGCTGTCTAGCACGGGGTGCCTCCTCCCTCGACCGCGAGCTCGTGATCGCCGGCGGCCGGCAGCCCGTCGGGCGGCAGGCAGAGGTTGTCGCAGCGCGGCTCGCCGTCGGGCCCGATCAGCTCGAGCGACAGCACGTGGTCGCTGCCTTCCGTCTGGTCGAGCACCTGGTAGACCTCCGAGCCGTAGACGTCGCGGCCGAACGGCCAGCCGCCGCCGTCGGGCCCGCCGTGCAGCGGGTGGAAGAAGCGGTCGAGGGCGTCGCGCAACCGCGCGAGCAGCGCCGCGCGGTCGACGCCGGGGCAGGCCTGCACCCGCGCGCGCACCCGCACTTCGACGTAGGTCGGGCCGGCGACCTCGACGCGCGTGCCGAGGATGCGGCGGCGGTTGAGATACGCGGCCACCGAAGCGAGCAGACCGCCGCTCGGCATCGGCAACCCCGCGGGCAGGAACGGCAGCACCAGCACGGTGACGACGCCGGGCGCGCGGTAGCAGGGGAACGCCGGGTGGAGCTCGGCCCGCGCCTCGGCGCGCGCCAGGCGGACGCCCGGCGTCGCGAGCGCCAGCCGCTCGAAGTCGGCGAGCGTCACCGCGCGCTCGCTCGACTCCGCCGCCTCGAGCGCGCGCAGCAGCGCTTCGTCGAGGCTTTCGCCGTCGGATCCGCCGGCGCTCGGGAGCGGCGCGTCGACGCTCTCGATGCGGTCCGCGTCGTCGTCGAAGTCGGGGAGCAGCGCGCGGTTGCGCGGCGCGTCGGCGAGCGTGAGCTGCGCGCCCGCCGGCAGCACGCCGAGGCGGCCGCGCGTCGAGCGATACGCCGCCCACGCCGGCGCACTCTCGGCGAGCGTGCGCCCGCGCTCGCCGTCGCCGACGCGCAGCTGCGCCAGCGGCACGCCCTCGGCGCTGTCCTCCAGCCGCGGCTCGACGACGAAGTGGGCGTCGGCGCGCCGCGAAGCGTCGAGGTCGTTGCGGCGCCGCCAGCGGCGAAGCTCGACGCCCTCGCGGCTGAGCAGCGTCATCGCTTCGCCGGCGGGCAGCAGCGTCGGGAGGTCGAGAACTTGGTTGGGACGGCCCGTGCCGCGGCCAGCGAGGAGCGCCTCGACGTCGAGGCGTCCGGGATCGCCGGCGGTGGGCGCTTCCCAAGCGAGGACGAAGAGACGCGCGCCGTTCTCGGCGCCGGTAGCGAGGCGCGTGATCTTTCCTTGCAGATCGAAGTCGGCGTCGATGCGAACGACGGTGCCCGCCACCGGCTCGTCGCCCTCGACCGCCGCGCCCGGCACCAAGGTGAAGGAGAGCGGGCCCACCGGCACTTCCTGCCGCGCGCGCACGGCGTTGAGGATGGTGGCGCGCAGCCGCGGCGGCGCGTCGTAGGTGCCCCTCGCGATGCGGCAGCGCAGGTAAGCGAGGTCTGCCTCGACCTCGCCGATGCGCCGCACCGCCGGCGGCGCCGGGAGCTGCAGCGTCACGCGGCCGGAGAGCGTCAGCGCGCGCGTGTCGTCCTCGACCTCGGCCGCAGCGAGGGCTTGCCAGGAGCCGCCCAGCTCCGCGACTTCCCACACCAGCCGCACCGAGTGATGGACGAGCGGCGCTTCGCTCGCATTCACGTCTGCGCTGTCTTCATCGCCGCTTTCGCCGGCGTCGAGCTCGTCGCACGAGCAGGGCTTGTCGTCGCAGCAGCAGCCCTGCGGCGGCTGACAGGCCGCCTCTTTCCGTCGCGCGAGGAGCCGCGCCCGCTCGTCGGCGCCGCCGCCCTCGACGTCGAAGCCGAGCGAGATCGGTACGCCCGCCGGCGGCGGCTCACTGAAGCCGAGATAGAAGGCGTCGCCGACCGTCGGATCGGCGCCGAAGGGCAGCAACGCCTCGCCGCGCCGCCACGCCGGCGTCAGGTCGTGCAGCTCGCCGCCGCTCTCCGCCTGCAGCGCCGTGATCGCGCCCAGCACGGCGGTCAGCGGCTCGACAGTCATGTAGCCCGCCGCGTCGCCGGCGGCGGTCTGCGCGTCGAGCAGCACGCCCACCGGTAGCGGCAACGGGTCGCTGCCACCGCCGGCGGCGAGTCGCACGCCGACGGCGACCGTGGCGCCGGCCGCTGCCCGCGGCACGATGCCGAGCAGCGCGAGGAACTTGCGCACGTGCGCCGCCGGCACGCGGTCGAGTCGATAGAGGTCGAGCTCCGCCACCCAGGCGAAGAGCTCCATGAGCGTGATGCCGGGGTCGTGGAGGTTGTGGTCGGTCCAGCCCGGGGCGTAGAGCGGCAGCAGCGAGCGCCCCTCGTCGACGAGGTCGCTCCAGCGGCGGTCGTCCAGGCGGGGTAGCGGCAGGCCCATCGCTCAGCTCCTCGCCTCGACCAGGCTCAAGCGGATCTCGCCGGCGGCGACCGTGCCGCCCGGCGGCACCGTCACCACCTCGCCCTGCGGCACGCCGCCGGCGAGCAGCGTCAAGCGCTCGACCGCGTCGACGCCGGCGACGCTTTCGAGCAGCGCCGCGACGTCGGAGCGGTACACGGATCGGCCGGGCTCCCACCCCTCGCCCTCGCCGCCGCCCGAGAGCGGGTGGAGGAAGCGTGCGAGCGCCGCGCGCGCGGCGCTCTCGACCTCGGCGGCCAAGGTCGGGTCGGTCGGGATGATCTCCGCCTCCACCTCGACGGCGAAGTAGTCGGGGCCGGTGACGGTGATGCGCCCGCCGGCGACGAGGCCGGCCTCGGCGCGCTCGGCGAGGTAGAGCCGCACGCGCTCGCGCAGTCCCACCGACGGGTACGGCCGCGGCGCCTCGCTGGCAGGCACCAGCACCAGCGTGACGTAGCCCGGCCGCCGCCGCCCCGCCGCGTCGAGCACCGGCAGCGCACGCGCCACCGCGACGGCCGGCGACGCCTCGCGCGCCATCGTCTCGAGGTCGGCGGCGGCGAGACCACGGCCGCGGTGGGCGAGCGTGCGCGGTCCGCGCCGCGCCACGGCCGCCATCGTCTCGGCGTCGGAACCGCCTTCCGCCGGCGCCGGGTTGCCGATCGACTCGACGCCGGCGATCCCGGTCAACGGCTGCGCGATGGCGCCCGCCGCGACGTTACCGGCCCGTCCGCCGCCCGAGACGTAGCGCCGCGCCAGCACCCGCGCGCCGAGCGGCGGCACGCGGCCGTTGTCGCCGTCGCCGAAGGCGACGCGGCCGGTGGCGCGGTCGAGCGCATAGCAACGGTCCTCGGGCCCGCAGGCGACGAGCCGCCGCACCGAGCGCCAGCGCACCCATCCTTCGACGACGGTCTTCTTGGCGTCGCGGCGCAGCCGCAGGTCGCCTTCCTCGATGTCGGTGGCGGGGCCTTCCTGACCGAGCCGCCGCTCGAGCTCGCGCACCGTCTCCTCGCCGCCGTCGAGCACCTCGAGCGCCAGGCGCCGCCACTCGACCGCGGCGCGCGGGCCTTCGATCTCGCGCACCTCGACGCGCTCGCCGGCGAGCACCGGAAAGCGGCGGATGCGGAAGCTCTCGTTGGGGAGGCCGCGGCTCGCGCCCAGCGTCTCCTCGACCACCGTCTCGCGCTGCTCCACCCACAGCGCGTTGGGCGCGATCGCGCGCACCTGCACCTCCGCCGGCGGACCGTCGGCGGCGCGCCGCGCGCGCAGCCAGCTGCGGAAGGCGCCGAAGCGCGCCAGCGGCTTGGCGTCGCCGGGACCGATGAAGGAGACCGTGCCGGGGAAGGCGAGGTGGCGAGTGCCGTCCTCCACCGCCAGCTGCCGCCATCCCGACCCCGCCCAGTACTCCCACACGAGAGCCGGCCGGTTGGCACCGCGCTCCTCGACGAGGTCGAAGAAGAGGCTCAGCCGGTCGACCGGGAAGGGCGCGTCGAAACCGAGGTAGAGCGCCGGCGTGCGATCCGCCAACCCGATGAAGGGCCGGAACGGATCGTCGGGCCACTGCGCCGCGTCGGTGTGGTCGACGTAGCGGAAGTCGTTGAAGGCGAGCACGCGCTCGGCGGCGAGCGGGCCTTGTTCCCAGACGTAGGTGAGGCGCAGCGACTTGAGCGCCGGCGGCTGCGGCAGCACGTAGACGAAGGCGTTGGTGTTGGCCTGCGGCGTGCCGTCGGACCACGTGACCTCCTGGCGGACGCCGTAGGAACCGGTGAGCAGCCGTACCCGCAGCCAGAGGTCCTCGACGTCGTTCACCTTCGTCTTCGCCGCGTCGTCGGGCACGACCAGCGTCACCTCGCCGCTCGTGCCGAGGTCGCCCGGACCGCTGGTCGCCACCATCAGCGGCACCCAGCGCCGGCCGTCGAAGTACTCCCACGACACCGTGTGCTGCAGCTGGTCCGCGGCCGTCGTGCCGGTCACCGACAGCTCGTCCTGCGGCGTCTTGGCGCGCTCGATCTGGACGGTGAGCCGCGCCCCGGGCTTGGCCAGCGCTTCCGGCACCGCGAAGGCGAAGGTCGAGCCCGGCTTCGGCGCCTGGCCGAGCGGGTAGAAGGGCTTCGTCAGGTCGAGCTTGTCGGCGTCGGCGAACGCCTTCTCCGGCACCAGCGCGGCGAGCTCGACGGCGAGCGTGGCCACCAGCCGGGTGAGCGCGGACGACGGCGGCTCGTAGGCGAACCGCTTGACGAGGTCGAAGGCGAGGGTCTTGACCGTCAGCTCGAGACGGCGAGTCTGGGTGTCGGGAAGCGACAGGTTGGCCTTGCCGTTCGCGTCGGTGAAACCGAAGGCGAGGGCCCCCACCTTGGGATCGATCAGCTCGACCCACGCGCCGGCGATGGGCCCGGAGGCGGCGTCGGTCAAGGTGAGCTCGACGCCGTTCTGAACGCCGTTGGGCACCGCGTACTCGGCGTTGAACGACGCGATGCGCGCCTCGGTCTCGCGGCGATGCACGGCGGTGAGCTGGATGCGTGACAGCTCGGGCAGGATCTGGTCGGGGTCGAGCGGCAGCTTTTCGTCGAGACGCGCGCGCACCCAGTGCGAGGTGTAGCCGCCGACGGCGACCGGCTTCGCCTCCGCGCAGTCGCTCGCCAGCACCACGGTGCCGCTCTGCGTCAGGCCGCTCGTACCGTCGGCCGCCCCGCCGCCGCCGCCGCCGCAACCCGGCCGCGCGAAGGGGCGCCAGACCTCGCCGTCCCAGTACTCCCAGGCGAGGGTGAGCGGCTCGCTTCCCGGCTGCGCCACCTCGAAGCCGACCTTGAGCTCCACCCGGCCGGCGAGCGCCAGCAGCACGTCGTGCGCGAGGTAGAGGTGGTGCGGCGTCGGCACCAGCAGCGCACGGTCGAAGAGCTCGATCGGCTCGCCGGCGAGGATCGCCGCGCTGTGGTCGGCAAACTCGTCGCGACCGGGCCACAGGCTCACCACTTCGACGAGCTGGCCGGGGTGGAGGCCGCCGGCGCGCTCGGTCTCGAAGACGACCTGCCCACCGCCTTCCGGCGGCGGCGGCGCGCCGACGCGCGTGCCCGCCGGCAGGTGCTGCGCGGTGGCCCCCTTCGACAGCTTGAAGACGACCGGCGCGCGCGCCGCGGTAGCGGGGATGCGGTCGATGCCGGCAGCGTCGAGGAAGGCGAGGCGGTTCTTCTCCGGCGCCTGCTCCAGCCGCTCGAGCAGCGCTTCGAGGTAGCGCGCCCACACCCGCGCGAGGCCGTCGCCGGCGCTCTTCGGCGCCGGCCGCCACGCCGGCAGGTAGCCGGGCACGCGCGCGACGAGCTGGGCGACGATCTGCGCCGCGCGCCGCGCGTCGAGCGCAGGACGGAGGCGCGGCTTCACCGCTCCCCCTCCTCGAAGTAGAACGGGTAGACGAGGTTCTGCAGCGCGTTGGTCGAGCGCACGCGGTAGTCGATGAAGATGTCGAGGCGATTGGCCGGCGCGCCGCCCGGCTTCACCTCGACGCGCAGCACGTCGATCCGGCGCTCGAAGTCGATGAGCGCTTCCTCGACGCGCCGCCGCACGCGCTCCAGCGTGCCGGCGGTGATGGGCTCGAAGAGGAAGTCGTCGAGGCCGGCGCCGAAGTCGGGGCGCATCACCCGCTCGCCGGGATTGGTGCCGAGGATGATGCGGATCGCCTGCTCGACGTCGACGTCGTAGCGGACGGTGGCCGCCTCGCCGTCGGCGGCGAGGCCGAACGGGAAGGCCCAGCCGACGCCGAGGAACGCCTTGGGATCGCGCCGTGTCTCCACCGTCAGCCTCCGATGTCCACCGTGGGCAAGCCGAAGACGATCGGCGCGCCGCAGCCGGCGAGGTCGCCCATCCGCGCCGCCGGCCGTCCGCCGATCAGCACCGTGAAGCTGCCCTTGACGATCGGCGACGGCGGGTGCGGCCCGGCGAGCGGCGGCATCGAGCAGGTGTGGAGGTCGCCGACGACGGCGGCCGGCAGCCCGCCGATGAGCACGTTGGGCACGCCCGGCCCGCTGATGACGCCGGGGTGGCCGGTGGGGTCGAGGACGCGTGCGGCGAACGGCATGCGACCCCTCAGTTGATCTTCACCAGCGGCGCGGTGACGCTGCAGACGCCGGCCGACTGGACGTTGGTGGCGGCGGCGCCGTTGATGGTGATCGTCGGCGCCGTCATGTTGATCGCCGCGGCGGCGGTCAGGTTGAGGTTGGGAGTGCCGGTGATGGTGATGCCGTCCGGCGTCATGTTGATGATGTTCAAGCCGAAGAGGATCTGGATCCCGGTGGGGGCGAGGATCACCGTCGGCGGCCCGGCCGGCGTCGGCGGCGCCGGGATGGTCACCGGCGGCGTCGGCCCCGACTGCAGCGTCACCGTCGGCGGCACCTCGGTGAACACCAGCTGGTTGCCGGCCAGCGTGCGCAGGACGCGGATCTGCGGCACCGGCGAGGGCAGCGGCGGCGGCGCGGTGGCGTTCCACAGCGAGCCGATGACGTAGGGCGCCATGAGCTCGCCGTTCTCGAAGGCGACGAGCACCTGGTCGCCGAGGTTGGGGATGAAGTAGTGGCCGTGGGTGATGCCGGCCATCGGCACCGCGACGCGCGCCCACGGCGACAGCTCGACGTCGTCGATCATCGGCAGCTGCAGCTGCACGCGGCCGAGCGTCAGCGGGTCGAGCACGTTGATGACGCGGCCGACGGTGACGCCCCAGAACTTGCGCTGCACGCTCTCGACCGACTGGCTGAGCTGCGACAGGGTCTCTTCCATTACGGGATGATTTCCTTGTAGACCTGGGCGGTGGTCGTCCAGCCGCTGCCGTCGAAGGAGTGGGTGGCGCTCGCCACCCGGTAGTCGAGCGAGAAGTCCGGCCCCAGCCCTTCGAGGCGCACGATGGCGCCGGCGCGGATGCGCGGGTCGCCGATGGCGGTCAGGCTGCCGGTCAGCCGGCCGTTGAGCTTGGTGCGCAGCTCGTGCTCGATCTCGAGCGCGCTCGACACCACGTCGGCGGGGCTCGAGATCGGGCGGTCGACGCGGGTGAGCGACTTGCCGCCGATGATCCCCTCGACGCCCGCCTTCGCCGCCACGCCGGGGATGACCGAGAGGCCGAGCGTCTCGCGGTCGAAGTCCCAGAACACGGTGACCAGGAACGACAACGGGATCTCGCGCAGGTTGAAGCGGTAGCCGACGCCGGCGACCTGGCCGACGGTGCTGATGCGCGGCGAGAAATCGATCAGGGACTCGCCCCAGGTCAAGGTCAGGCTCGGCTCGTAGTCCTTGACGAAGCGCGAGACGTAGAGGACGTCGCCGTCGACCCAGAAGTCGGCGCCGTACTTGGTGGCGATGAGCGTCATCAGCTGCAGGTCGCTCATGCCGTCGGGCTGCCCCGCCTGCATGGTGCCGGCGCCGGTGAAGATGAGGTTGATGACGGTGAGCGCGGTCGAGGCGGCGATGACGAACGGGTCGATGGCCGGGATCAGCACGTTCTTCGCCGCGGTGATGCCGGCGACGAGGAAGTCGGGGAGGAAGCCGAACGCGCTGGCGCCGCTGCCGGTCGACAGCCGGTGGAGCTTGTCGTGGGCGACCAGGCGCAGCGTCGGCATGCCGCCGCTGGGGAACGATGCTTCGACGCCGGTCACCTCGCCTTCGAACATCAGCTCCAGCGGGGCGGGCAGGTAGCCGAGCGCGAGGGTGAGGCTGTTGTCGAGGTCGAAGGTGCCCGGCGGCGCCGCCTGCGCCACCCGCACCGGCCCGATGTTGAGCCCCGACGGCGGGCGGAAGCCGAGGCCGCGGATGTGGCGCTGCAGCCAGCGCAGGTCGGGGTTGCCGAGCTCGATCTCCACCCGGTCGGCGGCGTTGCGGCCGTCCTCGTAGCGCACGCTGGCGACCGTCGCGCGCACGGCGGCCGGCAGCGGCTCGCCGTTGATGCGCACCTCGTAGTCGGGCACGTAGCGCGCGTGCGGGATCGCGCTCACTGCAGCGGCTCTCCTGTCGTGGCGTCGAAGTAGGGCAGCTTGGGCACCAAGAGCTCGCGGCCGGCGAAGAGGTCGCCGAGCGGGTCGTCGAGGGCGTTGGCGAGCGCGATGGCGCGCCACTGCGCCGGGTCTTCGTAGTGGAGGGTGGCGATGTCGGCGAGGGTCTCGCCCTGCTGCACCACGTGCAGCTTCGAGTAGTCGGCGGTCTGGCGGTTGACCTCGCGCGCCTCGCGCTCGGGGTCGATCAGCTCGTTCCAGGTGACGTCGAGGCGGGCGCGCACCGGCCGGCCGTCGGAGAGGAAGCGGTTGAAGGTCTGGTTGACCGACGCCAGCACGCCGGTGAAGAGCAGCGACCCCCACGAGATGGTCACCGGCGGCGGCGCGTGCAGCTCGGAGTCGATGGCGGTGAGCCGCACCACCTTCTCGGTCTCCGTACGCACGTCGACCTGCGCGTCGGTGGTGTCGAAGAAGAGCTCCATGGTGAGCGTGCGCAGGTTGCCGTGCACGAACTGCAGGATCGGCGAGGAGAGGCCGGGCACGTTGTGCGAGGCGAAGTTGTTGTCCTTCGCCAGCGTGTACTCCTCGGGGTTGAAGAGCACGTCGAACGCCTCGCCGGTGTGCAGGACCTCGATGCGCGCCTTGGAGAGACCCATCGCGCTCCTCCTAGCCCACCCTGCCGGTGCGCTCGCGCCAGGCGGTCATGCGGCGGTCGATGCGGCGCACCACCTGCTCGGTGAGGCGGTCGAGCTCGCCGGGAGCAACGGTGAACGGGGCGCCGGGCGTGGCGGCAGTGAAGGTGGTGGCGGCAGTGGCGTTGGCGGCGCGCGTGCGGCGCGGGCGCACGGGTGCGTCGGCGACGGTCTCGGGCGGCGGCGCCGTCGCCGGCGGGCGATGGAGCGTCGCGCTCGGCCGCGGCGCGGCGACCTCGACGCGTCTGCGCTGCGCGGCGACGCGACGAGCGAGCGGCGTGGGCTCTTCGGCGGCGTCGTCCAACGACTGACGCCGGGCGCGCGCGAGCGTGAGCGCGGGCGGCGCAACAAACGCCCCACCGCGAGCGGCGAGTGCGCGTGGCGTTTGCAGTGTCGGCGCCGCGACGGCGGCCACGGAGCGATCGCGGCGCGACAGCAGCGCCGCGGTCTGCGCCGGCGAGACGTCGGCGCGGCTGCGCAGTGTCATCGCGCGACGATGCGAGTCCGCGAAGCTCGCCGGCGCCGCCGCCACGCCGAGACGCAGCAACGGCGCGATCGTCAGGTGCAGCTGTGGAGCGACGAGCGTCGTCCGCGCCAGCGTGCGCTCGACGATGCGGTTCGCGAAATAAGCGCTCGCTGCCGCGCGGCGCTCGAGCACCAACGCCGCTCGCCCGGCGCGCGCAGCCGTGGCGAGGTGCCGTGCGGCGAGCGCTCGCGCCCACGCGGCCCAGCGCTGCGCCGCGAAGCTCGTCGCGATGCCGGGCCGGCGCAGGAACGTCGCCCGCGCCAGCAGCCGCCGGCTCAGCCGCCGCGTCGCCGCCGTCGGTTGCGGCGCCGCCGCTGGCGCAGCGTCAGGAGCCTGGTTTCGATCGCGCCCGTTCATGTCGTCTCGACCAGCTGTCTCGTCTCGATCACCTGTGTCGTCCGGATCACCCTTTGGCGGCTCACTCGCCGTTGAGGCGCTGATTGATCCTCGAGACCTCGGCCACCCAGCGTCGGCGCTCGCCATGGTCGAGCTCCAAAACCTTTTCGAGCGGCCAGTGGAAATGAAAAGCCAAGAAGGCTACCTCCTCGTACAGCGCGCCGAGGGGGTAGCCTAGGACCCCCCCGAGGCGTCGATCTCCGCCGCGAAGACGTGCTGGCACTGCGGGCACGCGGCGGTCACCGTCGCCTGCCCGTTGTGGTTGATGCGGTTGTAGAGCTCCTGCAGGTAGGCGAGGTCGGCGGCGTAGAGCCCCTCGATCACCTTCGGGTTCACCTGCGCCACCGAGCCCAAGCGCTCGACGACCCGCGACAGCAGGATGACGACGAGGTAGGCCTCGTTGGCGCGCACCCGCGGGTCCTTGAGCGGCTGGATCTCGTCGGCCGCCGTCGCCAGCCGCATCAAGCCCTCGCGGTGGAGGTTGCCCTCGGCGTCGACGTAGCCGAGCGGCAGGCGGAACTCGTATTCGGTCTGCAGCATGGCGCCTCCTTACGCGCGCTCCACTCGCTCGCAGCTGACGGTGAGCGAGTCGATCGCCACCTCGTTGCCGGTGGCGTTGAAGCTCGCGCCTTCCCACTTGCTGGGCCAGGCGTCGAAGAAGTTCCAGCGCACCTTCTCGGCGCCGAGGTCGTCGAGCAGCAGGACCGAGCCGTTCTTGCGCTCGACCTTGCCGTCGACGGCGGCGCGGTGCCAGTCGTAGAGCTCGCGCGAGTCGGTGATCCCCCACTTGAGGGTGAGGTCGGGGTAGCTCACCTTGCCGGGGAGCTTGCGCACCGTCGGCGTGTCGCCGCCCTCGCGGTACTCGACGACCTCGACGTCGGAGCCGAAGCCGCTCGCCTCCGAGAAGCCGGCCTGCACGATGCCCTCGATCTCGACCAGGAAGCGGAAGTTCTTGAACGGGTCCACTCGCTGTCCGGTACCTGCCATGGTTCTCTCCTCGTGACGCTGCGGTGTCGGCTACTCCCTACTCCTCGATGATCGGCTCGCCGGGCTGCTGAATGATGCGGAAGACGATGAACTCGGCGGGGGTCGTCGGCGCCACTCGCACCTCGATGATCAGCTGCCCGAGCGCGCGCACCTCCGGCGGGTTGAGCTCGCGGTCGATGCGCACGCGGAAGGCCTCCTCGGCCACCGTGCCCACCAGCGCGCCCGAGCGCCAGACGCGGGTCAGGAAGCCGCTGACGGTGCGCTTCAAGGTCTCCCACAGCGCCTCGTTGTTGGGCTCGAAGACGGCGCCGATGGTGCCCTCCTGGAGCGACTCCTCGATGAAGAGCAGCAGGCGGCGGACGTTGACGTAGCGCCACTGCGTCTGCGACTGCGGCGCGATGGTGCGGGCGCCCCAGACGCGGATACCGCGGCCGATGAAAGAGCGGATGACGTTGACGCCGATCTCGTTGAGCGGGCCGTTCTCGTCGTCGGAGAGCACGCGCTCGAGGCCGATGAGACCGGCCAGCGTCTCGTTGGCGGGCGCCTTGTGGACGCCCTTCTGGTCGTCGACGCGCGCGTAGAGACCGGCGATGTGGCCGGAGGGCGGCACCACCAGGTGGCCGTCGGCCGTCGGATCGGTGATGACGATGCGCGGGTAGTAGAGCGCCGCGAAGCCGCGGTTGGAGGCGATCAGCGCGTTCTCGCGGTGGGTGCGGATGCCGGCGGGGTTGAGGCCGGCCGGCGGATCGAGAATGGCGAAGCGCTCCGCCATCTTCTCGCAGTGGTCGATGAGCTGTTTCTGGACCGTGACGTCGCTGCGGTCCGGCGCCAGGATGACGTTGACGTCGTCGATCTTCTCGAGCGCGGTGAGCGCGTTCTGGTAGTGCACCGGACCGATGGCCCCGAGGTTGTCGTCGGCGCCGCCGGTGAGGAGAGCGGCGGCGAGCACCCGCGGCCGGTTGTTGGTCGGGTTGGTGGTGTTGGGCGGGTCCGCGGCCACCACGTCGACGTGCGTCGCCCCAGCCGTCACCGTGCGGTAGTAGCGGCTGTGGCGCGGGTCCATGGAAAGCTGCTGGAAGGTCTGCGCGCCGTCGGTGGGGTGGTTGACGATGAGGTCGAACTCCTGGCTCTCCACGTCGACGTCGGGGTCGGCCGCGGCGAGGCCGAAGCCGGTGCCCAGCGGCGCGGCCAGGGTGACGAAGTTGGTGAGGCTGTCGGCGGCGTCGACGACGCGCTCCACCGCCGGGCCGCCGGCGCTGATCGCGACGTAGCTGCCGGGCTCGAGGCCGGCGGCGGAGTCGACGCGGAACTTGCTCTGCGCGGCGACCAGGTCGGCGACGCGGACGTTGCCGGCGGCGCCGAAGTTCGACACCGCGGTGGTGAAGGTCAGCACGTTGCCGGCAATGCTCTTGACGGTGCGCCGCTGGGCGGGGTTGGCGCCCACCGTCACCGCCACCTCGTCGCCGGGCCGGAAGTCGCTGGCGTCGGCCACCTCGGCGGTCAGGCCGGGCGCGGGGACGCCGGCGCCGGCGAAGACCGACTCGTTCTTCACCACCGTCGTGGTGGCGAGCGGCGCGCTGTTGGCGACGGCGACGGTGAGGTTGTTGCCGCTGACCCCGTCCTCCTTGGCGGTGACGACGATCGTGTCCACGCCGGGTCCGGCGCTACGGTCGAACAGGGTGCGCGTCGCGCGCGCGGCGGTCCCCACGCGTACGAAGTAGAGAGTGGCGCCGCCGTTGGCGAAGAAGCCGTGCACGGCGTGGGTGGCGTAGACCGGCGGCGCGGTGATGTAGCCGCCGAAGGTGGCGGTGAACTGCGTCTCGTTGGTGAGGAAGGTCGGCACGTTGATCGGCCCCTTCCTGGCCGGGCCGAGGATCCCCGCCGTGCTGGTGCCGACGCCGGCGATGGGTCCCGGGCGGTCGATCTCGTCGATGTACACGCCCGGGGTTTTGTTGGTGGCAGTGAAGGCCATGCGAGTCTCCTCCTCGGCGTTGCCGCGCTGGTCAGGGGTTCGGAGTCAGGCTGAAGTCGTAGTCCTCCGACGGGCCTGGCACGTCGAAGGAACGGGTTGAGGGTTGGAAGCCGACGGCCAGCGCCCGCACCGTGCGGGTGCCGGCGGGCACGCGCTCGAAGCGGTAGTGGCCGAGGGCGTCGGTGGTGGCGCGCAGGCCGGCGTCGAGCACGTCGACGATGGCGCCGGCGATCGGCGCTCCCGGCGGCAGGCTGGCGTCGTTGAGCACGCGGCCGCCGATGGCGATCCACTCTTCCTCGACCGGTCCCTGCGGCCCGCGATCGCCGAAGCGGTTGCGCAGGGTGGTGACGACGGGACCGGTGACCTCGGGCGCGTAGGGCACGCTGACCGTCACCGTCACGGTGAGCGAAGCGCGCAGCCGCGAGCCCATGGCGGTCCAGAACTCGGCGGGGCTCTTCAAGCCGTCGAGCTGCGGGACGATGAGCGGCAGCGGCGGCGTCTGCCCGACGAGGCCGCCTTGCAGGAAGACGGCGGGGACGGTCGGCACGCGGCTCAATAGCTGCAGCACCTGGGCGAGCAGCCGGTGCTCCTGGAGCGGCAGCGCCGGCCCGCCCACCGGCCAGGCGGTGACGAGGTAGGAGCAGTCGATACGCCGCGGCGCGGCCCGCAGCACCGCCTCGAAGCCGCGCCGCTCGAGCCGCGGCTCGTTGGAGCGCAGCTCGAGGTTCTCGCGGATGTCGAAGAGGAAGAGGTCGATCGACGTCGACGGCGGCGCGAAGGTGTCGGTGGGGCGGTCGAAGACGACCGTCGCCGCGGCGAGCTCGGGGAAGTCGGCGGTGAGCACCGGATCGGTGAGCACCGACTCGAGCGTCGTCGAGAGGTCGCGGATCACGACGCGGCCCCGTTGTCGAGGGCGGAGTTGGCTGCGGCGGCCGGCCCCGCCCAGGTGCGGCCGAGCTTGCCGAACTCGCGGTGCGCCGCGTGCCAGAGGTGCTCCATGCGGATCACCCCGCCGTCGGCGGCGGCCGAGAAGGCGGCCGCGAGCGACATGTTCTTGATGTTGCCGCCGGCGAGACGGATGTCGCGGGCGAGGCTGCCGAAGTCGACGTCGCCATGGAGCGGCGCGCCGGCGGGGAAGCTCACCCGCCAGATGCGCTCGCGG
Organism: Thermoanaerobaculia bacterium; assembly: GCA_963846495.1. Classification (GTDB taxonomy): domain Bacteria; phylum Acidobacteriota; class Thermoanaerobaculia; order Multivoradales; family JAIOJS01; genus DASYQD01. The sequence goes on along the minus strand of CAWJWP010000030.1, from coordinate 94,211 downwards.
TCGTGGGCGTCGGGGAAGGGGAACTCGACGACGCTCGACAGCCGGCGCACGAAGGCGTCGTCGAGGTGCTGGCGGAGGTTGGTCGCCAGCACCGCGATGCCTTCGTGCTCCTCCATCTTCTGCAGCAGGTAGCTGACCTCGACGTTGGCGTAGCGGTCGTGCGAGTCGCGTACTTCGGAGCGCTTGCCGAAGAGCGCGTCGGCCTCGTCGAAGAAGAGGATGGCGCTCGAGTCCTCGGCGGCGGTGAAGATGCGGTCGAGGTTCTTCTCGGTCTCGCCGATGTACTTCGACACCACCTGCGAGAGGTCGATCTTGAACACGTCGAGCCCCAGCTCGGCGGCGAGGATCGAGACGGCCAGCGTCTTGCCCGTTCCCGGCGGACCCGAGAAGAGCGCCGCCAGTCCCTTGCCGTAGCTGAGCTTCCTGCCGAAGCCCCAGGCGCCGAGCACGGTGGCGCGGTGGCGCGCCTGGTCGCACAGCTCGCGCAGCTGGACGAGCTGGTCGGCCGGCAGCACGAGGTCGCTCCAGTCGCCGCGCGGCTCGAGGCGGCGCGCCAGCCGTCCCAGCTCGGGGCTCGCCTGCGCGCGGGCGGCGTCGAGGAGGTCCTGGCGCTCGAGCCGCCCGTCGACGCGGCCGCGCCAGCGCCCGAGATCGACGGCGGTCTTGAGAGTGTCGTCGATCTGCCCGGGGGTGAAGCGGAACTCGCTGGCGAGCGTGTCGGCGCTGAGCGCGCCATCGTTCGCGGCGTCGACGCCGTGCTCGTCGAGGCGCTGCCGCCAGAGCGCGGCGCGCTCGCTCTCGTCGGCGCGCGGGAGGACCACCTCGACGAGCAGCGCGTCGGACGGACGGTCGAGCGGCCGCCAGCGCTCGCTGCCGAGAAAGAAGGTGAGGCGTCCGAGGGTCGCCAGCGAGTCGAGCAGCACGGCGAGCCAGCGGCGGCGTTCGGCGTCGTCGCTCGCCAGCGCGTCGAAGCCCGTCACCGCGAGGACCGCGGGCTGCAGGAACGCCTCGCGGACGAGCAGCTCGATCGTCTCCAGCGGCGGCAGCGCGGAGGCGATGAGCCGCTCGACGTCGAAGGTGAGCAGCGGCCACCCCAGCTCGGCGGCGGCCGCCGCCGCCAGCGCGCGCCGGCCGCTGCCGTAGGGGCCGCGCAGGTGGACGAGCAGCTGCCGGCGGCCGGCGACGGAGCCCTCGGCGATGGAGCGCGCGAGCTCTTGCACGCGCGGCACGAGCAGCCCCGCCGGGCCGGCGGGCGTCGCCGTGGTGGTCGCGAGCCGCGCGCAGCAGGCGAGGCGCGGATCGAGGCGGTCGTCGCCGAGCAGATGCGCGGCGACGCGGTCGTCGAGCCGCAGCGCGCGGGCGAGCAGCGGCTGCGGGCCGTCGGCGCTCGCCTCGCCGAGGCGCAGCAAGCGGTGGCGCACGAGCGGCGCGCCGTCGGCGAAGGCGGCGCGGCCGGCGAGGCGCTCGTCGGGACCGCAGCAGAACAAGTCGAGCGCCAGGCCCACCGTCGGGCGCTTGCGCGTGACGTCGTCCTGCAGGTAGGCGTAGAGCTTGTCGTACTTGCGCGCCACCTCCGGCGCGAGGCAGAGCAGCAGCGCCTGCGACTCGAAGCGGCTGAGCTGGAAGCGGTGTGCGAGGCGCACCAGCGGCAGCTCGGCGTTCGCCCCCACGCGCTCCGCGATCGCGCGCTCGCGGGCGGCGAGACGCTCGTCGAGCGCGCGCAGGTCGGCGGCCGTCTCGCGACTCGACGCCGCGTCGCCGGCGAGGAGAGCGGACACTTCCTCGCCGGTGATCACCAGCCCGCGCAGCTGCTCGAGCGGATCGGCGGTGCGCGCCGCGCGGCCCATGGCGATGGCGCGCTCGAGCAGGAGGTCGAGCCGCGCGAGCTCGTCGGCGACGTGCTCCCACGCGCTCTCGTACGGCGTCATCGCGCGCGGCCCCTGCACCTACGACTCCGTCCCGTTGCGCTCGGGGTGCGGTTTCGCTTCACCCGCGCGCCGGCGCTCGTCGAGCAGCCGCGCGACGTCCTGCTTGCGCGGCTCCGACAAGCGATAGCGCGGCTGCACGCCGGCGCCGCTGCGGCGCTCGAGCAGACCCGACGCGACGAGACCTTCGAGCGCGCCTTCGACGTCGCGCAGCCCGCGCTCGATCGTGCGCTCGAGCAGCCACCACTCGACGATGCCCTCGAGGGTGTCCTCGGAATGCGGATGGGCGGCGAGGTGAGCGAGGATCTCGCGCTGAATCTCATCGGGGTGCCGGATGCGTCGTGGCATTCGACGACTCGGGTTGCGGGGCGGCGCAGGAGCAACGGCAGTGCCACGGCGTTGTCGCAGGGAAGCGCAATGTTTTGGTCGCGACAAGTGGGACGTTCGCGACCGAGCGCGCGCCCGTGGCGTCGCCGCGTTGCGAGCCGCGGTTCGCAGCGAACGGCGGCTGCGCGCGCCGGCCGTGTGCGCTAGGACGTTTCCGTCCAGGTCGAACGGCGAAACGTCCTAGATGCTCTTTGGAAGAAGGGCCGGGTGGGGGCGCCCCCTGCCCCTGGAGGGGCAGGGGGTTGGGGGGATAGGGGTGAAATGAGACCTAGGGGAGGGGGTCGGGAGGGGGGCGGCAGCCGGCTTTGCCGGCGGGGGTGGGCTAGTCGCGGAAGCGGCGCGCGTCGATGTGGTGCTTGCGAATCAGCTCGAAGAAGGCGCGGCGGTTCTTGCCTGCCGCCGCGGCGGCGCGGCTGATGTTGCCGCGCCAGGCGAGCAGCAGACGCTCGAGGTAGCGCTGCTCGAAGCGCGCCACCGCTTCGTCCTTCGCCTGCTTGAAGGGCGCCAGCGGAGTCTGCTTGCCGCCGCCGCCGCAAAGCTGCATCTCGGCGGGGCCGACGCGCCCGCCGCTGCCGGCGAGCAGCACCGCGCGCTCCATGGCGTGCTCGAGCTCGCGCGCGTTGCCCGGCCAGTCGTGCTCGAGCAGCGCCTGCCGTGCGCCCTGGGTGAGCTGCGGCACCGGACGCCCGGCGTCGGCCGCGTGCCGCGCCAGGAAGTGCTGCGCCAGCACCAGCACGTCCTCGCCGCGCTCGCGCAGCGGCGGCAGCACCAGCGGCAGCACGTTGAGGCGGTAGTAGAGGTCGCGGCGCAGCCGGCCGTGCTCGACCTCCTCCTCGACGCGCGCGTTGGTGGCCGCGATGAGCCGCACGTCGGCGCGCCGCACTTCCGTCGAGCCGAGGGCGCGGTACTCCTTCTCCTGCAGGAAGCGCAGCAGCTTGACCTGCGCCGCGGCGGGCAGCGCGTCGATCTCGTCGAGGAAGAGCGTGCCGCCTTCCGCTTCGCGGATGAGGCCGGCGCGCGAGTGGGCGGCGCTGGTGAACGCCTCGGCGGCGTGGCCGAAGAGCTCGTTCTCCACCAGCTCGGTGGGGATGGCGCCGCAGTTGACGGGGACGAAGGCGTTGCCGGCGCGGGGGCTCAGGTGGTGGATGGCGCGCGCGAAGACTTCCTTGCCGGTGCCGGTCTCGCCCGTGATGAGGACGTTGGCGTCGCAGGCCGCCAGCGGCGCGATGCGCTCGACGGCGGCGACGAAGGTAGGGCTCTGGCCGACGAGGCGGCGGACGCCGAGCTTGGCCTTGAGCCGCTCGACGAGCGGATCGGTGCGCTGCCGCCCGAGCAGGCGCAGCAGCCGCGCCTGCACGTCGGCGCGGCGGAAGGGGTGGAGCACGAAGTCGGCGACGCCGTCCTCGAACATGCGCGCCAGGTCCTGCGGCGCCCCTGCGGCGGCGGCGACGACGAACGGCAGCTCGGGCTCGCTGCGGCGCAGCACCGGCACCCAGGGGGCGATCTGGTCGGCGGCGGGTGCGTCGACGACGAGGAACGCGGCGGCGGCCGGCGGCAGGGTGCTCGTGGGCGGCGGCGGCGCGGCGGGCAGCACCGTCACCGGCCAGTCGACGGGAAGCGCCGCCCGCAGGTCGTGGACGAGCGCCGGTGCGGCGCCGAGCTCGACGAGGAGGATGCGGTCGGGCGCGCTGCGTGCCGTTGCAGCGGCGCCACGCGCTGCTGACGTCGAGCGTGCCGCCAGCGGGCTCCTCGACATCTCCTCTGTTGTCCGGCGCGGGGGAACGTGCATCTCGCGGCCTCGCCTGGCTCGCCGGACAACCGCGCGATCGGCGGCGAGAGCTCGCTGCCGTGCGGTGCCCGACCAAGGACGACGACCGAAGGCGGTGGAATGGACGCCGCCTCGTCCCTTCTCCAGCGAAATCGGAGAGGGGTGGTGTCGCGTGCCGCTGTGCGCCGTACCCGGCGCCACCCCTTCCTCGTCAACCGCTCCGGCTGCGGCCCGACGCCGGCGTTGTCAGTGCGCCGTCAAAGCCGCGGGCCCGGAACGGGGGCGATGAGAAGTCCGCCCGAAACCTATCATTCGTTGCCAGGCGCGAGCTTCTGACAAGTCCCGCCTGCACGGGAAAACGCGGCGAAGCCGGACGGCAGGGATCACCACGCCGCGGCGGCGACCCTCTCGACGCCCGGCGGCGCCTGCTGGAGAAGCGTCGCGCCGTCCGGCTGCGACGTGGCCGGACGCGGCTACTACTCGGTCTTCGGCGCCGGCTGGCTGCGTGGGTCGTCGGCCGGGTTCACGTAGGTGACGGTGAACGGGCCGGTGCCGTGTACCTGCACCACCGTCGCGCCCTCGGCCCAAGCGTAGTGCCGCACGGTCGCCGGCATCATCACGAAGCCGCCCGCGTTCACCGTATCGGCCTTCGCCTTGTCGAAGGCGTCGCCGGTGCCCATGTGGAGCGTGCCGGAGAGCACCGTCACGTGCTCGGTCGTCGGGTGCCAGTGCGGCGACACCTTGTAACCGTCCGGGAAGCTCAAGCGGATGGTGAACGGGCCTTCCTTGGTCGGGTCGCCGGCGAGGATCGCCGCCTGGGCCCCGGCCGGCAACACCGGCGGCGCCGGTCCCCACTGCACCGCGTCGGCCTTGACGACGGTGTGGTGCGGCGCGGCGTCGTCGGCCGCCGACGCGGCGAGCGGCAGGACGGCCGACGACAACAGCATCACGAGCGCGAGCTTCTTCATGCTGCTCTCCTCTTCGTTTGGGTGGAGGTGGTGGCGGAACGGCGAGGCTAGCACCGTCTACGGACGGCGGCGCGAGCGGGGTTCACTGCGGATGAGGGCAATGCCTTCGACGACCAGCGGCGTGGCGTCGCGCCAGCCGGCGGTCAAGAGCTGATCGGCTGCAGCTTCGTTGAACACGAGCTCGACGAGGAAGCCGTCGTCACGCTTCGCGTCGGTGAGCCGCATGAGCAAGCGGCGCGTGTTGCCGGGCGCATCGCCGCCGTCGTCGAACCAGCCGGCGGCGAAAGCGCGCTCGAGCAGCTCTGCCTGCTGCTCGAAGTTGAGCGCGTCCCACGGACGGCCCGCTTCGAGCGCTACGGCGACGTTGTAGCCCTCACCCAGCCGTTGCGCCAGCAGGCACTCGGAGAGATAACGCGTGCCGTACCGCTGGTGCTGCCACACATGCACGAGCTCGTGAACGAGCAGAGCAGGCGCGCAGTCGACGAGCGAGCGTCGATCGCGCGCGGCCGCGGCGCGTCGCGGTGTCGAACGCCGATGCGCTGCCGGCACGTGAATGGTGTCGCACGCGACGAAGGCCACGCCCGGCAAGCCGAGGACGCCAAGTCGCCCGTGCTTGAGCCGCACCGATCGATCGTCGATGCCGTCGCCGAACACGCGGCGCAGCAACACGCGCTCGCGCTCGTCCAGCCGCCGCCCGACCGGCTCGACCGCGAGCAACGTCTGCAGCGCCGACACCATTCGCACCAACGCCAACAGCAACGCGTCGACAGGCATCTGCACCAGCAGCCGCGCAACGCCGAGCACAACCATCGCCCCAGCGCCGCGCCGCCGCGCCGCGAGCCCACGCACGCCCAACGCCGAGCCGACGACCCCACGCCGCGCCGTTCGCCACGCCCCGCGTCCGCCTGCCACCACGCCCGTAGCGAGCGAGCGTCCCGCGTCGGCGAGACGAGCCGCGGCTGCCTTCACGCGGTCACGCTCGTCGACGCACTGTCGGGTGCGCGCCGCGTGGCGTCGCGCTGCTCAGCGCGCCATCACCGCGGTGCGCCGCAGCCACTGGTCGAAGGGGTCCTGGAGCGACGCGATCGGGGTGCCGAGGGCTCGCTCGAGCGCTGCCACGTCGGCGGGGGCTCCGTTGGCGGCCGCAGCGAGGAAGGCGAGGAAGGGCTCGCGCCAGCGGCCCTTGTCGCCGTCGAGCAGGTAGCGCACGAAGAAGGCCGAGGCGGCGTAGCGCTCGGCGCGGCCGCGGGCGGCGGCGAAGGCCGACCAGGGCATCGGCACCAGCTCGGCGAGGGCGGGGCGGGGGCCGCGCACCAGAGCAATCAGTGCCGCCGCGGGACCGGTGATGGTGCGCTCGTACATGACGCGGCCGGGGGTCGGGATGGCCGCCGTGTTGCGCAGGCTGCTGTGCGCGCGCAGGGTGCCCGCCAGGGTGCGGCCGGCGGCGTCGCGGCGGCTGATCGACATTTCCTCGGCGAGCCCTTCCTCGAGCCAGGGCGGCAGCTGGCGGCCGACCGCCGCGCGCGTCAGCAGGTGCGCGAGCTCGTGCACCAGGAGCGCCGAGACGTCGTCGTCGCGCAGGTCGCCGACGGCGAGCGCGGCGACGCCGGCGCGCGAGAAGCCTTCCACCGCGTGGTCGCCGCCGCCGCCCTGCTGGTCGAGCCACTGGCGGAAGTCGAGCGATTGCGTGAAGAGCACCAGCGAGCCCCTGGCGCGCGGCCGCAGGCCGAAGCGGGCGCCGAAGTCGGCCGGCACCGCGGCCGCGACCTCGCCGAGCGTCGCCAGCAACCGCTCGTCGTGCACGTCAGTGAAGAGCATGAACGGCGGCAGCGAGCGCAAGGGAAAGTTCGACGGCAGGACGGGCGGTTTCGATGCGAACGAAGCATCGACGGCGCCGGGAGTCACCTCGATCGGGATCGCCGGCGTGACCGGATCGACGATGTTCGCGGTGCCGGCGGGCTGGTTTGCGGGCACCGGCGTGTCGTCGTCGGCCGCGCCGTCAACGGCCGCTGCCTCGTCGAGCACCGTGCTGTCGAATGCGGCGCTGTCGAGAGCCGCGCTGTCGAGCGTCGCGTTGTCGGGCGCGGCCGCGTCGTCAACCGTCGGCGCGCGGTCGAGCACCGCTTCGCCTTCCGCCGTCGCTTTCGCGACTGCTGCCGTACCCGCCGGGTTTGCCGATGCGGCGATCATCTCCGCGGCTGGCGCCGCTGTCGCCAGCCGCAGCGCGCCACCCGCGCCGGCCACCAGCCGTTGCGGCAAGTGCCGCCCTTCCACCCACGCGATCCGCTGCCGCCCGAGCAACTGGTCGAGGTGCTTCGCCGCCTTCTCCAGCCGCTGCACGCTGGCGATCGTCTCCGCCTCGCCCCACGCCGCCACCACTTCCGGCGACGACGGCCCCGTCGACCAGACGACGAGCGGCACGCGCAGGCGGTCGAGGAAGCGCCGCACGCGCGCCGCGTCGTAGGTGCTGGTGTCGAGCGGCTGCTCGCCGAGCACCAGCAGCACGGCGCGGCGGCGCCCCGGCTCGGCGGCGGTGAGCGCGGCGAGCGCCACCGCGTCGGCGATGCGCGGCGGCACCGTCGAGCCCGGCAGCTGCGCCGCGAGGCCGAGCGCGTCGAGGAGGCTGCCGTCGGCGGCGGTGCGCTCGGGCGAGGTAGGGAAGAGGTCGAAGCGCAGCTCGCCGTGCCGCCGGCTCTCCGCCACCGGCCAGACGAGCCGCATCCGCGCGCCGTCCGGCAGCGGCACCTTGGCGCGCGCGTCGGCGGCCATCGTGCCGGCACCCGGGCTGGACCTGGGGCCCAGCCCGATGCCGCCGCGGCTCACCCGCTGCTTTCCTCCTTCACGCGCGAGCTTGGCGAGCGCAGCCGTCGCCGCGGGATCGACGACCACCACCAGGTCGGCGCGGCCCTTCTCGAACGCGACCACGCGCAGCTGGCGCTCGCCGTCGGATAGCGCGGCGCGCTCGGCGCGCCCGAGCAGCTCGACCGGCACGCCGGTGAGCTCCTGGGCGATCTGCTCGGCGAGGTCGCCGCCGACGGCGAGCTCGCGGCTGGCCTTGGTGCCACCGGGGAACATCGCCTCGACGCGCAGGAGCTTCGCCGCGCCCGGCGAGAGCGGCGGCAGCACCAGACGATCCCAGCCAGCGGTGAAGGTCAGCGGCTCGTCGTCGAGCGTCGCGGAGACCGCCAGCGGCGCGGCGCCGCCGGGGCCGGCCCAGGCGAGGCGCGCCACCAGCTTCGGCGGCGGTCCCGGCTCGGTCGAGAGCGCCACCTCGAGCTCCGCCGGATCGCGCGGCAGGTTGAGCCACTGCCGCGCCTCCGCGAGCTGATTGCCGGCGCTGTCGAACGCCACCGCGACGAGCTCGTGCGGCGCGATCTCCGGTCCGAGGTCGCAGCTCGCCTGCCAGGGCGGCGCGGCGATGGCGGCGCAGGGCGCGCCGTCGAGCCGCAGCTCGACGCGGGCCACGTCGGGGCCGGCGAGCAGCTCCACCGGCACGGCGCCGGTGACCAACCCCAGCCACAAGGTGGCGAAGGCGATCACGGCGTCAGTATGGTGCGCCGGAGGCGGCGCGGCAAGGCGCGGAGCGGCATGCGCGAGGTGGTGCGAAGCGAGGCGCGGAGCAGCACGTTCGAGTGGGTGCCGGCTGCTAATATCGAGGGTTCACCGCGCGTACGCCGCACGCACCGCGCCCAGCTATGCAAGCGCGGTTGCGAGGGGAGCGCGGGCCCAGCGAAAAGAGCCGTGTCCCACCCTCATCCGCAGCCGCGCTCGCTGCTGCTCAGCGGCGCCCGCACCCACAACCTGAAGGGGATCTCGTGCGCCATCCCGCACGGCAAGGTGACGGTCGTCACCGGGCCGTCGGGGGCCGGCAAGTCGTCGCTCGTCTTCGACACCCTCTTCGCGGAAGGACAGCGCCGCTTCGTCGAGTCGATGTCGACCTACGCGCAGCAGTTCATCCAGCAGCTCGAGCGGCCGCCGGTGGACTCGCTCGAGCACCTGCTGCCCGCCGTCGCGCTGCAGGCCGGCAACCCGGTGCGCAACGCGCGCGCCACGGTCGGCACGTTGACCGAAGCGCACGACCTGTTGCGTTTGATCTACACCTACCTCGGCGAGGTCGAGTGCATCAACGGCTGCGGCCCGACGCAGGCGTTCACCCCTGAAGCCGCGAGCCGCGCGCTCAGCGCCGGCCTCGCCGGGCCCGAGTTCCTGCTCGTGGCGCCTATCGCGAGGCCGCGGCAGCGCGCCGACGACAAGCTGCAGGAGCTGGTGCGCCAGGGCTATTTCCGCCTCTGGCGGGACGGCGCGATGGTGCGCCTGGAGCCTGGCGACGCCTGGGCGGCCGAGCTCGACCCGCTGCCGCTCCTGCTCGGCCGCTTCCGCGCCGGCGAGGAGGCGACGACGCGCGTCGCCGATGCCGTCGAAGAAGCGTTCCGGTTGGCGCGCGGCCGGCTGCTCGCGCTCCCCGCGGCCGGCGGCCGCGCGCTGCAGCTCGCCGAGGAGCTCGGCTGCCCGGTGTGCGGCGAGGCGGCGCGGCGGCCGGTGGCGGCGCTCTTCTCCTTCAACTCGCCGCTCGGCGCCTGCTCGGAGTGCAGCGGCTTCGGCCGCATCATCGGCATCGACCGCCAGCGCGTCGTCCCCGATCCTTCGAAGAGCCTCGGCGAGCGTCCGTTCGCGCCCTGGAACACACCTTCTTATGAAGAGCACTACGCGCCGCTGCTCAAAGCCTGCAAGCGCGCCGGCGTGCCGCTCGACGTCCCGTGGCGCGAGCTGTCCGAGGAGGTGCGCGAGTGGATCTGGAGCGGAGGCGAGGCGCCGGCGCCGCGTCGCCGCAGGTGGCGCCGCCCCGGCAGCTTCCTCGGCCTGTCGGAGTTCTTCGCCTGGCTGGAGAACCGCACCTACCGCGTCCACGTGCGCGTGCTCCTGGCGCGCTACCGCGCCTACCACCCGTGCCCGGTGTGCCGCGGCGCGCGCCTGCAGCCCGAGGCGTTGCGCGTGCGCCTGCGCGGCCGCACGTTGCCCGAGCTTCTCGCGCTCTCGGTCGAGGAGCTGCGCCGCTGGCTGGCGCAACAGCAGTGGAGCTCCGGCGAGCGGGCGCGCGGCGAGCACCTCCTCGAATCGCTGGCGAACCGGCTCGACGTTCTGCACCAGGTCGGGCTCGACTACCTGACCCTCGACCGCGCCGGCCGCACCCTCTCGGGCGGCGAGGCGCAGCGCATCCAGCTCGCGGCGGCGCTCGGCTCGGGCTTGACCGGCACGCTCTACGCGCTCGACGAGCCGACGATCGGCTTGCATGCGCGCGACTCGCGCCGACTTCTTGCGCTGCTGCACGACCTCTCGAAGCGCGGCAACACGGTCGTCGTCGTCGAGCACGACCCGTCCGTCATCCACGGTGCCGACTACTTGCTCGAGCTCGGCCCCGGCGCCGGCGAGGCAGGCGGCGACCTCGTCTTCGCCGGCACGCCCCACGAGCTGCTGCGCTCCGCCGACACGCTGACGGCGCGGCACCTGCGGCGGAGCGGCTCGCAGCTCGCGCGCCGCCACGTGGCGCGCCGCAAGCAGGAGCGCGGCGTGTCGCGGCCCGAGCAGCAGTACGCCGACCGGCCGTGGATCGAGATCCAGGGCGCCCGCGAGCACAACCTGCGCAACGTCGACGTGCGCTTCCCGCTCGGCGCGCTGGTGGCGGTCACCGGCGTCTCCGGCTCCGGCAAGTCGACGCTCGTCGAGGGCGTGCTCTACGAGGGCGCGCGGCAGGCAGCGCGGCGAGCCCGACGCCGAGCCGGGCGCCTGCTCGGCGCTGCTCGGGCTCGATGCCGTCGCCGAAGTGCTGCTCGTCGACCAGCAGCCGCTCGGCCGCTCGAGCCGCAGCAACCCGGTGACCTCGATCGGCGCCTACGACGAGCTGCGCAAGCTCTTCGCCGGCTCGCCGGACGCGATCGCGCGCGGGCTCGGCCCCGGCCACTTCTCGTTCAACCTCGACCTCGGCCGCTGCCCCGACTGCCGCGGCACCGGCACGCAGGAAGTCGACCTCCAGTTCCTCGGCACTATGGAGGTCGTCTGCGAGCGCTGCCAGGGCCGGCGCTTCCGTCCGGAGGTGCTGGCGGTGCGTGTGCGCGGCAAGAACCTCGCCGAGACGCTGGAGATGACGGTCGACGAGGCGCTCGCCGAGCTCGGCGATTCGCGCGGCCTCCAGCGCAAGCTGCGGCTCCTCGAGCAGGCCGGGCTCGGCTACCTGCGGCTGGGGCAGCCGACCTCGACGCTGTCGGCGGGTGAGGCGCAGCGGTTGAAGCTCGCCGCCTTCCTTCGCGAGGCGCCGGCGGCCGGGCGCAGCCGTCGTGGTGACCGCGGCGGCGGCGGCAAGCGCGCCACGCGGCGCCTGCTGCTCTTCGACGAGCCGACGACTGGTTTGCACCTGTCGGACATCGCGCTGCTCTACCGTTCGCTGCGCCGCCTCGTCCAGCGCGGCGACGGCGTGGTCGTGGTCGAGCACCAACTCGACCTCATCGCGCGCGCCGACTGGATCGTCGAGCTCGGCCCCGGCGGCGGCGCGCACGGCGGCCGCGTCCTCTGGTGCGGGCCGCTGCAAGGCTTTCTCGAAGAGGGCGAAGGTCCGACCGCCGACGAGCTGCGCCAACACCTCGGTTGGGAGCCGCTGCGGCGGCTGTCGGCACGGCGTCCACCGCCGCTGGTCGAGGCGCACGCCGAGCGCGTAGCGTCGGGATAGCGAGCGGCGGCACGGTCTGGTCGCGCTACGGGCGGCCAGGCTCGTCGCTCCAGCCACTGATATATCCTTCGCCGAACCCCAGGGAGGTCCCCAAGATCGGCGACAAGTGGTCGTACGCGCTCGAGGTCGAGGGGCGCCTGGTGCCGCTCGAGGAGGGTGAGTCCACCGTCGGCCGCAGCCGCGGCTGCACGGTGACGCTGCGCGACCCCAGCGCCAGCCGCAACCACGTCCTCATCACCATCAGGCCCGGCGAGATGTCGGCGCGCGACCTGCAGTCGTCCAACGGCACCTACCTCAACGGCGAGCGCCTGACGTCGGAGCGGCTGCTCAACGACGGCGACCGCATCACCATCGGCGAGACCGACATCCTCGCGCGCATCACCTCGCCGGTTGCGGAAGAGGTGGGCGCCACCGTCCGCCTCGACACGGCGAATCTGCAGTGCCCCGCCTGCGGCGCCGAGCTGCCGCTGCACGCCGAGTTCTGCCAGCGCTGCGGCCACCGCATGGGGGCAGCGGCCGCTGCGGCGGCGGGAGCGTTCGAGCCGTCGCCCGAGATGTTCGACTCGCCGCCGCCTCCACCGCCGGCGAGCGCGCCGGCGATGCCGCCGCCCTACGTCGGCGATCCGGGAGCGGGGCCGATGTGGGCGGCGCCGCAGCCGCCGTCGTCGCCTTCTGCTGCATCGCCGCCGCCGCCGCCCGGACGCCGTGAGCTTTACGACGAGCCCGAGGTGATGCAGTTCGAGCCGCCGTCCTCGGATGTCGGCATCGACGACAGCGAGCTGCTGCCGCGCCTCTCGGACGACGTGTTCCACGCGCCGAACCCGCCGCCTCCTGTCCGCGGCCCCGGCTCCGGCGAGCGCCGGCCGGCGCTGCAACCGACGCCGCCCCCTATCGCGCTCGCCGACGTGCCGCTGCCGTCGCCGCCGGCTCCCCCCTACACCGCGCCGGCCGCCGTCGCTGCGCCGGCAGCGGTCGCGCTGCGCCCGGCGGGTTTCTGGATTCGCTGGCTGGCGCAGGTGATCGACGGCATCTGGATCCTCGCCCTCGTCCTCGGCCCGCCGCTGGTGCTCGGCGGCCTGCGCAATCCCTCCGCGCCGGCGGTGGCGTCGCTGCTGTGGGTCCTCGTGCACCTGTTTCTCGTCGTGCCCTGTTGGGCGTTCTTCGGCGCCACGCCAGGGAAGGCGGTGCTCGGCCTGCGTGTCATCGGCGGCAAGCGGCGGCGCGGCATCGGCCTCGGGTTGGCGTTGCTGCGCCTGTGCGGATGGCTGGTCAGCGCCGCGATCTTCGGCCTCGGCTTCCTGATGGTCGCCTTCACCCGCGACAAGCGCGGGCTGCACGACCACCTCGCCGGCACCGCCGTCATCCGGCGCTAGTCGGCAGCGCCGGGGCCGGCGAGCTCGTCAGCGCTGTCACTTCCGCCGCCGTCGCGGCGAGCTGCGCCAGCATCGCCTCGACCGCCGCCTCGGCGCGCTGCGCCACTTCGTCACGGGCCGAGAGCGGCAGGCCCGCGGTGGGAATCGGCTCGCCGATCATCACCTGTGCCGTGCCGGGCCGCAGGCCGATGCCCGGCGGCAGCATGGCGCGCGTGCCGTGCACCGCCACCGGCACGACCGGCACGCCGGCGGCGAGCGCGGGAGCGAAGGCCGCGGCCTTCCACGCCTGCGCCTCGCCCGGCGCGCGGCGCGTGCCGGCGGGGAAGGAGAGCACGCAGCCGCCCTCGCGCAGCAACGCGGTCGCCGCATCGATGCCGGCGGCGCCGCTCTTCCGCCGCCGGCGGTCGACGAAGACCATCCCCATCGCCTCCATGTACCAGCCCATGAAGGGGACGCGGCGCAGCTCGCGCTTGGCCACGAAGCGCAGGTCCAAGGGCAGGCCGGCGAAGAGGATCGGAATGTCGGCGAACGATTGATGGTTGCAGGCGAGGAACCAGGGCCGGTCGGGAGCGAGCACCTCGGCGCCGATCGTCTCCACCCGCACCAGGGAGGCGCGCATCACCGCCGGTGCCCACAGCCGGCGCGCCATGGCGAGGCCGATCCGCGGGCGCCGGGTGATGGCGGAGAGCGGCACCGCGATCAACGTCAGGAACGCCGTCCAGAAGGCGATGAAGAGCCACTGCAGAACGTTGACGACGAGCCAGGCGAGGCCCTTCAGAGCGCGCATCATGACGTGCCCTCAGGATGATCTTAACGGCTGGCAGCTAAGATCAGGCGATGCAGGAGACGGTGCTCTCCGCGCCTGCTGAGGCGCCCGCCGAGGCGGCGATCGCTCTACCGCGGCCGACCCTCGCGTGGGTGGGGCGCGCGGCGGCGTTCGCGCTCGGCCTCGTGCTGCTCGTCGCCACGCTGGCGAAGGCGATCGACCCGCAGTCGTTCGCCGAGCTGCTGCAAGCCGAAGGGCTGACCTTCGGGCTGCCGCCGATGGTCGCCGCCGTGTTGGTGCTGGCGGTCGAGGGCGGCCTCGGACTGCTGCTCGTGCTCGGCGTGCGCCGGCGCTGGAGCCTCGCTGCCGTGAGCGTGCTCGTCGTCGGCTTCGTGGCGCTCAACGGCCGCAGCTGGTGGCGCGCCGTGCACGGCACCGCCGACGAGGCGAGCTGCGGCTGCTTCGGCAACCTCGTCCAACGCACGCCGGCGGCGGCGTTCTGGCAGGACCTCGCGCTGCTGCTGCCGCTCCTTCTCCTCGCCTGGCTCGCCCTGCCGCGCGAGGCGCCGGCGCTGCCGCGGCTACGGACGGCGCTGGCGGCGGTGGGCACCGTTGCCATCGCGCTCCTCGCCTGGCGCGCGCCGTCGCTGCCGCTCGACGACGTGGCGACGCGGCTGCGGCCCGGCGTCGAGCTCGCCAGCGTCTGTGCCGGCGTCAACCCCAGGATCTGCCTCACCGACGTCGTGCCCGACGCCGCGAGCGGACGCGCCTGGGTGGTCCTCGTCGATCTAAAGGACGCGTCGCAATGGGCGGACGCGTTGAACCGTCTCGCCACGACAGACGGCCAGCCGTCGGTCGTGGTGCTCACCAACGCCACGCCGCAGGAGAAGGCCGCGTTCACCTGGCAGTGGGGGCCGTCGTTCCCGGTGCACGAAGCGCCGCCGGCCCTGCTGCGACCGCTCTACCGGCGCCTGCCCCGCTCGTTCCTGAGCGAGGACGGGCGCGTGCTGCGCACGGTGCCGGGCCTGCCGCCGGCCGCTGCCCTTCCAGGAGATTCGCCGCGATGAAAGCTCGTACCGTGACGATTGCCGCGCTCGCCTTCGCCTTCCTCCTGCCGCTGCTGCCGGCGGGCGCGCAGATGATCCCCCCCGACCCGGTGCTGCGCGACTTCGAGCCGCTCGGCGAGTACGTGCTGCACGTCGGCGGCGCGCCGCTGCCGCAGGTGAAGATGTACCGCTCCCAGCGCGCCGGCGCGGCGGTGCTGATGATCGGCCCCGGCCTGCGCTCGCCGCTGCTGCTGCTGCCGCGCGAGCAGGCGGTGAAGCGGGTCGACGCCGCGAAGGTGGTGGTCAACCCCGACGGCCGCGCGTTCCTGCTCGCCGACGCCAAGCCGGTGCGCGAGAGCGGCTTCACCGTGGAAGGCGTCGAGCTCGTCTTCACCGTCGAGGGCAAGCCGGCGCGGCTCAAGGAGAAGCCGTACCTGCTCGGCCTCCACCCGGGCAAGGACCTGCTCGCGCACGACGTCGCCTACGCCTTCCGCGCCCGCCAGTACAACCCGTCGCCGGCCCTCGTGCGCTCGCTGCGCGAGACCAAGCAGCCGGTGCGCGTGCGCGTCTTTTTCGGCAACTGGTGCCCGCACTGCAGCCAGATGGTGCCGCGCGTGCTGCGCGTCGCCGACGCCCTCGCCGGCTCGCCGGTGCGCTTCGAGTTCTACGGCCTGCCGACCCAGTTCGGCAACGAGCCCGAAGCCAAGCGCATGCGCATCGACGGCGTCCCCACCGGCGTCGTCTACCGCGGCAACCAGGAAATCGGCCGCATCGCCGGCGGCGACTGGAGCATTCCGGAGCTGGCGATCAAGAAGATCTTGGACGGGAAAGCGAAGGCGAGCCGCTAAAGGTCCGCCGCGGCGATCAGGCAGACTGGCGCTTTTCGGCGAGCGCCCCGAGTGGATCGTGGCCGCCGTTGTGCCAGGAAGCATCGGGCGTTTGCAGCTCGCCGGGCGCGGCGCAGCGTGAGACGCCCAACGTGGCGAGAGTCGGGACGAGCTGCCACGCGGCGGCGCCGGCGAGCGCTGCTCCTTGCAGCAGCGGCTGCCAGCCATCGAGGCGCGGTGGGAGATCGGCGAGCGAGGCGAGGGGGTAGACGCGCACCGTGCGGAGGCCGGGTGAGGGCGCGAGTGGGGCGTCTGGCGATTCCACGATGACGGTGCCTGTTGCCAGCGGCGAGCGAGTAGGGAGCGCGCCGCGCAGCTCGGCCTCGCCGCGCAGTTGTTGAACGAGCGACGCGTGCGGCGCGTCGATGCGGCCTGGCGGTAGCTCGATGGCGATCGATGCGAGCGCCGCTGCCAACGCTGTGGCGAAGTCTCGGGCGCGTGCGTCGTCGCCTTCGACGAACGCCGCTTGCACTGAGAGACAGCCGCGCTGGTCGAAGAGCGCTACGTCGCGCGCGATGCCGGCAGCGGCTGATTCGAGATCTGCGTCGGCGCTGATCACGGCGAAGGAGAGCTTGGGGCCGTAGTCGACGACCTTGCCGGGTGCGCGGCGTTGCAGGTCGGTGATCGAGGCGCGGTCGCCGTAGGCGAGCACCTTGCCGACGGCGGCAAGCACGGGCGCTTCCAGCTCTTCGTCGCCGCCCGGCCAGGTGACGGCGGCGATGGCGTCGGCGAGCGCCGGCACTCGCGTCACGAGCGCGTTGACGAAGGCCGGCGCGAAGAGCGGCTCGGCGGAGGCGGACTTGAGCAGCAGCGGACGACGCAGCGCGAGCGCCGGCAGCAGCGGCTGCACGGCGAGTCCTGGCAGGTTGCCGGCGAGCACGGCCAGGGCCGGCGTCCGCGCCTCGTCGCTGCTGCCGCCGCGCATCGAGGCGGCGCGCGCGAAGAGCACCTCGGCGTGCGGCATCCTCAGCACGCCGCCGAGCACTGCCGCGAGCCCTGCTCTCAGCCCTGCCGGAGAGAGACCAGTGAGCTCGACCAGCTCGGCTTCGATCGCTCGTCGCTCGCGCGACTCAGGATCGAGGAACGCCTCGACCGTGTCGCCCCACGCGGCGAGCAGCGTTTCGTCGTCGAGCGACGCGAGCGCCGCCGCGCCGCCGCCGGCGAGGCGCTCCATCAGGCGGGCGAGCGCCGGCGCATCGATCGGCGCTATTCGCGGCGCGCTCGTTGCCGCGCCAGCGCTCACTGCGGTCCCGCGACCTCAGGCGACCTGGCCGAGGAAGGAGCGGAACTCGAGCTCCACTTGCCCGGCCTGGATGACGTCGCCCGAGGTGAGCTTCGACGCGCGCACGCGGCGGCGGTTGAGGTAGGTGCCGTTGGTCGAGTCGAGGTCGACGAGGTAGTAGTAGCCGTTGTCGGGCACCACCTTGAAGTGGTGCGCCGAGAGCGCCGGGTCGCGCATCGCCAGGGTGTTGGTGCGCGGGTCGCGCCCCACCGCGAAGGCGCCGTCGCTGCGCAGCAGGAACGAGCGCTGCGACTCGCCGGGCTCGCGCACCATCAGCATGCTCTGGTCGGCGATCACCCGCGTCTTCTCGATGGCGTCGAGGTCGATGCTGCCGGTGATGAGCTCGTCGACGGCGTCGAGGCGCAGCTCGGAGGTGTCCTCGAGCCGCGTCATCTCGCGGTTGCGCAGCCGCTCCTGCAGCGCCAGCTCGGCGTCGGCGGCGGCGCATCGCGGGCAATCGTCTCCGGCCGGGCCTTCGTGGCCGCAGCGCTTGCAAACCGTCGTGCGGTGGCGCGCACGGTTGCGGGCGAGAGCGACGGGCACGGCGATGGCGACGACGGCGAGCGGCAGGGCCAGCCACCACCACCTGGCGGCGGTCGACACCGTCGTTGCCGGTAGCGCTGCCGCGGCGGCAGCGGTGATCGGCGCGTCACCGGAGGCTTCGCCGCCAGTGCGCAGCGCCGCCGGCACGTTGCCGGTGCGCGCGCCGCGATCGTCGGCGGGCACGTTGGGCCTCGCGCCGTCGGTCGCGTTGCCCCTTACCGCTCTGGACGCCGTCGCGTCCGCAGCTGCCGCGCCGCCGGCCGGCGCCGCTTCGGCGGGCCGCTCGACGGCCGCTTCCACCGGGGCGCTCAGCGCCTCGACCAGCGCCGCGCCGACCGCGCCCGATTTCACCGAGGCGAGCGGCCCGACGTAGCTGCCGCCGGTGAGGAGCGCCAGCCGTCGCATGCGCCGCTCGTCGAGCCGCTTGCCGGCGCCGACGCCGACGACGCGGATGCCGCGTGCCTCGCAGGCGCGGGCGACGTCCTCGACGGTCGTCGCCGAGTTCTCGTCGCGGCCGTCGGTGAGCAGCAGCACGACGCCGCCGCGAGAGAGCTCGCGCGCGGCGGTGAAGAGCGCGTCGTCGAGCAGCGTGAAGTTGCCCGCCGGCCGCAGCGAGCCGAGCGCTGCCGTTGCCTCGGCGGGCGAGCCGGCGCGCAGCACCCAGCGCGGTGCGTCGTCGAAGGCGAGCACGCCGACGACCGTCGGCGCCGGCAGCTGCCCGAGCGCAGCCGAAGCGGTCTCGCCGATCGAGGCGAGCGTCGCCCCATCGAGCGAGCGGCTGGTGTCCACCGCGACGACCACCGACGGCGCCACAGCGGCGCGTGCATCAACGGCGAAGATGAAGACCAAGCTGACGACCACGGCCGTGGCACACCGTTGTAGAGACATGATTCCAAAAACCCTAGCAGGTCAGTGCAGCCGTTGGAAGAGCGATCGGTCACAGCTCGACGGGTCATCCACGAGCTTCTCCGGGCTCCAGGCCATGCGTTTCGGGCTCGGCAACCCCCTGACGGTCCAGACAAGTGTCTGTGTGATGGGTGCCGTGATCGCGTTCAGAGGAGGGTTGCGATGAGCAGGTCGTCCAGTCCCCGAGGAGTGGTGGTGGCGATGGCCGCCATCCTCGTCGCCGCCGCCATTCTCCTTCTGGTGCTGCGCGCCAGCATGCCTCTCGGCACCGCCCGCAGCGCCACGGAGCACTTCGCCAACAGCCTCGCGTCTCGCGACGTTGCCGCGATCGAGGCGGCTTCGACGCCCGCTTTCTTTCAACGCCTCCTGGAGAGCCTGTCGAGGCACCACTACGAGCGTGCCCGTTACATCTATCAGGAGGTGATGCCCGAGCTGGCGGGCCCGCAATGGCATCGCTATCGACAGAAGGCCGGTCTTCTCGCCGCGCAGGAGTACGAGCGCCTGCGGCAGCGAGTGCACGAGCTCGGGACGTCGCGGTTCGCGCAGCTGAGCGTTGACGAGCGGATGCGGTTGATCGACAGCAATGCCTACGACCGCTATGTCACCTCCGCTGGCCTGCAGGCGCTCCCCGAGCCGGACCGCAAGGCCGTCGGCGACCTCGCGGCGTTCGGCACCCGGGAGGGCAGGAGCACCTTCGTCGAACGGCAGAGTTGGGACCTGCTGCCAGCGGCCGATCGTGCCGTGTTGGGGTCCGCCGAGGCGTTGTCGAGCGAGGACACGGCGGCCAAGCTCGCTTTCTTCGACAAGGTGGGACTGCCGCTGCTGCCCGAAGAAGACCGCCGCATGGTGTCGCGCTTCCCGCGGCCGACGGTGGCCGATCTGACCACCTTTGCCCGAGCCCACGGCGCCCAGCTCGCCAAGGAGCTCCTCGCCGCGGTGACGACGCAGCCGCCGAGCCGGGCCGATTGTCGATATGCCCAGACCGACGCCGGTTCGATTCTCTGGCCGTCGGTGGCCAGCTGCGACATCGCCATGGTCATCAACTCCGGTGTCGTTCGTTTCCGTCTCGATCCCGTCAAGTGGGCCGGCCATTGGCAGATCCAGAGCACATCGGACGAGCTGACGGCGGCGCTCGCCCCGTAGCCCTGCGACCAAAGAGGAGCTCCATGTTCACGTACCTGGTCCTGCTACCTTTCGTCGCCCTCTTCGTGCTTTGGGCGTTCACCTACAACTTCCTCAAGCACCGGGACGAGCCGTGGTACACCACGCTCGAAGCGGAGGAGGTCGAGCGCGACCGCGTGGAGATTCGCGGTCTTCTCGGCACTACGAGGATGGTGCTCACCGATCGCCGCCTTCTCGAGCAGCGCGTCGGGTGGCCGTTCGTCCGCCGAATGCAGCGGGCAGTCGCGCTCGAGGACATCCGGTCGGTCTCGTGGCGCGCCTCGGTCAGCATCGGTCTCCTGGCGCTCGCTTTCATCCTCTTCGGCCGGCTGAACCCGCTGGCGTTGCTCCTCGTCCTCTATGCGCTGCAGACGCCGATCGCGGCGGTCCGCTTCCACACCAGCTACCTCTTCCTGCCCACCGTGCAGCCGGCCATCCGGGCGGTCAATCGTGCCGACCACTCGAAGCTCGCGCGGTTCTACGCCTGCGCGCTGGGCACGTTGCTCCAGTTCCAGGCGGTTCGCCAGCCGGCAGCGCCGCGGCGGCCGCCACTGCGCGCGACGGCCGAGACGAGCCCGGGGTACGCCTGGAGCCGCACGCTTTGGCTCCATCTGCTGCTCCTCATGGCGCTCGCCGTCATCGGCCGTCTCTCGTATGGCCACGTGGTGATGACCGACCTCGTGCTGGCGCCGCTGTACCTGGGGCTGACGATCGCCGTCGCCTACCTCGGCACGACGGCGGACGCCATCTGGGCGGGCGTGCTGAGCCCCTTGATGGTGCTCGCCGTCAAGTTCCCGGCGGGCCTGCTGACCGCCTTCCTGCTCAACGACGGCAACGCTCACCTCGGCGAGTGCGCCGTCATGCTGTTCGCTTTCGTGCTCGCCGCTTTGGGCGCGCGATGGCTGGGCTCGCTGACGCACCTGCCGGTGTACCCCTTTGCGGCGCTGGCCTGGCCCGCCGTGGTGCTGCTGGCCGACCGCGTCGGCACTCGCGATCTCGCGTTCGTGGCGCAGCTCCCGCTGGCGATGGCGGCGGCACTGCTCGGCAGCTGGTTCTACGAAGAGCTCGAGCGGCTGCCTGCGTCTCTGCGTGTCGAGGCGGCCGCGCCGGGAGCCTTTCGCGGCGCACATGCGTGATCGTCCCGGGGAGGTGCAGCCATGCGCCGAAGGGCACTGCATCGTTGGCTGATGGCGGGGCTGCTGGCGGCGCTGCCCTCCCACCTGGCAGCGCAGAGCGATCCGCTCCGTGACGCGCTGGAGCAGCTGTTCGCCCGAGCCCTGCCCGCCGAGCCGAAGACCCCGCAGGAAGCGCTCTGGCACGCGGCGGCCAAGGGCGATCTCGCCCGTATCCATGCGCTGCTCGCCGATGGCGTGCCGGTCGATGCGGTCGACGAGCGGGGCAACTCGGCGCTGATGATTGCCGCCTGGAGAGGGCATGCCCAAGCGGTGACGCTGCTGCTGGACCAGGGCGCCAGCATCGATCTTCAGGACAACTACGGCAAGACAGCCCTTTTCATCGCCACCTGGTTCAAGCGCGTGCCCGTGGTCAAAGAGCTGTTGGCGAGGGACGCCAATACCGAGCTGCGCGCCACGACGCCCGCGCCCGGCGGGACCCCGCTCGTCCGTGCCGTCGACGAGGCGCATGAGGAGATCGTGCAGCTCCTCCTCTCCGCGGGCGCCGACCTCTTGGCAACCGACAACGAAGGCGTGACGCCGCTCACCAACGCGCGCGACAGCCGGCGAGCCGTCTACAAGCGGATCACCGCTTTGCTGGAGGCCGAGGCCGCGCGCCGCATCACCGCTGTGCAG
This sequence comes from Thermoanaerobaculia bacterium, assembly GCA_963846495.1. Taxonomy (GTDB): domain Bacteria; phylum Acidobacteriota; class Thermoanaerobaculia; order Multivoradales; family JAIOJS01; genus DASYQD01. The sequence goes on along the minus strand of CAWJWP010000030.1, from coordinate 72,670 downwards.
GCCGAAGCGGGGACGCTGCTGGACGAAGCGGCGTCGTTGTCGAGCTCGGCCGCCGTCGGCTCGATCACCACCGGCGAGGCGCTGTCCACGAGCAAGGCACAACTCGCGCGGTGGGGGGAGATCAACGAGCGCGTGGCCGAGATCGAGCGGCTGCTTGCGAAGCTGGGCAGCCGGCTCGTCGCGGCCGAGTCCGCACGACTGCAGGCGTCGGCGAAGGCGCTCGAAGACGCCCGAGGTCGAGTGGCGCAGGCCGAAGAGGTGGTGGCGGCGCTGGAGCGGAAAGCCAAGCTGGAAGCGAATTGGGCCGCTGCCTCGAAGACCCAGAGCGAGCTCGGCAGGCCGGCGCGCAGTGCCGTCGAGCTGGCGCAGCGCCGTGAGTTGCTGGCGAGCTACGAGCGCCTGCTGACGGAACGGCGGCAGCTGGTGAGCCAGCTCGACGAGGCGGCAGCCGCCGCCGAGCAGCCCCGGCTGGCCGCGATGTCCAAGAAGCTTGCGCAGCTCACTGTCGCGGTGGCCAAGGAAGGGCTGATCGCCGAGGCCGCGCAGCTCGACGTGGCGTATCGGCAGCTCGCGGCGCAACGCAAGGCGCAGGAGGCGAAGTACAGCCTTGCCTTCCGCACCCCCGCGCAAGCAACCGAGGCGCGCCGCCTGCTCGATCTCCTGCGCCAGATGGAAGCCAACCGCCGTGCGGCCAGTGGCGCGAGGCCCGACGTCGCGAGTGAGCTGAGTCAGATTCGATCGGACATCGAAAGGCTGCAGGCGCGCGAGCCGGGGCTGCGCTAGCGGCGCTCATCCGGACTACATCCGCCAGCGCAGCGTCGTCAGCAGCTCGTCGTTGGTGCGCCAGCCGCGCGCGGTCAGGAAGCGGTTGTGCGCCTGCTCGATGGTGAGGTCCGTCCCCGGCACGATGCCGATGCGGATGCCGGCGTCGGTCTTCTCCCACTCCCAGGCGAAGCTCGGCGCCGGCGTCCGGCCCGGCGGCGGGTTGAGGAAGTCGGGATCGAGCTTGGAGTAGCGGAACGACGGCGCGATCGAGGGGAAGAGCTGCTGCCCGCCGATGGAGGCGAAGAGCGGCAGCTCGAAGCGCCAGGCGATCTCGCCCTCGTAGCCTTGGCGGCCGAGGCCGGCGATCTCCTGGTCGACGTATTGGGCGAAGAAGGAGAGGCCGCCGAGGTAGAGCCAGAGGTTGGCGCCCGACTCCTTCTTTTCGTCATCGGTGAAACCCGGGAAGGTGCCGAAGGGCACGTCGAGCAGGTCGAGGTCGCCGCCGTAGAGCGAGCCCTCCATCTCGACGCGCGGCGCGAGGGTGCGCTGGTAGCCGAAGGCGAGCAGCTCGGCGCGGCGGCTGCCGTCTTCGTTGGAGACGCGGAAGCCGAGGCCGGCCCCCGTCTCTTCGTGCCCGCCCGAGCCCGCCTCCTCGACCTCGGCGTCGTAGATGATGGGCACGCCGCTGTTGAGCGCCGGGCGCGGTGGCGTGGCGAGGCTGGCCTCGGTGCCGTTGTCGCCGGCCAGGGCGTTGGGATCGCGCAGGAACACCGGGTTGCCGCGGGTGTAGGTCCCCTTCAGGTAGACGTAACGGCCGAGGTCGATGCCGAGCTCGACGCCGAGGTCCTCGAAACGGTTGAAGGCCGTCGACACCAGGCCATAGCTTTCGAGGTGACGGTCGTCCTGCCGCTCGAACTTCGGCATCTTGCCGACCTTCAAATAGACGCCGGAGCGCTCGGGCAGCCGCCCGGGCTCGCTCTCGCGGCCGAGGCGCAGCCACGCCTCGTCGACGTCGACTTTGTGATCGGTCGAGGTCGGGTTGCGGTCCCAGAGGTCGATGACGTCGACCTTCAGGTGGCCGAGCAGCGCCTCGCCCCAGTTGGCGTCGAGGAACAGCGTCGCGGCCGGCACCTCGAGGTTGCCGCCCGGGTCGACGGTGCGCAAGGTGAGCGCCTGCGGCGGCGCCGTGTCCGTGAAACGGAAGTTGAAGGGAAAACTGAAGTCCTCGCTGTCGCGGAAGGCGGCCTTGACCTCGACGCCCCACTCGAGCCGTGGGCCGGTCGCTTCCTCGATTGGCGCCGCCGGCTCTTCTTCGGTCTGCGCGGCGGCGAATGAGGCGGTCGAGGCAGCGGCGAGCAAGCCGAGGATCACCCGACGAGAGAAGTTGGCCAGGCGCACGAGTTCCCTCCTGATACGGCCCTACGGAGCCGCGGGCGCGGCGGATCGGCGCAGTCTAAGGCGGTTCACAGGTCGGGTGAACGTGCGGGATCGAGATCGCTTCGCTGCGCTCGCGATGACAATCGACCGTCATTGCGAGGAGCGGAGCGACGAAGCAATCTCGACGCGGCGCAGACCGCAGCGTTCAGCCGCGCGCGAGCTCTTCGACGGTGAGCGAGCAACCGCGCAGCTCGGCGCCGCTCGCGCGGCCGAGGAGGCGGAAGCCCGCGCCGTGCGCGACGCCCAAGTCCTCGGTGAGCAGGTGCGGCACCGAACCGACGTTGGCGAGGTCGAACACCGCCAGCAGCCCGGGCTCGCCGGACGGCTGCTCGGCGAGGGTCTCGGGGTGGAGCACGCGCACGCGCACCCAGTGCGGCGCGACGAAGGTCTCGGCGTCGCCGTCGAGGAGGTTGGTCGTGTAGCACTGGCTCGACAGCTCGGTCATGCCGTACTCGCGCACCACCTGCTCGGGCGGCACGCCGAGCCAGGTCTCGAGGCGCGCCAGCAGGTCCTCGCGCGAGAGCTCCTGCGTCCGTCCCTTGTAGCCGCCGGTGTCGAAGACGACGCTGCCCGGCGCCAGCCGGAAGTGGAGGAAGCGTCGCGACAGCGCCTCGAGCAGCTGCGCCAGCGCGAACGAGGTGGCGAAGAGGAGCGCCGGCCGCCCCTCGCGCTGCCGTGCAGAGAGCCAGGAGCGCGCGCGCGTCACGTCGACGCCGCGCTCGCCGAAGGCGTTGGTGGAGTCGGCGGCGCCCCACTCGTCGAGCACGTGCGCGGCCATGAAGGCGAGGCTCGAGTCCGGCGCCTGCTCGACGGCCGGCACGAGCGACAGCATCGGCGCCGGCGTGCGCAGCCCCGGCAGGCAGAAGCGCGGGAAGGAGCACTCGATCGCCTGCCGGTAGAGGTCGGGGTAGGGCTGGTAGTGCACGCTGCGGCCGCTCGCGTCGCCAGCAGGGCTCATCGTCGCGCTGCTCGGCGTGTCGGTCGCCGCGCCGCCCCCGGCCGCGCTCCGCGCGGCCGCCATCCCAGTGCCGCTGCTCCGGAAGACGTGCAGCGGCTCGTCGGCGTGCAGCGCCAGCCGCTTCATCGCCAACGCCGGCACCGCCGGCACCTCGCGCCAGTCGCTCACGTTCGCGGGCGAGACGCCCCGCCCGTCGCACATTCGCCGGTACGGCTCGACGCGCTCGTACTGGAAGGCGAAGACGGCGAGCGCCACGTCCTCGAAGCGATCGCCTTCGGCAGCGCAGAGGAAGCGCGCCACGCGCTCGACGAGCATGCCCGCAATCGTAGTGCTCCCGCGACCAATCCGCGATCGCGCGGGCTCCGTAGGTCTGATGACGCGGGTGAGCCGCCGCGGGGCGTTCGCCACGGCTTTAGCAGTGGCTTTGTTATCATCCGACAGCGCCCCATGAAGCGGCCTCCCTCGCGGCTCGTCCGCCCGCTCCGCCTGCTGGCGCTCTGTTCCGTCCCTGCGTTGCTCGCGGGCGGCGCGTTGCTCGTGGCCGGCACCGAGGCCGCGGCGCACGAGGGGAGCGAGCTGCACGGCACGCTGACGCTGATGCAGGAGGGCCGCCGCGTCGCCGACGGCGTCGACCAGGCGGTCGTCTTCTTCACCCCGGCGAAGAAGCCCAAGCTCGCATCGACCGCGGCCGACGCGTTACCCGAGATGAAGACGCTGAAGAAAGCGTTCACGCCGCGCGTGCTGGTGGTGGCGGCCGGGTCGAAGGTGCGCTTCCCCAACCAGGACCCGATCCTCCACAACGCCTTCTCGGTCTCTGCCGGCAACGCCTTCGACGTCGGCCTCTACGGCCGCGGCTCCGGCAAGACGGTGACCATGAAGGAGCCCGGTCTCGTGCGCGTGTTCTGCAACGTGCACCAGCAGATGGCCGGCTACGTGCTCGTCGTCGACACCCCCTACTCGACGGCGCCCGACAAGAAGGGCGGCTTCGCGTTGACCGGCCTGCCCTCGGGCCCCGGCACGCTCTCGGTATGGCACGAGCGCGGCGAGCTGGTGACGCAGGCGGTGACGCTGCCCGCGAAGACGCCGCTCACCGTCTCGCTCGCCGTCTCCAAGCCGCGCGTGCCGCGCCACCTCAACAAGTTCGGCAAGGCCTACAGCACCGACAGCTCCTACTAGGTCATGGCGCTGCGCATCTCCTTCGGCGCCCGGGTGTTCGCCATGACGGCGCTGCTCGTCACCCTGGCGGTGGGGGCGGCTGTCGTGGTGACCTACGTCTTCGGCAACAAGGTGGCGAACGAGACGGCGCGGCAGGCGCTGTCGCGCGCCAGCTCGGTGCAGACGACGCTGCAGCAGCAGCGGCAGGAGCAGCTCAAGCTCATCGCGCGGGTGTTCGCGAGCGACGCCAACATCCGGAGCTATATCGCCGCGTCGGCCGACGATCCGAGCGGCGCCGCGTCCGTCCTCGACCTTCTCGAGGAGCGGCAGAACGACCTCGGCTACGACTTCGCCATCGCCCTCGACCCGCAGGGCCGCGTGCTCGCGCGTACCGACAACCCCGACGCGGTGGGCGAGGACCTTTCGCAGCGGCCGCTGGTCAAGCGCGCCCAGGAGGAGTTCGAGGCGACCGGCTTCTGGAAGCAGGACAAGCGCCTCTTCAACGCCGTCGCGGTGCCGCTCGCCGCCGACCAGGTGTTGCAGGGCTTCCTCGTCGCCGGCTTCGCCATCGACAACGACGACGCCGACCAGGTGCGCAAGATCTCCGAAGCCGACGTGGCGATCCTCGCCGACGACGGCGGCAACCCGCAGGTGGTGGCGACGACCCTCGGCCCCGCCGAGGTCGAGGAGCTGATGTCGCGGCTGCAGCAGCGGCGGATGGTCGACACGGTGATGCGCGGCAACGAGCCCACCGAGCCGATCGACCTCGAGATCAACGCCCGCCGCTGGATCGGACTCGTCCGCCCGCTCGCCGACTCCAGCGGCAACCGCGTCGGCGCCGTCGTCTCGCTCGCCTCGCTCGACGCAGAGCTCTTGCCCTTCCAGCGCATCGAGACGATCCTCCTCATCGTCGGCGCCGCGGCGGTGCTGATCGCTTCGCTCTTCTCGTTCCTCCTCGGCCGGCGCGTCTTCAAGCCGGTGCGCGACCTCGCCAACGCGGCGACGGCGGCGAGCGAGGGCAACTACGGCCAGAAGATCACCATCGACCGCGGCGACGAGGTGGGCCGCCTCGCCGTGGCCTTCAACCACCTGCTCTCCGAGCTGCGCGAAAAGCAGGACATGGAGACCTACATCCAGGAGCTGTCGCGCACGCTGCCGTCGTCGAACGGACAGGGCGGGGCGATCGAGGAGGCCGGCACGGTGCCGGTGGCGCTGCTCGGCGTCGACATGCGCCGCTACGCGCAGCCGAAGATGGGCCACGACCCCGAGTCGACGATCGAGCAGCTGGCGCAGGACCTGCGGCGGGTGCACGCGGCGGTGGGCGCGCGGCAGGGGAAGATCGAGGGCGCCTTCGGGCAGCGGCTCCTCGTCTCCTTCGTCGGCGACAACCGCGCCTTCCGCGCGCTGTCGGCGGCGGCCGAGATCGGCGCGGTGCTGTCGGTGTCGCGCAACGCTTTCGAAGAGGCCGAGCCGCCCATCCTCGCCATCACCGAGGGCGATGCCGTCACCGGTTCGGTGGTGTGGGGCGAGGGCACCGACCGCGTCGTCGTCGGCCGGCCGCTGCTCCAGCTCGAGGGGCTGATGCGCGAAGGGACGCCGGGCGACCTGGTGCTCTCGCAGCCGCTCTACGGCAGCCTGGGTGACGTCTTCACGCGCTCCGGAGTCGAGCTGTCGCCGCAGCGCGGGATGTTCGGCGGCGCGCAGACGCTCTACGTGATCAACCGCGACACCGCGACCAAGGTCACCGGCGTCGGCGGCGCCTCGCTGCTCGCCACCTCGACCGACGCGCCGACGCGCATCGCGCCGAGCACCACGAGCGCACCACCACCGCCGCCGCGCCGCGAGCACGCCACCCTCGCCGAGATCGCCCCCGGCAAGGTGATCGGCGACCGCTTCGAGATCCTCTCCACACTCGGCGCCGGCGGCATGGGCGTCGTCTACAAGGTGCGCGACCGCGAGCTCGACGACCTCGTGGCGCTCAAGATGTTGAAGCGCGACGTATGGGGCGACCGCGACCTGCTCGAGCGCTTGAAGAGCGAGCTCAAGCTGGCGCGCAAGATCACCCACCCCAACGTGCTGCGCACCTTCGACTTCGGCGACGTCGACGGCATCCCCTTCATCACCATGGAGTACGTGCGCGGCATCACCCTGCGCTACCTGCTCTCGCAGACGGGCTCGCTGCCGTACTCGGCGGGCCTGCGTCTGGCGCGCCAGCTCTGCCGCGGCCTCGGCGCGGCGCACGACGTCGGCGTGCTGCACCGCGACATCAAGCCCGAGAACCTGATCGTCGAGCCCAACGGCAACGCCAAGCTGATGGACTTCGGCATCGCCCGGCCGCTGGCGCGCATGGACGAGGGGCAGACGCAGCCGGGCACGGTCGTCGGCACGCCGCAGTACCTCGCCCCCGAGCAGCTGCAGGGCAAGCCGGTCGACGAGCGGGCGGACCTCTGGGCGGTGGGCGTCGTGCTCTACGAGCTCTTCACGTCGCAAACGCCGTTCCGCGGCGAGAACCCGATGCAGGTGATCGTCGCCACGCTGAACGAGCAACCGACGCCGCCGCGCCAGTACTGGGCGGAGATGCCCGAGCAGCTCGAGCAGATCATCCTGCGCTGCCTCCAGCGCGACCCGACGCGCCGCTACCGCACGGCGGCGGCGCTGCTCGCCGACCTCGAAGCGCTGAGAGCGTGAACGGACGCCGCGCATGGCTCGCGCGGCGTGGAGCCTAGGAGCGGGCCGCAGGAAGTGGCGCCCTCCTGCGTTTCACCCCCATGACGGGGGCCTTACGTGAGGAGGCGAGGTTGACCTCCGGCGTCATCCACGCGCAGGCGAGCGATCCCGATTGGGATCTCGTCGCGCGCGTGGCGGCCGGCGACCGCGATGCCTTCGGCGAGCTGGTCGAGCGCCACCACCGCCGCCTGCTGCGGGTCTGCGAGCGGCTGCTCGGCGACGCCGAGGAGGCGCGCGACGCGGTGCAGGAGGTCTTCCTCAAGGTGATGGTGAAGGCGGGCGGCTTCCGCCCCAAGGCGCTGGTGTCGACCTGGCTCTACCGCGTCGCCGTCAACCACTGCCTGAACGTGCTGCGCCGGCGGCGGCTGCGCCGCTGGGTGTCGCTGTCGGCGGCCGAGGACGACGACGCCATGGCGCCGCCGCTGGAGCCGGCGGAGGAGCGGGCCGACCCGCACCGCGAGCTCGACGCGCGGCGGCGCTGGGGCGTTGTTCATCGCGCGATCAATGGCTTACCGCCGAGCCAGCGCGCCGTGCTCGTGCTGGCGCGCTTCGAGGAGCTGTCGTACAAGGAGATCGCCGAGACGCTGGGCATCACCCTCGGCGCCGTCGAGAGCCGGCTCTTCCGCGCCATGCGCGCGCTCGAGCGGGCGCAGGAAGGCGGCGTGTGATCGGTTTCACCGGATAGCCGATGAACTACGCCGCCGCCAGGAGCCCATGACATGCGAGACAAAGAGTTAGACCGCCGGTTGATGCGTTACCTGCACGGCGAGCTGCCCGCCGCCGAGGTGCAGGAGCTGCGCTCCGAGCTGGCACGCGACCCGTCGCTGCAGGCGCGACTGCATGAGCTGCACCGCCTCTGGCAGGGGCTCAAGGCGGCGCCGCCGACGCCGGTGCCCTACGGCTACGTGGGGAAGGTGCAGCGGCTGGCCGAGGAGCAGCGGAGCCGCGGCGGCTCGAGCGCGCTCGGCTGGGCCGCGGCGCCGCCGTGGGCGCGGGCGCTCGCCGGCGCCGCGCTGCTCGGCGGCGTGGCGATCGGCGTCGGGCTCGGGCGGCTACAGGCGCCGGCGGGCGCGGTGACTTCGGCGCCGCCCGCGGCGGTGCGCACCGTGCCGGCCGGCATCGGGGCCGCTGTTCCGGCGAGCAACGGCGAGGCGATCGTGGTGTCGAAGAGCGGCGCGCCGGTCGCGACCGAGGGTGCGCCCGCGACTGGTCAGTCGAACGGCAGCGAGATCGCGGCGTCGCAGGAGCGCTCCGTCGCAACGACGCAGGAGCCGCCGCTCGACGAGCTGCTCGTCGATCCTGACGCGGTGGCCGCCGGTGCGGACGCGTCGATCGGTGGTGGCAGCTCGACGACGCTCGCGGAGGCGTACTGGCAGGCGCTCGCCGGCGACGAGACGGGCGGCTACGACGGCGGCGAGCTGACGGCCGGGGAGAGCAGCGGCCTGTGGTGACCCGCTGGTGGGCGGTCGCCCTCCTCTCGCTGTCCGTCGGCCTCAACCTGGGCCTGGCGGTGGCCGTCGTGCAGCAGCGGCTCACGCCGGCGCCGCAACCGGCGCCGCCGACGGTGATCGTGATGCCATCGCCCGCAGTCGCCGCGCCCGTCGAGAGCCTTGCCGGCTCATCGCCGGCGCCGGTCAACGAGGTGGCGCCTCCGCCGGTGGAAGTCGCGTCGCCGATCGGCGCTGCACCTCCGCGGCAGCAACGCCCGCAACCTCCGCGCGAGGCGCGCGCCGAAGAGCCGCTCGTCCCGCTCGAGGAAGCGTTCGACCTCGGCCCGCCGGCCGGACACTACGCTGATGGGCCGGGCCCGGACGGCTCCGGTCCCGTTGGTCCCGGCGCCGGCCTGCGCGGCGGCGGCCCATCGCCGGCTCGCCTCGAGGAGCTCGCTCGGCGCCTCGGCGTGCCCGAGCGCGACCGCCCGCGCTTCGTCGAGCTGCAGCGGCGCTTCCTCGCCGAGACGAAGACGCGGCGCATCCAGCTCGAGACGGTGCGTCAGGGCCTGCGCGGCGAGCTCACCGCGCCGCAGCCGAATACCGAGCGGCTGCACGCGCTCGTCGACGCCTCGGCGCGCCTTCAGGGCGCCCTCGAGCGCGCCTTCGTCGAGCACGTGCTCCAGGCGCGCGAGATCCTCGACGGCGAGGCCGAGCAGCGCTACCTGAAGTTCCTCGCCCGCCTCGGCCCGCGCGCTGTCGCCGGCATGGGGCCGCCGCCGGGCCAGGGCCGTCCGCTCGATCCGCGCTGGCAACGCGACCGTCCCTTTGGCGGCCGCGGCGGCGCATTCGGCGGTGGCCGCCGGCCGCCGCCAGGTGGCCAGCGTGCGCCGTTCGGCGAGCCGGCGCCGGCGCCATCGCCCAACTGAGGCTGTCAGTCCGCGGCCGCGAAAGCTCGCGGAGACGACATCGCCGCCGATGTCGATCGCCGGCGGCGACGGCTGCTTCGTTGATGGGGCCGAAAAAAACCCCGCCTGGGGCGGCGGGGTAGGAAGAGGGAGAGTGGAGATCGTCCTCTTGTCTCACCTCTTCCTACGTAGAGGCCCCGTCGTTTGTTTGCACGCTCAGCGGATGCTGAAGGTCACCGTCAGCTGGAAGAACACCGGCACCGGCCGCCCGTTCATGGACGCCGGCGTGAAGCGCCACTGCCGCACGGCGGTGATCGCCGACTCGTCGAGGCCCATGCCGAGCGGCTTGACGAGGCGCACGTCGGTGACGGCGCCGGTGCGGTCGATCGTCGCCCGCAGCACGACGATGCCCTGCCGCCCCGCCTTGCGCGCGCTCTCGGTGTAGCGCGGCTGGACGCGGAAGATCGTCTCCGGCCGCGTCATCCGCGCGTCGAGCGCCACCGGCACGTCGCCGTCGCCGCCCGTGCCCCAAGCCGGAGCGTTGGGATCGGTGCCGCCGCCGCCGGTGTTCGGCGAGGTCGAAGGCGTATCGCCGCCCGTGTTCGTCGTCGGCTCGACCTCGGGCCCCGTGGCGTCGGTCGGCACGGTGTCCGTGATCGTCGTCGGCTGCTCGACGGGCGGCGCCGGCTGCTCGACGACGGGAGCGCGCTCGACGGGCGGCGCCGGCGGCGGCGGCTCCACGGGTGGCGGCGGGGCCGCCGGCTCCTTGCGCGGCTCTTCGAAGACGATATGAGTGACGTCCATCGGCGGCGTGAAGATCTCGGTCTCCATCGGCGGCGCCACCTCGCCGACGCTCCACGCGCTCGCCAGCACCACCGTCGTCAAGGCAACCCCGTGCACCACGACCGCCAACGCCAGCATCCAACCCCGACGCCGGCTACCCTTCCGCTTCGCCAAAGTGTGCTCGAACATGACCACGACCCTCCTTCGTCATGCAGTTGGAGCCAGGAGGGCGTGCGAAGGAAACCGGGGCCGCCGCGATCTCGGCACCGGACTGTGCGATAGCGCACAGCGCCGCGGCGCGGCACGCGACTGCTTACGATGCCTTCAGTCGTTCCGCGAGAACGGCGCGCAGGTCGCGGTCACGGTGGCAACCGCGCTCGGTGATGAGCGCGATCACGCGTTGCGCTTCGGCAACGTCTGCGTCTGCGGCGACGCGAAGAAGATTGTCGAGGTCGGCTAGGTCTTGAAGCCGTCCCGCGAGGACCTTCAGCGCGATGAGGAATCCGGTCGTAGCCACCGGAAGCGTCAGTCCAGGCAGCACCTCCAGCCGCTCCGCCGCCGCGACGAGCTCGGCCTCGACGCACGAGGACGAAAAGAAGAGATCCACTGCCACCGGATCCTCATGCACGCTGTCAGGGTCATAGAGGCGCACCGTCGCGAGCCGGCTCCGCGCCGTCTGCTCCAAGACGCCTTCTTCGGCGAAGCGGAAGCCACGCTCGCTCAACTTGCGGACGATCGTCTCTGCCTGCCGATCATCGGCAACGGCGACGGCGACGTCGACGTCGCGCGTCTGTCGCGGTTCCGCTCGCACCGCCAGTGCGAGACCGCCGATGATCGCCCAGTCGACGCCGAGCTGGTCGAGCTCAGTGCGAGCTCGCGCCAGCGCCCTGCCGAGGCGGCTCACCGGCCGGTCGGCTTGCGGATCGTCCATGGCGTGGGCTCGCGCTCGTCAGCCTTGGCAAGCCATCGCCGCAACGCGGTCGTGATCTCTTCCTCGGTGGCGTGCGGCAGGCGGCGGCGAAGGTTCAGCCGCATGATCTCGACGCTGGTGTCGTAGAGGTCGAGGACCGCTCGGAAGCGTTCCTGGACGGAAGCGGCCACGGGCATGAGTTGCATGTTACCTCAAGCCCGCCATTGCCTCTAGGCGCAAAATACTCAGCAGAAAAGGGTTGTCGTGATTTGGACGATCGCTGCGGACGTTCGGCTACCCAACGATGGAACCCCTTGCGCCGCACTCGCGAGCACCGAGCGGCGGGGCGGTCAGGCGTCCGCAGCTTGCTGGGCACGGCTGTTGCCACTCCGCGGCGCATGTTGCCCAAAGCAGGCCTTTTTGTCCTCGCCTGTGGCCTCTTTGCGTCCATGACTGGTGACGCGCGCGCCGCGACGACGGCAGCGCCGCCGCCGGTCGGTCGTCCCGCCGCGGCGGTGACCGCGGATCTGCCGCTCCCCGCGTTCGACGCGCTCTTCGACGACGGCGTGTCGTGGCTCGTCGACGCGGTGCGGCGCGAGGAGCTGCGGGCGATGCCGAGCGCCGAGCGCGCCGACGCGATGGAATCGCTGCTCGCCGATCCCGACCCGGCGACGGCGCAGAACGAGCTGCTCGAAGGCGTGCGCCGCCGTCGCGCGCTGATGCTCGGCACCAGCCTCACCACCGCCGACGTGCGGGCGCGGCTGCTCTTTCTCAATGGCCCGCCCGCGGCGCGCCAGCTCGTCGATTGCGACGTCGCTTTCCAGCCGATCGAGATCTGGACCTATGGCCGCGATCGGCTGGTGCTCTACCAGCCGGCGCGGCAACCCGCCTTCCGGATGTGGCAGCGCATCGACGGCAAGAGCGCGCTCTACACGCACGAGATGGCCGGATGGCTGGAGGAGTGGGAAGAGCTGGCGGGACGCATCCAGGGCGAGCGCATCGATCGGCGCCTGTGCAAGGCGGCACCCGCTGTCGACGCCGCCACCGGCGTCGACGGGCTCGGCCTCGATCTGCCGCAGCGGCCGGACCTCGCCCGCTGGCGCGCGCTGCTCGCGGCCCCCGCGGACCTCGCGGCGTGGGCGCGTGCCGCCGCCGCCGAGCCTGTGCGGCCCGTCGAGCTGCTGCCGGTCGACCCGCTCGCGGTCTCCTATCCGCGCCGTGTCGGCCAACGGATGGAAACGCGGCTGCTCATCCGGCTCCCGCCCGATACGCCGCTGCAGCCCGCCTTCGAGAGGAACGAGCACGGCGTCGAGCGCAGCGAGCTGCGCGTCGGCGTCGAAGGCGTGGTCGAGAGCGGCGGCGATCTCTTCGACACTTTCCGCATGCGCTTCACCCTGCCGCCGCCGACCGCGGCGGAGAGCGGATCGGCGCCGATCGTGCTCGCCGTGCCGCGGTCGCTGCGGCCGGGTTCCTACATCGTGCGCCTGCGCGTGCGCGACGAGGTGAGTGGCGCGCAAGCAATCGTCGCCGCCGCTATCGAAGTGCCCAACACGCCGAAGCCGGCGCCGCCCGGCGACGTCACGCCCATCGACGCCAACGGCACCAGCGGCGAAGCCCTCGATGCCCAGCTCGACGCCAACGGCGGCGAGAACGGGCTGGTGCTCGTGGTGCCGCCGCGCGACGTCGTCTTCGACAGCGTGCTGGCGCAGGCGGTGGTGAGGGGCGAGCGGATCCGCAAGGTCGCCTTCCTCCTCGACGGCAAAGAGCAGCTGGCGCGCAACGCGCCGCCCTGGTCGGTGCAGGTGCGGCTGCCGCGCGTCCCGCGCGAGCAGCTGCTGCGCGCCGAAGGCTACGACGATGCCGGCAAGTTGGTAGCCGCCGACGAGGTCGTGCTGAATCAGCTGCGCGGCCAGCTCGAGGTGAGCATCCTCGCGCCCGCCGCGCGCTCGCGCGTCGTCGGCAAGACGCTGGCGAAGCTGGAGGTGGTGGTGCCGGACGAGCGCAAGGTCGTCGCCGTCGAGCTGCGGGTCAACGAGGAGCCGCAGGCGCGCCTCACCAGCCCGCCGTGGGAGGCGAGGATCGACGTGCCGCCGGGGGACCTGTCGTACCTCACCGCCAGCGTCGAGCTCGACGACGGCAGCCGCGCCGAGGACGTCCGCATCTTGAGCGCGCCCGACGCGATGGCGGAGGTCGACGTGTCGCTGGTCGAGCTCTACACCACGGTCACCGACGCCGACGGCAACCTCGTGCGCGGCCTCGGCGTGCGCGACTTCGAGGTGCGCGAGGACGGCCGGCCGCAGCAGCTCGAGCGCGCCGAGCTGGTCGAGGACCTGCCGCTCGTCGTCGGCGTGACGCTCGACGTCTCGGGCTCGATGCAGGAAGACCTCGGCCAGGCGCAGCGCGCGGCGGCGGACTTCCTGCAGAGCCTGGTGGGGCCGAGGGACCGCTGCTTCGCGGTGGCCTTCGCCGACCGGCCGATGCTGGTGATGCCGCGCACGCACGACGCCGCCGCCGCGGCGCAGGCGCTCGGACGGCTGCGCGCCGACGGCTGGACGTCGCTCAACGACGCGCTGGTGTTCAGCCTCTACTACTTCCGCGGCGCGCCCGGCCGGCGCGCGCTGGTGGTGCTCTCCGACGGCGCCGACACCGACAGCCTACTCACCTTCGACGAGACGCTCGCCTACGCCCGCGACAGCGCAGTGGTGATCTACACCGTCGGCTTGCAGACCGAAGCGCTCGACATGGCGGCGCGCAGCAAGCTGCAGCGGCTGGCGGAGGTGACCGGGGGCCGCTCGTTCGTCATCAACGACGCAGCCGAGCTCGCCGGCGTCTACCAGCGCATCGAGGCGGAGCTGCGCAGCCAGTACCTGATTGGCTACATACCGACACGGCCGGCGAGCGAGAAGGGATACCGCAAGGTGGAGGTGAAAGTGACGCGCCGCGGCACGTCGGCGCGCACGATCCCCGGCTACTCGCCCTGAGGCCGGCGTTGGACCGCAGCTCGAGGCGCGCGCGCCATTACCTGAGCGAGAGCCCGGCTCACTCGCGCAGCACCTCGGCCGGCGCGATGCGCGCCGTGCGCCGGGCCGGTAGCCAAGCGGCGACGAGGGCCACGGTCAGCATCACCGCCGGCGCCCCGGTGAGGGTCAACGGGTCGTGCCCGCCGACGCCGAAGAGCAGACCTGCCATGGCGCGGCCGAGGCCGAAAGCGCCGGCTAGGCCGGCAATCAGGCCGATTGCGACTGCCGTCATCTCGCGGCCGACGGTGCGGCGCACGAGCTGGTCGGTGCGCGCGCCCACCGCCAGCCGCACGGCGATCTCGCGGCGGCGCTGCGCCGTCGCCTCGCTGGTGACGCCGTAGACGCCGAGGGCAGCGAGGAGGAGCGACAGCGCCGCGAAGGTGCCGAAGAGCGCGAGCAGGAAGCGCTCGCGCGCCACCGAGATGGCGGCCACCTCGTCGAGGGTGCGCACGTCGAAGAGCGGCAGCTGCGGGTCGATCCCTCGCAGCACTTCGCGCAGCTCCGGCACCAGCCGTTGCGGGGGCAGGCTGCTGCGCACGACCACCGAGAAGCGCCCGGTGCGGTCCTGCATCAGCGGGGCGAAGATCTCCGGCAGCACGGCGCGGCCGAGGCCGTCCTGGCGCTCGTCTCCCACCACCCCGACGATGGTCCGCCAGGTGGAGTCGGCGTCGGGATGGCGGTCGAAGCAGAGCCGCTGGCCGATCGGGTCACCGCCGCGGAAGTAGCGGTCGGCGAGGGTCTTGTTGATCACCACCACGCGCGGCGCCTCGGCGTCGTCGCCGTCGCGGAAGAGGCGGCCGGCGAGCAGCGGCACACGCAGCGTCTCGAAGTAGCCGGGGCTCGCCTCGCGGTGGATGACGTCGACGCCGAAGTCGTCGGGTCCACGCCCCTCCACCGCCATGTCGCTGCTCCAGTGGGAGGCGGTGAGCGGCAGCGCGCGCACGAAGCCGGCCGACTCGACGCCGGGAAGCGCGCGGACACCGGCGAGCAGCCGCCTGGAGAAGGTCGCGAAGGCCGGCGCGTCCGGATAGCTCAGCGCCGGCAACGCCAGCGTCGCGGTGGTGACGCCGCGCGGCTCGAAGCCGGGAGGGACGTTGCCGAGGGCGACCAGCGTGCGCACCAGCAGCACCGCCGCCGCGACGACCATCACCGCCAGCGCGACCTCGGCGGCGACCAGCCGCTGACGCAGGCGAGCGCGGCTGCCCGCCTCCGCTCGACCACCCTCGCGCAGCGCGCGCTCGAGGTCCGGCCGCGCGCCGCGCCGCGCCGCGGCTGCCCCGGAGAGCAGCGCGGTGAGCACGCCGAGAGCGGCGGCGAAGGCGAGCGCGGCGAGGTCGACGCGCACCTCGCTCGGCCGCGGCAGGAACGCCTTGCCGAGGGTGACGAGCACCGGCACCAGGCGCCAGGCGAGGAGGCCGCCGAGCGCGGCGCCCAGCGCCGACAGCGTGAGGCTCTCGACCAGGCTGCGCCGCACCAGACGCCAGCGCGACGCTCCCAGGCAGCCGCGCACGACGTTGTCGCGCAGCTGGGCGCTGAGCCGCGCCAGCTGCAGGTGCGCCACGTTGGCGATGGCGATGAGCAGCACCAGGCCGGCACCGGCGAAGAGCAGGGTGAGCGGTCGGCGCGCGTTGCCGACGAGGTAGTCGGCGAGCGGCGAGGCGCCGGCGCCCATCTCGGTGTTGGTCTCGGGATATTCGCGCTCGAGCTGGCGTGCCAGCCGCTTCATCTCGGCGTCGGCCTGCGCCTGGGTGACGCCGGGAGCGAGCCGCGCCACGGCGCGGAAGATGTGGGCGCGACGGAACCAGGTGGCGGTGCGGTCGGCGGGGTCGAAGGCGAACGGCGTCCAGAGGTCGACGTCCTCGGAGAAGAAGGTGAAGCCCTCCGGCATGATGCCCACCACCTCGTAGGGACGGCCGTTGAGCGTCACCGCGCGTCCCACCGCATCGGCGGCGCCGCCGAGCTGGCGCTGCCAGTAGGCGTGCGAGACCACCGTGACGCGCGGACCACCCTCCCACGTCTCTTCAGGGCGGAACGAGCGCCCCTGCGCCGGCGGTACGCCGAGCACGCCGAAGAGGTCGCCGACGACGCTCAGCGCCCGCACGCGCTCGGGGCTTCTGCCGCCGGTGGCGATCGACTGGGTCAGGGAGTCGTTGAAGCCGGCCATGGCGCTGAACGAACGGCTGCGCTCCGCCCAGTCGAAGTAGTTGGCCGGCGCCACCTGCGCCTGGGTCCACTGCCGCGACGGGTTGCTCTCCGAGAGGAGCACCAGCCGGTCGGGGTCGGCGTAAGGCAGCGGCTCGAGCAGCACCACGCGCACCACCGAGTAGATGGCGGTGGTGACGCCGATGCCGAGCCCGAGGGTGAGGACGATGGCGACCGCATGGGCGGGGGAGCGGCGAAGCAGGCGCAGGGCGCCGCGCAGGTCGCTGCGGAGATCGTCGAGCATGCGGGTGGTTCTCCTCTCGATGGCGACGCGCGAGCGCGTCGAGCGGTAGCGCTTCTCGTGCCGGCGTTCGGCCAGAGCGCCGCAGGCGAGGTCGGCGAGCAGCCGCGGCCACAGCCGCAGCACTCCGGCGAGACCGGCCTCGGCGCGGGCGCGCGCGAGCAGCTGCTCGCCGAGCTGCGCCATCTCCTCCTGCCACTCCTGGCGGAAGCGCGCCGGATAGAGGCGGAGCAGACGGCGGTAGAGCGCGGCGCCGCCGCTCAAGGCGCCTCCTGCGGCAGCAGCCCGCGCCGGCGCGCCGCTTCCACCTTGGCGGCGAGCCGTCGCGCCTCGGCGGCGGCGACGCCGCGGCCGCGCGGCGTGAGACGGTAGACGCGGCGCCGGGGGTCGGCCGAGGCGGCACGGCGATCGGCCACCTCCTCGACGAGCCCGTCGCGGTGCAGGCGGTTGAGGGCGCGGTAGAGGGAGCCGGGAAGCAGCCGCAGGTTCCCTTCGGTGCGGCGTTCCACTTCCAGCAGCACCGCGTAGCCGTGACGGTCCTCGTCGGCGAGTGCGAGGAGGACCTCCCACACCACCTCCGACAGAGGCGCGCCGGGCTCATCGAGTGGTAGGCGCCGGAGTCCCTTCATGTGAGCTACTACTCTCTTCGGGAATATATACGTCCGGATCGCGCCAAGGTTCCCTGAACGCGCCCCCTGGAGGGCGCCGCGTCAATCGAGGCCGGGAGCGAAGCTCGCCCGCGTCGGCGCGGCGGTGCCGAAGAACTCCGCTGCCGCGACTGCCGGCTCGCCGGCGAGGGCGCTTGGTCCGCCGGGCGGCAGCCAATGCTCGGGGAGGTGGCCGGCGTAGAGCGGGACGAGGAAGCGGCGGTCGAAGAGGGCGATGACGCCGCGGTCTTCCGGCGAGCGGAGGAGTCGGCCCGCCGCCTGCACCACCCGCGTCATGCCCGGCACCACGAAGGCGTACTCGAAGCCGCGCTCGAAGCGCTCTTCGTAGTAGTCCTCGAGCAGCTTGCGCTCGAGGCTGACCGCCGGCAGACACGGCCCGACGACCGCAACCGCCTGCAGCATGTCGCCGGGGTAGTCGACGCCCTCGGCGAAAGCGCCGCCCGCCACCGCGAGCAGCAGCACGTCACCGAACAGCGAGCCGCGCAAGGTGGCGAGCAGCTCCTGCCGCGCGCGGTCGCTGTCGGTGCGCTGCTGCACGAGCACGCGCTTGCCCGGCACGTTCAGCCGCTCGCCGACCAAGCGCAGGAACTCGTAGCTGGGGAAGAGCGCCAGGCAGTTGCCGGGCACGGCGGCGGCGAAGCCGCCCAACCGATCGGCGATGCGCTGGTAGTGGAACGGCCGCTGCTTCCACGTCGTCTCCACCGTCGCATCGACGACGATGCGGCGATTGCTCTCCGGGAACGGATCGGGCAGCGACAGTGATGCCGTGCGCGCGCGCTCGAAGCCGAGCAGGTCGCGGTAGAACTCGAACGGGTGGAGCGTCGCCGACAGGCCCACCGTCGTGTGGGTGCGGTTGACGATCTTGCCGATGAAGCGGCTGGGGTCCTTGCACAGGATCTGCAGCTGGCAGTCGTCCCGGGTGCGCACGATGAGGGTCGAGAAGGCGTTGTCGAGCAGCAGCATGGCGTCGACGAAGCGCAGCAGGTCGAAGTAGAGCGCCACGAACGGGTCGTCGTCGCGGAAGGCGCGGTTGTTGCGCTGCCACTCGAGGTAGTCGACGAAGGCGCCGTCGAAGCGCGGCCGCAAGAGCCAGAGGTCCTCCTCCGGCAGCCGCGCCTCCGCCGAGCCCGGCGCGTCGTCGTCCTCGAACATGCTCGGCGGCGGCAGCTCGGCGACCGCCGCCTCGATCAGCTGCGCCAGCTCGAGTGCCACGTCGACGAGTCCCGCGAGCGTCGGGTCGCGCGAGCCGCGCCACCATCTCCGCCGCCTCGCGCGCCTGCCGCGCCGACAGCTTCGGCGAGTAGTAGCCGCGGCCGCGCTCGACGAGGTTGTGGATCTCGTCGATGACGAGCACCGAGTCGGCGAGGTCGCCCTCGGCGCCGAACTCGGAGAGCGAGACGTAGGGGTCGAAGGCGTAGTTGTAGTCGCAGACGACGACCTGCACCTGGTGGGCGAGGTCGAGCGACACCTCGAACGGGCAGACCTCGTCGGCGCGGGCGCGGTGGTAGACCTCGTCGGGCTCGAGCGTCGGGTGCTCGGCGAGCAGGCGCGGCACCGTGCCCGCGGTCTTCAGCTTGCCGTAGTAGTCGCGCGCGTAGGGGCAGTACTCCTCGTGGCAGATCACCTCGCCGTTGGCGCACATCTTCGCCTTGGCGCGCAGCCGCAACGAGCGGAACGCCTCGTCGCCGTTCAAGCAGGCCGAGCACCTTCATCGCCATGTCCTGCTGCAGCGTCTTGGCGGTGAGCACGAAGACGCGCTTGCCGTGGGTCAGCGCGTAGCGCAGCGCCGGGTAGAGCGCCGCCACCGTCTTGCCGATGCCGGTGGGCGCTTCGAGCAGCAGGTGGTCGCGGTTCTTGCAGCGCCGTCTCGACGGCGTCGACGATGCGGTCCTGCCCCGCGCGCAGCCGCGGGTAGGGGAAGGCGAGCGCGACGCCGGCGCGGCGGCGCTCCTCGAGCGGCGGCCTGCTCGGCTTCATGGGCGCGGAAGAGAGCGGAGAGGCGGCGCCGGATCTCGCCTTCGAGCCCCGCCCACGGCGCCGAGAGCGCGATGCGCTCCATGGTGTCGCTGCCGATCTCGATGAGCACCAGCTCGGCGCGCACCGGCGCCTCCTCGGTGAGACGCAGCACCCACGCGTAGAGCAGCGCCTGCTTCTCGTAGAGCTCGCGCGTCGCGGGCGAGAGCTGGCCGCCGCGCCGCACCGACTTGATCTCCTCGACGACGAGCGAGCCGTCGGGCTCGCGGCGCAGGCCGTCGATGCGGCCGCGCAGCAGCACCTGCCAGCCGCGATGCGTCAGCTCTGCCGAGATGCACACCTCGCGGCGGTACGACGCGTCCGCGGCGAGCGCCGCCTCCTGGTAGCGGCTGTGGATCGCCTGCCCCAGCCAGAGCCGCTCGTAGCCGCCGCGCTGGCCGAAGGCGAGGCTGCCGGTGAGCTCGCGCTCGAGCAGGTCGGCCACCGACAGCTCGACCCGCAGCCGGTCGGCGTCGAAGCGGGCAGGCATGGTCGGTCAGTATAGAAGGCTGCCCTCTGCGCGTGCTCTGTCTCAGCCGTTGCCTAATTCGCCTTTCAAGGTGGCTAACGTGTCTAGACTTCTGCTACCGGCAGTATTATTACAACGATTCCGTCGTCCCGTAACGTAGTTATGGCAGCTCTACCTGCCCGCAAGCTGTCTGTCCTGGGTGAGTCATGAGCGACCAAGTCCTGTTCGTACCCGGTTTCACTGCCAGCGACCTTCTCGTCGGCGGTCGGACGATCTGGCGGGCTGTGGCCCCCTTGTTCGCCGATGCGGAAGCCTTGCGGCTCTCGGGCTCAGCCGACGCGGATTACGATCCAGAAGCCGACATAGTCGTACCGGGAATTCATCGGGCTGGCAAGCTCCGTCGGCTCGCGGCGGCTCTTTGCGACATCGACGCGGTCAGGCATGGCGCCGCGACTCATCTTCCCGTCTTTGCCTACGATTGGCGGCAATGCATTCGGTGCAACGCGAGGCTTCTTGGCGACCATGTCAAGGGGTTGCATGCCGAAGCACGAGCGCGGGACGGTGGTGACGCCCGCGTGATCATCCTCGCCCACAGCATGGGAGGCGTGATCGCCGCCTATTGTGCCGAGGTGTTGGGGCACTGGCGGGAGCTTCGCGCCGTGTATTGCTTCGGAAGTCCCTTTCGCGGTTCCCTGTTCGCGTTGGACGTTCTCTGCAACGGCGCTCCCTTTCCACTTGGCCGTCTCAGCGAAACGATCAAGACCTTCCCGTCGATCTATCAACTACTGCCGATTTATCGATGCGTTTATGTCGACGGCACATGGTCCGGTATCAAGGATTGCACAGAGCGACTAGACCTGGACGCCGAGAAGGTCATCGACGGTCTACGCCTGCGTGACGAGCTTGCTACGGCGCGCGCGGCGAACGAGAGCCGCGAAGACTACCGCGCCAGCGGCTTCCAATTGGTTCCCGTGGCCGGCGTGCTGCAGCGCACGCGTCAACACGCGGTACTGCGCGACGGCGGAGTGGAGCTGAGCGATGCCCCCTTCCTCGATCTGCCCCGAGGCTTGGCCGATGGCGATGGAGTCGTGCCGAGACTCAGTGCCTTGCCTACCTTTTACCGGTCCGGTGACGGCGTCGTTTTCGGCGCCGCATGTCACTCGTCGATCTACTCCTCGCCCGACGTGCTTCGTCAGCTCGTCCATCAGATCCAGCTTCTCCAGGCGGGGCAGCTAAGTGCTATCCGGCGCCCGGCGGGAGCGCCACTACCGAGCGTTGGCGGATTGCGAGTGACGATGAAGGACGTGGTGCGCACGGGCAGCGAGTTGACGGTGCACTGCACTCCTATGCTCGGAAGGTTGGAATCCATTCGGATGAGCTACTCGGTCTTCCTTGCGGGGCGGACCCTCGAGACAGGAGAGATGGATCCGGCTGGAGATGACTACATAGCCAGCTTCCGGGCTGCGTCGCCCGGTGTGGCCGAGGTACGTTGCGAGGCCAGCCTCGGGGGCAGTACATTGGCCAGCGCCGAGGATCTCGTGTTGATTCACGAGTAGGCGCGATGCGAACCGAAGCTCTCGAAGAGCGACCGCGGTGGCGGCGCGAGGACCCTGCTGCACTAGCCAGGTACGTGGTGCCCGCGGAGGCCGAGCGGTGGTTTCCCGCGAGCCGGTTGATGCACTGGGGCCTGGCGACCACCGCAGGCCGCGGCGAAGCGGCCAAGGTCATCTATGACTTTCTAGCCCAACAACCCGAGAAGCTTCTCTACGCCGTCGAGCCCGAGCCTCTCGACGTGCTTGGCGGGCAAGCGATCCGGTCAGCAACGCGGATCCACGAGGAACGCAAGGGTAGTTGCCTCGACTTCACCGTGCTCTATGCCGGACTGGCAATTTCCGTAGGCTTGTGCCCAGTCATTGCCATCACCGCTGATCACGCACTGATGCTGGTAGCCCTGGCTCGAGGTCCGGGGGAGAAGCCACTGGCGAGCGATCCATTTCGAAGTGGCTCGCGATTGACGGTGCCGGAGGCGATCGCCGAGCTGGTGAAGGCAAATGACTTCTTGGCTATCGACTGTACCGGCTTCGCCGAGATCGGCGGTCCGGATGGGCGTCCTCCCTTGCCTTTCGACGAGGCAGTCACTGCCGCAAGCGCGCTCCTCTCCGCGGTGAGGTCGGCCATTGATGTCAGCGGCCTGCACGCGCTCGGAGAAACTCCACTGGCGTGGGACGACCGCGCGCGTTCGCTCGCCGAGGTGCGGGCCGCCGCGGCTGCGTCGGCGCGCGCCATCTGCAGTGCCGTCGCGGTCACCGAGCTGCAGCCGCCATTGGCGCGACCGCCGCTCATGAATCACCTGCTCAGCCTTGTCGAGCGAGACTCGTGGCGAATAGAGATGGCGTCTCTCGTCGGCGATTTGGGCGAAGCGGCGCGCCTGATGGAGTCGGCACGTCCGATCAGCGAGGCGTGCGCCAGAGTTCCGAAGGCCGGCACGTGCTTTTCACTGCTCAACGAGCTCCAAAAACTGTTTTTGCCGCGTTTGCGGGACATCGTGGCCGCCGAACGGCGCCGGCTCGCCTCTCTCCCGACGACGAGCAGCTCGAGGTTCTTGCACGACCGACTCGACGCCTTGGAAAGGCCGCTGGTCAGGCTATTGAGCGAGCTTGCCAGCCCCCATTTCGGCCTAGTACTCGCCGTCATAGGTGGTTTGGGCGAAGGTAAAACGCACACCTTCGCACACCTGCCGGAAGCGTTGTCGACTTGGCAGCTGGGAGTCGATCCGTCGGAAGCAATGTTGCTGTGCTTCCGCGAGTACCCGCGAAGCATGGGAACGTTCGAACAGTGGATTCTGGGCGAGATCCGACAGCAGACGGGCTACGTCACAGGCAGCCTGAAGGACTTCTTTGCGTTCGCCCAAGCGGGTGGGCCGCGGAGCAGGGTGCTGTTGGCCTTCGACGACTTCGAAGTACTACTGAAAGCTACTTCGGCCAAGGAGGTCATGCGTGCCTTGCAGACGTCGAGCGGCTTCGATGTGGTTCGATGGTGTTTCTGGCTGTCCCATGCGAGCTATCCCTCGGCGGGCGGCGTGGACTTGGAGGAACGCTGGAGGATGCTCTCCATCCGCAGCGACGAGCGCCTAGGGCAGCGGCCGGATCATGACGCCGATGTCGCTCCCCAGGCCGGTGGATGGTTCATGCTCGACGACATCAACCGCGCGACGAGCACCGGGCTGGAGGTGATCGAGGCTTGGAACAACCGCAATCCGGAGTCTGAGCTCAATACCACAGGGCTCGAGGAATCGCCTGCCGCGCAGAGCCACCTGGCGTCGCCACAGGTGGCCTGGGTGGCAATCGAAGCGCGCGCTGACATCAACAAAAGCGGGCTGCTGAACCTGAACCACATCCAAGTGGCCGGAGGGCTCGAGCAGGTGCGGTTAAGGCGCGTGGCAGACGAGAGTCTCGGCGAAATCGAGCTTCGACAGTTCGTTTCCGCTCTCGCCACCGCCATCACGACAGGGCTCGCGGACAGGGCACCTCTTTTCGCCGCCCTGGAGAAGGTATCCGCCTTCAGCGCGGGCAAGTCTGCGCTAGCCGAGCTCGGTCGGGCTCGAGAGGCATGGTCGCGCCTCGAGCGCGGTAGCCTCGTCGGGCGCGACCGCACTCCTGACCTGGCTCTCCATGAGGTGGAGACCGTACGACTGCTGACTCCCTTCTTTTGGAGCTACCAAGTCGGCAGGGTGACCGAGCGCCTCTTTGCGAATGACCCCGTGGCCGCGCTGTCACCTTGGCTGCCTCAGGTCAAGGACGACGAAGTGCGCAGCGGGGCGCTCGAGTTCTACTTGCTCCTGCTGGACGCCCGCGGGGCGGTGGACGAGCTGGCGACCGTTTGGTCGCTAGCGAGTCGATCCTACGGCCTTCCCCGCGTCGCCGCATGGATAGCGGCGGCCAAGGGGTCGAGCAGCCTCAAGGCGTTGGCGCTGGCCAACGCCAAGCAGGCCGAGCTGACCGAGCCGGACTTACTCTTCGCATTGCTCTATTTCATGGGTTCTCTGGAGATCTGCGATGCTGATCTTGCTTCGCGCATAGCCATTCTGGCTCCGTTTTACGAGCGTGCCGCTCGCGAGGGTTTCGGCGAGTACTTGCTGTTCGTGATACGCCGCTCTATTTGGCAGGCCAAAGAGCTCGAGGACCTGGCGGCGGCTTGTCATCTTCTTTCGGGGATCGAGCTGCTCGGGGCGACCTCAGAGGTCGCTGACTTGGTCGCCGAGCGCGTCGTCGAGCTGGCAAACGACGATTGGAAATCCATCATCAAGTGGCTCATTGATTTTTGCCACGCCGAAGCGCAGGAGCCCCGTTGGCGGCAAGTTCAGGCCCGTCTGGCGGAGATCGAGGATGGTGAGGATCCGCAACTCGGCGATCGCCTGAAACCTGAGGAGGGCCGGCGCTACATCCGTGAATGGATCATTTGTTGGATCTTCAGGAAATGCTCGCCTGACGACGACGAGAGATCGATCTCGCAGCTTTTTTGGAAGCTCGAAGGAGATCGCTGGTACGTCGCGGTGCGCGACACGCTGATCCGACGCGAAATGGAGCGCGAGGCCAATATCTGGTTGGGTACGCTACTGCGTGAGCACCCGGCGCTGCTGCGCGACTTCCTCGCTCTATTGGACGACCTGCTCGAATCGTCGCTGTCGAGGATCAGGCGGCTGGCGTTCTTTCTCATCCGCCATACAGAGCGGACTGCTGGCAGCAAGGGTGTGCTGTATCGGCGCGAATTTGCGCCCTACCTCGCCAAGATCTATCTGGACGATGCTCCCGAGGTGTTGTCTCTCGGTGGCGAGAAGAGCTTCTATCGCGACTTTTGGGCCAATCTCGGAGGTGACTCGCGGGATCCGGAAGATAAGGAGCGCTGGCGGAAGCTCGAAGCCGCGCGCCGCAAGCCACGACGTGGGCGTGAGCGCGGGTCGCCTGGTGGCGGCGGCCCCCCACACGACGGGCGCCGAGCTAGGCACCGGCGTCGGTCGAAGGGCCGTCGACGTCGATAGAAGGCTTCGAGTGGGCGGGTATGAGCCTGTCTACGAGCCGGCGGCGGCCGCCGCGGACACCTCCTCGAAGACGTACTCGTGCTGGGCGTCGCGCGTCACCAGCGTGCGCTTCTGGCCGCTGCTGCCGCTGCCGACGACGAACTCGAAGCCGGTCATCCCCGGCACGATGGTGAGGAACGACAGCGAGCCGTCGGGGTTCTTGCGCGACGCCACCTCGCTCTTCCACTCGCCGAAGTCGAAGTGCGTCGCGCTGCCGTTGCGGCTGACGGCGATCTCGCCGAGCGCCGCGTTCTTGTAGCGCGCGGCGAGGCCTGCCGCGGCGGCGGCGTCGGCCGGCACGGTGAAGCGCTTGCGCTCGGCGGCGAGCTGGGCGTAGAAGGTCTTCGCCGCCGCGGCGAGCCGCGCGTCGGCCTCGGGCTGGCCGTCGAACAGCACCTCGAGGAGCTTGCGCCGGAACAGCGAGCGCAGCGTCCAGCCGGGATCGCCGTTGGTGAGCACGACGGCGCCGACCTCGTGCTCGGGCAGCCACATCATGTCGCTGTGGTAGCCGATCATGTCGCCGCCGTGGTGGACGACCGGCGTGCCGTAGGTCGTGTTCGACCGACAGGCCCATGCCGTAGGTCGGCGTCCTTGCCGAGTCGGCACCTGCGGCGCGCGCCGCATCGAGCAGCGGCTCCTTGGCGATGTAGCGCTTGCCGTCCGGCAGCATGCCCTCGTCGAGCTCCATCTGCACGTAGCGCAGCATGTCGGGCACGTTGCTCCAGGCGGCGCCGGCGGGGCGCAGCGGGATCACCGAGTAGTTGGCCTTCATCGGCGCCAACGCCGGCTTGCCGTCGACGTCCGGCGCATGGGCCGCCGAGTGGTTGCCGGCGAGCGCGCGGGCGAAGTCGAAGGTCGTCGCCTTCATCCCCAGCGGGTCGAAGACGAGCTCCTGCATGGCGCGGTCGTAGGCGGCGCCCAGCTCGAGGTCCGGGTGGATGACGTGGCCGCCGACGAAGCCGGCGGCGCCGGCCATCGGATTGGAGTACTGGAACATCTCGCCGAACTTGCTCGTCGGCTGCATGGTGCCGAGCGTGGCCATCGCGCCGGCGGGAGTGAGCTCGCCGAACTCGAACAGCCACTCGAGGTCCTGGCGCGGCAGGCCGGTGCAGGCGCAGATCAGGTGCTTGACCAGCACCTGGCGCGTCGTCTCGGCGTCGCCCAGCTTGAACGACGGCAGCACCGAGGTCACCGGCGTCTCCCACGTCAGCTTGCCCTGCTCGACCAGCTTGGCGAGCAGCAGCGTGGTGAGCGCCTTGGTGTTCGAGGCGACCATGAACAGCGTGTCGGCGTCGACCGGCTTGTCGCTGCCCAGCTCGCGCACGCCGAAGCCGCCGGTGAAGACGACCTTGCCGTCCTGCACGATGCCGACCGCGACGCCGGGGACGCGCAGCTCCTTCATGCCGGTCTCGACGAAGCGGGCGAGCTCGGCGAGGCGCGCCTCGTCGAGCCGATGGGCCTTCTTGCCGGCGAAGGTCTCGCGGGTGAAGCCCTTCGGCAGCAGGCGGTCGAAGATGAGGCCGACCTGCGCGCCGCGCTTCTCGGCGACCGGATCGCTCATGTCGTAGATCACCACCGTCCAGGCGCCGCCGGCGTGCCGCGCGAACGACGGTGACGCCGCGCCGCTCGTTGGGCGAGGTCTCGTACTGGTAGACCCGCTGCTTCGACCAGCCGTCGCGGTCGGGCCGGTCGGTCGCCACCTTGAGCGCCCACGGCGGGTTCGGCTTGTAGGCGGCCCAGGCGGCGGCCACGGCCGCGTCGGCGTCCGCCGCCTCGACGTCGACGATGGCGAGCCACGAGTCGCCTTCGGGCGCGGCGACGATCGTCGCCGGACCGCTCGTGCGCACCGTCCAGCCGGCGGGGGCGATGAAGGTGTTGCCGCGGGCGGTCGTCTGCGGCGTGTCGGCCGCGAGCGGCGCCGCGGCGGTAGCGGCAGCGGCCGGCGTCGGCGGCGTTGCGTGGGCCGACGTACAGAACGAGCGAGGAGCCGACGAGCAGCAGGGAGAGGCCGGCGAGTTTTCGCATGGGGAGACGATACCTCGCGGGCGGGCCTCGCGGCGCTCGTCGGCTATCCTGTTGGGTCATCCGGCGCCGTGGCGCCACCCTCACAATCCGTCGACCAGGGGTGTTGATCGTGCGATCTCGCCGGCGCTTCGTCCGTTTCTATCTACTCATCTCGCTCGGCGCGCTCCTCTTTCTGGCCGCGGCGCCGGCGACGGCCGCCGCGGCTCCGTCGTCCACCGCGACGCCGGCGCGCACCCTCGGCAAGCCGCACCGCGTCGACCGCCTCCGCCTCGCCGCCGGCCCGGCGACGCTGCAGCTCGACGGCGGCGTGATCGCGCCGCTCCTGGTCGAGGGGAAGGCTGAAGGCGAGGCGCGGCCGCGCGAGTTCGTCTTCGTCGGCAAGGGGCGCCTGCAGCTGCGGCCCACCGACCCGCTCGAGGCGCAGCAGCTCGAGCTCTTCTCCGGCGAGCCGGCGCTCGACTACGCGTTCGAAGAGCTGGCGCTCTTCCTGCCGTTGCGCGCCGCCGGAGAAGCGATCCTGCGCAAGCCGGAAGCGGCCGACGCCGATGCGGCGACGCTGAAGAAGCTGCGCGACCTGCAGGCGCGCTGGCTCGCCTCGGGCGAGCGCAGCATCGCCGACGTCGACCTGCAGAGCTTCGCCGACGAGCAGGGTCACCCGACCGCGCAGGCCTACTTCGTCGCCTGGGCGCTGCAGGCGAAGGACACGACGGCCGGCGCGCGTCCGCTCCTCTACCTCGTCGACCCGCAGTCGCGCGAGCAGGTGACGCTCGGCCGCTTCATGAAGCTCGAGCTCGACGCGCGCGAGGAGAAGAAGGTCGAGCGCATGCTCCACCGCGAGCAGCGCAAGGGGCGCCTCCTCGGCGTGCGCACCGACGAGCTCGGGCAGTTCGACACCTGGGTATCCACCTCGCTGGCGAAGCCCGACGGCGCCCTCCGCCCGGGCTTCGATCCCTTCGAGCCGGTGGCGTACCGGCTCACGGCGCGGCTCGACGACGATCTGCGTCTGAAGGGGCGCGCCGAGATCGACGTCGAGCCGCAGGCGAGCGGCGCGCGGGTGGTGACGGCGGCGCTGTTCGAGGACCTCGTCGTCGAGCGCGTCGAGGTCGGCGGGCAGGAGGTTGCCTTCCACCGTAACGGCCACGCGCTCGCCGTCGCCTTGCCCGCTCCGTCGGAGGCCGGCAAGCGGCTCACGCTCACCGTCACCTACGCCGGCGTGTTCGTCGACAAGGTGAGCGGCCTGGGCTACGCCGCGCGCGACACGTTCCTCTGGCACCCGCACCTCGGCGAGGTCGACCGCGCCACCTACGACGTCGAGCTGCGCTGGCCGAAACGATTCGACGTGGTCGCCGGCGGCGTCCGCGTCGACGGCGGCGAGTCGGGCGGCGAGCGCTGGGAGCGCCGCAAGCTCGACCGCCGGGCGGCCGCCTTCGGCTTCGAGCTCGGGCGCTTCGACGTCAGCGAGACGGTGCGCAAGACCGAGCACGGCGACGTCACGCTGCGCATCGCGCTCGACCGCGCCTCGCGGCAGCTGCCGAAGGAAGCGCGGCAGGAGCTGACGCAGGCGGCGGGCGACGCGCTCGAGCTCTTCGCCAAGACCTTCGGCCGCTACCCGTACGGCGAGCTGACGTTGGTCACCGTGCCGCGCGACTGGTCGCAGTCGCTGCCAGGTCTGATCACGCTCTCCGACCTGATGATGGCCGACCTCGGCTGGATCGGCGCGCTGCTCGGCCTCGAGGACCGCCGCACCGTCGTCGCCCACGAGGTGGCGCACCAGTGGTGGGGGCACGAGGTGGGCTGGGAGAGCTATCGCGACCAGTGGTTGAGCGAATCGCTGGCGAGCTGGTCGGCGATGCTCTACGTGCACGAGAAGCTCAAGGACGACCGGCCGCGCCGCGGTCCGACCTACGGCTGGGAGTCGATGCTGGCGGCCGAGCTCGCCGACGGGCGGCGCGTCGAGTCCGTCGGGCCGCTCACCCTCGGCGGCCGGCTCGAGTCGACGCGCGCCGAAGGCGCCTACGGGGCGATCGTCTACAAGAAGGGCGCCATCGTCTTCGACATGCTGGCGCAGGCGCTCGGGCGCGACCGCTTCACAGAGGCGCTGCGCAATCTCTTCACCGTGGGGGCGGGGAAGCTCGTCTCCACCGAAGTGATGATGAAGGCGCTCGAGCGCTCCGCCGGCGCCGACCTCGCGAGCTTCGCCGACCAGTTCGTCTACGGCACCGGCCTGGCGGAGCTGTCGTACGACTACGCCTTCGCGCCGGCGGCGACCGCCGGGCGCTGGAAGGTCAGCGGGCAGGTGCGGCAGCGGTTGGCGCATCGCTACAGCTACCAAGTCGAGCCGAGCGGCCCCGAGGGCCGTCTCGACGTGGTGCGCGAGCGTCGCGGCCAGGCGGAGGTGGAGAACCGCTGGCTGCTGGTGCCGATCCAGATCGGCGTGTGGGACCCCAAGGCGCCGCGCAGCGAGGTCCGCGAGGCCGACGACAAGAAGTGGAGCGCCATGGTGACCGGGCAGGTGCTGGTCAAGGGCGAGAGCACGCCCTTCGAGCTCGAGGTCGAGTACGAGCCGCGGCTGCTGTGGCTCGACCGCGGCCACAGCGTCTTCGCCACGTTGCACGACGACACCGACGACGTGAAGCGCAGCCGCTACCGCCAGGGCCTGGAGGCGGCAGCGAAGGGCGACGTCGCCGCCGCCGAGCGGCTGTGGAAGGAGGCCCTCGAGGCGAAGGGGATCGACGGCGGCGACTCGCGCCACCTCACCCAGGAGCTCGACGCCTGGATCGAGCTCGAGCTGGCGCGCCTGCGCCTCGACCGCGGCGACGACCGGGAGGCAGCGGCAGCGGTGACGCGCGCAAGCGGGCATTTGGGCCGCTGGGCGGCCGAGTGGGTGCGCGGCGAGGTCGACCTCGTGCAGTCGCGCCTCGACCTGCGCGCGGGCCGCTTCGGCGAGGCCTACAAGCGCCTGAAGAAGGCGGTGCTGCGGCGCGGGACCGTCGACTCCGCCGAGGCGCACCTGCTGCTGGCGGTGGCGGCGTTGCGCACCGGCGAGCGCGAGGCGTTCGAGGACGCGGTGAAGGCGGCCGAGGAGCGGGGCGCCGACGTCACGGCGTTGCGCCAGGCGGCGGCGGTGAAGGCGGCGGCGTAGCGGCCGCTAGCTCGCCGGCGCGGGCGGAGGGGGGAGCGCGAGCGCGAAGTCGGCCGTGGCGGCGATCGCGCGCTCGACGTTTTCGCGCTCGGTGCGGCCCGAGCCTTTGCGCGGCTTGAACGAGTGGTCGCCGTCCTCGAGCCACTCGACGCGGATCGCCGGCGACAGCGCGTAGCCGGCGACGTCCTCGGGACGGCCGAAGTCGTCGCGGGTGCCTTGCAGGATGAGCGCCGGCGTGCGCAGGTCGGCGAGGTGCGCGGTGCGCAGCTTCTGCGGCTGGCCCGGGGGATGGAACGGGTAGCCCATGCAGACGAGGCCGCGCACGGCCGCCGCGTCGGCGACCTGGCTGGCGATGCGGCCGCCCATCGACTTGCCGCCGATGACGAGGTTCTTGCCGCCATGGCTGCGCCGCCACCGAGCGTGTCGATGACCTCGAGCCAGGTCGCTTCGAGCACGCGCGGCGAGTCGGGCGCGCCGCGGCCGCCGCTGCCCTGGCGCCGGCGGGCCATGTAGGGGAACTCGAAGCGCGCCACGCGCAAGCCGCGGGCGGCGAGGCCGCGCGCGACGACGTTCATGAAGGTCGAGTCCATCGGCGCGCCGGCGCCGTGGGCGAGGGCGATGGTGAGCGGCGCGTCCTCGGGGCCGTCGAAGAGCAGCTGGGGAGGCGCGCCGCTCTTCGCGGTCGTGTCGCTTGCTGTGGCAGATGCGCGTTTGCGTGTTGGTCGCCGTTCGCTCATCGCGATTCCGCCTCCGCGGTGGCCTGACGCTCGCGTTGCTGCCACCAGTTTCGCGCCAACGCGAGCGCCTCGTCGCGCGTGCGCACTTCGCCGCCGGCCTGCGCCTCGACGAGGCTGCGCAGCAGCTCGCCCGTCCAGCGGCCCTGGCGGCGCGCCGAGCTCCTCCACCAGCTCGCCGCCGCGCAGCAGCGGCGGCGGCGCCACCAGCTCGTCGTGACGGAAGAAGAAGGCGTCGAGCAACTCGGCGACGCGCGCCACGAAGTCGGGCCAGTTGCCGCGCGCGCGGCCTTCGCCCTTGGCGAGGTTGTCGGCCAAGGAGACCAGGCACACTTCGGGCGCCACGTCGCCGGTGGCGCGGTGGAAGCGGTGGATGGTGCGCGGCTGGAGCGGCGCCGGCCGCTGCAGCTGCAGCGGGCGCATGTGGTGGCGAGCGATGCGGCTCACCTGTTGCACCTCGGTCTGCGCGAAGCGCAGCGCGGTGAGCCGCTCGGTCGCCAGACGCGCGCTCACCTGCTCGTGGCCGTAGAAGTGGATCCGGCCGTCCGCGCCGACGCTCCTCGTTGCCGGCTTGCCGAGGTCGTGGAAGAGCGCGCCGAGCAGCAGGTGACCGCGCGCAGCATGCTCGGCGGCGAGCGGACGCGCGAGGCGCTCGGCGAGCAGTGCCGCGAAGGGCGCGAGCGCGGCGGTGAGCCTCGGGTCGGCGTCGGCGAGCGCGGGCGCTGCGCCCTCTCGCGAAGTCGCGCCGGCCGCGAGCCGCTCGACCAGGGCGATGATCGACGCCATCTGCTCGACGACCGACAGGCTGTGCTCCCACACGTCCTCGCAATGCGGCGGGCTCTGCGTCACGCCGCGCGCCGCGACGGCTTCCGGCAGCACGACGGCGAGCAGGCCAAGCTCGTCGAGCTTGCGCAGCGTCGCCGCGGGGCCCGGCGCGACGAGGCACTTCCACAGCTCGTCGCGCACGCGCTCGGGCGACACGGTGGCAAGCCGCGGCGCCGCGGCGACGATCCATGTCGCCGAGCCCTCGTCGAGGCGAAAGCCGAGCTGCGCCGCCATCCGCACGGCGCGCATCGTGCGCAGCGGATCGTCCTCGAGCACCGCCGGAGAGAGAAGCCGCACGACGCCCTCGCTCAGGTCGCGGCGGCCGCCCCACGGATCGACGATCGGCGGCAGGCCGCCGTCGCGGCACGCCTCCGCAAGCGGCATCGCCAGCGCGTTGACGGTCAGGTCGCGGGCGCGCAGGTCGCCTGCGAGATCCACGGCGCGGAAGTCGGCGACGTCGATCTCGAGCCGGCGGCCGTTGCGCTCCCAGACGATGCGGCCGACGCCGCGCTCGTCGTCGAGCGGCACGAAGGCGGCGCCCAGGCCGTCGGCGAGGCGGCGCGCCAGCTCGACGGCGCCGCGTGGCACCGCGAGATCGAGGTCGACGAGCGGTCGCCCCAGCAACAAGTCGCGCACGGCGCCGCCCACGAGATACGCCTCGGTGTGCGGCGGCAGGCGAGCGACGAGCTCGCAGAGCGCGGCGGGAAGGGCAGCGGTCACGTGCTCACTCTAACGTGCGGGTGACGACGACCTCGCCGACGCGGCGGCTACAATCTCGACGGCCCTGGTGTGCGGCGGCGCGAGCCCGACTGGGGTCCCGATCACCCGGAAACCGACGGCCGTTGCCGAGCCGAGAGCACTGCCAGCGTCGCCTCCCTCGCCGAGCGCTCACTGCTCCAGTCGCGCTCGCGCTCATCCTTGCGCTCGCCGCCGCGCTGTCGCGCGCCCAGACGCAGGCGCCGCTCGACCAGCTGCTCGCGGCGGAAGTGGCGCGCACGGCGCGCGGCATCCCCAACCTCGCAGTGCACGTGCTCGAGCTCGGCAATCACGAGACCGACTACGCCTTCCGCGCCGACGTGCGCATGACGCCGGCGTCGAACCAGAAGCTGCTGACGACCGCCGCAGCCATTTCGCTCCTCGGGCCCGGCTACAACTTCGAGACGCAGGTCGGCATCCGCGGCGCGCTCGACTTCGACGGCACGCTGGCCGGCGACCTCGCCGTGCGCGGCGCCGGCGACCCGACGATCTCCGGCCGCGAGAACGGCGACCCCTACGCCGCCTTCCGCCGCTGGGCCGCCGCCCTGCGCGGGCGCGGCGTACAGCGCGTCGCCGGCGACCTCTACCTCGAGCACGGCCTCTTCCGCGGCCCCGTCGTGCACCCCGACTGGCCGCCGGAGCAACGGCAGTGGTGGTACGAGGCGCCGGTCGCGGCGCTGTCGTTCAACGACAACTGCCAGCTGCTGCGCGGCTGGGGCGCGCGGCAGTCGGGGCAGCGCGGCATCCTCGAGCTGGTGCCGCGCGTCGACGCGCTGCTGCTGCAGAACGGCCTGCGCACCGTGCGCCGCGGCGCGCGCTGGGCGGTGCTGCGCCACCCCGAGTCGCGCCTCGTCCAGGTGAACGGACAGATGACGGCCGGCGGCCCGCCGATGGACGTGTGGGTGACGGTGCCCGACCCCGTCGACTACTTCGGCAGGGCGCTGCGCGCGGCGCTCGCCGAGGAGGGGATCGCCGTCGCCGGCGAGATGCGGCCGGTCGAGCGGCTGCCGGGGCCGTGGTGGGAGCTCGTCCACACCCACCGCACGCTGCTCGTCAGCGCGCTCGACACCACCAACAAGCGCAGCCAGAACTTCTACGCCGAGAGCCTGCTCAAGCTGCTCGGCGCGCGCTTCTGCGACGACGGCAGCTGGGAAGGCGGCGCGCGCGCGGTGAGCGATTTCCTGCTCAACAAGGTGCGGCTGCGGCGCGACCAGTTCCACATCGCCGACGGCTCGGGCATGTCGCGCAAGGACTGGGTGACGGCGCGCGCGTTGACGCAGCTGCTCGAGCACATGACGCGGCACCGCTTCGGGCTCGAGTTCGCGCGCAGCCTGCCGTTCTCCGGCGAGCCGGAGGCGAGCCTCCACCAGCGGCTCACCACCGCGCCCTACCGCGCCAACGTCTTCGCCAAGACCGGTACGATCGGCGGCGTCTCGGCGCTGTCGGGCTACGTCAAGGGGCGCTCGGGCAAGCTCTACGCCTTCTCCATCATCGCCAACAACGCCTCGGCGTGGGAGGGGCGGGTGGCGCAGGACCGGCTGCTGTCGGTGCTGATCGACAACGGCTGACGGGCGCGCGGGCCGGCGGGCTCGCCCCTCCGCGTTATATTCGCCCCGATGCCGACAGTCGTGGACCGCCCGGTCGACTACCGGGAGCTGATGAAGAAGGTGGAGCGCCTCGTCGCCACCATCCAGAAGGTGGGCGACGTGGAGTCCACCGTGCGCCGTGTCGCCGGCGAGATCATCGCGCAGTTCCGTCCCGAGCTCGGCCTCGTCGGCGGCCGCATCTACCAGCGCGAGCAAGGCGACTACGTGGTGCGCGCCACCTTCGGCGAGGCCAAACCGCTGGAGCCCGGCGTGCGCCTGCCGCGCTCCTACGCCCCCATCGACGCCTGCGTCACCAACGGCGTCGTCTACATGGAGCCCGACGACCCCGGCGTCGACCGCGCCCTCGAGGAGACCCTCGGCGTGCGCGAGTTCGCCTGCGTCGAGGTGGGCGACGAGGAATACATCCTCGCCTTCAACGTCGACCCGGTGGCGAGCCGCGACGACATCGTCTTCTCGCTGCAGATCCTCCGCCACGCCATCAACCAGAAGCTGCGCCAGGAGCGCATCGAGGAGGTGTTCCGCGAGGCGCGCAAGATCCAAGCGTCCATCCTGCCGCGCAAGGCGCCGCCCTACCCGCCGTTCGAGATGGCCGGCCAGGTGGCGCCGATGGACCGCGTCGCCGGCGACTTCTTCGACCTCATCCCGATCACCGACAAGATCCTCGGCATCGCCATCGCCGACGTCTCGGGGCACGGCCTGCCGGCGGCGCTGCAGGTGCGCGACGTCCACATGGGGCTGCGCATGGGGATGGCGCGCGACTTCAAGATCGTGCGCACCGTCGAGCGCCTGAACAGCATCATCCACAAGAGCACGCTCACCAGCCGCTTCGTGGCGCTCTTCTACGGCGAGCTCGAGCTCAACGGCACCTTCATCTACGTCAACGCCGGGCACATCGCGCCCTTCCACCTGCCGCCCGACGGCCCGGCGCGCTTCCTCGGCGAAGGCGGGCCGGTGCTCGGCCCGCTCGCCGACGCCACCTACGAGCGCGGCTTCGTGAAGATGAGCCCCGGCGACCTGCTCGTCATGTTCACCGACGGCATCGTCGAGGCGCTGCGCGAGAGTGATGGCGAGGAGTTCGGCACTGACCGTCTGCTCGAGGTCACCCGCGAGCTGCAGGGGAAGAGGGCCACCGAAGTGGTGCAGGGCATCTTCGAGCGCATCGAGCAGTGGACCGGCGGCGCGCCGCCCGAAGACGACCGCACGGTGCTGGTGGTGAGCTACCCGGCGGCGAGCGTCGGCTAATTTGGGCGCCGCTGCTCGACGAGCTCGAGGTCCTGCAGCAGCTTGACCAGGTGCTGCGGCGGATAGAAGCCGGGCCGCAGCATGACCCCGGGGTAGAGCTGCGTGCCGGCGCCGACGATGCAGCCGGGGTGGAGCACGCAGTTGCAGCCGGTGAGCACGCCGTCGCCGAGCACGGCGCCGAGCTTGCGGCGGCCGGTGGCGATGCGCGCGGCGCCGACGGGGACCTCGATCTCCGAGCCGTCGTGGCGGAAGTTGGAGAGGATGGTGCCGGCGCCCAGGTTGACGTGCGCGCCGAGCACCGAGTCGCCGACGTAGTTGAGGTGCGGCGCCTTGGCGCCGTCGAGCAGGATGGCGCGCTTCACCTCGGTGTTGGTGCCGACGACGCAGCCGGCGCCGACCCAGACGCCGCCGCGCAGGTAGGCGCCGGGACGCACCTCGCTGTCGTCGCCGATGCGCAGCGGGCCCTCGAGCACCGCGCCGGGCGAGAGCTTGACGCCCTTGCCGATGACGATGCGGTCGCCGAGCAGGTGGACGCCGGGCGGGATCGGCGTGTCGAGGCGCGACGAGGGCAGACCGGCGAGCAGCTCGTCGAGCGGCGCGCCGAGGAGGTCCCACGGCCGCTCGGCGTCGAAGACGGCGGCCAATGGCTCCGGCAGCGCGGCGAAGAGCGGCGCCCGCCCGCCGGCGTCGGCGAAGCTCATCGAGCCTCGCTCAGGTCGTTCGACCTCGCTGCGGTGCTCACGTCGCCTCGAGCCGTGCGTGCTTGCGGCGGTAGTAGGGGAGCGTCTGCTGGAGGCCGGCGTCGAGCTCGACGCTCGGCGCCACGCCCAGCGTCTCGGCGAGCCGGCGGTGCGACAGCGCGCTGCGGCGCAGCTCGCCGCGGTTCTCGTCGACGTAGAGCGGCTCGATCGGGTCGACGCCGAGCCCCTTCTGCACCTTCGAGTAGAGCGAGCGCAGCGTCGTCTCGACGCCGGTGCCGACGTTGAAGACGCCGCCGACCCACTGCGAGAGGGCGGCGCGCTGCACGGCGACGACGTCGGAGACGTGCACGTAGTCGCGCGTCTGCAAGCCGTCGCCGAAGATGCGCGTCGGCTCGCCGCGCAGCAGTCGCTCGGCGAAGATGGCGATGATGCCCGCCTCGCCCTTGGGGTCCTGCCGGGCGCCGTAGATGTTGGCGTAGCGCACGATGAGCGGCTCGAGGTCGCCGAGGCGACCGTAGGCGAGCAGGTAGAGCTCGACCGCGAGCTTGCTGCAGCCGTAGGGCGACAGCGGCCGCGTCGGGTGGTCCTCGTCGCAGGGGAACGCTTCCTGCTCGCCGTAGACGGTGCCGCCGCTGCTGGCGAAGAGGATGCGGCGCACGCCGGTGTGGCGGCAGGCCTGGATGAGCTTGAGGCTGCCGAGCACGTTGGCCTCGGCGTCGAGCATCGGCTGCTCGACCGACACCCGCACGTTCGCCTGCGCCGCGTGGTGCGAGACGACGGTGACGCCGCGCTCGCGCATCAGCTCCTCGAGCCCCTCGTCGCGCAGGTCGCGCTCGACGAGCTCGGCGCCCGGCGGCACGTTCTCGCGCTTGCCGGTCGACAGGTTGTCGATGACGACGACGCGATGCCCGTCGCGCAGCGCGCCCTCGGCGAGGTGGCTGCCGATGAAGCCGGCGCCGCCGGTGATGAGCAGAGTCTCGGCCACGCGGCGGCGATCTTATAAGGTGCGCGGCCGGCTGAGGTTCGACGCTGCGGGCCGCTGCGCGCACCTCGCGAATGACAGGCTCGTCATCGCGAGGAGCGCGACGAAGCGATCTCGATGCCGAGCGCGCCTCCGAT
Organism: Thermoanaerobaculia bacterium; assembly: GCA_963846495.1. Taxonomy (GTDB): domain Bacteria; phylum Acidobacteriota; class Thermoanaerobaculia; order Multivoradales; family JAIOJS01; genus DASYQD01. The sequence goes on along the minus strand of CAWJWP010000030.1, from coordinate 35,756 downwards.
GGACCTCTCGCCGCTGCCGCTCTCGTTCTACCGCCGTCCCGCCGAAGAGGTCGCGCCCGACCTCCTCGGCCGGCTGCTGGTGCGCCGCATCGGCCGCGAGCGCTTGGTGCTGCGCCTCGTCGAGGTCGAGGCCTACCTCGGCGCTCCCGACCGCGCCGCGCACGCGTGGAACGGCCGCCGCACGAAGCGCAACGAGAGCCTCTACCTGCCCGGCGGCCACGCCTACGTCTACTTCATCTACGGCATGCACTGGTGCCTGAACGTCGTCTGCGGCGAGAAAGACGAAGGCGGTGCGGTCCTGCTGCGCGCCGGCGAGCCGCTCGCGGGCGAAGCGACGATGCGCGCGCGCCGCGGCCTCGCCGACCGCGTGCGCCCCGGCGACGTCGCCGGCGGCCCCGGCAAGCTCGCGCAGGCGCTGGGCGTCGACCGCGCGCTCGACGGCGTGCGCCTCGACGGCAAAGACCTCTGGCTCGCCGCCGGCGAGCCGCTGCCGCGCGAGCGCATCGCCACCGGCCCCCGCATCGGCGTCGCCTACGCCGGCGAGGCGGCGGCGTGGCCGCTGCGCTTTGCCAGCGGGGGAATCTGAACGTAAGCAGACCGCGCCTTCCTTGAGTGGCGAACGCTACCTCCTGGCAATGTGGCGAATCGCCCTAGACACGTCGGCCTCCCAGAACAATGGTCGATCCTTCGTGGAGTCGTACGTTGGAAGTCTCGGTGGCTCAGCGCCTAGCCTGTGCAGTAGTGCGGCGGACTTGTCGAGCTCGTGGCGGTGAACGTAGGGCTCGCCTTCGGCCCAGGCCCACTCGTACGCGGCGAGCGCATGCCGTTTGGCCTCGTCTGGGCGGCCAATCGCCAGCCACAGCTCCGCGAGGCCGCGCCGAGGCGGCGTGACTTGTCGCGCCAGACGTTCGGCTTCGTGTTGGGCGTCGCGGAGTAGTCCCATTCGGTAGCTTACGAGCGCCGCCTCCGCCTCGCAGACCGGGTCGCTCTGGCCGATCTCGCGCGCCATGCGTAGCGCCTCACCGAAGCTCTCGGCTGCCCTATCCCAGAGCGTCTGTTCGAGGTACCACGCGCCACGAAGGGCATGAACTGCCCGCAGAGTTTTTCGGTTGTTCCCCTCGCGAGCCAGCTGCGCGGCACGATCGAGATGGTGATCAGCGAGGGCGCCGCGCCAGAAAAGAAACTGGGCGTAGTGATACTCGGCCATACCCGGGCGGTAGATCGTACGGTGCCATTTCCGTCCCATTTGATCGAGGAGTTTCCAAAGCGACTCGGCGTCTGCCCAGTGACCTCTTTCAGAAAGATCGACGAACCGGTCGAGCCGAGCTCGGAAGAGATCGTCCGCGCTCGCCAGAGGCGCAACCTCGAGCTCGAGCAGCAGACAGCGCTCCTGAGCCGCACGGCGATTGAGCGCATTGAGCACAGATGCGATATTAGAGAGACCGGCGCGCGTCTGCACCCATGACTCGCCTCGCACGCTGTCGAGCATGCATGCCTCGAGAGTGCTGAGCGCTTCATTCAAGGCGCCAGAGTCCCGCAGCGCGAGACCGGCGACGGTAGCGATGTGCGTGGCAAACGGGTCGATGTCTCGCGGTAGTGTCGCCCAGCCTTGCTGGAACAAGGGCCGAATGAGCGACAGAATCTCAGCGTATGCCTCAAGATTGAACAGGAGTGCCAAACTCAAGCCAGTACGCACGTATGTCTTGGCCGCTTCGCGATGACGTCCTACCTGCAGAAACGCACGTACCAATTGGAGGCCTACGCGGACATCCTCGAGCGTCTCCGCCTGATCGTAAGGGTTGTGAGATTGCCGTGTGAAGTGATCTAGGACGAGCTGACCAAAGCGTTTCCTTTCATTCTGAGGCAAGCCGCCAGCCGCGATCCCGCGCACTACGGGATGAAGGTCATAGCGCTTGCTGTGGTGGTCATACTGAACCAATCCGCGTCTCTCCAGATCCGCAACGGTAGCTGCGAGCTGCTGAGGAGCTGTCAGATAGTCGATGGAGCGCAGCCGAGCCTCCGTCGCTTCCAGATAGAGCTGGTATTCGCGAACCGCCCGTTCGTAATTCAACTGCGCCTCTTGCCGCTCCTCTGGGTCGGTATCCTTGGGGAGATAGTGCGCGGGATCTTGGGGCTTGGCCACAGCTCTTGGCGCGGGCGGGATGTGGGGATTCAGGGCGGTAAGAGTCTGGGCGTCGACCGATTCGGAGATCAGCGCGAGGGTGGAAAGGAGGTCTCCTGCCTTGGCGGGCAGGGCGGCGATGGCGGCATGCAAAATGTGGTTGCGTTTCTGAACGAGGTTGAGATCGGCGAGATCGAGCCGGCCGCCGCCATCCGCATCCGCCAGCCCAGGCGTCGAAGTTACCGCGAGCGCGAAGATAGTGCTGGATCAGGCCGGCGAGGGCGCCGGTCACCAGTGGGTGACAGTCGCAGTGGCTCTGCAGGTAGGTCTCGGATGGCCGTTCGGAGTCGCCAGTAATACCGCAGGACCTTAATAGGGCTTCAGCATCGTGCGGGCCGCAATCCGGGAAGGCGCTCGTGGAGTACACCCGGGAATCGGCAGGCCTGAAGGGTTGAGGCAGCACGCTGCGGAACCAAGCGCGAGGTGAGGAGGATCTTGGAGGGGGCCGCGCCGGCGAATGCACGTATCAGATCGTTGTCTTCGTTGCGGATCGCTGCGCACGGGTCGCGCTTGGAAATCTGGTCGCTCGTGCCCCTGCTTCCTCGTCGGCCACTTGGGCTGCGTCGAAGCGATGGTAGGCGACGAGAACCCGTTCGAGGCCGTCCAGGATGAGCAGCCAAGGAGCGGCTTGCAGATGACGGATGAGGAGTTCGGCAACCTCGAACGCCTTCTTGCTGCGAAAGTCTGGCAAGCGGCCAGCCGGTCATGTATGCAAGGGCGCGGCGACAGAAATCCGCCATGACGGCGCCCTTTTCGTAGAAGGAGTACCAGAAACGACCCGCCCAATCTGGCCGCGCCCGGATGTCGCATGGCTGAGTCGTCCATTCCCACGTCAACATGCTCTTGCCTATTCCACCGATGGCCTCGAACAAGAGAACCGCGTGGGGGTCAGACGGCGCGCGCCCATGTGTTCAGCGTCTCTAGCTGGACTCTGCCGCCCCACGAATGCGATGGGTGCCGATGTACGGGGGCTCGGCGTAAAGCGCCGGCGGGCTCGGGATGCCCTCGGGTTCGATGAGAATTGCTTGTCGGGGCTGCGTCGCGCGGTGTCGTGCCTTCCGAGGCGGGTCGCTGGCGGTCCATAGTGAGCGGCGCAGCTCCGCGACGGCCTGCGTCGCGGCGACGTTCAAACTCATGGAGGTCGTTGAACACCTTGTACACGCGGTGAACGTCCCCGTCTGACGTCGAGACGCTTCGCGTCCTCTCGAAACAGTGCGAGCTTCAGGAGCCGCTTCCGGGTCGGTCTCGACGTCAATACGCTTGACGGGGTGGTCATCGCCCATCACGAAGAGCAGTACCGGGCGGGCGAGCCGGCGAGCCTCGTTCAGCTCCAGTTGCGTCAATGATCGTTGCTCGGGATTGCGTCGCTGGCATAACGGGATCTGGCCGTACTTGTGACCGATCACGCCGACGTAGGCAGCGGCGTCGCGCACCATCTGTAGCGAGGAATCGATCACATCGACATCGGGACGGGCGGTGTCGTGTTCCATCGCCACCGCCTTGAGCCGCTGCGCGTCGATCGCGCGCATCAGGGCGGCCCGATGCTGAACGAGATCAGTGAAGGTACTGGAGACCATCACCCCTTTGTAATCGAGCGGCGTCGAATGGTCGTCGCTTGCCATAAGTTCATCCCCTCTGGCGAATGCGGTCAGATGCGAAGACTGACGCCTGGGATCGGCATAGTCGCCAAGCTGCACGAGATCGCATAGGCGGTTCGCGTTAGAGGCATTCTCCGCGAGCCAGCAGCGTAGTCTGTTAGCCGATCCGTATCGCGACGTCCTGCCGACGCGCGCCGTGGGCGCCCGGCACGGCCTCAGCCTAGCCGCAGGCGCCGCTGCTCCGGGTACGGGAAGACGTCGATGATCTCGCCGCTGCGGTTGCGTTCCTGCATCTGCTGCCACCAACCGGGGTCGAAGAGGCAGCCGTGCTCGTCCATGAACCGCTCGCGCAGCACGCCGGTGAGCTCGAAGAAGCGCGGGAACTCCTCGGGGAAGACGTCGTCGACGGAGACGCCGAACCAGGGTTCGGGTTGGAGCTCGGCGACCTCGTCGCGCGCCTCCGGGATGCGCCGAAATCGTAGAGACGTGAGCGGCGCCAGCTCGTCGTAGTCGTAGAAGACGACGCGGCCGTGGCGGGTGACGCCGAAGTTCTTGAGCAGGAGGTCGCCCGCGAAGACGTTGCCGGCGGCGAGGTCGCGCAGGCACCAGCCCCAGTCGGAGACTGCTGCCTCCTTCTCGGCGAGCGGCCGCTCGTCGGCTAGAAAGAGATCGAGCGGCTCGACGCGGCGGCCGACGTAGAGGTGGCGCACCACCACCTCGTCGCCCTCCTCGCGCAGCTGGTGGCCCGCTTCGGCGCGCAGCTCGGCGAGGAGCGGCGGCGCGAAGCGGGCGCGCGGGAAGGTGAGCTCTTCGAACTCCTGGAAGTCGATCAGGCGGCCGACGCGGTCGTGCGTGAGCACGAGCTGGTAGTTGGCCTGGATCTGCCCACGCGTTACTCGCTTGGCAGCCGGGAAGTGGTCCTTGATGACTTTGAAGACGAACTCGTAGGAGGGCAGGGTGAACACTTTCATCACCAGCCCCTCCTTGCCGGGCGCGCGCACCAGCAGGTCGTCGCTCGCCTGGATCTGCCGCGAGAGGTCGGCGTAGTACTCGCTCTTGCCGTGCTTGTGGTAGCCGAGCGCGATGTAGAGCTCGGCGATGCGCTTGCGCGGCAGGATGCTGCGCAGGAAGCCGACGACGCCGCGCGGCGAGTCGACGTCGACGAGGAAGTACCAGCGCGCGAAGCTGAAGACGACGGATACCTCGTCTTCGCTGGTGAGCACGGCGTCGACCTCGACGCCCTCCTCGCCGTGAAGCAGCGCCAGCATCACCGGCATCGTCGTCGTGCCGCGCTTGGCGCGGCCGACGACGTACGCCGCCTTGTTGCGGAAGAACGGCGCCGGCAGTACCTCGATGCGGTCGATGCGGCTGTCGCCGAAGGCGGCGCCGACAGCGGCGTCGAGGCGTGCCGCTGTCGCCGCGGCGTCGCCGCGCAGGTCGCGGAAGGGAGCGCCCAGCCGCAGGTCGCCGAGCATGCGCTCGACGAGAGCCGCGCTCACCGCCGGTCCGTCGTACTTGCGCAGGCGTTCGCCGGCGGGCTCCGCCCAGCCGCGGGCGAAGTCGTAGGGGAGGAAGTCGAGCGACGGGTCGACGCCGCGCCGCGCCACGAAACGGCGCGACACCGAGTTGAAGAAGGTCTGCATGAGCTCGCGGTCGTCGCGGCCGAGGATGGTCGCCGCCCACGCCTGCTTGGCGCGGATCCAGAGCGGCCGCTCGCCCGCCCGCTCGCCGAGCGCGGCGCGCAGCTGCGCCGACCGCCGTCGCCACCGCCTGCGCGTGCACCTCGAGCCGCGCCACGGTGTCGGCGTGGATCCCCTGCCAGTCGCGGGCGGCGAAGCGCGAGGCGGCGCGCGCCGTCAACGTCCGGAAGTCGCGCCGGTAGTCGCCGAACGCCGCCAGCAGCGCCGGCAGCACGACGGACCGCGCCGCGTCGTCGGCGCTCATTGGCCGCGGCGGACGCCGGCGCGAGCGCCTTCGGATCGCCGAACCTGTCGCCGTCGAGCTCGCGGTCGACGTTGCGGCCTCACTTCTTCCTCGCCGCCGCCTCGACGCGCTTGTGCTCGAGCTTGACGAGCCCAGCCTGCACCAGCTCGCGGAACACCAGCAGCGCCTCGAGCTGCTGCATCGGGCTGATCTTCAGGATCGAAGCGATGTCGTAGCTGCCGTTGACGCGCGAGAGCACGAAGCCGGCCTTGGCCGACACCCGCATGCGCGAGATCTCCTCGGGCCGCACCGCCAGCTTGGGGATGGCGTCGAGCACGACACCCTCCCCCTGCACGATGGCGCGGATGGTGCGCTCGCCCTGCTCGGCGGCTTGGGCGATGGCGTGGTCGTCGGGATCGAGGCTGCGCGCTGCGCGCAGGTTGCGCAGCGCCTGCTCGTACTCGCGCGCTTCGAGGTGCTTGTTGCCGCGCTCGAGGAGCGCGCGGCCGGACGGTGGCGCCGCCGCCGGCGCCCCGCTCGCCGGCCCGCCGCCAGCAAGCGCCCCCACCGCCGGCCGCGGCAGCGGCGTGATCGGCCCGCTCAGCGACGTCGTCCCGCGCGGCCGCACCACCTTCACCTGGCGCGCCTTCACCCGCGGGTAGAGGGCCTCGAAGACGTAGTACTCGCTGGCGTGGGTCTCGAGCGAGATCTCCTCGATGCTGCGCTCGTCGTCGACGGCGCGCAGGATCCGCTTCGTCCCCTCGTCCATCTCGGGGTCGTCGCCGACGAGGTCGTCGACGACGCGCACCGGCACCGCCTGCGGCGACGGCATCAGCTCGCGAAAGCGGCTCCATTCGTCCTGGCGCCGCATCGCCTCGAGCACGAGGCCGGTGACGTCGAGCGCGATCGGCACCATCGGGTAGGCGGGCAGCTGGTCGTCGTGGAAGCGGAACTCCCCCTCCGGCCAATCGAAGAGCGAATAGATGCTCTCCTGGGCCTTGAGGCGCAGCATCTGGTCGAGGTCGTCCTCGCCGATAGCGCCCATGTCGACGAGCGCTTTGCCGAGCATCGTCTTCTGCGCCTCCTGGCGGCGCACGCCCTCGGCGAGCTGCTCCTCGGTGATGAAGGCGTGGCTGACCAGGAAGTGTCCGAGGTGCTCGCGCGGGTCGGAGGCGGCCGAGGAGATGATCTTCCCCTTGCTGAAGAAGACCTTCTTCTCCACTTGGCCGTTGTCGACCACCAGCGTGCCGGTCTTGGTGCCCTGCGACAGCCACTGCAGGAGCTCGGCGAGCTCCATCGTCTTGAGATTGCCGGCGATCCCCATGGCGCGCCGCGAGCCTACAGGACGCGCCGCACTCGAGGCTGGCCGCGCCGCCGTACCGCCTGGAAAGACTCGCGACATAAGGAGTGGTCGCCAGAGCTCAGAATTCCGGCGCCACCGGTGTGCCGCGAGTTGTTGCGGACGAAAGGCGGCACGCATCCCGGTTGTGAGCGGCACGACCAGACTTGCGCAGCAGAGACCGCTCGCCGCGAGGACCCGCAGCGAACGCCGGCCGGAAAGCCGCTAACGCTCAGCCACCACCGATTCAGCGCGCGGTGGTGGTGCCGCGCTGGCCCTGGTAGTGGCTGCCCGAGCCGGGCTCGCCGTAGGCGACTTCGGGCTCTTCTTCCATGGCGATGAAGATGAGCTGGGCGATGCGGCGGCCGGCGTGGAGGACGAAGGGCACCGGCCCGAGGTTCTGCAGCTCGAGGGTGATGTTGCCCTCGAAGCCGGGGTCGCACCAGCCGGCGAGCGAGTGGTTGATCCACAGCCGGCCGAGCGTGGACTTGAGCTTCAAGTCGCAGGCGACGTCGCGCGGGATCTTCACGTACTCGAGGGTGGAGGCGAGCACCACCTCGCCGGGGAAGAGCTTGACGTGGTCGCCGTTGAACTCCTCGGGCTCGCGCGTCGGGCAGATCCAGTGCTCCGAGACGCGCACGTCGAAGGAGGCGGCGTTGACCTGGTCGGGCTCGTAGGGGGCGACCCCGCCCGACTCCGCCCAGCGGCGGATCCAGCGATCGTTTTTGATCATCGGACGTGGATGGTGCGCAGAGCGCACCCTACGCGAAGCCCGGCAGCCGGCACGCGCATCAGCGAAGCTGCACAGGCATCGCCGGATCGTCCCGGTGGATCGTGTCGACGAAGCGGATGATCTGCTGGTGCGACGACGTGAACAGCGTCGAGCAGCGGGTGCCGTTGCCAAAGAAACGCACGCCGTGCAGCAGCTCGCCGTCGGTGACGCCGGTGGCGGCGAAGAAGATGCGCTCGCCGGGCGCCAGGTCCTCGGTCTTGTAGATCCTGTCGGGGTCCTCGATCTTCTCCTCGACGAGGCGCCGCTTCTGCTCCTCGTTGGTCGGCTTGAGGCGCGCCTGGATCTCGCCGCCGAGGCAGCGCAGCGCCGCGGCGGTGAGCACACCCTCGGGCGCGCCGCCGATCCCCATCACCGCCTGCACGCCGGTGCCGCGCACGGCAGCCGAGATGCCCGCCGAGAGGTCGCCGTCGCCGATCAGGCGGATGCGGGCGCCGGCGGTGCGGATGTCGTCGATCAGCTGCGCGTGGCGCTCGCGATCGAGCACCACCACCGTGAGGTCCGAGACCTCGCGCTTGAACGCCTTGGCGATGTTGCGCAGGTTCTCCGACACCGGCGCGTCGAGGTGGACGACGCCGCGCGCCGTCGGCCCGACGATCAGCTTCTCCATGTAGACGTCGGGGGCGTAGAGCAGGCCGCCGCGCTCGGCGGCGGCGAGGACGGCGATGGCGCCGGGCGCGCCGGTGGCGCAGAGGTTGGTGCCCTCGAGCGGGTCGACGGCGATGTCGACGTCGGGCGGGCCGTCGCCCTTCTGCGCGCCCACCTCCTCGCCGACGTAGAGCATCGGCGCCTTGTCGCGCTCGCCCTCGCCGATGACGACGCGGCCGTGGATGGGCAGGGTGTCCATCTCCTTCCGCATCGCCTCGACGGCGACGTGGTCGGAGTGCTTGCGGTTGCCGCGCCCCATCGTCTGCGCGGCGGCGATCGCCGCCTGCTCGGCGACGCGGATGAAGTCCTGCTCGAGGAGACGTTCCACGGCGCGCTACCTCGCGCCCGCCGGGGCCGGCGTCGGCGCCGGCGCCTCGCGCTCGCTGCTCGCGCCGGCGCGTTCGGTCGGGCGGGGCGCGTTGAACGCCGAGATGCCGGTGACCGCCTCGCCGATGATCAACGCGTGGATGTCGTGCGTCCCCTCGTAGGTGAACACCGACTCGATGTTGAGCATGTGGCGGATCACCGGGTAGTCGTCGACGATGCCGTTGGCGCCGAGGACCTCGCGCGCCAGGCGGGCGCACTCGCGCGCCACCCAGACGTTGTTGCGCTTGCCCATCGAGACGTGGTGCGGCCGCGCCTTGCCCTGGTCCTTCAGCCGGCCGAGCTGCAGCGCCAAGAGCTGCCCCTTGGTGATCTCGGTGATCATCCAGGCCAGCTTCTCCTGGATCAGCTGGTGGCTGGCGATCGGCTGGCCGTTCCACTGGATGCGTTCTTTGGAGTAACGGAGCGCCGTGTCGTAGCAATCCATCGCCGCGCCCAGCGCGCCCCAGGCGATGCCGTAGCGCGCCTGGGTGAGGCACATCAGCGCGTTCTTCAAGCCGGTCGTCTTGGGCAGGATGGCGTCGGCGGGGATGCGGCAGTCGTGGAAGCCGAGCTCGGAGGTGACCGAGGCGCGCAGCGAGAACTTGCCGTGCTGGTCGGCGGAGGTGAAGCCGGGCGTCCCCTTCTCGACCAGGAAGCCGCGGATGCCTTCGTCGGTCTTCGCCCAGACGACGGCGACGTCGGCCAAGGTGCCGCTGGTGATCCACTGCTTGGCGCCGTTGAGCACCCAGGAGTCGCCGTCGCGCCGCGCCGTCGTGCGCATGGCGCCGGGGTTGCTGCCGAAGTCGGGCTCGGTCAGGCCGAAGCAGCCGATCGCCTCGCCGGAGCCCAGCGTCGGGATCCACTTGTCCTTCTGCGCCTGCGAGCCGAAGGCGTAGATCGGGTACATGACGAGGCCGCTCTGCACCGACACGAAGCTGCGCAGCCCCGAGTCGCCGCGCTCGAGCTCCTGCATGGTGAGGCCGTAGGCGACGTTGTTGAGGCCGGGCAGGCCGTACTCGTCGATCGTCGAGCCGAAGAGGTTGAGCCGTCCCATCTCGGGCACCAGCTCGATGGGGAAGCGCCCCTCGCGGTGGCAGTCGACGATCAGCGGCATGAACCGCTCGTCGACCCAGGCGCGCACGCTGTCGCGCACCAGCCGCTCCTCTTCCGAGAGCAGCGAGTCGATCTCCATGAAGTCGACGCCGGGGAAACGGCTCACGACGGACCTCCTTGGCTGCCGAATGCCGGAGCCGATGTCAGAGCTTGGGGATTGAATGCCGCAGCGCGAAGCGTTCTGAACGGTACAGCGCGGCAGCATAACACGGCGCAAATGACCGTCCCGCCCTAAGATACGGGCCGCGATGGGCAACTTCATGGGCGGTAGCGCCTGGGCGATGGCGCAGCAGATCAGCGAGGGTTACATCCTCGTCTCCGAGCGCACCTACAAGCGGCTCGAGCGCGGCGAGCTCGACAAGCTCGCGTTCGAGATGGAGAAGCTGCTGCGCGAGGTGCGCGGCGAGCAGGTGCCGCTCGACGACGTGCAGGCCATCCAGCTGAAGAACCGCAAGGCCTCGCGGCTGATGGGCGCCGTGAGCCAGCTGCGCCAGTATCAGCAGCGGCTTCGCTAACTCGCGCGCAGCGCCGCGCGATACCCCGACAAACACGAAGGGCGGGCGCTGGTGCGCCCGCCCTCGCTTAGAGGCACGGTCGAAAGCGGGCGGCCGGTGCCGCCCGCTTCACCCGTTCGTCAGCTGCGCCGCCGCAGGGCCAGCAGGCCGAGGCCGGCGAGGCCGAGGGCGAGCATCAGCGCGCCCAGCTGCGACAGCGTCGGGATCTCGGGGTTGAAGCCGCCGATGCCGACGACGAAGCTCGTCTGGTCCGACTGACCCGGTTGGCCCGGATCGTCGGTCTGCACGGTCGTCTCGTTGCTGCCGTTGAGGTCGGCGTCGTAGGTGACCGTGCCCTGGTTGCTGATCGTCTGGCCGGCGGTGCCGGGGTTGATCGTCGCCGGGATGGTGATGGTCACCGAGCCGCTCGCCGGGATCGAGCCGTTCCAGGTCACCGGGTTGATGCCGGGGCCGGAAATGGTGCCGATGCTGGCGGTCGGCGTGCCCACCGTGACGCTCGCCGGCAGCGTGTCGGTGAACTCGTTGCCGACGTTGTCGGGCGAGGCGGCGGTGCCCGAGTTGGTGATGACGATGGTGTAGGTGATCGCGCCGCCCTCTTCGAAGGTGCCGCTCACCGTCTTGGTCGCCGACAGCGAGGGGGTGCCGACGGTGAAGCAGGTGGGATCCGCCGCGCCGCCGACGCCCGGGTCGTCCGTCTGCGCGGTGGCGTCGTTGGTGCCGTCGCCGTTGCTGTCGTAGTTCGCCGTGCCCTGGTTGCAGATCTGCCCCGCGTTGTTGACGGTCGCCGTGATGGTGATCGTCACGCTGCCGCCGAGCGGCGCCAGGGTGCCGTTCCAGGTCGCGGTGTTGCCCGCCGACCCGGGGGTGCCCGAGCTGGCGACGACGTTGACCAGGGTCAGCGAGGCGGGCAGGGTGTCGGTGAACTCGTCACCGGGGTTGTCGCCCTGGCCGGCGGTGCCGGTGTTGGTGAGGGTGACGGTGTAGGTGATGGTGCCGCCGACGCTGAAGGTGCCGGTCACCGTCTTGGTCGCCGACACCAGCGGTGCGCCGCCGAAGGCCGCGCAGACGCGGTTGACCGGCGTCACGATGATCGACCAGGAGTTGAGCGTGCCGGAGTCGGCGGCGAACTGGTCGGAGGCCGCCATCGCCCAGGTGCCCAGCGTGCTCTTGCCGGTGTAGCGCTCGAAGGTGCCGACCGGATCCTCCGGCGGGAAGCCGGCCAGGAGCGGCCACGGCGCATTGAAGGTCGGCAGCCAGTCGCCGGTGAACGGATTCGCTGCGTTCGTCTGCTGCACCATGTCCTCGGTGGCCAGGCTCGGCAGGTCGTCGTCGATGACCATGTTGGTCAGGTTGTCGCCCGAGCCGCCGTCGGTGAGGCCGCCGATGAGCGTGATCGAGTCCTCGCCGATGCCTTCCGGCGAGCGCAGCATGAAGGTGAGGTCGCCGACGAAGGTGTGGGTGACGCTGTCGGCGCGGAGGTTCAAGTCGGCGATCTCGAAGTCGTCGGTGATGGTGCCGGTGGTGAACACCGCGCGGCGCCCGTTGTCCGGGATGACGAGGTCCGGGTTGGGGTCGAAGGTGTAGGTCACCGGCGCGTCCGTGCCGCTGACGGCGCCGACGCGGAGGCTGAAGGTGGTCGCCGTGGTGCCCAGGTTCGAGGTCACGGTGAGGGTGAAGTTGATGCTGCTCTCGCACAGCACGCTCGGGGCGACGGTGATGAGGAAGTCGTCGCTGCCGGCGGCCGTGCCCTGCGGCGCAATGGCGCCGTAGGTGGCGGTGTTGTCCCAGATGGTGATGCCGGTGGTGGTGGTGGAGAGCGTCGCGGTGGCGCCCGCCGTCACCGCCTTGCTGGCGGCCCGCCAGGGGTTGGTGAGCGTGACGTTGAGGAAGATGGGCTCGCCCGGGTCGATGGCGCCGTTGTTGTTGCCGGAGGTGTCGTCGATGGCGACGTCGGTCGAGGCGTCGACGACGTCGAGGTAGGGCAGGCTGAACGACTCCTTCACCCCCAGGTGCCCGGAGACGAAGCCGAAGAGCTCGTTGAAGGGCGTCGCCGAGCCGTAGCCGAGGCCGCGGTCGGCGAAGCCGCCCCAGATCGACTCCTCGTTGGCGCAGGCGTTGGTGGCGCAGTCGGCGGCGAGGATGGCGTCGCGCCCCTCGGTGAAGCTGGGGTCGATGGGCGTCATCTTGAGGCCGTCGGTGACCAGCTGCAGGGTCGTCTGGTTGCCCAGCGGCACGCTGCCGTTGGCGCCGGCGGGGTCGGCGATGATGCGGCCACGCACCTCCCACAGCGTCAGCGCGAAGACCTCGCCGGAGTTGTGCACTTCCATGCCGCCATTGCCGTTGAAGTTGATGCTCGAGCCCGGCAGGCTGCCGCCGCCGAGGTTGTTGGTGACGTCGTCGACGTCGGCCCAGGTCATCGGGTTGACGGTGTTGTCGGTGGTGTAGGGGAAGCGGCGGATGCCGTAGGTGTAGTTGTCGAGGAAGCCGGCGATGAGCTTGTAGGTGGCGTAGCCGCCCGAGGCGTAGCGGCCGGTCACCGTGTCGGCGACGGTGTTGTTGAGCAGCGCCAGGGCGTAGAAGTCGCTCCACCCTTCGCCCATGCCGACGGCGAGGTCCCAGTTGAGGCCCGCGGCGTTGCCCACGATGCGGTTGCTGGTGCCGTGGGTGAGCTCGTGGAAGAGGATCTCGTTGTCGAGACCGCCGTCGCGGTCGATGGTGGGGCCGGTGAAGCGGAACATCTGGGCGCGGCCCGAGACGCCGTCCGGCGGGGTCGCGAAGTTGGCGTTGTTGGTGCCGGCGCCGTCCTGAACGTCCACCAGCACGCGGTCGCCGGCGACGCCGCCAGCGCCCTGGAAGTTGAGCAGCTGGAAGTTGGCCGCCGGCTCGTCGAAGCCGAGGGCGAAGAGCTTGTCGTGGTACCAGTTGGAAGCGTAGAACTGGCCGGTCACCGAGCCGCGGCGGAACTGATCCAAGGCGTTGGTGCCGCTGGCGCCGGCGCCGGTCGCCGTCTGGCCCACCTCGGCGTTGGCGGCGCCGCCCTGGGGCGGCGGCAGGAAGCCGGTCTGGAAGTCGCGCGGGGCAGTGCCCAGGAAGTCGCGGTTGCGGCCGTTGCCGTCGGGGTTGCCCTGCGGCCGGCCGCTGCCGTCGAGGATGCCGCCGGCGTCGGTGTCGCAGGTGTTGAGGGGTGCAGCGCGGTCCACGCAGGCCAGCACGTTGTTCCCCAGCGTTTGCTCTTGGCCGATGGTGCAGACGCCGCCCGGGCAGTCGTCGATCCAGCCGTTGGGGCTGGCGACGATGTCCTGCGCCACCGACATGTTGACGATCGTCGGCAGGATCTCGGCGAACTGCTCGCCGGGAATGGCGGTGTTCGGCGAGGCGGGCGCCGGGTTGTCGGCGGGCGTCGTGCCGTCGGCCTGCACGTAGACGCGGAAGCGCGCCTCGTGAGTGGAGACCGAGTTGCGGATGTTCTTGCGCCAGAGCACGCCGCCGGTCTCGGCGTCGACGATGGCGTACCAGTCGGCGTCGCCCTCGGTGAAGACGACGAGCGACCAGGCGGGCACCAGCACGCCGGGCGCGAGCGGGAAGAGCACCTCGCGGGCGGTGACGGCGCCGGCGACAAGCCCGTCGGTCTCGGCGAGCTCGAACCAGCCGGGACGAGCGGTCGGGCTGGTCGCGAAGGCGCTCGCGCTCGAGCCGTGGCCGACGGAGCCGAGCAGCGCGACGACGGCGTCGGCGGCGGAGATCAGCTGCGCGGCCTGGAGCTGCGGCGCGCGGCCGCGCGCGTCGGGAACCATCAGGCCGAGCGAGCGCACGAGGCGCCCGTCGCGGTCGAGCAGGAAGCGGGTCTCGCTCTGGAAGACGGCGCGGCCGCCGACCACCTGCTCCATGCGCAGCATGCGCAGGCCGCTTTGGCCGCCCGGGCTGTCGCCGATCGCCACCAGGTCGGCGAGGTCGGCGGCGGAGAGGCCGTAGACGTCGGCGTGAGCAGCGAGGAAACCGCGCACGATGTCTTCACTGCGGGCGCCGGGGGCGGCGGCGGTCAGCGGCTGGCGGCCGGAGAGCACCTGCGCCGGACCGGCGGTGGGGCCGGAGACCTTGACGCGGGCGCCGGGCGAGTCGGCGCGCAGCCGGTCGAGGCCGGCGCGCATCTGCGCGGCATGCGCCGCGAGGCCGGCGGCGTCGAGGGCGACGCGCGAGGGACCGCCGGCAGTGCCGGCGAGCGCCTTCTGCAGCTCGCCGGGGTTGCCGACGCGCACGTCATACATGCGCGGCGCCCCGGCCTTGCCGGCGGCGAAGGCCGGCACGGCTAGCGCCGGGAGGACTAGGAGCACGATCGCGAACAGCGGCAGCAGACAGCGGTGGAGTCGCATACGCCCCCTGGTCGCGCGGGGCAGCTCCCGCGGCGACTGCAGTGGCCCCTCGTCGGACAGCCGCGATGGATTCGCGGCGCTCGGTGCGGGCCGATATTTCCTGAGGTTGACGAGAACTGGCGCGGGTGATTCTAAGTCAGGTCGCGGCGCCGTCAAGGGGAAAGAAGCGGAGACCCGGCGACCGAATGACAGGGGCGGAAACGAAACGGGCGGGCGCCTGCGCGCCCGCCCGTAGACGGTCGACTCTCGCTGGAGCCGTTGCTACGGCTCGACGTCGCTCCAGGCCGAGGTGTTCCCCTCCTCGAAACCGTTGTTGAAGATCAGGTTGCCGATCTGGTCCTCGTCGGTCGCGCTGTTGTTGGCGAGGTTCGGATCGGTGACCGCGCCGGCCGCGATCGTCGCCGTGTTGGACAACGAGCCGCTGGCGTTGGCGTCGACCGGGCAGGTCGCCGTGTAGGTCACCGAGCTGCCCGCCGGCAGCGTCAGCGTGTCGTTGATGTTGCCGTTGCCCGAGGTGTTGCCGGCGGCGCCGCCGGAAGCGACGCTGGTGTAGCTCGGGCTGACGCACTCGGACGGGAAGTTGTCGGTCACCGTGCCCGCCGAGTCGCTCGGCCCGTTGTTGGTGACGACGATGGTGTAGATGGCGGTGCCGCCCGGCGCCACGTTGGTCACCGTGTCGTCCTTGGTGATCGCGAGGTCGCCCTCGGCGCCGATCGCGGTGTCGTTGTCGGTGGCGCTGTTGTTGCCGGGGGTGGGGTCGGTGACGCCGGTCGTCGCCGTCGCCGTGTTGACCAGCGTGCCGCTGGCGCCCGCATCGACGTCGCAGACGGCTGTGTAAGTGACGCTCGAACCGTCCGGCAGGCTCAGCGTGTCGTTGATGTTGCCCGACGCCGGCCCGGCCGTATTGCCGGTCGCACCGCCCGCCGCCACGCTGGTGTAGCTGACGCTCTCGCAGGCAGCCGGGAAGTTGTCCACCACGGTCGTCCCCGGCGCGTCGCTGGGACCGGCGTTGCTGACCACGATCGTGTAGGTCGTGGCGTTGCCGGCCAGCACCGAGGTGGCGCCGTCGGTCTTGGTCACCGAGACGTCGGCCTCGGCGGTGATCGCGGTGTCGTTGTCGGTGGCGCTGTTGTTGCCGGGGTTGGTGTCGGTGGTGCCGCCGGCAGCCGCCACGTTGGCGGTGTTCGAGATCGTGCCGGTGGCGCCCGAAGCGACGGTGCACACCGCCGTGTAGGTCACGCTCGAGCCCGGCGGCAGGGTCACCGTGTCGTTGATGTTGCCGGACGCCGGCCCGGCGGTGTTGCCCGTCGCGCCGCCTGCCGCGACGCTGGTGTAGCTGACGCTCGCGCACGCCGCCGGGAAGGTGTCGGTGACCGACGTCCCGGCCGCGGTGCTCGGGCCGGAGTTGCCGACGACGATGGTGTAGGTGGTCGTCTCACCGGCGACGACGGAGGTGGCGCCGTCGGTCTTGGTGATCGAGAGATCCACCTCCGGCGTCAGGGTGTCGACGTCGGTGGCGGTGATCGGCGGACCGGTTTCGTGGATCTTGGCGGTGTTGCTCAGCGTGCCGGTGGCGGAGGGCGAGATGGTGCAGGTCGCGGTGTAGGTGACCGTCCCGTTCGCCGCCAGGTTGATGTCGTGCTCGTTGATGTGACCCGAGCCCGAGGCGCCGGTGCCGGCCGCGGTGTTGTCGCAGTCCGAGCCGGCGCTCGCCACGCAGGTCCAGGTGCAGCCGGTGAGGATGGCGGGGAAGTTGTCCTTCACCGTCTCGTTGGTGACGGCGAACAGCTGGTCGTTGTGCCCGACGATGGTGTAGGTGACCGACGTGCCGGGGACCTCGGTCGTTTGGTTGTCGGTCTTCGAGATCTTGAGGCCGGCCGCCTCGACCGTGAAGTCGGTGGGGTCGTTCGTGCCGCCGACCGACGGGTCGTCGGTGAGGATCGCGGTGGGCGGCGTCTGGAAGTCGCCGTCCTGGTCGTTGTTGACCGTGCCCTGGTTGCTGATGACCGTCCCCGGCGTCACGCCGACGCCGATGGTGGCGACGATGGTGATGGTGAGCGTGCCGCCATTGGGGATGGCGCCGTTCCAGGTGACGGTGTTGCCGCTGGTGCCGATGGTGCCCGGGCTGCCGTTGTCGTCAGCCGAGACGAGCGCCAGCGTGCCCGGCAGGGTGTCGGTGAACTCGTCACCGGCCTCGTCCTGCTGGGCCTGGGGGCCGTTGTTGTGGATCGTCACCGTGTAGGTCACGGTGCCGCCGGGGATGAACTGGCCGGCGACCGTCTTGGTGAAGACGTCGATCGTCGCCGGCGAGAGGACCAGGATGTGGGCGTCGGCGGAGTTGTTCGCCGGGTTGGGATCGGCGACCGCCGGGTCGCTGAAGGCGCTGGTGGTGACGTCGAGGAAGCAGGCGCAGTTGGGAGCCGTCGCCGTCAGCGTCAGGTTGCGGTTGTTGCCCGCCGGCAGGTTGCCGACGTTCCACGTGTTCGGGCTGCCAGGGGTGTAGGTGCCCGCGTTGGGGTTGCCGGGGCCGGAGGCCGTCATGGCGATCGCCGGCGACGGCGAGAAGGTGGCCTTGGCGTAGGCGTCGTCGACGCCGTTGTTCCACACGGTGTAGGCGAAGGAGAGCGGCGCCCCGGCTTGCACCGGGCTCGCCGTCTGCACGACGGTGAGCTGGAGGTCGGCCGAGCGCGCGGCTTCGACGCAGGCGGTCGCCTGGTTGTTGCCCGGGATGGTGTCGAGCGGCGTGCCGGCGGTGATGGTGGCGGTGTTGCAGAGCTCGCCGCTGGCGATGACCTCGGCGACGATGTTCAAGGTCGCGGTGCCGGCGTTGGCGAGCGCTCCGACCGTCCACTGGCCGGTGTTGGGGTCGTAGGCGCCGGCGCCGTCGTCGGAGACGTAGTCGAAGGACGGCGGCAGGAAGTCGCTCACCTCGACGCCGGTCGCCCCGTCGGGGCCGTTGTTGGTCACCGTCAGCGTGAACGTCACGTTGTTGCCGACCGCAGGCGTGCCGGTGACGCCCTTGGTGATCGAGAGGTCGGCGGTCTGCGTGCCCTCGAGCAGCACCACCTCGGCGCGGTTGCCGCGGCCGTTGTGGTGGTGGAGGAGGAGGGCGCCGAACGACCCGTTGGTCGTCATGTTGGCGGTGTTCCAGGTGACCGGGATCGTGTTGCCGTTGAGGTCCTCGTCGAGCCAGTCGCCGCCGAAGTTCAGACCCTGCGCGTTGTAGTTGTAGAAGAACGGCCCGTTCGCCTCGTCGAAGCGAACGGCGGGCGACGGGGCGCAGCGGTTGCCGGTCGTCGTCCGCGCGCAGTTGGGGTTGGTGGCCGGGCAGCTGACGATCTTCCAGCGGAACGTGGTGTCCCCGGACGTCAAGCCGAGCTGCGTCGGCGTCACCGCCAGGAACATCACGTTGTTGAGGTGGAGCGCGGTGTCGATCACCGACGGCCCGACCGCATTGACGAACGAGGCCGTCCCGAGGATCGAGTTGTTCGTCGTCGGCAGGTCGCGGACGATGCGCACGAAGTTGTCGTTGAACGACGCGCCGGCCACGAAGATCGCCGGGTTGCTGTTGTAGACGCTCTTGTCGAAGAGGCCGTCCTCGTTCAAGTCGACGCAGAAGTTGAAGGCGACGTCGTTCGGGGTCGACCAGTCGCCCCACGCCGAGACGCCGAAGAGCAGGAGGTTGTTGGTCGGGTCGTAGCCGACGCCGGCGTACTGGATGTCCGCGTAGTCGGTCGAGTTCACCGGGTCGAGGCCGGAGACGACCTGCAGCTCGAGCGGCGTCACCAGCGACTCGACGTCGTTGGGGAAGGTGCCCGTGCAGGTCGGCCCGGCGGCCAGCGTCCCGGTGCAGATGTCAGCGCCCGAGAGCGGGATCGTCGTCGAGCCCGTAGGTGCCAGGCCGGTGGTGATCGTCGCCGGTGCCGACATCGTCGACGCCGGCCGCTGCGCCATGTAGACCGGCACCCGCAGCTTGAGCACCGAGCTCTGGCTGAAGGTGAGGTACGAGCCCTCCTCGGTGAGGAAGTTGCGCGGCTGGTCGCCGTAGTTCGCCTGCACGCCTTGGGTGGTGAACAGCGACGCATCGCGCGTGTGGTCCATCGCCGACGGCGTGGCCGTCATCAGGATGTCGACGTCCTCGGACTCGCCGGGGTCGACGGTGACCGTGGGACCGTCCGGCAGCGAGAAGACGACGCCCGGCGAGTCGACGACGTTGTCGAAGGCGAGGTCGTAGGTCTGCTGCGTGGCGCCCTTGTTGGTCACCCGCACCGTCTTCGTCTGCATGCCCGAGCCGGAGACGACGACCTCGGGGTCGAAGACGACGCTGACCACGCCGGCGACGTCGGCGTCCGCGGCGATCACCTCGCCGAGCGCCGACTGCGCCGGGTCGGTGCGGCCGCCGCCGATGCGCGACGGTCCGAAGCGCGGCGGCGTGGCGCCGGGGAACAAGGTCACGTCGTGGACCGCGTAGTTGATCGCCAGCGCCTTGAGCTCGTCGACCGACCAGTCGGGATGGAGCTGGCGCAGGAGGGCCAGGATGCCCGCCATGTGCGGGCTCGCCATCGAGGTGCCGGAGATGGTGAGCGTCTGGTTGCCGGCCTGGAAGCCCGACGGGTGCGGAGCGCCGGTGCAGCTGGCGCCGCCGGAGGTCGCCGTGAAGCAGGTGTGGCCCGTCTGCACCGAAGTGATGCTCGACCCCGGAGCCGCGATGTCGGGCTTGAGCCGCATCGGCGAGCCGAAGATGCGCCGCGGCCCGCGCGAGGAGAAGCTGGCGAGGGTGTCGCCGCCGTTGGTCCCGAGCATGGTCATGTTGACTGCCGGCGGGCCGGCGATGATGGCGTTCTTGATCGCCGTGCCGTCGAGCAGCGTGACGCGCTCCGTGGGGATCGTGATCGGCGTCAGGATCAACGCGTCGTCGGCGAGACCTGGCGGCGGCGACCCGGGGGCGTTGTCCACCACCACGATGCCGATTCCGTTCGCGGCCTGACAGTTCGCGGTCTTGGTCTTGAAGGTGCAGGTGCCGCGGTCGACGACGCAGATCCTGCCGACCATGGCGGCGGCATTGGTGAAGGGACAGCACCCGTCGGTCGACGATGGGCCGCAGGACAAGCCGTAGATCGGGTGGTTTCCGGTCGTCGCATCGGTGGCGATCACTCCGTCCCCGGTCTGCCCGCTCGGCGCCGGGCCGAACAGGGCGGCGCCGCCGAGGTAGTTGCCGGCGACCGAGGGCGGCGAGTTGACCTGCACGGAGACGGCGGAGACGCCGCTGTCCACCGAAGCCGCGGTGGCGATGGCGTGCGACGCCGATCCCGGCGAGCCGCTGATGAAGAAGGTGTCGCTGGCGTTGCCGGCCGAGGTGACGACGATGACGCCGGCGATCGCCGCGTTGTCGGAGGCGACGGCGGTGGCGCTCAGCGCCCCACCGAAGTTGCTGCCCAACGACATGTTGATGACGTCGAGGTGGTCGGAGACGTCGTCGTCGTTGTCGGGGTCCATCGCCCAGTCGATGGCGAAGGTGGTGAGGCCGGTGCTGCCGAAGCAGCCGAAGACGCGGAGGCCGTAGACCGAGGCCTTCGGCGCCGTGCCCGGGCCGATGCGCATGGCGGGGAAGTTGGCGGTGTTGTCCCAGGGACCGGTGTAGGTGCTGCCGTCGGCATTGACGCCCAAGCCGGCGGCGGTGCCCGAGACGTGGCTGCCGTGGCCGTTGCAGTCCATCGGGTTGGGGTCGGGCACCGGCGAGTTGGAGCCGGTGTAGTTGTCGCCCGCGAAGTCGGTGCCGCCCACCACCTTCGCCGTCGGGAAGCTGCCGGCGGTGGTGAAGTTCGTCGTCGCCGTCGACTCGGCCTGGTAGTCGCCGAGCCCGCCGGGGCCGCCGCCGTCGAGGTCGGGGCCGGCGAAGTGGGAATGCATGTAGTCGGTACCGGTGTCGATGACGCCGATGCTGATGCCGGTGCCGTCGGCGGCGAAGGGCAGCGGCGGCGTGGTCGTGTTCCCCCACACCTCCGGCGTGCCGATGAAGGGCACGCTCGTCGAGTTCGTCGGGTACTCGGCTTCGATCGGCAGCACGCGGGCGACGCCGGGGAGGCGCAGCAGCTCCTTCACTCGTCCCGGCTCGATCGCGATGGCGATGCCGTTGAGGACGCGCGCCACGCGGTAGAGCTCGCGAGCGCCGAGACGCTGTAGCTGCGGAGCGAACGCCGCTTGCTCGGCGCGGGCCGCGGCGACGGCGCGACGCGAGGCGTCGCCGGCGAAGCTCGTGATCCGTCGCTTGTCGGACGAAGGGGCGGCGGCTTTCATCGCTTGCGCGAACGCCGCCGCGCCCGCAGGCTGCCGCAGCTCGACGAGCAGCTGGACGCGGCCGTCGTCGGTGCGGGCCGCGCTCTCGAAGAGCGCCGCGGTCTTCGGCGAGGGCAAGCTCGCGGCGGCCCCCTCCTCCGCCTGCTCCGGCTGCCAGCGGGGCGCGGCCCAGACAGCGGAGACCGAGGCGCAGGCGAGCGCGAGCAGCGTGAGACACCGCGTGGAGAAGCGCTGCGGTCGAACGTCGAACATGGTGAGGTCCCCTTGTCCTCTGCGGGTTTGCCCCGCATCGGTGTCGTGGCCTGGTGAGGGGGGCCCGGACCGGGTTCCGCAACCGGGTTCGCGCCGCGCGCACGCGGGCCGCCTGCGTTGTGCTGTTCGATCAGGAAGCTAGCGCGAGGATTCTAAGCCCCTACAGGGTGTCGTCAAGGTGCCGACGCTCCAATGCGCCTCCGATGCGCCTCGGATGCCGACTGAAGGAACCCTGTTAGCATCCGCGCCGCGGCGGCTCGGCCGCCCTGTCGGCATCGCCAGGAGGGGTCATGGGCGCGCCTTTTCCCTGCAGGAAAGTCCTCATCCCGCTCGATTTCTCGGACGACTCCCAGCGCGCGCTGGTGTACGGGCTGGCGCTTGCCGGCACCTGCGGCGCCGAGGTGGCGCTGCTGACGGTGATCGAGGACAGCTTCCCCTACCCCGAGCTCTTCGCCTGGGACCACCCGAACGAGGAGTTCTACAAGTCGATGCGCGAGCGGGCGCTGCACCACATGGAGGAGCTGCTGCAGGGAGCGGTGACCGACGCGCCGGCGGTGGCGAAGGTGGAGCGCTTGGTGGTGCGCGGCCGGCCGCGCCACGAGATCGTCGCCGTCGCGGCCGACATCGGCGCCGACCTCGTGGTGCTGGCGCGGCACGGCAGCAGCGGCATCCGTCACGCCTTCATGGGGAGCACCGCCGAGAGCGTGCTGCGCCACGCCCGCTGTCCGGTGCTGGTGCTGCCGCCGGCGCCGGAAGGCGAGGCGGCAACCTAGTGTCCCGACACCGTGTTTCGCAGCACAATTCGGCGGCCCTTTTCGCCCGGGGCGGCGTTGCGCCTCCTAGAAATACGACCAGGGTATTCCTTCGTCGGCGCGCCTTGCCCCGAACGAAAATGGCTCGCCGACTTATGCCGCGAACCACGGTGTCGGGACACTAGTGGAGCCGCTGCGGCTGATCGGGCCGCTGGTGCTGGCGTTGGTCAGCGCCACGGCGGTGGACCAGCTCATGTCCGCGCGCGGGCTGCTGCCTCCCGGCTTCCGCGAGCCGGCACGGCGGCTGCTCGGCTCGATGGTGATTGCCGGCGTGCTCTACGTCGGCGTCTTCGCGGCGCTCGGCCAGGTGGGGCTCGCGCGCGGGCCGATGCCGGCGCAGGTGCCGCCGGCGCAGCTCTTTGTGCTGCACGCGATCTTCGTGCTCGGCCTCTTCATGTGGCTGCTGCTCGCCTTTGCCGGGTGCGTGCCGCAGGGCTCGTCGCTCGGCACGGTGGTGCTGCGCCAGCTCGGGCTCGCGCCGTCACGGCCGCTGATCGAGGTGGTGATCGGGCTCCTGCTGAGCCCGCTCGTCTGGGTGCTCCTCGTCGGCTGCCTGCTCGTCGTGATGGCGATGATGTTCACCTTCGGCGTTCAGGACCTGCTGCCCAAGCAGCCGCCGGCGCTGGTGCTGTGGATCGCCGGGCTGCCGCTCTGGCTCAAGGTCTCGGTGGCGCTCTCGGCGGGGGTCGTCGAGGAGATCTTCTTCCGCGGCCTCCTGCAGCCACGCGTCGGCGTCGCCGTGTCGACGCTGCTCTTCGTGCTCGCCCACCTCTCCTACGACCAGCCGTTCATGCTCGTCGGCGTCACCGTGCTGTCGCTCGTCTTCGCCGGCCTCGTGTGGTGGCGGCAGAACGTGTGGCCGGCGATCGTCGCCCACTTCCTCTTCGACGCCGTGCAGCTGCTCTTCGTCATCCCCTGGGCGCTCGAGCAGTGGCCGAGCGGCGCCAAGGCGCTGGCGCCGGTGGCGGGCGTGGCGCTGGCGATGGGCGGAGTGCCGTGGTTGCCGTAGCCGCGCGCCCTTCGCTGTTACACTCGCCGCACGCTATGCCGGTCGTGGAGCCCGAGGCCTACCTCGCCGTAGCCAGCCGCTTCGAGAACATCGAGCTGGTGCAGGCGGTGATCGAGGATCTGCTGCAACGGCTCGAGCTCGGCGAGGACGACCGTCACTGGATCGGCCTGGCGGTGCGCGAGGCGGTGGCGAACGCGATCAAGCACGGCAACGGCAGCGACCCCGGCAAGCAGGTGGAGGTGGAGGTGCGCGTCGACGGCGACGAAGTGGAGGTGGCGGTGCGCGACGAGGGGCCGGGCTTCGACCCTGCCGCGGTCGCCGACCCGCTGGCGCCGGAGAACCTGCTGCGGCCCGGCGGGCGCGGGATCTTCTACATGCGGAGCTTGATGGACGAGGTGGAGTATCGCTTCGGTTCCGGCGGCGGCACCGAGGTCGTGTTGCGCAAGCGGATCAAGGCGGCCGGCGCGCCGCGTGCCGAGGAGGAGACGAGGAGATGAACATCAGACAGCGTCAGGTGGGGGACGTCGTCGTCCTGGACGTTTCGGGCAAGATCACCATCGGGGTGGGAGACGTCGCCATCCGCGACGCGGTGCAGGTGGCGCTCGGCGGCGGCGCGCGCGACATCCTGCTCAACTTGCATTCGGTGACGACGATCGACTCGGCGGGGGTCGGCGAGCTGGTGTCGGCCTACACCAGCGTTGCCCACCGCGGCGGCAAGCTGAAGCTCGTGGGGTTGCCGCCGAAGGTGAACGACATCCTGCAGATCACGCAGCTGATCACGGTGTTCGAGGTCTACGACACCGAGGCCGAGGCCGTGGAGTCGTTCAAGCATTAGGGACTTGCAACGCGCCAGCGCCGCGGCCAGGTCTAGCTGGCGAGCGTTGCGTAGCGAGCATGTTGGCTAGCGAGACGAAGCTCGCCGAGCGGCTGCAGGCCTTCGGCGAGCGCGTCGACGCCCGTCTGCCGGCGCTGTTGCCGGCTGCCGTCGAGCGCCCGGAGCGGGTGCACGCAGCGATGCTGTACGCGTTGACCGGGCCCGGGAAGCGGGTGCGGCCGGTGTTGACGTTGGCGGTGGCGGAGATGCTCGGCTGCCGGCGCGACGAGGTGTTGGATTTGGCGTGCGCGGTGGAGATGGTGCACGCGTGCTCGCTGGTGCTCGACGATCTGCCGGCGATGGACGACGCTCGGCTGCGGCGGGGGCGGGTGACGGTGCATTTGGAGTTCGGCGAGGACGTGGCGTTGCTGGCGGCGTTCGGGTTGTTGAATCGGGCGTTTGCTGTTGTCGCGGAGGCGGGGCAGCGGTTGCGGTTGTCGCGATATACGGCGGCGGATTTGGCGCATCACTTGGCGGATGCGGTGGGGACGAGCGGATTGATCGGGGGGCAGGCATTGGATTTGGAGAGTCGGGGGGAGGAGCTCGAGCTCGAGAGGTTGGAGTACATCCATAGTCATAAGACCGGGGCGCTTTTCATCGCGGCGGCGGAGCTTGGGGCGATGGGGGCGGATGCGAAGAGGCGCGAGCTCGAGGTGGTGACGCGGTACGCGAAGAACCTTGGGTTGGCGTTTCAGATCACGGACGATTTGTTGGACGTCGAGGGCGTGGCGGAGGTTGTCGGCAAGGACGTGAAGAAGGACGAGGCGAAGGTGACGTTCGTCAAGTTGCTCGGCGTCGAAGGCGCGCGGGCGCTCGCGGCGGAGTTGCTCGAGTTTGCGGTAGCCGGGTTGGCGCCGTTGGGAGCGAAGGCTGACGCATTGAGAGCGTTGGCGATGGTCGTGCGCGATCGCAAGCGGTAACGGTCGAAGCGCCGAGTGATCGGGGCGGATCGACTGAGCGCTGGTCGAGGGAGCGTACTTCGGCCGGCGGTGGCGAGCGGGGCCGCGGGCCGCCGCCGCGGGCCACGGCTCGCTACATAGATAGTCAAAGGATCGCGCTCGCCTCGCTTTGCGGGCGCGCATGGCCGCCGCTGTCCGTGCCGCGCCCTTCGCAGCGCCCGCAAAGAGGGCCCGCCACGGCAGCCCGCGGCCCCGCCCGCCACCGCCTCCGTTGTCGAACCGACCGTCGTGATCGTGCCCTCGTCACTGCGAGGAGCGAAGCGACGAAGCAATCTCGATGGTCGAGATCGCGACCGACCCGTGCGCCTTGCAATGACGGTTCTGCGGGAAGGGTGAGTCCGCGCGGGTAAGCTCGACGCGAATGGGCGGACACTCTCCCGCTGAGGTCGAAGCCGTGCGGGCGGAGCTGCAGCGGCTCGGCTACTTGTCGCACCGCGTCGAACGCTATTTGTTGCAGGACGCGCTACGGCCCGAGCGGGTGTGGGGCACTGTCGTCGTCCTCGCAGCGAAGGTAGGGCTGTTGGGGGGTGCGCTGGCCGCGGTGGGTGGGGCGTTGCTGCTGCTGGCGTGGAATCCGCCGCTCGCTGATGCGCCGCTCGACTTGGGTGTGTTGGTGTTGCACCTGCTGCCGATCTCGGCGCTCGTGGTCGGGTTGAGTTTCATGGCGCTCGCTGGGGTGTTGGCCGCCGTGTTGCGGTTTCGGCCGGGCGCGCGGATCGACAGCTTGAGCTTGGCCGTCGGCATCGCTGGGGGCGTGGGTCTACTGGTGGTGGTGGCCTGGCGTGGGAGTGAGTTGCTGGCGCCGCTGCCGCCGGTGCAGGCGGCGTTGCTGGCGGTTGGGGGTGCGGCGGCGGCTTATTTGTTGGGGAGGCTGCTTTATCAGGGGTTGTTGGCGTTGGCGATTCGGTTGACGGATCGGGCGCCGCGGCGGCGGTTGTTGGTGGGGCGGTATTTGTTGCCGGCGGTGGCGGTGGTGGCGTTGGTGCTGCTCGCGCTGCCTGCGGTGTTGGCGGCGCGCCGGACGCGGGAGCCGGCTGCCGCGTTTCTGCCGACGGTGCCGGGGGAGCGGGCGTTGTTGATCGGCATCGATGGGGTGTTGCCAGACGAGTTCGACTACCTGCTCAAGCGCGGGGCGTTGCCTGGGTTTGCCGGGTTGATCGAAGACGGTGGCATCGCGCTGCGCTACGAGCGCAATCCGGAGGAGGCACCGGCGGCGTTTTGGACGAGTGTTGCGACGGGTCTGCAGAGCCCGTTGCATGGGGTCGCGGCGGTGGACAGTTTTCGTCCCGCAGGGATGGAGACGGCGCTGGCGACGAATGGGCCGTTCCGCGGCTATTGGGCACGCGTGGAGCGACCGCTCGGATTGGCGCGGCAGCAGCCGCTGTTGTCGAACCGGCGGAGCGCGTTCGCGTTCTGGGAGCTCATCGGACGCGGCGGCGCGGCGGTCGACGTGGTGAATTGGTGGGGAACGTATCCGGCGGGGCGGTTGCCGGGGTTGGTGGTGGCGCACGGTGGTTATCAGTTGCTCGCCGATGGTGCGGCGGGCGCTGTCGCTCCTGAGGCGCGCGGCGGCGAGCTCGGCGAGCTGCGGCAACGCGCGGCGAGCGAAGGGGAGGAGCCGGCGGTGGCGGTGGCGCGCGCGGCGTTGCCGGCTCGCGCGGCAGCGGCGCTCGGCGAGCGAGCGCTGTTGCCGGATCGCTTCTATCGACTGGCGTTCGCGGGCGAGATGGCGCAGCGGCCGCGCGCGGCGGCGCTCTACCTACCGGCACTCGATCTCGCCGCGGATGGTTGGGGCGGCGGCGAGGTCGCCTTCGCCGACCTGCTCGCCGCCGAGCTCGGCGCCGCTGACCGCATGCTGCGCGAGCTGGCGCCGGCAGATTGGGGCACGGTGGTCGTCGTGTTCGATCCCGGCCGTCGCGGCGGCGGCGAGGGACGTGCGCTGATGTGGCGGCGCGGCGGCTGCGGAGCGGCGCGGTCTGCGGGAGCGCAGAGAAATGGTCAAGGCGCTGTCACCTCGCCGACACCATCGGACGATCTTCCCGACGTGCTGCCCGAAGAGCTGGCGGCGGCGCTGTTCCGCACCGTCGGCTTGCCGCAAAGCGCCGAGCTGCCGGCGCCGGGCTTCTGTCGCTGGCCGCCGGCGCCGGCGCGGGTGCCGAGCTACGGCTCGCGCGACGTCGACGCCGAGGGCGCGGCGGCCAGCGACGAGTACCTGAAGAACCTGCGCTCGCTCGGCTACGTGTGAGCGCGGCGGTCGCGCATCCGCGGCGGCGATGAGCGAGGCCGCGGCGTCTTTGCGCCTCGTTGTGCGTACGCGCGAGGCGGGCACGCGCCTCGACCAGTGGCTCGCCGCAGTGACGCCGTTGTCGCGGCGGCGTGCGCGCGCGCTGATCGCCGACGGCGCCGTGCGGCGCAACGGCGAGGTCGTGCGCGTGCAGGGTCGCGCGCTCACCGCGGGCGACGTCGTCGCGCTCGTGCGTGGAGCCGACGCAGCGCTCGCTGACTTCCATCCGTGGGAGCCGCCGCCGGTGCGCGTGTTGCTCGACGACGGCTGGCTCGTCGCCGTCGACAAACCCGCCGGCGTGCTGTCGCAGCCCGCGGAGAAGCGCCCCGGCGACGCAGCCGACGCGCCCGAGCTCGCGATGGACGAGCAGCTACTGCTGCGTCTCGCGTGGGAGGAAGGCCGGCCGCCGTTCGTGCGGCTGGTGCATCGGCTCGACCGCAACACGACGGGCGTACTGCTGTTCGCGCGACGTCAGGAAGCGACAGCGCCGCTCGCCCGCGCGTGGCGCGAAGGCCAGGTCGAACGTGGCTATCTCGCGTTAGTCGAAGGCGAGCCCGAGTGGCAAGCTCGCGAGGTCGACGCACCGATCGCTCGTGCGGCCGGCGGCGACTGGTGTTTCGAGGTGTCGCCACGCGGCGAGCGCGCGCTCAGCAGCTTGCGCGTACGCGCGGCGGCGAACGGCATCGCCCTCGTCGAGTGTCTCCTGCGCACCGGCCGCACGCACCAAGCGCGCGTACACCTCGCCCACGTCGGCCACCCCGTGCTCGGCGATCGCCTCTACGGCGCCCGCCAGCGCGCGCCGCGGCCGTTGCTACACGCCGCGTGGCTCGAGCTGCCACATCCACAAACGCGCGTCCGCACACGCATCGAGGCGCCGCTGCCCGCCGACTTCGCGAGCTCGATGCCGCGCTGACCGATCGCCACCAGCCCAACCGCAATTCGAATCGCGGTAGCTCACCTCGATCCGCTCAGCGTCTCGCGACAGAGGCGGTGCCGAGACGCGAGCCGCTGTGGCCTCTCATCAACGAAGTTGGCGAGGCTGCGGCCGCTGTGGTGTCTCACCAACGGAGGCGGTGGCGGGCGGGGCGGCGGGCCGCCGTGGCGGGCCCTCTTTGCGGGCGCTGCGACGGGCGCGGCACGGACAAGGGATCGATGCGCGCCCGCAAAGCGAGGCGAGCGCATCCGCCTGACTATCTATGTAGCGAGCCGTGGCCCGCGGCGGCGGCCCGCCGCCCCGCCCGCCACCGCCGGCCGAAGTCACTCCGCCCTCCGCGTCGCCACCTGTGATTTGGAATCCCCTTCCTGTCCCCGCTGTTTCACAGCATGTTCACGCCAGCGCGTGTTACCTTGCCGGCTCACGCGGAACCGCTCCGCGTTCCCATCCAAAGCCAGGAGGGGCCGGCGTCGCCGGTCAACCATCACGAGGTACCTGCGTGCGACGTACCCTCCTGTCTCTTTTCTTCGCGGCATCCACGGCCCTCATCGCGGCTGAAGCCCACGCCGCCGGCGCCGCCCTCGTGCGCGTGCCACAGGAGGCGGCGACGCTCACCGACGCCATCTCCCGCGTCGGCGACGGCGGCACGATCGAGCTCGCCGCTGGCACCTACCCGTCGCCGCCCAACGGCTTCGCGATCAAGAACACCGGCAAGGCCTTCACCGTCCGCGCCGCCGCCGGTGCCATCGTCATCCTCGAAGGCGGCGGCAGCCGGCCCATCCTCAAGATCACGAACACCCGCGGCAAGCGAGTCACCTTCGAGCGCCTCACCTTCCGCGGCGGCTTCAACGACAGGACCAACGAAGGCGGCGCCGTCACCATTTCCAAGGGCCAGGCCCTCTTCCGCCAAAGCGCCTTCGTCGACAACCGCGTCGCCGGCATCACCGGCGGCGGCGCGCTCAAGGTCCTCGAAGGTTCCGACGCGACCTTCGTCGACTGCTCGCTGCGCGGCAACTCCGCGCGCAACCGCGGCGGCGCCATCGCCGTGCGCGCCGGCGCCGTCGTCACCATGCTGCGCGGTGAAGTGGTGGGCAACCGCACCAACCTCCCCGGCCACGATCCACGCTCGATCGGCGGCGCCATCTGGGCGCTCGACGGCACCCTGCGCATCACCGGCACCCGCTTCGAGGGCAACGAGGCGGGCTTGGTGGGCGGCGCCATCTACGCCATCGGCAGCTGGGAACAGGGCGCCGACCTCTTGATCTCGGGCGCCACCTTCCTCGCCAACCAGGCGCTCGGCGACCCGTGCTGCCGGACTGCCGAATCCACCGGCGGCGGCGCCCTCCACGTCGAGAACCAGACGACCCTGCGCGTGCACCGCACCGCCTTCGTGCGCAACCGCGCCGACATCGGAGCGGCGATCTCCGGCTTCCGCGCCACCGTCGAAGCGCATGGCTCCGTCTTCCAGGCCAACCAACTTCCCGCGGGCCGCCGCGGCGGCGCTGGTGGCGCCATCGCCATGATGTCGGCCGACTCGCCCGACCCCTCGACGGCAGGCGGCGCCATCAACCGCCCGGCGGCGAAGCTCGTCGTCACGCGCTCGCTGCTCCAGGGCGTGAGCGGCCTCGACGGCGCGCCGTGGCGGGGCGGCTGCATCCTCGCCGACGGCGACGGACCGCGCCAGTACGGCGACGGCGCCGTGCCGCGCATGGGCTCGCTGGCCGAGAACCGCGCCAAGGTCGACATTCGCGGCAGCGTGCTCGCCGACTGCGACGCCGGCCTCGGCAACGACGGCAGCGCCGGCTTCGGCGGCGGCATCTTCGGCGACCTCGCCGAGGTGCAGCTCGAGGACTCGATGGTGCTCGACTCCGACGCGCGCGGCAGCGGCTCGGGCGGCGGCGCCATCGCGGTGCGCCGCGACTCCTACCTGCGGCTCGTGCGCACCTCGTTCGCGCGCAACACCGCGGCGATCTCCGGCGGCACGCTCTTCGTCTCCAGCTCGCAGCAGGAGCTCGTCGACAGCAAGTTCTTCGGCACCGACGCGGGGCGCGCTGGCGCGCTGGTGGCGGTGCCGGCGCCGAGCAGCGTCGGCGCGTCGCCCACCTCGCCGACGGCGTCGATGCTCGCTTACGCGTGGACGGGCGGCAGCGCCAACGTCAGCGGCCATCCGCTGGCGCAGCGGGCGGGGCTGCTCGAAGTGGGTCCATCCGACTTCCAACTCGTCGTCGACGGCCAGCTCTTGGCGGGCAACAAGGTGACCGGGACGTGCACCGCGGGTCCGTTCCTGTGCATGAACGGCAATCGCTTCCGCGCCGAGGTGTCCTTCGTCGTCAACGGCGCGCGGCGCACGGCGCAGGCGGTGTCGCTCACCGGCGACACCGGCGCGTTCTGGGTGTTCGATCCCGCCAACGTCGAGCTGATCCTCAAGGTGCTCGACGGGAGCGGGCTCAACAATCACTTCTGGACGTTCTTCGGCGCGTTGAGCAACCTCGAGCACACGCTGACGGTCACCGACATGCAGACCGGCGTCGTGCGCGTCTACCAGAACCCGGCGGGCAAGTTCGCCAGCGCCGGCGACACGCTGGCGTTCGCGAGCGCGGCGAGCAGCGGTGGAGCGGCGAGCAGCGCTTCGGCGTCGGTGACGAGCGCGGCTGAGGCTGGCGACCCGGCGAGCGCTGCGAGCGTCGCGCCGATTGTGGCGCCGGCCGGCGCCTGCGTTCCCACGGCGACCAGCCTCTGCTTGAGCGGCGGGCGCGTGCGCGTCGAGGTCGCCTGGCGCGACTTCGCCGGCCGCCGCGGCGCCGGCCAGGCGGTGCCGCTGAGCGGCGACACCGGCTACTTCTGGTTCGCCTCGCCGTCCAACGTCGAGCTGGTCACCAAAGTGCTCGACGGCCGCGGCGTCAACGGGCAGTACTGGTTCTTCTACGGCGCCCTCTCCAACGTCGAGTACACGATCACCATCACCGACGTGGCGACCGGCCGCAAGAAGACCTACACCAACCCGCTGAACAAGTTCGGCAGCCTCGGCGACTCTTCGGCGCTGCCGGCGAATTAGTGACTTCGCGCGCTCGCGCGTTGAGGCGGGGCTAACATGCCGCTCCGCCGATGGCAGCAGGGGAGAGGCGTGTCGCGTGGTGGCTCTTCGCCAGCCTGATGCTCGTCTACGTGGCGATCACCGGCGGCCACGTCTACGAGCCCGACGGCGTGGTGATGGCGCGTACGAGCGAGAGCATCGTCGAGCGCGGGTCGCTGGCGATCGAGGACCCCGGCTATCCGCCGGGGTTTCTCATCGAAGGGCGCGAGGGGGAGAAGTACGGCAAGTACGGCGTCGGCTTGCCGATCGCGGCGGTGCCGTTTCACCTGCTCGGCCGCGCGATGGCGGTGGTGGCGCCGCCGGGCGCCGAGCGCGCGTTCGTCGGGCCGCGGTTCCTCTGGTACGAGGCGAGCGATCGCGAACGCGCGTTCCGTTTCGCCGGCGTGGCGCTGACGAACGCAGTGCTGGTGGCAGCCATCTGCGCGCTGCTCTACCTGCTGGTGCTCGAGCTCGGCTACGCGGCGCGCACGGCGCTCGGCGTGGCGATTGTCGCCGGGCTCTCGTCGCCGCTACTCGTTTACGCGAAGACGTTCTTCACCGAGCCCCTGGCGACGTTCGGTTTGACGCTGTTCGCGTGGGCGGTGGCGCGTTGGCGCAAGCGGCCGCAGGTAACGAACGCAGCTCTCGCCGGCCTCGGGTTGGCGATCGCTGTGCTCACGAAGACCGCGCACTTCTTGCTGTTGCCGGTGATCGTGGGTGCAGCGTGGCTCGCGGCGCGCGACCGTGCGAGCGCACGCTCGCGCGGCTGGTGGGTGAAGCACGCCTTCGCCGCGGCGGGCGCGTTGGCGCTCGTCCTCGTCGTTCTCGGCGTGCTCAACGTGGCGCGGTTCGGCAGCCCACTCGAGACCGGCTACGGCCGCGAAGTCGGCTTCTGGTCGTCGCCGTGGCTGGAGGGCCTGCTCGGTCAGCTGATCAGTCCGGGCCGCGGGTTGCTCCTCTACTTCCCGGCGGTGCTGCTCGCGGCGGCGGGGACACCGGCGCTGCTGCGCCGCGCGCCGTGGGTGGCGCTGCTCGGCTGGGGCGGGCTGCTCACCATGCTCGGCGTCTACTGCCGCTGGCACGCGTGGGAGGGTGGTTGGTGCTGGGGACCGCGCTTCCTCGTGCCGGTGTTGCCGCTGCTCGCGGTGCCGCTCGCCGCTTGGTGGGAGTCGCCGCCCGCGAGTCGTATCGCGCGCTGGGGCGGTGTCGTCCTCGTCGCCGCGGGCGCGCTGTTCAACTGGATCGGTACGCTGGTGCCGTTCACCGACTATCACCTGGCGTTGAAGAATGTCTTCGGCGCCCCGTACATGGCGGTGGCACGCTGGAGCTGGCAGGCGTTTCCGCCGCGGCTCTACTGGCAGCTGCCGAAGACGTACTGGCTGCTGCCCGCCGCGCTGCGCACTCCCGAGGCGCGCGCGATCGCGGTGGTGCTCGTCGCCGCCGGCGCGTTGGGCGTTGTGGCGCTCGTCATGGCGATGCGACACGCCCGTGTCGCGACGTCGTCGTGACCACAACGGCGAGCAACAAGGCAGCAGCAACGGCGAGGCCGGCGCCGAGCAGGAAAGCGGCAGTCGACGACACGCGCTCCCACACCGCGCCGAAGAGCAGGCTGGCGACGAAGAGACCGGCGCCGCTCGCGAGGTGATAGGCGCCGAGCGCCGTGCCGCGACCGGCGTCGCCGGCGAGCGCGACGACGAGAGTGCGCTCGGCTCCCTCGGTGAGGCCGTAGTAGAGCGCGTAGAGAACGAGTAGGGCGAGCAACGGCACGATGCCGCGCGCAAACGCGAAGCCGGCGTAGACGGCGGCGTAGAGCGCCCAGCCGACGAGCAGCGGCCGCCCGGGCCCGAGGCGATCGACGAGCTGCCCCGACGGCGCCGACGCGGCCCACTTGGCGAAGTGGAAACCCGACCAGAGGAGAGTCAGTCCGAGCGGCTCGAGCCCGAGATCGGCAGCGCGCAGCAGCAGAAAGGCGTCGCTGGCGTTGCCGAGACCAAAGACAAAGACGGCGAAGAGCGGCAGCCACAGTGCTCGCGGCAACCTTGTGCGGTCACGCTCAACGGTAAGCGGCGGCGCCGCCGGCAGCCTTGCACTGCCGCGTTCGCCAGCAACAGGCGGTAACTGCGCGGCCGCACGCTCGTCCGCCGTGGACGTGAAGGCCGCCGCATCCGCAGCGTCGCCACGTCGCACCTCGCGCACCCGCCGCAGCACCACCCAAACGCCGAGCACCGCCGGCACCGTCGCCAGCGCGAAGACGAGCCGCAGCCGCCCGGGCGCCAACACGAGCACACCCGCGGCGAGCAATGGCCCCACCGCCGCTCCGAGATGATCTAGCCCGCGGTGGAACGAGAACGCGAAGCCACGCTGCTCCCCGGGCGTGCTGTCGGCGATGAGCGCATCGCGCGGTGCCGTGCGCAGGCCCTTGGCGAAGCGGTCGCTCGTGCGCAGCAGCACGACATGAACGGGCAGCGTCGCCAGCGCGAGCAGCGGCCGCGCCGCCGCCGACAGCGCGTAGCCCCAGACGACGAACGGCTTCCTGCGCCCGCGGCGGTCGCTCTCGCGCCCCGCCCAGCCCTTGACGAGCGCGAGCACGCCCTCCGCCGCCGACTCCATGGCGCCGAGCGCCAGCGCACCGCCGCCGAGCAGCTTCAAGAAGGTTGGCAGCAGCGGGTAGACCATCTCGCTCGCCACGTCCTGCAGGAACGAGGTGAGCGACAGCGCCCGCACGTTGGGCGGCAGCGTGCGGCCGCTGTAGAGCCGCGCCGCGAGCGGCGGCTCGCTCACCGCGTCGTCGTCGCGAGCGTCGGCTCGTTCGTCACCCACGGTTCGACGCTTCGCCTCGCGCGACGCCGTCCTCAGCGGCCCCGCCAGTACGCCGTGCGCACCGCGTACACCTCGCCGCCGGGATAGTTGACGTATCCCTCGAGCCCGTCGACCATCACCGACACCGTGTCGCGCGTGAGCAGCGATATGTACGGCAGCTCGTGCTGCAGCAGCGCCTGCAGCTCGACGTAGAACGGCCGCCGGTCGCTCGGCTCGAAGCGCCGGGCGCCCTCTTCGATCAGGCGATCCGCCGCGGCCGAGCGGAAGCGGACGCGGTTGGCGCCCTTGGGCGGGATCGACGTCGAGTGGAAGAGGTTGCGGTAGAGGTCGGGCTCGGCGACGCCCGTCCAGGTGAGGCCGAACATCTGGAAGGTGCCGCGCTTGACGTCGGCGTAGAAGGTGGCGAACTCGTAGCTGCGGATGTCGGCCTCGATGCCGGCCTCGGCGAGCATCGCCTGGATCGCCTGCGCCTGCAGCAGCGAGAGCTCGTTGTTCGACATCTTGTAGGTGAGGTGGAGTCGCGGCTTCGGCCCCGGCCCGTCGGGGTCGCGGAAGCCGGCCTCCTCGAGCAGCCGCGCCGCCGCCGCCGGGTCGTGCGGCGTCGGCGGCAGCGCCTCGTCGCGCGCCCAGTGGCCCGGTGGCACCAGCGTCTCGGTGGGGCGGCCCTGGCCGCGCCACACGGTGCGCACGAGCCGCGGCCGGTCGATGGCCATCGAGATGGCGCGCCGCACGCGCGCGTCGCGGGTGACCGCGTCTTCCATGTTGAGGCCGAGGTAGACGTAGGTCGAGCCCGGGCTCTGCAGCACGCGGAAGCCCGGCTTCTTGGCGAACAGCGCGTTGGTGTCGGGTGGGAAGTCGTTGACGACGAGGTGCACCGAGCCCTTCTCGAGCTCGAGCGCGCGCACGGTGGCGTCGGGGATCTCGCGCAGCACGACGCGCTCGAGGCGCGGCTTCCAGGTGAAGTGGCCGTCCCAGCCGGCGAGCTCGACGCGGTCGGGCGTGCGTCGCACGAAGCGGAAGGGGCCCGACCCGATGGGGTGGCTGTCCATCTCCTCCGGGCTGATGCCGGCGGGAATGATGCCGGTGCCGGCGCCCAAGTTGTAGAGCAACGCGCCCAACGGCTCGCTCATCGCGAAGTCGACGGTGTGCGGGTCGACGGCGACGACCTCGGTGAGCGGTCCGAGGGCGCCGCGCTTGGGGCTCTTGACGCTGCCGTCGAGGATGGTGTTGAAGGTGTAGGCGACGTCGGCGGCGGTGACCGGGCGGCCGTCGTGGAAGCGCGCATCGTCGCGCAGCTGGAAGCGGTAGCGGCGGCCGCCGTCGAGCACCTCCCACGAGCGCGCCAGGCCGGGCACCAGCTTGCCGGTCGGCTCCTTGTCGAGCAGGCCGTCGAGGATCGAGCTCGTACACCCACTCCGATCCCTGGTCGGTGCCGAGGCGCGGGTCGAGGTGGGTGGGCGCGCTGGCGAGGCCGATCACCAGCTCGTTTGCCTGCGGCGGCGCGGGCCGGCGATCGTGGACGCAGCCGGCGAGCGCGAGCGCCAACGGCAGCAGCGCGAGTGGCCGCCGGCGCTGCGAGCGGCGCGCGATCGAGAGCG
>CAWJWP010000029.1:0-546834 GCA_963846495.1 Thermoanaerobaculia bacterium | reverse complement strand
CGACCGCGATCGGCTCCAATGCTGCTTCGTGTTCGTGCGCGGCGTGCGGGAACAGGGATTCAGTAGACTTTCTCGGTGCCTTCGTAGCAGAGATAAAGTCCGCCCGGCGTCGGGAGGGGAATGATGGCGTGCGGCGCCAGCAGGCTCAAAGCCAGGGCGGCCGGCAGCAGGAACAGCAGTTTGTTCTTGAGCGACCCGAGGGCGATCTTTCCGACGACCGGCAGCTCGCGCGCCGCCGCGAAATCTGTCAATAGCGCGGCGTGACCGCGGTGTCGTCGATCACAACGCCTGCCGCCTTGGTTCCGGCCTTGGCCGCTTGTCCCGCGATGTCGTCCAATGACGCTGCCGCGGCTTTCGCCAGGCTGCCACATCGTCGAGAAGGGCAATGAGGCCGATACTCATGGCGGGGCTCCTGTCGGCGGCGAACCGGCGTGATCCGGTGCCGATATATCTGACGGCCTGCGTAGCCTAGTCCATATTGGAGGTTTGGCAGGATGGCAGGCGTGCGGGCGTCGCGATCAGCTCGTCGAGCTGTTCCATGCTCAGGCGCGCGCGGGCAATCCTGCCTTGCGCAAGCTTTCCAGCAGCCCTTCGAGCTGGGCCGCGTTTTTGAACGGCATGTTCAGCGTCCAATAAGCGCGCCAGCTGTCGCCGTTCACGGCCGGGAGATCCATGCTCCATCTGATCGGCGCAACGCAAGAATTCCTCTGTTTCCCGCCGCGCATCGTCGCCGCGACCGACCTCGGCATAGCAGGCTGCCATGAAAGCGTGCACGTCAGGGTATCCCGATGTGCTGACCTGGCTGAACATGGTGAGGGCGTGCTCATACCGGCCGGCGAGATAATCGGCAACCGCGACGGTATAGAGACAGTCATTGCGCTGAAGCGGATTGCGGCGCAGGGCCTCATTCGCGCAGGCAATGCCGGATTTGGTCTCGCCCGCGCAGGTCAACAGCCAGCTCTTGAAGCAGTAATTGCCGCAATCGTTTGGATTGATCTTGATCGCATTCTCGACCTGGCTTGCCGCCAGATCGAAGTTGGCGTTCGAACGGAAGTATCCCCAGGCCAACGCGAGGTGCGCCTCGCTGTCGCTGATATCGAGATCGACCGCTTTCTGGGCCACTTCGAACGCCTTGCGGGCTGCCTCTCTCGGCGCGGTCGACCAATAGGAGCGGGTCTCGTACGCATAGCTGCTCGCGAGGCCGACATGGGCGCGTGCATTGTCCGGCTCGGCTGCGATCGCGCGTTCGAACAGCTCCCGCGCACGCAGGATGTCGTCCTTGGAGCCGCGATGGAGAAAATGGCGGCCTTGCAGCAGCAGATCATAGATTGAGAGCGTCTTGGGGTGCTTTCGGAGCGCGCGCGCGCTGCCCGCATCGTCGAGCCGGCCGGCGACATTGGAGACGATGCTTTGGACCATTTCATCCTGGACGGCGAAGATGTCCTGCATCGGCCGGTCGTAGCGCTCGTCCCACAGGTGCTTCCCGCTTTCCGCTTCGATCAGCTGGACGGTCACCCGCACGCGCTCGCCCGAGCGGCGAACGCTGCCCTCGACGACGAACTGCACGCCGAGCTCGCGCCCCACCGTCCGCAGGGTTGCCGCGCGCTTCTTGTAGGTGAAGATGCTCTCGGGCGAGATCACCAGCAGCGAGCGGAAGCGGCTCAGCCCCGTGGTGATGTCCTCGGTGATGCCGTCGGCGAAATACTCCTGGCTTGGATCGTCGCTCTTATTCGCAAAGGGCAGGACGGCAACCGACGCACGGTCGGCCGGCGGCGCGATCGAGGCGACCGACACCTCCGGAACGTCGAGAACGCGAAAGGCCTGGACCGGCTCGGCGACGTTCTTGAGGCCGCGGATGCCGCAATCCTCGAACCGCGCCTGGACCTTGTTCCGGGCGAACTCGTGCGCCGATCCGGAGACCAGGATGCCGCCGGGGTCAGCGATGCTCTCCAGGCGCGCCGCGACGTTGACGCCTTCGCCGTAGATGTCCCTGCCATCGATCATGACGTCGCCGAGGTTGATGCCGATCCGCAGTACGATGTGCCGATCCTCGGGGGTGTCGCTGTTGGCGTCCGCCATGCCGCGCTGGATCTCGACGGCGCACTGGACGGCATTGACGGCGCTGGCGAATTCCATCAGCACGCCGTCGCCGTTCACCTTGAAGATGCGGCCCTGATTCCTGGCGACGATCGGTTCGACCACTTTGCGGCGCCGGCCCTTGAGCGCGGCCAGCGTGCCGGCCTCGTCCTGCTCCATGAGCCGGGTATAGCCGACCACGTCCGCGGCGACGATCGCGGCGATGCGACGCTCGGTGCGTGGCTCGATCATGAATTCCGAAACTCCAAAGATCGACTTCAGAGAACGGTGTGATCGAAGTGTATTCCCGAGGGTGGGCCAAGTCTATCGGCGGGCTGACGGGCGCTGTCCCAATTGGAGAGGGAGTGTTCATGGTACGGAAACGCCGGAGAACAACCACGTCTCCGGCGTGATGAGGATTGCAACTTTGATTTACCGGCCACTGCCCAGCTTCGCGATCAACTGGCGAACGTCAGCCTGATTTCCGTGAACCGGACGTCCCGCTTGGGCGACCAAGGATTCGGCGCCGCGCGGCATGCAGGGATATCGTGGTTAATGACTGGGCGCGCCACAATCTTAACGCGATCTTGTTGCATGGCATGTCGGGTGCGGCATTGGGGGCTGTCATGATGGTGCGATCCTTGCGTGCGCTTGCCGTTGTTACCGGCCTGCTATGGCCGGGAGCGGCATGGGCGTGTTCCTGCGCACCGATAGGGCCGGTAGGGCCCGATGAGTTCTTCGCCGATCGGTTCGTCGGCGGTGTCGGAATCCTGTTCGAAGGCATCATGCTCCACACCGAGAACGCGCAGCCGCCGACCCGCGGCGTGCTGACGGGCGTTTTCAAAGTTGTCACCGTGCACAAGGGCGAGCTCGGCTCGTTCGCCCGCATCACCTATCAGCAGGCGGACGGCGGCAATTGCGGCACCGAGTTCCGGCGTGGCGAGCGCACGTTTGTTGCCGCTAGCGGCAGCGCGGAGCGCGGCTACTACGCCAGCATGTGCACCCAGGGGCCGGTGTCGTTCGGCGAGGGCAACGACGAAATCATGGCGGCAATCCGGCGCTACCAGCTTCGCCTGACCGGGCTAACCCTCGCAATCGTCCGCAATCCCGGCAGCATCGACCCTTTCATCGCCAAGGCGCGCTTTCTCGGCTCGACCAGCCAGCAGGCCGCGGCGCTGCGCCTGCTGGACGAAGTCCTCGCACGCGATCCCAATGCGCGCGCCGCGGTACTACTGGCGGCCCAGCTCCATTCCGACACGCAGCATGATGAGCAGGCGCTGGCTGTGCTCGATCCCTATCTCGCGACGCATCCCACGGACCATGATGCAGTGCGCGCACGGGTGCTGAGCCTGATCCGCCTCGGCCGGTCGGCCCAGGTGCCGGCGGACTGGCGCGACTTCTCCGGCCTGACGAGGGAGCGGTACGGCCCAACGGCGAGAGGATCGACTTTACAAACCGTGCGCTCGATGGCGCATCCTTCCGCGGCGCCGACTTGACGAACATCGATTTCACCGCCTCGGTCCTGAAGGGCGGCGATTTCAGCGCCAGCCGGCTGTGGGAAACCCATTTCGACCGTGCCGATCTCACCGCCGCCGATTTCAGCAAGGCTGACATATCCGGCACGTTCGCCGATGCCAACCTCAGTGGCGCGAAACTGACCGGCGGCTCGTTCTACGTGGTGGCGCCTCGGGCCAATCTCGAGGGCACCGATCTTGCTGGCGCTGCTTTCCGAGGCGCGCTGACGGAAGCGCGGGCCGCCGGCGTTCATGCGCCCGGCAGTCAATACGACCGAACCGAGATGGCCGGTATCGACCTCGCCCGTGCGAACTTGCGCGACACGGTGTTCTGGTCGGTCGATCTGCACGGCAGCAGCCTTCGCGATGCCGACCTTACCGGCGCCCAATTTCGCAATACATTGTCCGCCACCGAACCGCCGATCGACCTGCGCGGCGTCGACTTCACCGGCGCGAAGCTGGACAACGTCACCTTCGCCGCTGCGCTCTATGATTGCGATACCCGCTGGCCGGCCGGCTTCGATCTCTCCAGGCATCCATTGCTGACGACCGCGCCTGATGCGGGTGCCTGTGCCAGGAAGCCGGATTTTTCCTGGCTGCGCGAGCCGATCCTGGCGCCCGGCGCATCGCGCTACTCGAACATGGCAACCTTCGCCAACCAGGATCTTGCCGGCGTGTCGTTTCACGGCGCCTGGCTCCCCGGAGAGAATTTTTCGCGCGCCAACCTGCGCGGCGCGGATTTCGCCCGCCTTCGCACGATGAAACCCGGCCGCGGTGACTGGCAAAGCCCCGATTGGTCCAAGGCACGGCTCGACGGCATGATCTTCGCCGACGAGCCCGAAGAATGGCCGGACGAGATCGATCCGGTGAAGGCCGGCATCGTGTTCCGGGATTCGGCCGCTGCGGTGGATCGCTTTGACGGCTATAACCTCAAGGGCAAGGACCTGCGCTTCTTCAACCTCTATCGCGGCAATTTCCTGGACGTCGATCTTTCCGGCGCCGATCTGCGCGGTGCCGAGCTTGCGTATGCAGACTTCACCTTCGCCGACTTGACCGGCGCAAAACT
This sequence comes from Thermoanaerobaculia bacterium, assembly GCA_963846495.1. GTDB lineage: Bacteria > Acidobacteriota > Thermoanaerobaculia > Multivoradales > JAIOJS01 > DASYQD01. The sequence continues at coordinate 542,178 of CAWJWP010000029.1, read as the reverse complement.
GAGGGGCGCCTGCTACGGCCGTGAAACCAAATGGCCAGCCGGCTTCGATATCGCCGCGTCTCGTGCGATCTATTGCGGTCCCATCAACAGTTCCGTCCTCTACGGCGGCGGCGGGGTGACGTCGAGCTGGTCACACACCCGGGGCGGACTCGAAGCTTCAGGCGCTCGACACGCTCCCGAAGGCACGCCGATACCGGACTTCGCCGACGAGACCTGGGACGAGGTCATGTGGGTCGCGGCGTGGCTGCCAGGCTCAAAATTTGACGGCGGCTCCTTTCGTCATGCCACCATGAAAAGCGCCAACCTCAACGGCGCATCGCTCAAGGGCGCGGACCTGACCGGCGTCGACCTGAAGGATGCCCTCGCCGAGGGCGCCGACTTCACCAACGCGATCCTGCGCAACGCCGACCTGCGCATGACCTCGCTCAAGGACGCGACGCTGACCGGCGCTGATCTCACGGGTGCAGCTTACGATGACCGGACGGCGTAGCCGACTGGCTCGATCCGGCGAAGGCCGGCGCCGAAAAGATCGCGCCGCTTAGCCCTAGGCGCAGCGTGAGGCCGGTCGTGTCTAGCTGTTCAGCTTCGCGATCAGATCGTCGAGCTGTTCCAGGCTCTGGTAGTGGATGGTGAGCGCACCGCCTTTGCCGTCGAAGGCGATCTCGGTCTTGAGGCCGAGCTTGGCGGTGAGGTCGCGCTCCAGCGCCTTGGTGTCGGCGTCTTTTTCGCGCGGCGCCTTCGGCTGCTTGAAGCGCTTGGCCTTCTTCTGCTGCGCCAGGCGCTCGGCGTCGCGCACCGACAGGCCCTTGGCGACGATCTGCTGCGCGAGCTCGATGCAGTTCGGCAGGTGCAGGATCGCGCGCGCGTGGCTCGCGCTCAAGCGTCCGTCCGCGATCATCTCGCGGATGATCTCCGGCAGCTCCAAGCAGGCGCAGCAGGTTCGCGATGTGCGGACGGCTCTTGCCGATGTGATCGCTGAGCGTCTCCTGGGTGTAGGCGAATTCCTGCATCAGGCGGCGATAGCCGCGCGCTTCTTCGATCGGGTTGAGATCCTGGCGCTGGACGTTCTCGATCAGCGCGATCTCGAGCGTGTCGCGATCGGAGAGCTCGCGCACCACGATCGGCACTTCGTGCAGCTGCGCCTTCTGCGCCGCGCGCCAGCGCCGCTCGCCGGCGACGATCTCGCACTCGCCGTCCTTGGTGCGATGCGCGCGCACCAGGATCGGCTGCAGCACGCCCTGCTCCATGATCGACTGCGCGAGCTGGTCCAGCTTCTCCTCGTCGAACGAGGTGCGCGGCTGCATCGCGCTCGGATGCAGGAACTCGATCGGCGCGGTGCGCGTCGCCGCGACCGGCGCTGCGCTTGCCGGCGTTTCGGTCGTCGTCGCCGCCGAGCAGCGCGGAGAGGCCGCGACCCAGATGCCGCTTCTGCATCACTTGGCGCCTCCTTCCTGTTGGTTCGTCGTCGCTCATGCTACGCCGCGTTCAGCAGCGAGCGGCCGGTGCGGCCCTGCTCGCGCTTCAGCACTTCGCTCGCCAGCAGGATGTAGGCCTGCGAGCCGGCGCAGCGGATGTCGTAGAGCAGCGCCGGCATGCCGTAGCTCGGCGCTTCCGCGATGCGCACGTTGCGCGGGATCGCGGTGTCGTAGACCTTGTCGCCGAAATGCTGGCGCACGTCGCTCGCGACCTGCTCGTTCAGGCTCGAGCGCTTGTCGAACATGGTGAGCACGACGCCCTGGATCTCCAGCACGGGATTGAGCTTCAGCTTCACCCGCTCGATGGTCTTGATCAGCTGCGAGAGTCCTTCGAGCGCGTAGAACTCGCATTGCAGCGGGACCAGCACGCAGTCCGCCGCCACCATCGCGTTCAGGGTCAGCAGGGTCAGAGACGGCGGGCAGTCGATAAGAATAAAGTCATAAGACAGCGGCTTCTTGGCCAGCGCGTCGCGCAGCCGGAATTCGCGGCGCTCGAGGTCGATCAGCTCGATCTCCGCGCCGGCCAGGTCCGGGCTGGTCGGCACGATCCACATGTTGGGCACGTTGGTCGGCCGGGTCGCTTCGGCGATCGGCACCTGGTCGATCAGCATCTCATAGGCGCCGGTGCGGCGGTCGCCGCGCTCGACGCCGAGGCCGGTCGAGGCGTTGCCCTGCGGGTCGAGATCGACGATCAGCACGCGCTTGCCGCAGGCGGCGAGGGCGGTCGCGAGGTTGATGGCGGTGGTGGTCTTGCCGACTCCGCCCTTCTGATTCGCCACGGCGATGATACGCGGCTGCCCCTGGTCCCTAGACCTCGCGTAACTATCTGACATCACTGGCTTTTCCGCTTCAGGTGGCTGACGATCAGGATGGTCCCCGCGGGATCGGAAATGCTCTCCCGCCTGTCGAGTCGCATTGTCCAGTGCCGCTGCGCCTGGGTCAATTCCTCTTCCGCCTGCGCGCCCTTCAGGAACAGACCTGTGCCCTTTTCGCCGATGAACGGCTCGGCCAATGCGAGCAGTTCGCCCAGCGGCGCGCAGGCCCGCGCCGTCACCACGTCCGCCGCGATCCCGGTCACCTGCTCGATCCGCTTGGCGTGGATGGTCGACCCGGTCCAGCACCCCGCAGTCGAGCGCGACCTGGCGCAGGAAGGCGCACTTGCGCTGGTCGGAATCGACGCAGGATATGATCGCGAGGACAGCCCGGAACCAGCCGTCGGTCATCAGATCCCGCCCCCGCGAGGGACGCAGGCCACGGGGAGAGCGCGGCGCCGCTCGAGCCGAGGATCGCCATCACCCCAACCTCGCAGGGTGGCGCGCGCGGCGGCTCGGGAGCAGGGGCAGGAGCTGGGCGCTGTCCAGGAAGTGGCGGCGCCAGAGGTCGGGCAGGGTGGCCGGGCCGACCAGGTTGATCTTGGCCTGCCATTTCACCAGCAGGCCGGCATAGGTCTCCAGCCGCTGCAATGTTTCACGTGAAACATTGATGCCTAGCGCCTTGAGTTCGCTGGCGAATTCCGGCTGGCCGAAGGCCATCAGGCAGTCAGCCGCTCAGGAGCGCTGCGGCGCTTCACATACTTGAGGAGGATGGTGAGGGCGGCCGGCGTGACGCCGGAAATCCGCCCGGCCGCGCCCAAAGTCGCCGGCTTGGCGGCCTGGAGCTTCTGCCGGACTTCGGCGCGACAGCGATGGAATCGCGGCATAATCCAGGTCGGCGGGCAGGCGCAGATCCTCGTCCCGGCGGAAGGCGCGGATGTCGGCCTCCTGGCGCTTGAGGTAGCCGGCATACTGGCCCTCGATCTCCATCTGCTCGCGGGCGGTGGCCGAGAGCCCGCCGATCTCCGGCCAGATCGCCGCCAGCCGGTCGAGGTCGATCTCCGGATAGCCCAGCAGCTCCAAGGCCGAGCGCCGGACCCCGTCGAGATTGATGTTGAGCCCCTGCCCGCGCAGCTCGTTCGGGCGTCGCGCTCAGGCCCTGCAGCAAAGTCCGGGCCTGGTCGATGTCCGCCTTCTTGGCCCGGAACGCGGCCAGCCGCCCCGCCCCGACCGCAGCCGACGTCGGCGCCGCGCTCGGTCAGGCGCTGGTCGGCATTGTCCTGGCGCAGGTGCAGCCGGTATTCGGCGCGGCGAGGTGAACATGCGGTAGGGCTCGTTGGTCCCGCGGCTCACCAGGTCGTCGATCAGGACGCCGATATAGGCCTCGGCCCGGTCGAGGACGAAGCCCTCGCCCTGCCCGCCTGCCAGCCGCGCCGCGTTGATCCCGGCCATCAGGCCCTGGGCCCCCGCTTCTTCATAGCCGGTGGTGCCGTTGATCTGGCCGGCGAAGAACAGGCCGGCGACCGCCCGGGTCTCCAGGGTGGGCTTCAGGCTGCGCGGGTCGACGAAATCATACTCGATCGCGTAGCCCGGCCGGATCATCGACCGCCTTTTCCAGGCCCGGAATGGTCTTCGAGGAGCGCGCGCTGCACGTCCTCGCGGCAGCGAGGTCGAGATCCCGTTGGGATAGACCGTATCGTCGTCCAGTCCCTCTGGCTCAAGGAAGATCTGGTGCCGCTCCTTGTCGGAGAAGCGCACCACCTTGTCCTCGATCGAGGGGCAATAGCGCGGGCCGGTGCTCTCGATCTGCCCGGAATACATCGGCGAGCGGTGCAGGTTGGCCCGGATCACCGCATGCCCGGCCGCGCCGGTATAGGTGATGCCGCAGGCGATCTGCGGGGTCTCGATCCGGTCGGTCAGATAGGACATCGGCGCCGGCGGGTTGTCGCCCGGCTGGCGGTCGAGCCCGGCCCAGTCGATGGTCCGGCCGTCCAGCCGCGGCGGCGTCCCGGTCTTCAGCCGGCCCAGCGGGAAGCCGAGGCGCATCAGGGTCTCGGACAGCTTCACCGCCGGCGCCTCGCCGACCCGGCCGGCCGGGATCTTCTGCTCCCCGCAATGGATCAGGCCGCGCAGGAAGGTGCCGGTGGTCAGGACCACGGCGCCGGCAAGCGATCCGCTGGCCCCGGTCGGTGACGATGGCGGCGACCCGGCCAGCCTGGATCGATCTCGATGTCGTCGACCCCGGCGGCCAGGATCTCGAGGTTCGGCTGCTCGGCCAGCAGGGCCTGGACCGCCTGGCGATAGAGCTTGCGGTCGGCCTGGGCGCGCGGGCCGCGCACGGCCGGGCCCTTGGACTGATTGAGCATCCGGAACTGGATCCCGCCGCGGTCGATCGCGCGGGCCATGATGCCGTCGAGGGCGTCGATCTCCCGCACCAGGTGGCCCTTGGCGAGGCCGCCGATGGCGGGATTGCAGGACATTTCGCCGATCTTGGCCGGATCGTGGGTCACCAGCAGGGTCCGGGCGCCGAGGCGCGCAGCCGCCGCGGCCGCTTCGGTCCCCGCGTGACCGCCGCCGACCACCACGACATCGTAAGTCCCTGCTTCGCTTGCCATTTTGTCCAAATGTTTCACGTGAAACATCGGCTACTTGCCGATGCAGAATTCCTTGAAGATGAGGTCCAGCACCTCTTCCACGTCCACCCGGCCCGCGATCCGCCCGATCGCCCGCACCGCCAGCCGCAGATCCTCGGCCTTCAGCTCCAGCGGGCCCGCGACCCTGGCCCGGTCCAGCGCGGCCTTCGCCTCCTCGACCGCCGCCCGGTGGCGCGCCCGGGTCAGGATCTCGCCGCCCGACATCGCGCCTTTGGCCCGGACCGCGATCTCGGCCACCAGCGGCATCCAGCCCGAGGCCGGTCTTGCAGGACAACTTCAGCGCCGCCCGGCCTTCGACCGCGACCGGCTCCGGCTCCCGCAAAAGGTCGGCCTTGTTCACCACACAGATGGCTTGATCGTCAATCAGCTTCGCGGTCTCCGGGTCGATCCGGGGCCAGCTGCCGCCATCGAACACCAGCAACTTGAGGTCCGCATGCTCGGCGCGACCGAAGGCCCGGCGCACGCCCTCGGCCTCGATCTCGTCCGCCGTGGCGCGCAACCCGGCGGTGTCGGCGAGGGTGACGGGATAGCCGGCGACGTCCATGCGCACCTCGATCACGTCGCGGGTGGTGCCGGCGATGCTCGAGACGATGGCCGCCTCGCGCTGCGCTAACTTATTGATAATACTTGACTTTCCGACATTCGGCGCGCCCAGGATGGCGATCGTCAGGCCGTCGCGCAGGCGCTCGGCGGCATGGCCGGCCAGCTCGCGGGCCAAGGTGTCGGCGATCTGCCGGATCTCCACATTGATCGAAGAGAGCAATTGCTGCGGCAGGTCTTCATCGGGAAAATCGATATAGGCCTCGAGCCGCGCCAGCACCCGCGCAAGGTCGCTGCGCCAGGTCTCGAGCCGCCGGCTGAGCGCCCCTTCCGCCTGGCGCAAGGCCTGGCGGCGCTGCATCTCGGTCTCGGCCGCGATCAGGTCGGCGATGCCTTCGACCTGCGCGAGGTCGAGCTTGTCGTGGTCGAACGCGCGGCGCGTGAACTCGCCGGGCTCGGCCAGGCGCAATCCTTGTTGCACCGACAGCGCAGCGAGTGTTGCGGCAATGACCGCCGGCCCGCCATGCAGATGCAGCTCGGCCACATCCTCGCCGGTGAAGGAGTGCGGCGCCGGAAACCACAGCACCAGCGCATCGTCGATCGGCAGCTCGTCCTTGCCGACGAGGCGCCGCAGCGTCGCGACGCGCGGCTTCGGCAGCGCGCGATCGGTCAGCGCTGCGAGCGCGGCGCGCGCATCGGCGTCCGGAGATGCGCACCACCGCCACGCCCGAGCGCCCGGGCGGCGTCGCCAATGCGTAGATGGTGTCTGTGCTGGACATGATGCGCGGCGCTTCTCCGCGCGCATCTCTGGCCTCGCGCCGGCGAGCTCGACTCTCCACACTATTCGGGACAGCTCACCTCACACTCCTCCGTCACCCCGGAAAGGATCCGGGGTCCATGGATGGGCTTGGCGCCAAGCGGATGAACGGACCTTCCGGCTCGCGGCTGCGCTTGGCCGGTGTGACAGCTGGAGAGGGGCTTTCGGCGTGAGCGCGTACTGCTCCAAATCCGCCGGCCAGCGAGCGATCGGGATCCTGGGCGCAGCAAGCGCCGGCGAAACGCGTCGACCGATCTTCGCGCCCACCCGCGTGGTCAGTCGCCTGCGCGAGATCGGGCCAGCACGTAGCCGACCTGGTCGGTCACACGGCCACTCCGCGATGCGACATCCAGGCGCTCTGGCGATGCGTCGTGCCGCCGATGCGACTCATAGAAGTAGTCGCGCTCGATCCGTCGCGCGGCCGCGCACACGAAACGCCGCAGGCCAGCGCCGTTCGACGCGGCGTTCCGTGCACGTGGCGCGAGTAGCTGCCGCCTGTTTCCGCGTTCATCGATGTACTCCTCTTGCAGCACGAGGGCCAGCGGCTCTTCCGCGCCCCGGATGCTCTTCGAGAAGGCCAGCGCCTCGGCGTACGAGGCGAAGGGATGGTAGTAGTCGCCCCCTCGTCGGCCTCGTCAGGCGCGACCGCGCTCCGGATGGCACCAAACGCGGTATTCAAGAACGGCGTCCCACACGTATCCCCCGCCAGCCTTTGCGACTGCTGGGTATGTACCGACGAGAAATGCATCGAGGACTTCCGGATAGCGCATACGGATCTAGAGCGGGGTCTAACCCCCGGGTCAGCGTCAGACGCTGATTCAGTTACCGCGGAGTCGGTCTATTGGCAAGGAAGGGATGGCAGAACCCTTCTCGAGAAAGGCCGGGCGGTAAAGTTTCTGCGCGCCTCTATGATGGATCAGCGCGAATGCGTGGCGGTCACCTGCGTGAGACTGGGCCAGCCGTAGCAGACCTGGTCCGTCATGCGGCCCCACTGGCGTTCCTGGCGTTCGAGCGATCACTTTGCCGCCGACGCGCTCATAGAAGTAGCGGGCGTGATTGTCGCGCAACGCCCACAGGAAACCGCAGTCGTAGCGCTTCTCGACCAGCGCTGCGAACGTGGCCGCCAACAGCCGCCGGCCGATGCCGCGCTCCTGGAAATCCGGCAGCACATAGAGCGTGTAGACCTCGCCGACCTTTGCGCCTTCGCCGGCGAAGCGTCCGGCAGCCGGGCGATTCCGCGCCGGTCCGAAGCCGGCAAATCCGACCACGCCGTCATCGGTCTCGGTCGCCACGATCACCGATTGCGCGGGGTCGCGGACGATCCAGGACCATTGCCGCGCCTGGCCCTCGTACGACATGCCGAGCAGTCCGCGATGCGGCAGCACCGCGGCGTAGGTCGACCGCCATGTATCGACGTAGACTTTCGCGATGCCCGCAGCATCCCGCGCAGTCGCCGGTCGGATGGTCGTCATGGAGCAAAGCGTAGCACGACGGCGGAACTCCGCCAGCCCAGCCCTTGTTCCCCCGCCCCCAAGCTGGGGGCGGGTACGGGGTGAGGGAAGCGAGCGATGATTGTCTGCCACCGAAATGCGGCATTCCCCCAGCGCGTGATGAGAGCGGAGCGAAGCGCTAGCGCTCCAGATCCTCCGGCACCTTGTCTTCCGGCTGCAGCATCAGGCGCTCGACGCGTTCGCCCTTGATGATGTGCTTTTGCAGGATCTCTTCCGCGTCCTCGATGGTGCGGTAGGTGTACCAGACCTGCTCGGGATAGATCACCATGGTGGGGCCGAGCTCGCAGCGGTCGAGGCACAGCGCCTGGTTGATGCGCACGCCGTCGAGGCCGAGCTCCTTGGCGCGCGCCTTCATGTAGTTGCGCAGCTTCTCCGAGCCCTTCTTCTTGCAGCAGCCGCGCGGATGGCCCTCCGGCCGCTCGTTCACGCAGCAGAACACGTGCGCCTCGTAATAGGGCGCGGGATCGCCCGGTTTTGCGGTCGGACATGATTGCTATCGGCTCCATTCTTCGCTTTCGCTGCGGCACTCTAAGGGCGAACCATGGCCGCCGCAAATCCCTGTAGGGCAGCGTTTTCGCCGGCCGCCATTAACATTCCCCGGCGAAATGGACTTCGCCGGGATCGGCCCCTACAATCACCGGACTGCGTTCTGCCGGCGGTTTGCCTGGGGGTCAACCATGGGAGAAGAACGCGCGCAGCGGCGCCTCGCCGCCATCCTTGCTGCCGACGTCGTCGGATTCAGCCGCCTCATCGAAGCGAGCGAGGCAATGACTCTTGCCGCTCTCAAGGACCGGCGCCGGAACGTGCTGGTTCCCTTGGTCGCCCAGCATCATGGCCGGGTCGTGAAGGTGATGGGAGACGGCGTGCTTGTAGAGTTCGCCAGCGCCGTGAACGCGGTCGCGTGCGCGGCCGAGCTGCAGCAGCGGATGGAGGCGAGCAATGCGGGGCTCGCCCAGGATCGCCGGATCACGCTGCGGATCGGCGTCAATCTCGGCGACCTCGTGGTGGAAGGAGGCGATCTCTACGGCGATGGTGTCAATGTCGCCGCGCGTCTGCAAGCGATTGCCGGGCCCGGGCAAATCTGTGTTTCGGGCAGTGTCTACGACCAGGTGAAGCGAAAACTGGCGATGGAGTTCGAGGACCTCGGTGTCCAGCAGATGAAGAACATCGCCGAACCGGTCTCGGTCTATCGCGTCATCCCGGGAATGGTCGGCGCACCCGGCGAAGCAAAGGGCATGCTGCCGCTGCCGGCCAAGCCATCGATCGCCGTGCTGCCGTTCGTCAACATGAGCGGCGAGCCGGAGCAGGAATCATTCGTCGACGGCATCACCGAGGATCTCATCACCGATCTCTCGCGCGACTCTGCCTTGTTCGTGATCGCGCGCAACTCGGCCTTTGTCTACAAGGGCAAGCCCGTGGACGTCCGTCGGATCGCGCAGGATCTAGGCGTGCGCTATCTGGTGGAGGGCAGCGCGCGACGCGCGGCCGGGCGCGTCAGGATCAATGCCCAGCTGATCGATGCCGCCGCCGGCGATCATTTGTGGGCGGAGCGGTTCGACCGCACGCTGGAGGACATCTTTGCGGTCCAGGACGAAGTGACGGGCAAGATCGTGGAGGCGCTTGCCGGGCGTCTCACCGCCGGTCCGGCGCGCAATCGCCCGGCCAGCCTCGCGGCCTATGATCTGTGCGTGAAGGCGCGCGGCCTCTATTTTCAGAACGGCATCGCCGCGCGCGAAGCCTGCTATCTGCTCGAGCGGGCGATCGCCATCGATCCCAACTACGCCGAGGCCCACCGCTGGCTGGCACTCAACATCTTTCTCGCCTCCTCCTTCTGGGATGCTACCCTTGAACGGCAGCGCGGAGTGAGCGAAGCCGAGCGCGCGGTCGCGATCGATCCGAACGATGCCGGCAATCACTGGGTGCTGGCGATCGTGCTTGGCCATCAGCGACGGTTCGAGGAAGCCGAAGCAGAGTTCGAGCACACGTTTCGCCTTGATCCAAACCATGCCGATGGCTGGGCCATGCGTTCGGACTTGCGGGTGATGGCGGGGCACGCGGCGGAAGCCATGGAATTCGTGCGGAAGGCGTTCCGGCTCAATCCGCATCCGCCCGGCTGGTACTATTGGATGTTGGGCCAAGCCCAGTACATCGCGGGCGACTCCGAAGCCGCGGTTTCGACCCTGCGCCATCCGGAGACCTATCGCACGACGTCCCGCCGCACCTTGGCGGCAGCGTTGGCGGATCTTGGGCGTCTCGATGACGCGCGGATGGAAGCGGAGCTCTTCATGATGAGCAATCCCGGTTTCACCATCAGCTATTGGGCCAACTGGCAGCCATTTCAGGACGACAATACCCGGCGCCGCTTTGTCGAGGGCTACCGCAAGGCAGGGCTGCCGGATTGATTGCTGGCGTTCCACGCCGGCCAGACAGCCCGCCGGATCTCGGGCGAGCGGCCGGGTCGGACTCTATTTCTTCTTGGGGTCGCCGCCGAACTGCTGCCAGAACGCCTTCTGCATCTGCTCCAGGTTGGCGATGCCAGCCGGCAGCCAGGTCTTCATCAGGGTCTCGGGATCCATCGAGCGCATCCCCGCCATCATGCGGTCCTGCATCTCCTTCATCACCGCCTCCTGCATCGGCTGCAGGTCCGGCAACCCGAAGAACGTCCGCGCCTCCTCCGGCGTGCAGTCGATGTCGATATGGACTTTCATGGGCTGCCCTCCAAGTCACCGTCATCAGGCCAACAGGCCCGCAATGTAGGCGCTGCCCGTGCCGCGACGCAAATCGCCCCGATCATTCACCCTCCAAGCTCCTGTGAAACCGCCGGTTGCCGCCTTATAATCCCGCCAGAACTGTGGCTTGCTTCGTGACCGGGAGAGGTGGTCGTGACCCGCAAGCTCGCCGCCGTCCTGATCGCAGATGTCGTCGGCTATGGCCGTCTAAGCCAGCGCGATGAAGAGGGTACGCGCGCCCGTTTCCAGGCCGACCTTCAGAACCTGTTTCAGCCAAAGATCGACCAGCACGGCGGACGCCTGGTCAAGACCATGGGCGACGGCCTGCTGATCGAGTTTGCCAGCGTGGTCGACGCCTTGCGTTGCGCGGTCGAGGTCCAGCAGGCCAAGGCAGAGGGAAACGCCGGCGTGCCTGCGGACCAGCGGATCGAGTTCCGCATCGGCATCAACCTCGGCGACATCATTGTCGAGGGCGACGACATCCATGGCGACGGCGTCAATATCGCCGACCGGCTGCAGGGGCTGGCCGAGCCCGGCGGCATCGTCATCTCCGGCACGGCCTACGATCAGGTCGAGGGGAAGCTCGCCGTCGGATATGAGTTCCGCGGCAACCAGCAGGTCAAGAACATCGACCGGCCCGTACGCGTCTATCGGGTGCTGCGCGATGCTGCGCAGCCCGCCTTGACCGCACGCATCCACCATCGGCGTTGGCGGTGGTTCGCCCTCGCGGCGGCGGCAATCGCAGTGATCGCCGGAATATCGGCGTGGCTGCAGCCGTGGAACCTGGGCGGCGCGCCAAATTCGGTCGAGGGCCAAGGACTGCCCGCATCCAACGAGTCATCGATTGTGGTGTTGCCGTTCAAGAACATGAGCGGCGATGCCGAGCAGGGCTATCTCGCCGACGGCATCACGGAAGACATCACGACCGACCTCGCACGGATCTCCGGCCTGTTCGTGATGTCCCGAAACGCTGCCTTCGTACAAAGACAAGAATGTCGACCCGGCGCAGGTCGCCGCGGACCTCGGCGTGCGCTACATCATCGAAGGAAGCGTCCGGCGCGTCGGCAACGAGCTCCGCATCAATGCGCAGCTGATCGATGCCAAGACCGGCTTGCACAAATGGGCCGAGCGCTTCGACGGCCAATGGGCCGACGTCTTTCAGATGCAAGACACGGTCATCCAGAACGTCGTCAACGCCTTGGAGCTTCGCCTGGCAGCTGGCGAAACCGCGGCACAAGGCCCGGGAGGTACAAGCAATCCCGCCGCATATGAAGCCTATCTTCAAGGGTTGGAGTTGGTTTGGCGCGACACGCCTGACATCGCACAACAGGCGGTCCAGCACTTGAAGAAGGCCATCACGTTGGACCCCGATTACGGGGAGGCCTACGCCGTCCTCGCGCAACTGTATCAGCGCGCTGCCGGCGTGCCGGAGTGGGAACGAGCTCTGGGCGGCCTTTCACAGGCCGAGGCGAATGCGCAGTCGGTGGCGCTGTTGCAGGATGCAATGAAACATCCGTCGCCGCGCGCCTTGTGGATGCTTGCCCATAAGCAGCTGCGCTTTCAGCGGCACGATGCAGCCATTGCCGATCTCGAGCGCGCCATCGCGCTCGACCCCAGCAATGTCGAAAGCTTTTCCTGGCTGGCGTATGCGTTCAATCTCGCGGGGCGGCCTGAAGCCGGGCAGCGCTACCTCGATGCTGCCCTCCGCCTCGATCCCCGCGCGTCGGAGCGGCTCGGCCCTGATATGGGGTTCGCGCAGTTCTGTGCGGGCCGCTATGAAGAAGCGGCAGCAACGCTGGAAAAGGTTCTTGCCAAGCGCCCCGATGACATATGGTCCGGAATGCTCCTCGTATCCGCGTATGGGCATCTTGGCCGCGACGCCGCCCCGTTCATCGAAAAGCTCGATGCGCTGGTGATCAAGGAAGGAGACATCGCGTTTACCCAGTTGCTGGCAAGGATTCGGTTCCCCTTCAAGAACAGAGACGACGCAGAGCGCCTCAGGGATGGCCTCAGCACGGCTGGCGTGCCGGCGCTGACGTTCGGTTACGACCCGGCGTCGAAGGACCGGATGAACGATGACGAGATCAAGGCCGCCCTCTTTGGCCACACACTCCGCGGCCCCGACATCGATTCTGGGGCAACCTGGAAATTCATCTTTGAGGCAGACGGTTCATTCGTTTTCTCGAGCGACAGTTCCTTTGCCAGCGCCTCCTCCGAAGCGGGAAGCATCGTCGAAACTCAGGATGGCGTTATGTGCTGGGCCTATCCCGCCACGGGTGCCAGGGGGTGCGGGACTTTGTTTCGGGCATCGGGAAGCAAGCCCAACGAAGCTTTGTGGATTTCACATATCGATCGCATCCACCTCTCGATCGTTGAGTAAGGTGTGATTACCGCAGAACTGAATGCAGCCAAGCGTCGCTAGCGGCGTCAGCGACATGTCGAGACACCGAGCCGCGGCGGAAAAGCTGTCATTCTCAAACACTTGCACGAAAGTCGCGAGGCTTGTGTCACATCGAACGACACCCCCTCGTCTTATCGGCACAAACCCACTGACTGGCACAAACCCCCAAGGAGAGACCCATGCAACCCAGACTGAACTACCTCCAGATCGCGCCGGAGACGATGAAAGCGGCGGTCGCGCTGGAAACCATCTTGGCCAAGAGCGGCCTCGAGCAGTCGCTCTATCACCTGGTGAAGACCCGCGCCTCGCAGATCAACGGCTGCGCCTATTGCATCCACATGCACACCCGCGACGCGCGCGCCCATGGCGAGACCGAAGAGCGGCTGTACCTGCTCGACGCCTGGCGCGAATCGCCGCTCTACAGCGACCGCGAGCGCGCCGCCCTCGCCTGGACCGAAGCGCTGACCCACATCAGCGAGACCCACGCGCCGGACGACGTCTACGAAGAGGTGCGCAAGCACTTCAGCGAGCAGGACACCGTCAATCTCACCATGCTGATCGGCATGATCAACCTGTGGAACCGCCTCGCCATCAGCATGCGCTCGATCCATCCCGTGAAAAAGACAGCGGCTGCGTAGGCAGCCGCGATATGGAGACATGACATGAGACGCACAGTGACCACCGCCTGGTTCGCCGCCGCTTTGAGCGCGGCGATCCTGCAGCCCAGCATGGTCGGCAGCGCCAGCGCGCACGATGCCGAGACCGTGAAGCAGATCTTCGCCCAGCAGCTGCCCAACGTGCCGGGCAACAGCATGACCGCGTTCGTGGTGGACTACGCGCCGGGCGGCAAGTCGGAGTCGCACCATCACACCGGCAGCGTGTTCGCCTATGTGCTCGAGGGCGAGATCCGCTCGCAGATCTCGGACGGCCAGCCGGCGAAGGTCTACAAGGCCGGCGAATTCTTCTACGAGCCGCCGGGAAGCAGCCACCTGGTCAGCGAGAACGCCAGCGCGACCAAGCCCGCCAAGCTGCTCGCCGTGTTCGTGGCGGACGACAAGGCGGTGCTGACCGCACCGGGCGTTGGCAACTGAGGGCTTCTGGCCCTGCCCGCTTCGCACGAGAGTCGCCTCTCCATTGGATCACTGTATTGGACGCGATGGAGGGGCGACTTGGCGAAGATGGAGCGTGTGCTGCGCCCGACCGCGCATCTCCATGTCGGCTCGAAGGCGCCGTGATTCACCATCACCGACGATCTGCCGCAGCACGAGGATCTCTCGTGCTGGCGTGCAGGTGGCTGCTGTCGGTGGTTGACGCATCCCGCAGTCATGCTCCACGCTGATGTCAATGAGTGGCTATCAGCAAATCAGGCCGATCGAGGCGTTCCGCGCCCTGGTCGATGTCTACTGGATCAATCGGCCGGACGCGGCCGGGGCGAACGTGCGCGTGCTGCCGGACGGATGCATCGATCTCGTCTATCGCAGCGATGCCGATGGCGGGCGGTTGTTTGCGAGCGCGTTGATCGAGCGGCCGGTGCCGATCAGCACGGCGTCGGCCTGGTTCGTCGGTGTGCGGTTCCGGTCGGCGATGGCGCGGGCGATTCTCGACATCGATCCGGTCGCGCACCGCGACTGCACCGTGCCGGCGCGGGCGATCGACGATACTTTTGGGGCACTCGAGGAACGCTTGCTGGCGTGCGCATCGGCCGACGAAGCCTTCGCGCTTCTGAAACATGCGGTCGATGCCCGGCTGGCGCAGCGGGAAGGCGCCGGCGCACCGCGGCGGGTGCAGGAAGCGATCGGCTTGCTCGCGCGTGGCGGCGAGGTGCATAAAGTCGCGCGCGCCGTCGGATTGTCCGAGCGCAGCCTGCATCGCGAGGTCGTAAGCTGGAGCGGGCTGGCGCCGAAATCGCTGGCGCGCATCCTGCGCATGCAGCGCTGCCTGGCCGCGCTGCGCGCCGGGCGGGTGCCGTTGGCGGAGCTGGCGTCGCGCCTGGGCTATGCCGACCAGGCGCACATGACGCGAGAGCTGAAGACGCTGGCCGGCGTCACGCCGCGCGATGTCGTTCGCGAGACCCTTGTCCGAAATCTTCAAGACGCCGCTTGAGGAGCCCTCCTAATCTGGGGGTGAAACCGAAACAGGAGCGCTCCCATGAAGTTCGGCTACACCGTCATCTATGTCGACGACGTCGCGGCGACCATCGCCTTCTATGAAAAGGCCTTCGGCCAGAGCCGCGGCATGGTGGCCGGCGACGAGTTCGGCGAGCTCGCGACCGGCGAGACCAGGCTTGCCTTCGCCGCCAAGAAGATGCTGCACGGGCCGGGACAGTTCGCCAGCCCGGACGGCGCGGTGCTGGGGGTGGAGGTCGCCTTCACCACCGACAATGTCCAGAAAGCCTATGACACCGCGCTCGCGGCCGGGGCCAAAGCCGTCTCGAAGCCGGAGCAGAAGCCGTGGGGCCAGACCGTCGGCTATGTCCGCGACAACAATGGGTTCCTGGTCGAGCTCTGCACCCCCATGGGTTAGTTGAGCTAACGGGTCGCGCGAGCTTTCCTCGCTTGTCGCGCAGGCCGAAGACCCCTACCTCAAGAGCTGAGAGCGACCGGGTTTGCCGATGGCGGCGGCCCGTCTTGAGGTGGTTCCATGAATCAGATCAGTCCGAAGACGGCCAGGGCATTCGGGACCAAGCGCGACTATGTGCTCGCCACGCTCAACTATACGCGCGGCGGCGGGTCGAAGCCCGCGGTCTATATGTATGAGCGGCCGGCCGGCGTGCCCGCGATCGAGGAGCGCAACGAGCCGCACCAGGTCGCGATCCACAGCGCCCGGCCGCTGATCGAGACCCTGTCGCTCGACCTGCAGGGCTTCGAGCTGGCGCATGGCGTGAGCGCGGTGCGCGACTTCGACGATGAGGCGGAGCTGAAGCGGACTTACGACCGGGAGGTCGCCGACCTGGTGGTCGCCAAGACCGGCGCCAAGCGCGCGCTGGTGTTCGATCACACGGTGCGGCGGATCGGCGGCGATGATTCCAGCGCGGCCAGGCGCGCACCGGTCTATGTCGTGCACAACGATTATACCAAGTGGTCGGGCCCGCAGCGCGTGCGCGACCTGCTGCCGGCGAAAGAGGCCGAGCAAGCGTTGAAGCGCCGCTTCGCGATCGTCAACGTGTGGCGCTCGATCAACGGCCCGGTGGTGGATACGCCGCTCGCCTTTGCCGATGCGCGCACGGTGGATGACGCGGACTGGCTCGCGACCGACCTCAAGTATCCCGACCGCACCGGCGAAGTCTATCGCGTCGCGTTCAATCCGGAGCACCGCTGGTTCTATGTGCCGACCCTGCAGCCGGATGAGATCCTGCTGCTGAAGACCTTCGATTCGGCCAGGGACGGCCGCGCGCGCTATATGCCGCACACGGCGTTCGCCGATCCCGCGACGCTGCCGGGCACGGAGAAGCGGGCGAGCATCGAATCGCGGGTGCTGGCGTTCTGGTAGGAGTCAGCGCGCGATCGCTTTCCTGAGCGCGCTCCAGGTCGCGCGCTTGCCGCGGCCGGTGGGGACGATGATATCCGCGCGTTTGCGCTTCTCGGCGTCGGGCATTTGGCGCTGCTCGATGCCCTTGAGTTTCGCGAGGCTCATGCCGGGGCGGGAGAGCACGCGCTGCAGCTGCACGGCGCGCGGCGCGGACACCACCAGCACCGTGTGGCAGCGTTTCTCGCCGTGCGTTTCGTACAGCAGCGGGATGTCGAGCACCACCAGCCGCTCGCCCCGCGCGCGCTGACGCGCGAGGAACCTGTGTTCCTCCGCGCGCACCAGCGGATGCAGGATCTGCTCCAGTTGGTGCAGGATGGTCGGGTCGTTGAAGGCACGCCGCGACAGTTCCGGGCGATTGAGGCTGTCGCCGCTGACGAGATCGGGGAACGCGGCCTTGATCGCGGGAATCGCCTTGCCACCGGGGCGCGTCAGGTCGTGCACCACCTTGTCCGCGTCATGCACCGGCACGCCCATCCGCCGCAGCATCGCCGCCGCGGTCGACTTGCCCATGCCGATGGAGCCGGTCAGGCCGAGGATGCGCATCACGTCCCCAGCACGAACGCGCGCAGCTCCGGCGTCACCTCTGCGTCCGCGCCGAACCACGCCTTGAAGCCCGGGCGGCCCTGGTGCAGCAGCATGCCGATGCCGTCGACGGTCTTGTTGCCGCGCTTCTCCGCCGCCTTCAGCAGCTCGGTCATCAGCGGGACATAGACGATGTCGTAGACCACGGCGCTGGTCGGCAGCTGCGCGAGGTCGAGCGCGAGCGGCGGCTGCCCCGCCATGCCGAGGGTGGTGGCGTTGACCAAGAGCGCGGCGTCTTTCAAGGCGTCGGCGCGCGCCTCCCACGGCAGCACTTTGATCGGGCCGCCGACCGCTTCGGCGATCTCTTCGGCGCGCCTTGTTGTCCGATTGACAAGACGGATCTCTGGCACGCCGGCGTCGAGCAGCGCCACCACGATGGCGCGCGCCGCGCCGCCGGCGCCGAGCAAGCACTGCGGGACCCGCCGCGCCGCGCCACGCTGGCTGGACCTGCTGCAGATTGGCGATGAAGCCGAAGCCGTCGGTGTTGTCGCCGAGGATCGTGCCGTCCTCGCGCACCACCAGCGTGTTGATGGCGCCGATGCGCTTGGCCATCGGCGTCGACTCGTCGACGAAGCCGAGGGCGCGCTCCTTGTGCGGCAGCGTGATGTTGCCGCCGCGGAAGCCGAGCGCGGGCAGCGCGCGGATGCCCTGTTCCAGCTTGCTCGGGTGCGTGGCGAACGGGATGTAGGCACCGTCGATGCCGAACTGCTGCAGCCAATAGCCGTGCAGCCGCGGCGAGCGCGAATGATCGACCGGCCAGCCGAAGACGCCGGCGATGCGGGTCTTGCCGGTGAGAGTCTGGATGCTCATCGTGTCACCAAGCCATGCTCGCGCAGAATGCCGAGCACCGGCAGCAAAGGCAAACCGAGGATGGTGAAGATATCGCCGGTCACCCGCTCGAACAGCTGCGCGCCGAGGCCTTCGAGCTGGTAGGCACCGACCGAGCGCAGCACCTCGTCGCCGGCCTGGTCGAGATAGCGCTCGAGGAACTCGTCGCTGAAGGCGCGCATGCGCAGCTCGGCGCGGTCGGTCACGTGCCAGATCCGCGCGTCGTCGCGCACCAGCACCGCGCTGGTGATGAGGCTGTGGCTCTTGCCGCGCAGGGTTTGCAATTGCGTCGCGCGCATCGTCGCGGGTCGCGGGCTTGTCGAACCAGGCGCCATCGCATTCCAGCATCTGATCGCTGCCCAGCACCAGCCGGCCCCGCGCCTTCGCGGCGATGCGCTGGGCCTTCATCTCGGCCAGGATCTCCGCGACCTTGGCCGCCGGCGCCCCGTCGTGCCTGAGGCTGCGCTTTCACCTCCGCTTCGTCGACCGCCGGCACCGCGGTCTCGATCGCAACGCCGGCGTCGCGCAGCATCTTCGCCCGGGTCGCGCTGCCGGAGGCGAGGATGAGCGGCGCGCTCAGTCCGCATGAGAGCGAGCGGTCGCAACGTCCACTGTCGCCGTCGCAGTTTCGCGTGACGCGCGGCTGGCGTGTTGCCGTCGCGGTGGTCTTGCAGCATCTGGATGATGGTGGCCGCCGTCTCCTCGATCGAGCGGCGGGTGACGTCGATCACCGGCCAGCCGTGCTCGGTGCACAGGCGGCGCGCGGTCGCGACCTCTTCGCGCACCACCGCGAGGTCGACGTAGTCGGTGTCCTCGTCGCGCGCGATCATCTGCAGGCGGTTGCGGCGGATCTGCACCAGCGAGCGAGGCGTCCTTGGTCAGGCCGACGACCAGCGGTTTCTTGACCAGGAACAGCTCCGGCGGCAGCGGGCAGTCGGGCACGATCGGCACGTTCGCGCACTTGATGCCGCGGTTGGCCAGATAGATGCAGGTCGGCGTCTTGGACGAGCGCGACACGCCGACCAGGATCACGTCGGCGTCGTTGTAGGTGCGGCTGGACTGGCCGTCGTCGTGGGCCAGGGCGAAGTTCATCGCCTCGATGCGGTCGAAATACTCGGCGTCGAGCTCGTGCTGGCGCCCGGCCTGGCCGCGCGCCTTCTGGCCGAAATGGGCGGCCATCGCGTTCATCACCGGCTCCAGCACCGGCACCACCGGCACCTGCAGGCGTGCGGCAGCCGTCTGACCAGCTGCTCGCGCAGCTTTTCGTTGACCATGGTGAAGAGCACCAGGCCCGGATTCTGCTTGATGCCGGCGAGGGCGCGGTCCATCTGGCCGGGCGTGCGCACCAGCGACCAGGAATGCTCGATCACGTCGGTGTCCTCGAACTGGACCAGGCAGGCGCGCATGACGCTGTTGATGGTCTCGCCGGTGGCGTCCGACACCAGATGAACGTGAAAGCTCTTGCCCACGCGTCTCTCCACAGCCCGCGGTGGATAACTGGCCTCGAACCGGCCGGGTTATCCCGGCGGCCCATTCCATCCCCGCTCGCCGGCCTTTCTTCGCATCGGTTATGCGGAGGATCAACCCCTCGTCCGGAAAGGCTGAATCCGGTGGATAACTTTGCTATGCCCGGGATTCAGGTGTTTCACCCTTTGCGGCAGGCGGAGCGCCGGGCCTTTCCACACGGCTTTTCCACCGGGCTGGCGAGGCAAGATTGAGTCCCAGTTTTGTCCCACCCCGACTGGAAAAGCGGTAATCCCCATGATCCTTACCATCTACCACCACCATTCTTCTCTAATAAGAATTTATGTTAGGGGAGAAGTCCTTGGACGACTGGCCGAACCGCTCATGAAAAACAGCCGACAAGCTCCTGATCCGGGCCCTGAAAGGCGAAGCGCTGAAGAGCCCGCCGATCTGGCTCATGCGCCAGGCCGGGCGCTATCTGCCGGAATATCGCGGGACGCGGGCGGCGGCGGGCTCGTTCCTGGACCTTTGCTACAACCCGGAGCTCGCGACCGAAGTGACGCTGCAGCCGATCCGGCGCTTCGGCTTCGATGCGGCGATCCTGTTCTCCGACATCCTGGTGGTGGCCGATGCCCTGGGCCAGAAGGTCGGCTTCGAGGAAGGGCGCGGGCCCGGTGCTGGAGCCGCTGCAGGACGGCAAGGACCTGGCGCAGCTGGGCGCTCGGCAAGTTCCATCGAGCATCTGGCGCCGGTCTATGAGACGGTGCGCGCCGTCCGCGCGGCGCTGCCGGCGGAAACCACGCTGATCGGCTTTGCCGGCGCGCCCTGGACGGTCGCCTCCTACATGATCGAAGGCGGCAGCAGCCGCGACTTCGCCAAGGCCAAGGCCTGGACGTATGGCCGGCCGCAGGATTTCGCGCGCCTGATCGACCTGCTGGTCGATGCCACCAGCCAGTATCTGATCGCGCAGGTCGAGGCCGGCGCCGAGGTCTTGCAGCTGTTCGATAGCTGGGCCGGCGCCCTCGCCCACAACGACATGCGCGCTGTTAGCCTGGAGCCGACGCGGCAGATCGTGGCCAACGTGCGCGCGGTTCACCCGGAGGTCCCGATCATCCTGTTCCCGCGCGGCGTCGGCGCCGGCTATCTCGATTTCGCGGAGGCCGGAGTTTTCGCCGCGGCTCAGCCTCGACCAGAGCGTGCCGCTGGCCTGGGCGCGCGACCAGCTGCAGCCGCGCGTCGCCTGCAGGGCAATCTCGACCCGCAGCTGCTGGTCACCGGCGGCCGCGCCATGCGCTACGGGGTCGGGCACATCCTCGAACCGGCTGGGCAAGGAGCGCTTCATCTTCAACCTCGGCCACGGGATCGTGCCCGAGACGCCGCCCGAGCACGTGGCCGAGCTGGTGAAGCTGGTGCGGGAGGGGGCGGGATGATGTAAGAGGCGTCAATCCAACCGCTTCTCCTACGTCATCCCGGGCTTGACGCGGCGATCCATTCGTCGCGCTTGCGCGCCAACCGAGCTTATGGACTCGGCTCGCGCTGCGCTTGGCCGGGGTGACGGCATGAGAGTGCCTGCCGGTCACATGGAAGCGCGCTGCACATGAGCCGCACTGCGATCGTCCTGTTCAATCTCGGCGGACCGGACTCGCCCGAGGCGGTGCGGCCGTTCCTGTTCAACCTGTTCAACGATCCCGCCATCATCGGCGTGCCGCGCTCTGCTGCGCTAGCTGCTGGCCAGCTGGATCGCGCGCCGGCGCGCGCCGGTGGCGCGGGAGATCTACGGCAAGATGGGCGGCCGCTCGCCGATCCTGCCCAACACCGAGGCGCAGGCGCGCGCGCTGCGAGCAGGCGCTCGGCGTGCCGGCATGCGAAGGCCTTCATCGCCATGCGCTACTGGCACCCGATGACGGCCGAGACGGTCGCGGCGGTGAAGGCCTATGCGGCCGACCAGGTGATCCTGCTGCCGCTCTATCCGCAGTTCTCGACCACCACCACCGGCTTCGTCCTACCAGCTGTGGGGCGAGGAGGCGCGCGGCAGGGATTGTCGGCGCCGACCCGCCTGGTCTGCTGCTATCCGACCGAGCCGGGCTTCATCGCCGCCTCGGCCGAGCTGGTGCGGCAGGCCTGCAGCGCGCCGCGGCGGAGGCGCCGGGCGCCAAGCCGCTGGTCGTGCTCTCGGCCCACGGCCTGCCCAAGAAGATCGTCGACGACGGCGATCCCTACGTCTCGCAGGTCGAGGCCGGCGCCGCGGCGATCGTCGCGCGCTCGGCCTGAAGCCGGACGCGTGGGTGGTCTGCTACCAGAGCCGGGTCGGGCCGCTGGAATGGGTCGAAGCCCGCCACCGACGCCGACATCCTGCAGGCCGGCCAAGGACAAGCGCGCGCTGGTGGTCTGCCCGATCGCCTTCGTGTCGGAGCATTCGGAGACGCTGGTCGAGCTCGACATCGAATACCGCCACCTGGCCGAGCAGAACGGCGCCGCCGCCTATGTGCGGGTGCCGGCGGTCGGCACGCATCCGGCGTTCATCGGCGGGCTGGCGAACCTGGTGACCGCGGCGCTCGGCCGCGACGCCGCAGTGCAGCCGGGCAGCGGCCAGCAGCATTGCGGCAGCTGGCGGCGCTGCGCCTGCAAGGAGGCGGCATGATCCCGTACGACTGGCTGAAGGCGCTGCATGTCATCGCGGTGTTGGCGTGGATGGCCGGGATGCTCTATTTGCCGCGGCTCTACGTCTATCACGCCAGTGCCAAGCCGGGGTCGGAGCTGAGCGAGACCTTGAAGGTGATGGAGCGGCGCCTGCTGCGCGCGATCATCAATCCGGCGATGGGTGCGGCCTGGATCTTCGGATTGTGGATGGCGTGGGTCGGCGACCTGTGGGGCGAGCATTGGTTCCAGGTGAAGCTCGCGATGGTGATCGCGATGTCGACCCTGCACAGCTTCCTGTCGCGCTGGCGCCGCGACTTCGAGAAGGACGCCAACCGGCACTCGGCCAAGTTCTACCGGGTGATGAACGAAGTCCCCACCCTGCTCCTGATCGTGATCGTCATCATGGTCATCGTGAAGCCGTTCTAGGCGCTTAGTCCCTGATATCATTCACTTTGCTGCAGCCCTGTGGGCGGTATCACAGGGGCTCCGGATCGCCCGAACAGGCGCCCCAGGCAGGCCGACCAACCCTCATGGGCATCAGCCCGCGATGGAGGATCAAGTCATGGTCGCCCTTAGAACTCGCCGCCGCGCACCCTTAGCCTGCACCAGCAGGCTCCCGGATGACCGGGTGGTCGTTGCCACCGCGCTCCTGGCGCTGACGACCCTGGCGCTGATGCTGTGTGCCGGCATCGCCTGAGCGGACGAAACTGCAGAAGGGGTGCGACCGTGCCGACCGCACCGGTTCATCGCCTCTAACCCGCTGATCCAACTTGTTTTGCTGCACCACTTGCTGCAGCAAAAGTGCAGGCGCTCGCTTCAATCTACGACCGAGAACTCGAAGCTGTTCCAGGGACGGACAGAGAGATACTCGTTCTTCCTCTCGGCTGTTCCGTCAGGATTGCGGAACACCGCACCGCAACCCCGTCCTCCATTCGGGTCCCAGCCGCAAAAAAAGTCGCCTTCGACCGTGGTGGAGAATGGGTACGCCATCGGCGCTCCAACCGTGACGTTGGCGCTGCCGTCCATCGCCGTCTGCCGTCTGTAGGCGTTGCCGGTCTCGCGTTCGCGGCCCTCGATCGTATGTCCGAAGATGAGCGCCTTGATCTCCGTTCCGGTGAGCCGGTCCTTCGACTTGGGATCGACACCGTTGGGCAGCTCGGGGACGCCCGCCTTGCGCAGGCCTTCAAGCAGGCGCTCCGTATCGGCAAAATTCCGAAAGGGGAACTCGCTCATGACATGAATACCGGTGAACCCACCGTCGTCGGCATCGGCGATCAGTGGCTTGAGCTTTTCCTTGATGGCATCGGCATCGGTGTTGCGTCCGAGATGACCGTAGGCGGACACCAGGACGCGCAGGCCATCGTAGTTGCCCCAGAAATCCCAGAACGAGGTGACGCCGCGCTCGGGCTCAAGTTTCTCGAGTATCTCTGCAGCGTCCGCGTACCGGCCCATTGAGAACTCGGCAAGCCCGCCCATGAGGTAGCGCCAAGTTGTCCTTTTCGGATCGACACGCAAAGCAGCGTCCAAATAGTCCCTGCCGTCCGGCGGCCTGCCGTTCAGGGTCAGGGCCCAGCTCATTGTCAGGTATCCCTCCGGATCGCTTGGATCGAGCGCGATGGATTTTTGTGCCGCGGCAATCGCCTCCTCGGACTTCTGCTGATAGAGCAGATTTTCGGCAAGCAGCTGGTAATACAGCGGAGAGGGATTCGGCGCGGCCCTGTCAGAATTCTCTTTCCGCTTGGCGCTTGCCTCGTTGCTCGAAATGCCCAGCCCTTTCAATTTCGATTGAACCAGTCCAGCGCTCCCATACATCCAGGCGAGCTGCGCGGCGGCGCGGCCGAATTCGGGATCGAGCGCCAAAGCCTGCTCGAAAGCCTCGACGGATCTTCGCCCAGTCTTCCGGCGTGGCGCTGTACTGCAGCTGAAGCGCGCGCAGATAAGCGTCGTAGGCAGCGGGATTCTTGGTGCCGCCCGCCATGTCCGCCTGCCCGGAAACCAACCGGAGCTTGAGCGCCGCGGCAACCTGCCCGACGACCTTGTCCTGCAACGCGAAGACCTCGGCCCATGGGCCGTCGAAGCGCTCGGCCCAGACATGGCCACCGGACTGGGCGTCGATCAATTGCGCGTTGATCCGCATGTCGTCGCCGACCCGGCGCGTGCTGCCTTCGAGGATGTAGCGCACGCCCAGTTCCTTGGCGATCTGGGCGGGCTGCAGGGCCTTGCCCTTGTAGGTGAAGGCGGCATTGCGCGAGACGACGAAGAGGCCGGGCACCCGGGCCAGCTCGGTCGTCAAGTCTTCGGTGATGCCGTCGGCGAGATAGCCTTGCTCCTTGTCGTCGCTCAAGTTCACGAACGGCAGCACGACCAGCGAGGGCTTGCCGTCGGTCGGCTCGTCGCTGCGACCGGCTCAGGAACCGGCGCCGGCGCCGGCGCAACGGCCACCACTGGGGCGGGTTCGGGAGCCGGTGTCCGCAGTGCGAACCACGCGCCACCTGCCAGCAGCATGATTGCCGCCGCGGCCGCTGCCCAAGCGCAGCGCGCGCTTTGGGGACATGGACGCGATGCGCTTGATCGGCATGCCGTCGAGCTTGACCCGGAAGGCCTGGACCGGCTCGGCGATGTTCTTGACCTGCTGCGCGCCCATCGGCTCGAAGCCGAAGGCGAGCTTCTTCTCGACTTCCTTCGCGACCTTGCCGGAGACGCAGATGCCGCCGGGGTCGGCCAGCTGTTCGAGCCGCGCGGCGATGTTGACGCCCTCGCCATAGCGGTCGTCGCCCTCGACGATCACCTCGCCGAGGTTGATGCCGATGCGCACCTGGACGCGCTGGCCCTCCGGAACCTCGGCGTTGCGTTCGGCGAGGCCGCGCTGCAGGCTGACCGCACATTCGACCGCGTCGACCACGCTGCCGAACTCGGCCAAGAGGCCGTCGCCCATCAGCTTGAAGACCCGACCGTGATGGCGCGCGATCTCGGGCTCGAACAGTTCCTTGCGCCCGGCGGTCAGCCGCTCATGCGTCCCCTTCTCGTCGCGCTCCATCAGCGAGGCAGTAACCAACCACGTCGGCGGCGAGAATGGCGGCGAGCTTGCGGTCCATGGCAAAGCCGTCCAGGCGGCGGCCAGTGGAGGCTGGGACGAGCGATGATACGCCCGATCTTCAGCACGACATAGTCGTATTGAGCCCTGGCGGGGGTGCGGGCCGCGGCGTGGCTAAGCCACTGATCCGAATCATTTTGCTGCACCCTCTTGCTGCAGCAAAAGCGCAGCAAGAATCGTCGGCACCCTTCGGCGGCGACGCCATCCCAATGATGCTTCCGTCGTACAGCGTTACAAATCACGAAGTCACGGACATTGGGCCGTTACGCTGCGGTGCGATAAGACGGCAACGGCATCCGTGCAGATCCGCGGCGCGCCCACGTGATGCCCGATCCCAAGGGGCAGGATCCATCGCCGATGAAATACCGCGTCTTGATTCCACTGATCGTTTTCGGGGCATGCGGCCTGGCGTCGTACTGGTGGCTGGAGCAGCCGGCGAAGGCGACTCTGCCCGTGCAAGGACCAGCGCCGGTTTCGGTGGATACCGCACGGGCGGTGCGCCGGGACATCCCCGTCTACCTGACGGGTCTCGGCACCGTGCAGGCGCTGAACACCGTGACGGTCACCTCCCGGATCGATGGGCAACTGCAGACGGTGACGTTCACCGAAGGCCAGGACGTCAAGGCCGGCGATGTGCTTGCCGAGATCGATCCGCGTCCCTTCAAGGCCGCGCTCGACCAGGCGATCGCCAAGAAGGCGCAGGATGTTGCGCAGCTGAAGAACACGCAAACCGACCTGCAACGCTTCCTCACCCTCTACAAAAAGGGATTCGCCACCAACCAGCAGGTCGCGACGCAGCAGGCCCAGGCGAACGAGCTCGAGGCTCAGATACAAGGGGATCAGGCCGCCATCGAGGACACGCAGACGCAGCTCGACTACACCACGATTAAGGCGCCGATCGACGGTCGCACCGGCTTTCGACTGGTCGACCAAGGCAACATCCTGCATGCAACGGACACCAAGGGCATCGTGACCATCACCCAGATGCATCCCATCTCGGTCATCTTCACGGTGCCTGAGGACGATCTGACGACGGTGGCGCAGGCGTTGTCGGCCGGTCCAGTCGGCGCCAGCGCGCTCGGCAATGACGGAACGACCGAGCTCGGCCAGGGCCGGGTTGCCTTGATCGACAATCAGATCGACCAGACCACCGGCACAGCCCGGCTCAAGGCCGAGTTTCCGAATGACAAGGGCCTGCTGTGGCCCGGGGAGTTCGTGACGGTCCGCATCCTGGTGCGCCAGGAGGACAATGCCGTGACCGTGCCTTCAGGAGCGGTGCAGCACAGCAGCGACGGTTTGTTCGTCTATGTCGCCAAGCCCGACGGCACCGTGGAAAACCGAGCCGTGACGATCGGACTCGACAATGGCCAGTTCGCGCTCATCAAGGATGGCCTTCAGGCCGGCGAGCAGGTCGTGGTCGACGGTCAGTATCGCCTCCAGCCGGGCGCGCGCATCCTGGCCAGAGACACCGAGCAGCCGCCAGGCCCTGAGACGGGGCCTCCAGCCAGTCCGCTTCATGAACATCTCAGCGCCCTTCATCCAACGTCCGATCGCGACGTCCCTGATCATGCTGGGCGTGCTCCTCGCCGGAGCGGCGGCCTATCCCTTCCTGCCGATCGCGCCGCTGCCCCAGGTCGACTTTCCGACCATCTCGGTCTCGGCCTCGCTGCCGGGCGCCAGCCCCGAGACCATGGCCTCGACGGTTGCGACGCCCCTCGAGCAGCAACTGGCCCAGATCCCCGGGGTTTCGCAGATGACGTCGAGCAGCCAGCTCGGCAGCACGCAAGTGACGGTGCAGTTCGACCTGGACCGCAATATCGATGGCGCGGCCCAGGACGTTCAGTCCGCCATCAATGCCGCAGCGGGCCAATTGCCAAAAAACCTGCCGCGGCCACCCTCGTTTCGCAAAGTCAATCCGGCGGACTCTCCGGTCGCGGTCTATGCGGTGCATTCCGACGTGCTGCCGCTGACGGCGGTCGATGACTATGCCGAGAACGTTCTGGCGCAACAATTCTCCCAGCTGGACGGCGTGGCGCAGGTCACGCTTGGTGGCCAAGCCACGCCGGCGGTGCGCGTGCAGGTCGATCCGCTGAAGCTGGCGGCGATCGGACTATCGCTCGAGGATGTTGCCGGCGCCATCTCGACCATATCCGTTGATGGCGCCAAGGGAGCAATCGACGGCGCGACCCGCAACCTCACCATCTACGACAATGATCAGTTGACGACGGCCGAGCCCTGGAACGCGGCAATCATCGCCTACAGGAACGGCGCTCCGATCCGGATTCGGGATATCGGCGTGGCGGTCGACGGGCCGGAGAATACCAAGCTCGCGGCTGTGGGCGACGGCAAGCGCAGCATTCTGCTCATCGTCTTCAAGCAGCCCGGCGCCAACGTCATCGACACCGTGGCGCGCGTTGACGAACAGCTTCCCAAATCCCTGCTGGCGGTGCCCGCATCCATCAAGGTCGACAAGATCGTGGATCGCACAACGACGATCCGCGCCTCGGTCAGGGATGTCGATCTCACCATGCTGCTGACCATCGCGCTGGTCATCATGGTGATCTTCCTGTTTCTGCGCAACGTCTGGGCGACCGTCATTCCCGCCGTCACCGTGCCGCTGGCGCTGGTCGCGACCTTCGGGCTCATGTTCGTCCTTGGCTACAGCCTGGATAACCTCTCGCTCATGGGTCTGACCATTGCGGTCGGATTCGTCGTCGATGACGCGATCGTCATGCTGGAGAACATCTATCGCCATCTCGAGAACGGGCTCAGCCCGCGCGACGCAGCGATCAAGGGCGCCGGTGAGATCGGCTTCACCATTCTTTCGATCAGCATCTCGCTGGTGGCGGTCTTCATCCCGCTGCTGCTGATGGGCGGGATCGTGGGACGCCTGTTCCGCGAGTTTGCGGTGACCGTCACGATGACCATCGCCGTCTCCGCCCTTGCTGTCGCTCACCCTCGCTCCGATGATGTGCTCGCTGTTCCTGCGGAGCGAGAGCCAGCGGCGGCACGGCCGGCTCCATCGGGCCGGCGAAGCCTTCTTCAACGGGCTTGCTTCGCTCTATGCCAAGGGTCTCGACGTCGTGCTGCGCCATCGGCGCATCACGCTCGCCTCCTTCTTTCTCACGCTCATGGTTGTCGGGTATCTCTATGTCGAGGTGCCCAAGGGTTTCTTTCCGCAGCAGGACACCGGCAGCATCGCCGGCTTCACCGAAGCGGCGCAGGACGTCTCCTTTGCGGAAATGAACCGCTTGCAGCAATCGATCACCGATGTGATCGCGCAGGACCCCGATATGGCGAACTGGGGGTCGGCGATCGGCGGCAGCCGGCCCTTCAATACCGGCACGGTCCTCATGACATTGAAGCCCCGCGATCAACGGACGGCCTCGGCCGACCAGATCATCGCGCGCCTGCGCGCCCGATTGGCCGACGTCAAAGGCATCGCCCTCTACATGCAGGCTGCACAGGACCTGAACGTCGGCGGCCGGCTGGCGCGGACGCAATTCCAATACACACTGCAGGACGCGAACCTCGATGAACTGAAGACCTGGGCGCCGCGGATCGCCGACAAGCTGAAGGCCTTGCCCCAGCTGCGCGACGTCGCGACCGATCAACAGGCGAATGCCGGCACCTTGTCACTGGTCATCGACCGCGATCAGGCCGCGCGCTTCGGCATCCAGCCGCAGGACATCGACCTAATCCTCGATGATGCCTTCGGGCAGCGCCAGGTCGCGCAATACTTCACCCAGCGCAGCTCCTATCACGTGATTCTCGAGATCGATCCGAAGATGCAGGGCGATCCCGGCACGCTTGATCGCCTGTACGTGAAGTCACCGCTCACCGGTCAGCAGGTTCCGTTGTCGACGTTTGCAAAATACGACACGGCGCAGGTCAGCTATCTCTCCATCAACCACCAGGGACAGCTTCCGGCGATCACGCTGTCCTTCAATCTCGCCCCGGGCGCCGCCCTGGGCGATGCGGTCGATGCGGTCGAGAGCGCAATGGCGGCGATCGGCAAGCCGGCCGCGCTGGTCGGCACGTTCCAAGGCAATGCGCAGGCCTTCCAGGATTCGCTCAAAAGCGAGCCATACCTGGTGCTTGCGGCCATCATAGCCGTCTACATCATCCTCGGCATTCTCTATGAGAGCTATATCCACCCGCTGACCATCCTTTCGACCTTGCCGTCGGCCGGCGTGGGGGCGCTGCTGACACTGCTGGTGGCCCGCTTTGATCTGTCGGTCATCGCACTGGTCGGCATCCTGCTGCTGATCGGCATCGTCAAGAAGAACGGCATCATGATGGTGGACTTTGCGCTCCAGGCGGAGCGCGAAAGCGGCATGACCGCCGGACCAGTCGATCCGGCAAGCATGCCTGCTGCGCTTCCGGCCCATCATGATGACAACGATGGCGGCCCTGTTCGGAGCGCTCCCGCTGATGCTGGGCCAGGGAACCGGCTCCGAGCTGCGTCAGCCCCTGGGCTACACCATGGTCGGCGGCCTTCTTCTGAGCCAGGTTCTGACTCTTTTCACCACGCCGGTGATCTACCTCTACCTCGATCGGGTCAATCGATGGCTCGGCCGGAACG
Source organism: Thermoanaerobaculia bacterium (assembly GCA_963846495.1). GTDB lineage: Bacteria > Acidobacteriota > Thermoanaerobaculia > Multivoradales > JAIOJS01 > DASYQD01. Next base: position 512,518 of record CAWJWP010000029.1, on the reverse strand, counting down.
GCCTGCGGAACAGGAAGACCGTAGAGGCACCGGCGCCAGCCGGGACCCGCCAGGGCAAAGGCGCTTGATCTGCTTGCCGCAGCGCGAGTGAATGCTACTCCGCCGCCTTGGGCGGCGCCGTCACGGATTGCGGCAGCGGCACCGGCGTTTCCATCCACTTGGCCGGCGGCTGCGGCTTGGTGAGCAGGCCGCGGGTGGCGACGTCGATCAGGCGGTCCTTCTGGTAGACGGCATAGAAGGCGTTCCAAACCCGCGCCAGGCGGATGACGTGCAGGTCGTCGGCGATGCTGGTGAACATGCAGACGAACGCCGCCTGGATCTCCTCGTCCGACATCCCGTCGAGTTTCTCGCTGTAGGTGTCGGGCTCGATCAGGATCTTGAGCACCACACGCCGGAAGTGGTTGGTGTCGCCGATGCGCGCCAGGTCGAAGACGGTGCGCACGTTCATCTTGCGCAGCTCCACCACCTTCTTCGGGCCGACCGCGAGGATCAGCTGGGCCTGGGCGATCCAGTCGATGATCTCGAGGATGTTGTATGGCGTCTCGACATAGAGCAGCACCGGGTTGGCGGTCGCGAGGTTCTGCACGTCCTCGTATTCCAGCTCTTCCAGCCGGAAGCGCACGAATTCGGTGATGCCGTCGATCATGTCCAGCGGCAGCGTGTGGCGCAGGGCCGCGGTGTCCGGGTGCGGGCGCTTGACGGTGAATTCCTGGCCGCGGCGGGCGATCCAGTCGAGGCCGGCCGCCGGATAGAAGCCCAGCAGGAACGCGACCAGCACCGCGAGATAGGTGGCGAAGCCGGTCTCGCCGCCGACCTCGGCCGACAGGCTGGCGTTGGTGAAGATGGTGTGGCGGATGGTGAGCGCGATCGCCAGCGCCAGCAGGATGCGCATGCCGCACAGCAGGAACGAATAGGGCGTCAGGTCGTAGTTGTTCACCCGCCGGATCAGATAGAGCACGCACCACAGATAGGCGCCGGCGAAGGCGAAGCCGAGCATCACGGCGGTGTTGTGCGCGTAGGCGAGGTCAGCGGTGAAATTGGGCGAGGTCTCGCGCAGGCCGAGCAGCAGCATCTGCGCGCTGACCGGCAGGCAGTTGGCGATCGAGGCGCCGCAGCCAGGTCCGACATCCAGCCAGGTGCTGACGAACAGCCGGTCGACGAAAAAGGCGACGATGGTGCCGAACACCACCACGCTGAAGCCGTAGAGGATGGTGGGCGTCAGCCAGCCGAAGCTGCGGTCGAACATCGACCACAGTGGGCGGCCCTTGGCGTCGACCTCGGCGATCGGCTGCGCCAGGTATTTGGCGCGCACGGAATCGAAGGTCGGATCCAGCAGCGCTTCGTTGGGATCGAGCGTGTCGTCCTGGTTGGGGGCGAGGAACCCGCCCTCCAGGCGCAGGAAGGCTTCGGCGCGGATGTGCCGGACCGCGAGCTTGCCGATGATGATGAGCAAGGGCACCGCGATGCTGAGCACCATCACGGCGATGGCGGTCCACAGCGAGCCGTAGCCGAGCAGCGCGTCGTGCAGCTGCGACAGCAGGACCATGGGCGATGGATTGGGCATGCCGCGTTCTCCCCTCAGGAGTTCGAAGCCCCACTTCGATCAATGCGCAGCGCCCGGTCCCGCCGGGCCGCCGGTGATTTCTTGAAGTTTCTTGGTCCCCGCCGGCCCAGAAATAGCACCGGAGCCGGCGCGCGGCCACGGACGGGCGGCGTCTTTCTGCTCTTTTCCGAAAGCTCACAAAAGGTTAGACGGAAAACTTAACGTAGTGGCCAAAAACAAGGGCGCCGGATGGGATCGGGACAGAGTCCTCATCCGGCGCCATGCATATCGCACGGGGGAATTGATAGCCCCCGCGCACCTACGGATGGCTTACGCCATCCCCCCGTTCTGACAAAACCTCACTGCGCAGCCGCCGCAGCAGGACGGCCTCGCGCCGGAGTGGGCTCGGGCTGCAGCTTGACCTTCGGCTCGCGGTCCCACAGGCGCAGCGCGCCCAGGGCGCCGACGAAGGCGTCGACGTCCTTCTTGCCGGTCAGCGGCACCACGCCCGCGTCCGGCTGCACGCCGGCCTTGTCGAGCAAGGGCTTGGCCGCGGCGCTGTGGCCGATGAACTTGCAGTGCTGGAAGGCGTCGGCGAGGAAGTCGCGCGCCGGCGCATGGTGCAGCAAGGCGGCGGTCGCCGGCCTCCGACGGCAGCACGGCGACGGCGTCGTACAGCACCGACGGGCCGCCATCGATCATCTGCTGGGCCTCGATCCATGTGCCATCGCTCGCTTTCACGCCGCCGACCTTGGGCGCGATGGTCTCGGTCGCGGCCCCCGCCTTCTTCACCGCGGCCTGCAGCGCAGCGAATAGCCCCGCGTCGGTGCCGTCTGTCACCAGGATGCCGAGCTTGCGGCCTTCGAACCGATTGGGGCCATTCTTGATGATGCTGAGCGCGGGCGACGGCTTCAGGTCCTCACGCGTCGGCAGCGCGGCGTCGGCCGGGCTCGGCAGCTTCTTCAGGCCGAGGCCTTGCGCGACCTTGTTCGCCAAGTCGGGATGGATGTTGAGCAGGTGCGCGACCATGCGCTCGCGGATCACCGGCGTCTCCACCTTGCTGAGCTCGAAGGTCAATGCCGCGATGATGTGGTCCTGCTCCGGCTTGGTCTGGCTGATGAAGAACTGCCGTGCCTGGCTGTAATGGTCGGCGAAGGTCTCGCTGCGCACGCGCTGCTTGATGCCGTCCATCGGCTCAGGGAACGAGCGGTGCCCGCGCTCGGGGGATTCACGCGGCCCCTCGCCCCAGGAGTTCGGCTGGTAGTTCACGCGGCCCACCGGATTGCGCATCGCCATGTGGCCGTCCTGCTGGAAATGGGCGAACGGGCATTTCGGCGCATTGATCGGCAGGTGGGTGAAGTTGGTGCTGCCCAGCCGCTTTATCTGGGTGTCGAGATAGGAGAAGTTGCGGCCCTGCAGCAGCGGATCGTTGGAGAAGTCGATGCCGGGCGGCACGTTCTGGGTCATGAACGCGACCTGCTCGGTCTCGGCGAAGAAATTGTCCGGCATGCGGTCCAGCACCAGGCGGCCGACCGGCACCGGCTTCAGGATCTCCTCGGGAATGATCTTGGTCGGATCAAGGATGTCGAAGTCGAACTTGTCGGCGAAGTCCTGGTCGAACAGCTGCAGCTGCAATTCCCATTCCGGGAAATTGCCGGTCTGGATCGCCTGCCACAGATCGCGGCGATGGTAGTCGGGATCGGCGCCGTTGATCTTCACTGCCTCGTTCCACAGCACCGACTGCATGCCGAGCTTCGGCTTCCAGTGGAACTTCACGAAAGTCGATTCATCGCGCGCGTTGAGCAGGCGGAAGGTGTGGACGCCGAATCCCTCCATGAAGCGGAAGGAGCGCGGGATGGCGCGGTCCGACATCACCCACATGATCATGTGCATGCTTTCGGGCGTCAGGCTGATGAAGTCCCAGAAATTGTCGTGCGCCGATTGCGCTTGCGGAAATGCGCGGTCCGGCTCCGGCTTCACGGCGTGGATGATGTCGGGGAAGCGGATCGCGTCCTGGATGAAGAACACCGGGATGTTGTTGCCGACGATGTCCCAGTTGCCCTCCTTGGTGTAGAGCTTGACCGCGAAGCCGCGCACGTCGCGCGCCAGGTCCATCGAGCCCTTGCTGCCGGCGACGGTCGAGAAGCGCACGAAGGCCGGCGTCTTCTCGCCGGCGCGCTGGAAAAGATCTGCGCGCGTATAACGGGCGAGGGACTTGTACGTCTCGAAATAACCGTGCGCGCCGTAGCCGCGGGCATGCACCACCCGCTCCGGGATGCGCTCGTGGTCGAAGTGGAAGATCTTTTCGCGGAAATGGAAGTCCTCGAGCGCGGTCGGGCCGCGCCTCCCGGCCTTAAGGGAGTTCTGGTCGTCGGAAACCGGGCCGCCCTGGGCGGTGGTCAGGACGGGGGTCGCGCCGGCGGCGGTCTGGTGCAGCTCGCCGCCTTCGCCGCGGCTGAGCTTCTGGTCGTGGATCTTGGCGGCTGCCTTCGGGGCAGCGGCGGGTTTGCGGGGGGCTTTCGGCATGCGAGGGCATCCTGATCATGAGGCGACACAATGCGCCGCCACCACGATTCAGGCTCGGCGCACTCCGCAAACCGTAGCCGCAGAACGACGTTCCCCGCTTTCTTAGAAAGAATCCAATGTCGATCGAAGGCGCGGCAAGCGCCCGCCCCAAAGGGAGCGGGCGCCGCGTCAGGCTGCTAGTCGCAGCACGGTCCGCCGTCGCAGCATGGCCCGCCGTCGCAGCAGGCGGCAGCCTCGGCCGGGACAGCAAACGCAAACAGCGACAGCAAAGCCGCCAGGATCAGTCGTTTCATCACTTAGCTCCGTTGTGAGTATGTTGATGTGTGTAGTCGAACGGAGCGAATCAGCGCGGCGGGGGTGAGTCCGGTAACGGGTCAAATCCATAGGCGCGAGCCGCGTGGTCGGCGAACCAAGCCCGCGTTTCTCCCAGCACTGAGGACGCGGCGGCGGGGTCGGGCGCCGGCACGCCTTGGCAGGCGCTGGCGCAAACCGGTGCCCCCGGCAGGATGCCCGCCAGGCAGACATCGCAGCTCATCGGGGCGCCCTCGCCGCCAGCGCACGGCATCGCAACCGCCGGCACCAACAGGCCGAACAGGACGGAGAGCGCACCAAGCAGCACTAAGATGCGGAGGCGGAGCGTTTTCACCCCGCGACCCTAGCCTGGGGCCGAAACCCTGAAACCTCACAACTGCTTGATCGGGAGAGGCTTTTTCGGTATGCGCCGATCTTTCACTTGACCGGTACGAGGGAATGCATTAACTCTTGAGGCACCGGTCTCGCAAAGGCCGCCTGCCTGACGCCCCGCCGTCATTTCCGACCCATCGATAAGAATCGGTTTCCCGCGCGAGGCATGTCCCAGGTCCTGTTAATGGCGATCTTTTGGCGCGAGCCCTGCCGCTCCGGAACTTCCATGCCGGTAACTGTTTTCAGAAAAGCGCTGCCTTGAACGACATCCCTGACAGAACCCCGACCGACAACCCGACCCCGATGAATCTCCAAGAACTGAAGCACAAGTCTCCGGCCGAGCTGCTGGCATTCGCCGAAAGCCTGACGATCGAGAACGCCAGCACCCTGCGCAAGCAGGACATGATGTTCGCGATCCTGAAGCAGCTGGCCGAGAACGACACCGCCATCCACGGCGACGGCGTGCTGGAGGTGCTGCCCGACGGCTTCGGCTTCCTGCGCTCGCCCGAGGCCAACTACCTGCCCGGCCCGGACGACATCTATGTCAGCCCGAGCCAGGTGCGGCGCTTCGGCCTGCGCACCGGCGACACGGTCGAGGGCCAGATCCGCGCGCCCAAGGACGGCGAGCGCTATTTCGCCCTGCTCAAGGTCAACAAGATCAATTTCGACGAGCCGGAGAAGATCCGCCACCGGATCAACTTCGACAACCTGACGCCGCTCTATCCCGACGAGCGGCTGAAGCTCGAGAACGAGGATCCGACCCGCAAGGACATCACCAGCCGCGTCATCGACCTGATCGCGCCGCTGGGCAAGGGCCAGCGCGCGCTGATCGTCGCGCCGCCGCGCACCGGCAAGACCGTGATGCTGCAGAACATCGCGCATTCGATCGCCGCCAACCATCCGGAATGCTACCTGATCGTGCTGCTGATCGACGAGCGGCCGGAGGAAGTCACCGACATGTCGCGCTCGGTGAAGGGCGAGGTCATCTCCTCGACCTTCGACGAGCCGGCCTCGCGCCACGTGCAGGTCGCCGAGATGGTGATGGAGAAGGCCAAGCGCCTGGTCGAGCACAAGCGCGACGTGGTGATCCTGCTTGGACTTCGATCACCCGCCTCGCCCGCGCCTACAACACCGTGGTGCCATCATCGGGCAAGGTGCTGACCGGCGGCGTCGACGCCAACGCGCTGCAGCGGCCGAAGCGCTTCTTCGGCGCCGCGCGCAACATCGAGGAAGGCGGCTCGCTCACCATCATCGCGACCGCGCTGATCGATACCGGCAGCCGCATGGACGAAGTGATCTTCGAAGAGTTCAAGGGCACCGGCAACTCGGAAATCATCCTCGACCGCAAGCTCTCCGACAAGCGCACCTTCCCGTCGATCGACATCACCAAGTCGGGCACCCGCAAGGAAGAGCTGCTGGTCGACAAGGCGACGCTCGTCGAAGATGTGGGTGCTGCGCCGCATCCTGATGCCGATGGGCGTCACCGACGCGATGGAGTTCCTGCTCGACAAGCTGAAGCACAGCAAGACCAACGACGACTTCTTCCAGTCGATGAACCAGTAGCGATCGCTGGATCGAAAAAAAGAACGGCGCGGGTGGCAGCATCCGCGCCGTTTTTCGTTTCAAGATTGCCGGCGGACTCAGTCCGAGCCGTTGAGCTGCGCAAATCCTCGTGCACTCTCTTTGAGGCGACGACGATGGGCTTGCCAATCTTCTCGTATATCCTCGCCGCCGACGATCGATCGCGTTGATACTTGCTATGCAGCGCATTGATCAGGAGCGTGCCGGCGTAGCCACCGTGCCGAGCAGCCACCGGTTCGACGCCGCCTCAACCGCGCGTGGAGCGTTCGAACACATAGCCTCTCGATTTCGCCGGCGGCTGCGACAGATCCTTCTCGAGCCGCGCTGTAGCTGTTACTCGTTGCGTTCGGATCACGGCCAGCGATGTTGCCGGCGTCGGCTTCCATTGCGTCGGCGATCTCTCGCGCACAGGCCTTCGTCAGGTCCGTTCGCTCTTGCAATTCCAGCGTAGCTGGTCGCGAATGTTCACTCGAGCGTGAGGCACTCGTCGCCTTCAATCCGGCGGTTACTGTTCCCATGGTTCATCGAAATTGAAGCGCTTGGTGGCGAACTCGAACTTCGTCTGCGCCAGGATCGCTTCGCCATCACGGCGCGACAAACAGACAATCTTCCGCCATCGACCTCGATCACGCGCCTGGCTGAGCCATGTCGTCCGGCAGTAGCGCGCTGGTCCAGCGCACGCGCGGCGGCGAGCAGCGTCCACCAGCGTTTCCTTGTTCTTACTCGCACCTGCACCGGTCGACGATCGCCACCAGGTCAAGCCCAAAGACGATGGTCCGAGCATGATGCCCGCACGGCGAGTCAGCAGGCCGGCCGATGAAGATCAGAACCGCGACGATAGGTCAGCCCATAGCTGAGCGCCGGCGGCAGGACGATACAGGCCGGTTGGCGGTCCGGCCTACGCCCGACCATGCCCCAGTCATTGTTGGCAGAGCAACATCGGCCATACGCCGAGGCTGATAGGCGACCGCTGCTGGCGCCGGCAGCCAGGGCACACTCGATGCGGCTGATATCGAAGACAAGCGCGAACCGGTCATGCAGTAACGATGCCGTCGATCCCAATCGTCCCGCGGCACGGCGGGAAGCGCGCATTCTTCGGCCTCACCAAGCGAGCTGACAGTCCTGAAGGTCTCGCAGGCAATCATCGCAGACTGGGACACGCTGGACGTAATTTCGCGGCTGCGATTGGTGGCACAGAAACGATTGATTCAAATCCTTGTGGATTGATCGCAGGTCTTATACAAGCTCTGGCCAGCGAAAGGCGGCGATCGCGCCAGACGGACTGATTGCCAGCTCGCTTGAATTGATCAGGCCCGGATTCGGAACCCGACCGGTATGGCAGCCTCGATGGAGCGGTAGCTTTGTACACCGATCCCTGCTTCGAAGCTGGGGACCGCGCCCTGCCGAAATGGTGACGGCGGCGCCGGAGAAGCTCGAGAAGTTCGCGCGAGCCGCCTCGCGCTGACCCGCGCCATCGAAGGCTCGGCGCTGCTACACCCGCATCTACTGGTCGGCCGCCACTCTGGATACATGGACAGTCTGTTCGAGAAGTCGACGGTCGACTGGGCCGAGATGAGCAAGGACATGGACGAAGTGCTGGCGCGCTATCCGAGCCAGTGGAACATCAATCACTTTGCGCCACTTCGCCTGCTTGGCCGGCGACTACGACAAAGCGCTGGAAATGATCGAGCGCCTCAAGCACCAGCCGATGACGGATCTGTGGAGCGGCGCGTGGGGCTCTGTTCACTTGGCTGCAATAGCGCGGCCGAGCTCAATCACCAACTGACCGTCGAGGGGAAAAGATCAAATTTTCGTGCCCTCGCTTCGCCTGCATCCGCGTCCGCATGAGGCGGCGTAAATCCGACTGAAGCGCGGCGGCTCATCGTCCCCGGTGGGTGGCGCAGCCCCATCGAACGGCTCGCTGCGCTTCGGGCGGATCGCGGTCTCCGGATCGCGGTCCGCCTCTTTGCTGGCAAATTTCGGCGCCGCGCGAGAGGATGGCGGCCTGGAGGTGCGCCAATGCCGCTGTCGAAATTTCCCCGCTTTCCCCTCGCCCACCTGCCGACACCGCTGGAGCCGCTTGATCGCCTGCGGCAGCATCTCGGTGGGCCGAAGCTCTATATCAAGCGCGACGACTGCACCGGCCTCGCGCTCGGCGGCAACAAGACGCGCAAGGCCGAGTTCCTGATCGGCGCCGCGCGCGCGGCCGGCGCGACCGCGGTCATCACCGAAGGCGGGCTGCAATCGAACCACGTCCGGCAGACGGCCGCCGCCGCGGCGAAGGCGGGGCTCGCCTGCCACCTGGTGCTGAATCGCAACGTGCCGATTGACACTGCGATCTACCAGGAGAACGGCAACGTGCTGCTCGATCGCGTGCTGGGCGCGACGGTGCATCTGTGCGCACCCGGCCAGACGCGCGCCGATGCCATCGAGCGTCTGCTGCCGGCGCTGAAGAAGGACCGCGTTGTTCCCTATGTGATTCCGACCGGCGGCTCGAACGAGGTCGGCGCGCTCGGCTACGCGGCGGCGGCGCTGGAGCTGCAGCAGCAGGCGAAGGACGCCGGCATCGCGATCGATCGCGTGCTGTTTTCGACCGCGTCGGGCGGCACGCAGGCCGGACTGGTGGTCGGCATGGCGCTGGCCGGTGCGAGTACCCAGGTGCTCGGCATTGACGTCGAGAACGAGGCCGACTTGCTGCTTGTTGACGTGCGCAGGATCGCGGAGGCCTGCGCCTCGAACGTCGGACTGAAGCGGGCGCTGCGCGATGACGCGTTCGAGATCCGCAGCGGCTATGCCGGCGGGGGCTACGGCATTCCGACTCCCGGCATGATCGAAGCGGTCAGCCTGCTGGCGCGGCTGGAAGGGATCGTGCTCGACCCGGTCTATAGCGGCAAGGCGATGGCCGGCCTGATCGGCCTCGTCCGCGCCGGACATTTCGGCGCCGAAGAGACGATCGTGTTCATCCACACCGGCGGCGCGCCGGCGCTGTTCGCCTACGCCGACTGCTTCTAACTCGCCGGTCGTGCTACTTGCGGAACGCCTGGTCGATCAGCTGCGCGGCAATCGCCTTCGCCGTGGTGGCGGCGTCGGGTCGCGCCGAGACCTGCGCCACCGTGGTCGCGCCTTCGAACAACAGTGCGATCTGGTCGGCGAGACTCTCAGGGTCCGCCGCGCCGCCCGCCTGCGCCTGCTCAAGCGCGAAGCCGCGCAGCAGGGTCTTGAACTCGCGCGCGCAGGCGTTGATCGGATGGCCGGGCTCGGAATATTCCACCGCCGCGTTGACGAAGATGCAGCCGTAGAAATCCGGATCGTTGAACCAGCTCTTGGCGAGCTCGAACAACGCCAGCAGCCGATCACGCGGCAGATCCGAACTCGCCAGCACCGACGGCAGGAACTTGTCGGAGAAGGCGGCTCGCTTGCGCGAGAGGGCGGCGATGATCAGGTCTTCCTTGGACGGGAAGTGGGCGTAGAGCGTCTTCTTCGCGACCTTGGCGACCGCCACGATCCGGTCGACGCCGGTGGCGTGGAAACCATAGCGGTTGAACAGGGTAATGGCGGTCTCGATCAGACGGTCGCGGGCGTTGGTGGTGGTCGCGGCCGGCGGATTTGCAGGGTTGATCATGTTCATAGGACTCGGTGCCGCAGCTGATACAAGGTCAGAGAGAATGCTTCGCATAGGACCGGGGCGCAAGATGACGAAATGTAATGATACGATTAGCGGCTTTCACGCCACAGTGATTGGACAGGAAACCGATCTGTCTCCACAATCGCGCCAAGAAATCAGCGCCTTATCTGCATCCGGGACCGCAATAGCCGCGTAATCCTTTCGAACACGGGCCGACGAACGGCTCGCAGAGACGATCATTTCCGATTGTCAGACCTTGGGGGAAGGCGATCCGCAGCTAACCCGACCCCGTGGGGATGACAACAGACCGGCCGCCGGCACCCCCGGCGGCCGGTTTTGCTTTGGGGTCGGAATACCCCCGCCCCCACCTGGGGGCGGGCTGGGGTGGGGGAAGCGGGCGAAGACTGTCTGGCACCGAGGCGCGACTTCCCCCTCCCTGACCTCCCCCAGGTTTGGGGGAGGAGGCTTTGACGCTTTGGTTTTAGGGTTGCGCTACGGAACCAGCACCACTGAGCCCGTCGTCTTCCGCGCTTCGAGGTCGCGGTGGGCCTGGGCGGCTTCCTTCAGCGGGTAGGTGTGCGGGACCTTGATCTTGATCCAGCCCTTGCCGATGGCGTCGATCACGCGGTTTGCCGACAGCTCGAGGTCGGCGCGGCTCGCGGTGTAGGCCATCAGGGTCGGGCGGGTCAGGAACAGCGAGCCCTTCTGGCTCAAGAGCAGCGGCGAGATGTCGGGCACCGGGCCGGAGGCGTTGCCGAACTGGACCATGTAGCCGCGCACCCTGAGGCAATCGAGCGACTGCATGAATACGTCCTTGCCGACGCCGTCATAGACGACATGGACCCCCTGCCCGCCCGTGATCTCCTTTACGCGCTTCACCCAATCCTCGGTGCGGTAGTTGATGACGTGATGGCACCCCTGCTCTTTCGCCAGCGCCAGCTTTTCCGGCGATCCTGCCGTGCCGATCACCTGCGCGCCGAGCTTGTTCAGCCATTGCGAGGCGATCGAGCCGACCCCGCCGGCGGCGGCGTGCAGCAGCACCCAGTCGCCTTGCTTCACCGGATAGGTGCGATGGATCAGGTATTCCACCGTCATGCCCTGCAGCATCATGGCGGCGGCGGTCTTGTCGTCGATCGAGCCCGGGATCTTGATCAGCTTCTCGGCCGGGGCGTTGCGCCGCTCCGAATAGGCGCCGATCGGGCCGGTGCCGTACGCCACGCGGTCGCCGGGCTTGAGGTTGGTGACACCCTCGCCCACCGCTTCCACCGCCGCGCTCGCCTCGCAGCCCGAGGCCGGTCGGCAGCGGCACCGGATAAAGCCCGGTGCGATGATAGGTGTCGATGTAGTTGAGCCCGATCGCGAGATGCTTCAGCTGCACCTCGCCCTTGCCCGGCGCGGGCAGATCGATCTCGGTCCATTTCATCTGCTCGGGCCCGCCGGTCTTCTCGATCCGGATGGCGTGGGTCTTCGGCATGGCGGCGCTCCTTGTTGTCGGCTTTGCGCCGATCCTAGCGCGCGAAGCAGCGGCGAAAACCGCGTTGCGTGCGGTCACCGCGATCGCGAGTTATCAACGCCAGCGCGATCACCAGCCCACCCAGATTGCGATCACGACAGGATGTGATGCCGATCACCGCCATGCCAGCGAGCAATACGGCGATGCAGGCGATGACGAACCGCCGCAAAGAGGAGACGTCGTCTGCGCTTTGCGGCGAGCTCCGATCAATGCGATGGCGATGGCGAGGCCGATGCCGATCAGAAAGAGCAGGACAATAGCATGACCAGTGCCGCTGGGCGGACAATCGCCAAGGCGCGATAACACTCTCTCGCAGGCCGTCAGCGCCCATGGGGCCGATAACAAAGCTGCGACAACGGGTTATCGGGCCGGCGCGGGCGGTTGCGGGAACCATCGGAAGCGGGCAGGGTTCGGCCCGCAGGGGAATGGCAGGCAATCGCAACAGCGGGTCTGCGCAACGACGCCCGACTCGAATAGGGGCGCGAGGAGCGGATTGAAGCAGACCTTCTATTCCATCCAGGCCCTGCGTGGCCTTGCCGCGAGCCTGGTGGTCATCGCCCACATCTTCGAGCATCCGTCGCGCGGCGATCCCAACGCGTTGCTGCTGACCGGGCGTTTCGGCGTCGAGATCTTTTTCGTCATCAGCGGATTCGTGATGACGCATGTTGCAGGTGAGGGGGCTTTCAGCCCCGGAGCATTCGCGCGTGCGGCGCATCATGCGCATCGTGCCGCTCTATTGGGTCTGCACGCTGCTGGTGTTCGCGGTCGCGCTGGTGGCGCCCACGCTGTTCAAGACCACGACCGCGGACGTGAAGCATCTCGTGCTGTCGCTGTTCTTCATTCCCGCGCCCGATCCGCAGGCGGCGAGCGACTGGCGGCCGTTGTTCAAGCTCGGCTGGACGCTGAACTACGAGATGTTCTTCTACGCCGCGCTGCTGCTGCTGTTCTGGTGCCGCCAGCGGATCCAGCGCTCGGCCATTCTCACCGTTGCGCTCGGCGCGCTGGTGCTGCTGAGCTTCGCGATTCCGCCGAAGGCAAGCATCCTCGCGTTCTATGCCAACATCGCGCTGATCCCGTTCCTGGTCGGCGTGTGGCTGGCGGAGGCTTCCGCCTTGTTTGCGCGCGTGCCGCGCTGGGGGATGGCCACCCTGGTCGCGGCCGCGGCGCTCAGCACGGCGTGGCTCTATCGGCTGCCGTTCGACTCCGATGCGCGATTTCGCGCCGCATCTGGTGATGACGCTGGCGGCGACCTTGCTGGTGGCGAGCGGCCTCGCGCTGGAGCGGCAGTTTCCGCACCGCGGCTTCCTGCAGATGGTCGGCAACAGCTGGTACTCGCTGTACCTCACGCATATGTTCGTGGTGGGCGCGGCCTGGGCCGCGATCGAGCGCATCGACCTGCCGACGGCGTTGCACTGGGGCTTGACGCCGCTGATCTACGGCGCGGCGCTGGTGACGGCCTATTGCTCGTACCGCGTGATCGAGCTGCCGTTCAACCGCCTGGCGCACCGCCTGACGCAACGCCCGATGCGCACCGCGATCGCGGAGTAGGGGGCGTAACAGATCGGTTTCGCCACGACCGTCGTCTTGCCGTTCCGGCGCGCCTGATCGATGATGGATGGGTCGATCAGGTGGAGGAACAATGGCCGGCAAGACATCCAAGAAATCGGCGAAGGTCGCGAAGAAGGCCGCCGCCAAAAAAGTTGCCGCGAAGGCGGCCAAGCCGCGCAAGGCGAAGCCGCCATCCGGAAATGGCGCGGGGCCGGTCCTGCTCTCAGGCGGCAATCCGCAGATCGCGAAGGCCTATGGCGATGCTCCGGTGCAGGCCTACATCGCGGCCATGCCGGGCTGGAAAAGCGATGTCGTGGCGCCGCCTCGACGCGCTGATCGGGCGCACCGTCCCCGACGTGTACAAGGCGGTCAAATGGAACTCGCCGCTCTATGGCATCGAGGGCGATGGCTGGTTCCTCGGCGTCCATTGCTTCGCGAAATACATCAAGGTGGCGTTCTTCCGCGGCGCGTCGCTGCGTCCGGTTCCGCCGGGCGCGTCCAAGCAGAAGGACGTGCGCTACCTCGACATCCACGAGGACGATCAGCTCGACGAAGCCCAGTTCGCCGCCTGGGTGAAGCAGGCCAGCCGACTGCCCGGCGAACGCATGTGAGCGCGCCATGAAGAAAGCGACTACGAAGAAGAGCGGTTCGACCGAAGGAAGGAGAACTCTCCCTCCCGGCTGATCGATGCGCGAATCAAGGAGCTGGGCGACTGGCGCGGCGAGATGCTCGCGCGGGTCCGCGCGCTGATCAAGCAGGCCGATCCCGAGGTGGTCGAGGAGTGGAAGTGGCGCGGGGTTCCGGTGTGGTCGCACGCGGGCATCATCTGCACCGGCGAGACCTACAAGGCGGTGGTGAAGATGACCTTCGCCAAGGGCGCTTCGCTGGAGGACCCGTCAGGCCTCTTCAATTCCAGCCTCGAAGGCAACACCCGGCGCGCGATCGATCTCCACGAGGGCGACAAGATCGATGAAAAGGCGCTGAAGGCCCTCATCCGTGCCGCGGTGGCGCTGAACACGTCGAAGAAACCGAAGCGGGCTTAGCGCATCAACGCGCCACCACGACGAACTCCTGGCTGCTGGCCGTGAGCGGCGTGCGGTCCCAGTCGCCGAACCAGGTGACGTCGGTGAAGCCGGCTTCGGCAAGGAAGGCGGCCAGCTCCTCTCGGCTCACGAAGCGCAGCGTGTCGCGGCCGACCACGACATCGCCGGGTCCGAAGCGATAGTGCGTCTCGTAGGTGACAAAGGCGCCGTTGGCTTCGGCGATGTCGTAGTGCACCTCGACCGCGCCGACGCCAGGCACCTTGATGGTCTCGCGCGTGAGGGCAGGGGTCCAGCCGCGCCATTCCTCGACCAGCGGGTTGCGGGTCTCGAAGGCGAGCTGGCCGCCGGGCGCGAGATGGCGGCGCAGCGCGCGCAGGGTCGCGCGGATCTCCGCGTCGTCGAGAAACACCTGGAACACGTTGCCGGTCATGACGATGAGATCGAAGCGCGTCGCGAGCGCGAGGCTCTTGGCATCGCTGTCGATCCAGGCAACGCGCTCGCTGCCGGGCCGGCTGCGCGCGACGGTCATCATGCCGGCGGACGGATCGGCGCCGGTGACGCGATGCCCGCGCTCCGCCAGCGCGACGGCAAGGCGGCCGGTCCCGCAGCCCATGTCGAGGATGGTCTTCGGCGCATCGCCGGCGAGGGCGAGGTAGTGCGCGTCGACGTACTCGAGCGGATTGGCCGCGTCATAGCAGGCGGCCAGGCGCGGGTCGGTGTAGATGGGGCAGGGCATGTGGCGGCCCGGTGATGACGGGAGGGGAGGGCTGTGTGTTGCGTCAGTTGATCGCGGCCGCGAACGTGCCCGGCGCCGGGTCGCGCACGACGTAGCCGCCGGGGACGACTTCGAGGATGGCGAGGCGGCGTTCGACGGTGCCGTCGATGTTGAGGCGGAACACGCCGGTGACGCCGTTGAAGCCGCTGACGTTGGTGAGCGCGGTCTCCGAATAGTCCGGCCCAGAATAGCCCGATGCCGCCTTGCCGAGCGCGACGATCAGGGTGATCGCGTCATAGACCAGGCCCGCGCGCTGGTCCGGCGCCTGGCCGTAGATGCCCTGGTAGCGCCCGGCGAAGGTCTTCCACTTGTCGGGATCGGTGGCGGCATACCAGCCGCCGGCGAGGCCGGTCTCCTGCGCCAGCGTCGGATCGTTGGCCCACAGGCCGGTGCCGAGGATCGGCACCGTCTGCGGTCCGATCTGGAAGGCGGGGAGCAGCGGGGCGAGCTGGCGCAGCTTGGCGCCGCCTTCCGGCAGCATCAGAGCGTCGAACGGATTGTTCTGGTAGGCGGTCGCGAGCTGCTCGACCACGCCGGTATAGTCGGGCGAGTTGGGATCGTAGCGCGCCTGCTCCGCGAACAGGCCGTTCGCGCCCTGCACCGAATTGCGGAAGGACTGTTCGACGATGTTGCCGTAGGCCGAGGTCGGCGCCAGGATCGCGAAACGCTGCATGCCCTGGCTGGCGGCATATTGGATGATGCGCTGCACCTCGTCCTGCGGCGTGACGCCCATGACATAGACGCCCGGCTGCGCCGCCGACCGGTCGTTGGTGAAGGCCAGCACCGGAACATGCGCGCCGGTCGCGATCGGCGCGATCTTGCGGGTGTCGGTGGAGAACACCGGGCCGAGCAGGATGTGCGCGCCTTGCGCCAGCAGCTTGCGCACGGCGGTGTCGGCGCCGGCGGCGGTCGCGGTATCCTCGACCAGCAGGGTG
Organism: Thermoanaerobaculia bacterium; assembly: GCA_963846495.1. Classification (GTDB taxonomy): domain Bacteria; phylum Acidobacteriota; class Thermoanaerobaculia; order Multivoradales; family JAIOJS01; genus DASYQD01. The sequence goes on along the minus strand of CAWJWP010000029.1, from coordinate 496,745 downwards.
AACTTGTCGTCGCCGACCTCGAACAGGCCCATCTCCGCCGCCTGCAGCAGGGCGCGGCCGAGGCCCGCCTGCTGCCCGGACAGCGGCAGCAGCAGGCCGATCTTGACGCCGGTCTCGACCGGGGCGCCGGGCAGGGTCTCATATTGCGGCAGGGTCGGGCTGGGCTGGCTTGGCCCGGACGGCGGCGGTACATTGCCCCCCGCGCAGCCGGCGGCCAAGGTGAGGAGAAGCGCGCCCAGCCAGCGCTTTGCCAGTTGCGCGCCGCCGCCTAAAACCGCCTGCATCATTCGATGAATCCCTAAAGCCCGAGTGCGCATGAAGCCTAGCCACAGCCAACTGCGAAGTAAACGCGAACCCGGCCAAGAACCCAGGCAGGAGGGCGCACCGGGAATGGGCTCGCTTGTCCTGGTTGCGACTCCAATCGGCAATCTGGGCGACATTACGGCGCGCGCCCTGGAGGGGCTGAGATCGGCCGATGTGATCGCCTGCGAGGACAGCCGGGTGACCGCCAAGCTGCTGGCCGCCGCCGGGATCGAAAAGCCGCTGCTGCCCTACCACGACCACAATGCCGAGGCCATGCGGCCCAAGCTGCTGGCGCGGATCGCGGCCGGCGCGCGGGTGGCGCTGGTCAGCGATGCCGGCACGCCGCTGATCTCCGACCCCGGCTACAAGCTGGTGCAGGCGGCGGTGGCGGCGGGGCTGGCGGTCACCATGCTGCCCGGTCCGAGCGCGCCGATCATGGCGCTCGCCTTGTCGGGCCTGCCGAGCGACCGGTTTCTTTTTGGTGGCTTCCTGCCGGCCAAGAGCAAGGCGCGGCGCGAGGCCATCGCCGAGGCGGCGCGGGCGCCGGTAACCCTGATCTTCTTCGAGAGCGCGCCGCGCCTGCTGGACTCGCTCAACGACCTGCTGGCGGTGCTGGGCGACCGCAAGGCGGCGGTGGCGCGCGAGCTCACCAAGCTGTTCGAGGAGGTGCGGCGGGAGTCCTTGTCGGCGCTGATCGCGCACTATGAACAAGCTGGCGCGCCCAAGGGCGAGATCGTGATCGTGGTCGGGCCGCCCGAGGAAGAGCGCGCGTCGGCGGAGGATGTCGACACGCTGCTGCGCCGCGCGCTCGCAAGCATGAGCGTGAAGGACGCCGCCGCCACCGTGGCCGCCGCCACCGGCGCGCCGAAGCGCACGGTCTATGCGCGGGCGCTGGAGATGCAGGGGGAGAAGTAGGTGATCGAGACGAGATCATCGCAGACGAGTGCAACGCTGTTCTCCCTCCCCCAAGCTGGGGGAGGGTCGGGGTGGGGGTTGTTGCTCGCGTGCGAAGGTCGAGTCTCAGGCGCGAACCGCCGGCTTCGCCCCCACCCCAACCCTCCCCCGCCTCGGGGGAGGGAGTTTCTTAGCGTGGTGAGGAGTCAGTGCGCCCATCACGCAACCGCCAGCGCGCCTATCTCTCCGGCCGGCGCGCGGAGCGGATTGCGTGTTGGCTGCTCAGGCTGAAGGGCTATCGCATCCTGGCGGTGAACTGGCGCTGTCCGGCGGGGGAGGTCGATATCCTCGCCCGGCGGGGGCGGGTGCTGGCGGCGGTGGAGGTGAAGCGGCGTGCAAGCGGGCTGGTGGCGGGCGAGGCGGCGGAGGATGCGGCGCTGTTCGCGATCTCGCCCCATCAGCAGGCGCGGGTGGCGCGCGCGGCCGCGACCTTTGCGGCCCGGCGCTCGGACTGCCGGGACCTGGAGCTGCGGCTCGACGCCATCACCGTCACAGTTCCGACATCAACCCCTTGGGGCGGGCTGGCGCGCGCGCTGCAATGGGGCTGGCCGCGGCATTTCCCGGCGGCATGGCAAGCCGACTCGCGTTAGGGCATAGTGCGCGCATGCGAGTCGCGCCCACTATGGCAGCACCCTTGCTCCTCGTCGGCTACGGGGTACTGACGGCGTGCTCGCCCATCGGGACCGCGATCGGCGCCGCCGCCTTCACGGCGGATCTCGCGACCCAGGAACGCGGTCTCTACCAGGGCCTCGACGACCACCGCATGTGGATTGCCATCAATGCGCGCTTCGCCCTCGCGGATGTCGACATGGCGCAGAAGGTGCACCTGCAGGTGCAGGAAGGCCGCGTGCTGCTGAGCGGCGTGGTGCCGAGCCAGGAGCAGCGCCTGGCCGCGGTCAAGGCGGCGTGGGAAGAGCCGGGCGTGCGCGAGGTCATCAACCACATCGAGGTCGAGAATGCGCGCGATCTCGGCCAGATCGCGCAGGACGAATATCTCGCGCGCCGGGTGTGGGCCAAGCTGTTCGTCGATCGCGACGTGCGCGCCAACAACTACTCGGTCGAGTGCATCGACAACACCGTCTATCTGATCGGCGTCGGCCAGGACAAGACCGAGGTGCAGCGCGTCATCGACCATGCGCGCGACGTCGCCTATGTGCGCGACGTGAAGAACTACGTGCGGGTGAAGACCGATCCGCTGCTGCCCGAGCCGCCGCCGCCGGCCAAGGCGCCGGACATCATGCCGGCGGAGAAGCAGCCCGGCCTCGATCCGACATCAGGCGGCTTCAGCGCAAGCGAGCGGGTCATGACAGCAGCCGTGTCATGACACCGGGCGCGATCGAAGACGCGCTGCGCCGCATGGGCGAAGGCGCGGACGAGGCCATCGACCTGGCCGAGGCGGCGCTGCTGTGCGCGGCGCACGAACGCGACATCGATCTCGAGTCCAGCCGGCAGCATCTCGCGGAGATCGCGGGCGCGATGAAGCGCGCGGCGGCGCTCGATGGGCTCAAGCCCGGCGACGACACGCTCGAGGCCTGCTGCGATGCGCTGCGCTACGTGCTGGTGGAGAAGTTCGGCTATCGCGGCGACGAGGAGACGCTACGACGACCTGCGCAACGCCGACCTCGCCGCGGTGATCCAGCGCAGGCGCGGCCTGCCGGTCGCGCTATCCATTCTGTACATCCATGCGGCGCGCTCGCTCGGCTGGCGCATCGAGGGCTTGAACTTCCCCGGCCATTTCGTGATCCGGCTGCATGGCGACCGCCAGGCGGTGATCCTCGATCCGTTCGCCGGCGGGCTCGCGCGCTCGATCCAGGACCTGCGGCAGCTGCTGAAGGCGCAATCGACCGACAAGACCGAGGTCAAGCCGGAGCATTTCTCGGCGCTGGAGAACCGGCAGATCCTGCTCAGGCTGCAGAACAACATCAAGGTGCGGCGGATCCAGGAGGGCGACCTCAAGGGCGCCGAGCGCGCGCTGCAGCGCATGCTGTGGATCGCGCCGACCAGGCCGAGCTGTGGCGCGAAAGCGGCATCCTCAACGCGCGGCTGGAGAACATCCTCGCGGCGCGCCGTGCTTTGACGCGCTACCTCGAGCTGGCCGAGAACGACCAGCAACGCCAACGCGCCGCACGGCTGCTGCAGGAGCTGGGGCAGCAGCTGCATTAGGCTCGGTATTGCGCGTGCCAAGCTGCGAGTTGCCATTGGTTGCCGTCGTGCACCGGCGGCAGGTCCGGATAGCGGTGCAGCGCCAAGATGCAATCCACCATCCGGCCATCGTCGGACAGCGGATAGAACATGCGCTCGGAGTCGATGAAGCCGCGGCCGGGGAACGGCATGCCGTAGCGGCCGTATTGCGGCAGGCAGGTGGCGACCACGCGGGTCAGGTCGTCCAGCACGCGCGGGCGCGAGGCCGGGTCGACCACGTCGTCGACCCAGCGGCCGGCATAGTCGAGCTGCGCCGCCGCGCCCTGCGCGGTGCCGACCAGGCGGAAGCGGAAGCGCACGGCATCGTTCGCCAGCACCACGTCGATCAGGTTCACGAAGGGAAGCAGGTCCGCGAACGCCTGCGGGTCGAGGTCGGCGCGGCGCGCCATCCGCCGGCCGCCGCAGAGGGCCGTCAGGTGATCGCGCATCCTGGTAAAGCGCGGATCCAGCGTGTCGAACACAACCGTCATCGGGTCCTGCCCCTTTCCACGACCTTCCACGACGCCACTCTGGCCGATCCGGCGGGGGCTTGTGCAATGCCGTTTGGGCATCAAACGGCGCGCCGCCTATGCCATTCGAACTAGTTTCAGCGTCGATTAACCACTCGGGCGCAGACTCGTTGTATATGCGGTGAGCCGCCGAGGGCAGATACGGCTCGATATGGACGACCAGACACCTTTGCTGCCCGATTTCCGCGCGCTGTTCGAAGCGGCGCCCAACCTCTACCTCGTGCTGTCGCCGGACCTCGCCATCGTCGCGGTCAGCGATGCCTATTGCCGCGCCACCAAGACCGAGCGCGCCGGCGTCCTGGGGCGCCGCCTGTTCGACGTGTTCCCGGACAACCCGGACGATCCCGCCGCGACCGGGGTCAACAACCTGCGCGCCTCGCTGGTGCGCGTGCTGCAGTTCCGCCGCCCGGACGCGATGGCGGTGCAGAAATACGACATCCGCCGGCCGGACTCCGAAGGCGGCGGCTTCGAGGAGCGCTATTGGGCGCCGCTCAATTCGCCGGTGCTGAACGACGCCGGCAAGGTCGCCTGGATCATCCACCGGGTCGAGGACGTGACCGAGATCGTGCGCCTGCAGGAGAAGGCGGACGCCCGCATCGAGCATGTGCGCAACCAGCAGGACGTGATCGAGCAGCTGCAGCAAGACCACCAGCTTCCTCGACGCGGTGATCGACAACCTGCCCGGCATGCTGTTCGTGAAGTCGTTCCCCGACAGCCGCTTCGTGCTGTTCAACCGCGCGGGCGAGGAGCTGCTCGGCTACGGCCGCGGCGAGTATCTCGGCAAGAGCGACTACGATTTCTTCCCCAAGGAGCAGGCCGACCACTTCGTCGCCAAGGACCGCGCCGTGCTGGAGTCCGGCAAGATCCAGGTCACGCCGGAAGAGCCGATCTCCACCCGCGACAAGGGCCAGCGCCTGCTGCGCACCATCAAGGTGCCGGTCAGCGACAAGGCCGGCAAGCCGGAATACCTGCTCGGCTACTCCGAGGACATCACCGAGCGCAAGGCGATCGAGCAGCAGCTGCGCCAGGCGGTGAAGATGGAGGCGGTCGGCCAGCTGACCGGCGGCGTCGCGCACGACTTCAACAACCTGCTCGGCATCATCATCGGCAATCTCGACATCGCGGCGGAGCATGCCGCCGCCGATCCGGCCGCAGCGCGAGATCATCCAGGAAGCGCTGAACGGCGCGTTGCGCGGCGCCGAGCTGACGCGCCGGCTGCTGGCCTTCTCGCGCAAGCAGCCGCTGCAGCCGGCGGTGGTCGACCTGAACCAGGGCCTGCCGCAGATCGCCGGCATGCTGCGCCGGACCTTGGGCGAGCAGGTGACGGTGGAGCTGCATCCCGACCCCGGCCTGTGGCCGGTCAAGGTCGATCCCGCGCAGCTGGACGAGGCCATTCTCAATCTCGCGATCAATGCGCGCGACGCCATGCCCAAGGGCGGCACGGTCAGCATCGAGACCCACAACGTCCGGCTCGACCGCGACTACGCCGCCGCCAATCCCGACGCGACGCCGGGCGAGTATATCCAGCTGTCGGTCAGCGACACCGGCGCCGGCATGAGCCCGCAGGTGATCGAGCGCTGCTTCGAGCCGTTCTTCACCACCAAGGGCATCGAGAAGGGGACCGGGCTCGGCCTTTCCATGGTCTACGGCTTCGTCAAGCAGTCGGGCGGCCATATCAAGATCTACAGCGAGGTCGGCCACGGCACGACGGTGAAGATCTACCTGCCGCGCGCCGACGGCGGCGCGATCGCGGACGTCCGCCCCGCCGCCGCCGACCATGCGCCGGCGCGCGGGCACCGAGCTGGTGCTGATGGTGGAGGACAACAAGGACCTGCGCACCGTGACGCTGAAGCAGCTCACCGACCTCGGCTACCGCACGCTGGAGGCGGAGAACGCCAAGACGGCGCTGACGATCCTGGCCGAGCGGCCCGACATCGACCTCCTGTTCACCGACATCGTGATGCCGGGCGGCATGACCGGAACCGAGCTGGCGCGCGAAGCCAAGCGGCTCTATCCCAAGCTCAAGATCCTGCTCACCTCCGGCTACACCGCGCGCGCGATGGCCAACGGCTTCCACGACATCGAAGGCCTGGAGCTGCTGAACAAGCCGTTCCGCAAGCGCGACCTGGCGCAACGGCTGCGCACGGTGCTGGAGCGGAAGTAGGACGGTCCTTCACCACTAGTCATCCCGGCACAGCCGCGAGGTCACGCGGCCTTGAGCCGGGACCCACGTGCAAGTGCTCACGCGACGCTGAATGTCCCGCCAAGCCGGGATGCGGTCCGGTGCGGGTCTCATGCTGCGACGCTGGCGCGCCCGTGGATGACGTGCCAAGGAGACCAGTGACGGAGGAGAAGAGCGCCGCTATTTCCGCGGCACGGTCGCCGGGTCGAGGCGCGACATCGGGACCGCGGCTTCCATCACGATCTTGACGGCGGCCGGCATCGGGACGGCGCGCTGGGCGGACACGATCAGCGAGCGCGCGGCGACCGCGATGTTCATCGGCCACAGCGTCGGCTCGGTCTTGGCGAGGTGCTGGCGGGCCTTGGCCCACAGGCGGTTGACGGCGTCGCGCGGCAGGATGTTGGGCTGGCGGCCGTCGGGCAGGCGCGGGATGCCGAACTCCGGCGTGCCGACGGTGGCGGCGCAATGCGCCAGCAGCTCGGTCACGTCGGGATGCTCGCCGGTCGTGCTCTTGGAGGTGGCGTTGATGATCTTCCAGATCGAGAGATAGCGCGGGTCGAGCGAGCCCATCAGCTTGTCGGTCTCGGCGGAGAAATAGAACTTCTCGCCGGCGTCGCTCGTCGCGCACCTCGAACACGTCGGTCGGGCTGAGGCCGCCGGTCTGCACCACGCCCTCCCAGATCGCGCGCTGCGCGGCATAGCCGGCGAGCGCGCCGACGATGGTGAGCACGGTCACGTGGTTCATCTCCGGCTCGGCGGCGAGCTCGGCCTTCAGCCACTCGAGCAGCTGGGTCGCGATCTTGCCCGAGGCCTGGGTCGGCGCGGCGGGCGTGGTCTCGAACAGGGCTGGCGACGCTCTGCGGCTGGGTCGCGGCGGCGGCCAGCGGCGCTTCGGCGGGCTTCGCGCGCCGGCGTGGCCGGCGCGCGCGGCGCGGCGCCGGCCTGGTTGGGCTGCAGCTCCTTGCGCATGATGTTCGCGATGCGGTCGGTCGCGCCGTCGGTCGGATTTCGCGCGCGGCTGCTCGGTCACCGTGCGCTTGGTCGAATCGGTCTGCACCTTGCGGAAGATCGCGGCGATGCGGTCCTTGCTGTCGACCGGCTGACCGGGTTGCGGCGCCGGCTCCTTGCGCGCCACCACCTCGGCGAACTTGGCCTTGAGCTGGCTCTCGACCGGGCCGTTCTGCTGCCACGGCGCGGAAGGCGGCACCGGCGCCGCCGCGGGCCTGCGATGGCGCCTCCGGCGCATGGCAGGTTCGCGGCTTCGGCCGCGATTCGCGCGGCAACGGCGTCGATTGCGTCTTCGATCGGCTCGACGGCCCGCCCGAGAACCTCCGCGTCCGGCACGACTTGCGGCAACTCCGCGACCGGCTCCGCGACCGGCCGGGCGCTCGGTCGCGCGGACGCCGTGACCGGCGCGGGCCGGTCTCGTCCGCGCCGCTCTTGACGATGCCGGAGAGGAATCCGCCGGCGCGGCGGAACAGGGACGTCTTGCCTTTCGGCTCCGGCGCCTTCTTCGCGGCGCTCGCGCTTGAGCGGCCTCCGCCTGTTCCGCTTCGATGCGGGCAGCTTCCGCCGCTTGCTCCTCTTCTTCGACCCGGGCGATCGGACGCGGCGGCGGCCTGCGCGGCTTCGCGCTCCGCTCGGCCGCGGACTGCTCGGCTTCGAGTCGCGCGGCCTCGGCCCACTGCGCTGCGGCTGCCTTTTCCGCTTCCAGGCGTTCGGCCTTGCGCTCCGCGGCCTCGCGTTTGGCGGCCGCCGCTTTCTCGGCCTCGATGCGCGCGGCTTCGGCCTTCTGTCGCGGCTTCCTGTTTGGCCGCTTCGGCTTTCTGGGCCGCAAGACGATCCGCTTCCTGCTTCGCCGCGGCGGCTTTCTCCGCAGCAGCGCGCTCGGCTTCCTGTTTCGCCGCCGCAGCTTTTTCAGCCGCAACGCGCTCGCCTCTTGCTTGGCGGCTTCGGCTTTCTCGGCCTCGCATGCGCGGCGGCTTCCGCTTTCTGCGCTTCCGCCTGGGCGGCGGCCTTCTCCGCTTCGATGCGGCGGCTGCGGCCTGCTTCCGCCTCGCGCTTCGCCGCGGCGGCCTTTTCCGCCTCGCGCTTCGTCGCGGCGGCGATGCGGTCGGCCTCGCGCTGCGCCGCCTGGGCGGCCGCGCGATTGGCGGCTGCCAGCCGTTCGGCCTCCTTGCGCGCGGCTTCGGCCTTCTCGGCCTCCAGGTGCGCGGCCTCCACGCGCTCGGTCTCGCGCTTGAGCGCCTGGGCGCGTTCGGCTTCCAGCCGCGCCGCCTCGCGCTTCGCGGCGTCGATGCGCGTCGCTTCGCGCTTGACGGCCTCGCGGTTGGCCGCTTCCAGCGTCTCGGCTTCCTTGCGCGCGGCCTGGTTCTGCTTGGCCGCTTCCTTGCGCGCCGCTTCGAGCTTCTCGGCTTCGCGCTTGGCGGCCTCGCGGTTCTTGGCCTCCAGCTGGCGCGCTTCCAGCATGGCGGCCTCGAGCTTGGCCGCTTCGCGCCTGGCCTCCTCGCGCTGCGTCGCCTGGAACTTCTCGGCGTCGGCCTTGACCGCGGCCAGCTTGGCGGCTTCGGCCTTCGCCGCTTCCATGCGCGCGGCTTCGCGCTGCGCGGTCTCGCGGTTCTCGGCTTCGAGCTTCTCGACCTCGAGGCGCGCGGCGGCGCTCTTCGCCGCCTCGGCCTTGGCGGCCTCCAGCTTGGCGGCTTCGAGCTTGGCGGCTTCCTTGCGCGCGGCCTCGATGCGCACCGCTTCCTTGCGCGCCGATTCCAGTTTCTCCGATTCGATGCGCGCCGCCTCGCGGGCGCTCGCTTCCAGCTTCTCGGCCTCGACCCGCGCGGCTTCGCGCTTGGCGGCCTCGACCTTGGCGGCTTCGAGCTTGGCCGCATCCAGCTTGGCGGCTTCCTGGCGCGCGGCTTCGAGGCGCGCGGCCTCGCGCTTCATCGCCTCGAGCTTCTCGGCTTCCTGCTTGGCGTGCTCGCGGGCGGCCGCCTCCAGCTTCTCGACCTCGCGCCGCGCGGCCTCGCGCTTGGCGGCCTCGGCCTTGGCGGATTCCAGCTTGGCCGCTTCGAGCTTGGCGGCTTCGATGCGCGCGGCCTCGATGCGGGCGGCTTCCTTGCGCGCCGCGTCCAGCTTCTCGGCTTCGCGCTTGGCGGCCTCGCGGGCGGCGGCCTCGAGCTTCTCGACTTCCTTGCGCGCGGCCTCGATGCGGACGGTTTCGCGCTTGGCGGCCTCCAGCTTCTCGGTCTCGATGCGGGCCGCTTCCTTGGCGGCCTGGGCGAGCTTCTCGGCCTCGGCCCGCGCGGCCTCGATGCGGACGGTTTCGCGCTTGGCGGCTGCCAGCTTCTCGGTCTCGATGCGCGAGGCTTCGTGCGCCGCGGCTTCCAGCCGCTCGGCTTCCTTGCGCGCGGCCTCGCGTTCGGTCGCCAGGGCGCGCGCGGCTTCGAGCCGCTGCTCCTCGATCTTGGCGGATTCGCGGCGCGCGGCTTCGACCCGCTCGGCTTCGCGCTTGGCGGCTTCCAGGATCTGCGTTTCGCGCTGCGCCGCCTGGCGCGCGGCGATCTCCAGCTTCTCGGCTTCGCGGCGGGTCGCTTCGCGCTTGGCGGCCGTGGCCTTGGCGGCTTCCAGCCGCTCCAGCTCCTTCTCCGCCAGCTCGCGGTTGGCGGCCTCGATCTTCTCCGCCTCGATGCGCGCGGCCTCGCGCCGCGCCGCCTCGGCCTTGGCGGCGGCGAGACGCTCCTCCTCGATGCGCGCCGCCTCGCGGTTGGACGCTTCCAGCCGCTCGGCCTCGGTGCGCGCGGCTTCGCGCCGCGCGGCCTCGGCGCGCGCCGCCTCCAGCTTGGCCATGTCGGCGTCGGCGTGCGGCTGATGGCGCGGCAGCGGCGTGACGTTGCCGCCATCGCGCAGCGCCTCGGTCTGCTGCGCGACCTCGGCGGCGGCGGCCGCCGCAGCGGCCTCGGCCTCCGCCTTGGCCTTCGCCTTGGCTTTCTCCTCTTCGGCGTCGCCGGCGAAATAGAAGCGCTTCTCGCGCTTGAAGGTCAGCTTGGATTCATCGGGCGGGACTTCGAGCGCCGGCTGCTTGTGGCGGCCGGGCGTGTTGACGTCGGCCTTCTTGTAGACCTTGACCAGCTTGACCTCTTCGCCGGGCGCGATCGGCGCCGCCTTGCGCCAGTTGGTGGCGGGCGTGTCCTCGACCGGCTCGCTGGTGAAGAACTCGTCGTCGACGCCCTTTTTCTTGGCGCGCTTGGGCTGTGGATCGATCGGCTCGGCCGAGCCTTCGACCGGGACCGCGCGGCGCCCGAAGCTGGGCTTGTCGCGCTCGGCCTGCGCGTATTCGACGGCCTCGGGCTCCTCCCCGCCGCTGCCATCGCCGGTACCCTTGCCTCGGCGCGGGCGTTTCATCCGATCGAACATGCCGAGGTTGGTCCTTCGCGGAACTGCTTAGTCGTTGGGAACCGTCGTCGGATCCACCCGGGACATCGGCACCGCGGCTTCCATCACGATCTTCACGGCGAGGTCGGGCGCGATCGAGCCCTTCATCGCCAGCATCAGCTTCTGCGCCGCATGGGCCATCAGCAGCGGCCACTGCAGCGGATCGGACAGCGACAGCAGCAGGCGCGCGCCCGGCCAGAAGCGCTCCACCGCGGCGCGCGGCAGGATGCTCGGCAGGTGATCGTCAGGCAGGCGCGGCAGGCCGAAGGCCGAGGTGCCGGCGGTGGCCGCGCTGTGGCGCAGCAGGTCGTTCATGTTCGGCAGATGCTCGCCGCCGGCGGCCAGCGCGCCGCCCGCCACGATCTTCCACACCGAGACGTGCTTCGGCTCCATCGAGACGAGCATGCTGTCGAGCGTGTCGCCGAAGAAATAGGTCGCGCCCGAGGGCGTCTCCATCACCTTGAAGGCCTGCGCGATGGCAAGCTTGCCCGGCTTCACCATGCCTTCCCACAGCGCCTGCTGCGCGGCGTAGCCGGCGAGCGCGCCGATCGCGGTCAGCAGGGTCTCGCAGTGGATGCCGCGCTGGTCCTTGAGCTCGCGCATCAGCCAGTCGGCGATGCGGGTCGGGGTGTCGCCCAGGCCTTGCCCAGCGCGCTTGCGTCGCGGCGCTCCAGCTGCCGCCCGTGATGCCGGAGGGGCTGGCAGGCGCGCCGCCGGACTGCGCGCCGCCGGACTCTGGGGCGGGACGCGGCGCCTCCGGCTTGCGGAACTGCGGGCTGGCGCCGACCTCGATCTCGACCTGCGGCGTGCGCGCGGCGGGTCTTGCGCCGATCGCAGGCGGGCTGTCGGAATTGGCGGGGGAATTGGCGGCGGGATTGGTGGCGACGGGAGTCGCGCGCCGGCCAAATCCGCCGGGTTGCGGCTCGAAGCGCGGCATGCCGTCCTTGGCCTCGTCCCGTTTCCGGTCCTCGGCTTCGGTCTGGTCGGGGCGCGCGCCCTTCAAACGTTCAAGCATGAGCCTACTCTTTCGGAAGGGACACTGGGTCGATCTTGGACATCGGCACCGCGGCTTCCATCACGATCTGCACCGCGATGTCGGGCCGAACGGTGTGCTTCAGTGAGACGATCAGCGAGCGTGCCGCCAGCGCGAGATGCAGCGGCCAGCTCATCGGGTCCTTGCCCGCAAGCTTGCGGCGGGCTGCCGGCCAGAAGCGGCTCACCGCCTCGCGCGGCAGGATGTTCGGCATATGCGCATCGGCCACGCGCGGGATGCCGAATTCGTCGCGGCCGACGGTGGCCGCGCAATTCTTGATGATGTCGGTGACGTCGGGAAGATTGATGGCGCCGGCATCGCGGCCGCCGTCCGACACGATCTTCCAGATCGAGGCGTGGCCCGGTCCACCATTGGCGGCGCCGTTGCCGTTGGAATTTCCGGCGCTGTCCTTGGCGACGATCACGGCGTTGAGCAGCTCGCCGAAGAAGAACACTTCGCCGGAGCGGGTCTCGATCACCGCGAACGCCTGGTCGAGGGTGAGCTTGCCGGTCTTCACCAGCGTCTCGCGGATCGCCTGCTGCGCGGCGTAGCCGGCGAGCGCGCCGAGCGCGCACAGCACCGCTTCCTGCTGGACGTCGCGGCCGCGGCGCAATTCGAGTTGCAGCCAGTCGACCAGCTCGCCGGCGAGCGGGTCGCTCTCGTCCGACGCCGGCAGTGCGAGGTCTCGGCAGCGCGGGTCTCGACGCTCTGCTCCGCCGCGAACGACAGCTCGATGCCGTCATCGGCGGGCGCGGTGCGATCGTTCGCCACGGTGAGGGGCGGCATGCCATTGGTGGTCGCGGGGATGGGCGTGGCGCGACGGCCGAAGCCACCACTCGACGCGCCAAGCGCTGCGGCCGGCGCAGGCGGCGCGCCGAATCCGTCGGGACGCCGCAAGGCGGCGCCGACGCCCTTGTCCTGCTCTTCCGCCCGGCTGCTCAAAACCTTTCGTCCTTGATCGATCAAAATCGATGAAAATCCAATGATTCTCGCGCCTTACGAGCATACCTCGAAATGCCATACTCAGAACAGCGCGATACTCCTTGTTGTAGCGTGAAATGGTGAATCGATAGTTTACGAATGGTGAATGCGAGCGGTCTGTCTCACGCTCCGCGCACGCGGCAGCAATGCCCCTGCAAGCGCGTGTGTCGCGAATGCAGAAAATTTGAGTCGATGTCGCGCGATCGTGCCGATGCGGCCTGGGTCATTCGACCGTTCGTTTCGCCCGGCTCACTGCGTCTGCTGGCGCTGCATCTCCGGATGATCGGGCACCACGATCCAGTGATGGCGGCGCTTCTCGAACACGGAGACGCGCGGCGTCGGGAACATGGGATCGGCGAAGTTGCCGACGGCGACTGCGATGAGGTCGGGCTGGCGGCTCATCGTCCAATAGATGGTCGATCCGCAGGTCGGGCAAAATCGAAAGGTGATGCGGTTGCCTTCATCGCCGATGCGCTCGAACTCGGTCGCCGTGCCTTCGATCGTCACCTGCGGAAGCGGGAAGCGCGCCTGCACGCCGAACGGCGACCCAGTGCGCATCTGACACTCCAGGCAATGGCACATGGAGAGGCGCACCGGCTCGCCGGCGCAGGTCACGCGCAACTGCCCGCAGCTGCAGCTGGCGGTGCGGCTGGTTCGGTGTTGGTCGGTCATTCCTAATCCCCTGGCAGAAAAAGGATAAATCGTGAAGACGGGGCTGTGAGGCAGGTCACTGCACTTTAGCCGGCCGCATCCGATATGTCAGGGGTCGGCCGCTTCCCGTGGCCGGCACGCCGCGCGTGACGCTCGTCACACACAGAAGCGGCGGACATCCATTCATCGGAGTGCATGATGACCACGCGTATTGCCTACGGCGCTGCCTACGCGCGCCCTTCCTTCTCCGCCAGGCTCGGCGACGTGCTGAGCGCGGCGCTGGCGACCTCGCGCCTGTGGATGCGGCGGCGGCACGACCGCCACGCGCTGTCGCAGCTCGACACTCACATGCTGCGCGACATCGGCTTCGACCGCGCCCAGGCGGACGAGATGGCGGCGCGCCCGTTCTGGCGGGCGTGACCGCTGCGTGCGGTGACGCAAATGTACGCGCTGCAATCTTTCCTGCACGCGCACCTGGTTCGCCGCTAGACTATCGGACGAGAGCGTTGCACGGAGACTTGCCATGCAGAAGAAAGCGCGCGCCATCGGCTTCAACCACGTCGCCCTGATCGTCGGCGACATCGACGAGGCGCTGGCGTTCTACGGCCGCCTGTTCGACTTCACCTTGCGCGAGCGCGAGGCGGAGGCCGCCTTCATCGATCTCGGCGACCAGTTCCTGGCGCTGCAGAAGGGGCCGGAGCGCGCGCCCAACGATGGCCATCATTTCGGTCTGGTGGTGGACGACAAGGAGGCGGCGCGCCAGGCGATCCTCGCCGCCGGCATCACGCCGCTGCCCGGGCCGTTCCTCGACTTCCTCGATCCGTGGGGCAACCGGATCGAGATCATCGGCTACTCCAATATCCAGTTCACCAAGGCGCCGCACATCCTGCGCGGCATGGGCATTGCGCACCTGAAGAAGACTCCGGGCGCGCTGAAGGAACTGGCGGAGAAGGGGATGGCGCCGGAGTAAGCCCGCTACTGGATGGGCGCTTTCAGCGGGGCGATGCGCGTGACCGCGACCATGAGCTCCGCCGCCAGAGAAGCGAGAATCGGCGCCGGTACAACGGTGTGCGCGTTCTTGATCAGCAGCGCCACCGTGAAGGCGAGGGCGAGCGCGGTCTGCATCGGGTCCAGGCCCGCCTCGCGCGCGATCGCCATGACGTCGTTGCGGAAGCGCGGCGCGGCGTTGGGCGAGAACTCCTGCGGATAGTGCTCGAGCGGCACCGACAGCTTCGGCGGGAACTGCTTGCCGATGTTCACCGAGGCGCGCTCGGCGATCGCCGGCATGTTCGGCATCTGCGACCGGTCGATGCCGATGCTCAGCATCACCACCTGCACCACCGACCATAGCGTGACGGGGATCTTGTCGGAGCCGCCATAGATCAGCGCGTCTGCCGGCGCGCCGGCGATCCAGCCTGAGTCCGGCAGCCGGGGCGCGCTGGCGCGCAGCGCGAACTCGCCGGCCAGCACGGCCGCCGCGCCGACGATAGTCTCGACATGCACCCCGCGCGGATCGCGATACGCCTGCATCAGATGCTGCGCGATCTTGGCGCCGGCCTGGCTCAGCTTCTTGAGGTCCTCACCGTAGGAGACCGGCGCTGCGGCGGGGTTGCCGGCCGCCGATGGCGCGGCGCGACGACCGAATCCGCCGCTTGGCGGGACGGGATTCGGCTCCATGGCGGCCGCTCCGCTGATTGGCCGTTCGCTCGCAGGAGTCTCGCCGGCGGGCGCCTGCCCAACAGGATTGTGGCCAACGGGGGTCTGGCGGCGGCCGAAGCCACCTGGCGCCGGGCGCGGGTCGTTCGCCGGCCTGGGCTCGCTGGTGTCGGACGATTTCTTGGATCGATCGAACACGACTGCACCCCTCGCAGCGCTGCGCGCAGTTGCCTGCAACGCTAAGTCGCAATTGCCAACGAACCTTTAACAGGCGTGGTGCGGAGACCGCCGCCACGGGCATCGCTTTGAAACGGCTGGACTTTATGTTATGTTGAGGTCATTACAGACCGTTCTGGGGTCGTCGCCGACGCTGACATCGGGGGATGCTCGTGGCGGGTATATTCGTCAGTTATTCGCGCGAAAGCGAAGCGGCGGTGCGGGCCTTGGCGCAGGACGTCGAGGCGCTCGAGCACACGGTATGGTTCGATCACGACCTTTCCGGCGGCAAGGTGTGGTGGGAGCAGATCCTGGCCGAGATCCGCGACTGCCAGGTTTTCATGATGGCGCTGTCGCCGGATTCGCTGCGCTCGGTCGCCTGTTCCAGCGAATACAACTACGCCTCGGAGCTCGGCAAGCCGATCCTGCCGATCCTGATCGCCGACGGCGTTTCGCCCAACCTGCTGCCGCCCAAGCTGTCGCAGATCCAGTTCGTCGACTATCGCAAGCAGGACAAGACCGGCGCCATCAACTTGGCGCGCGCGCTCAAGACCCTGCCGCAGGCGAAGCCGCTGCCGGACCCGCTGCCGACGCCGCCGGCGGCGCCGCTGTCCTATCTCGGCCGCATCACCGAGCAGATCGACAGCGCGGCCAGCCTCGACCACAAGGAGCAGAGCGCGCTGGTGAGCGAGCTGCGGCGCGGCGCGCGCGATCCGGAGACCGCGGCAGACGCGTGCAAGCTGCTGGAGCGGATGCGCAAGCGCGACGACCTGCTGGCGCGCATCGGCGACGAGATCGACGAGCTGCTGGAGGAAGCGCGCGAGACTGAGGTCAAGCACGTGCAGCCCAAGCCGGAGCCGTCGCGGCCCGAGCCGCAGCGTCCGGACACGATGGCGCTCAAGGCCGAGCCGGCGCCGCGGTTGCCGTCGCTGAGCGACAAGGTTGCGGACAAGGCCAGCGAAGGCAGCCGCCTGGCCGGCGCGATGTATGGCGGCGGCATCGGCTTCGGCATCGGCGTCGTCGCCGCACTGATGGAAGGCGAGGACTATGGCCTTGCGCTCGTGCCGGCGATCGGCGGCGCGATCGCCGGCGCCATCGCCAAGGGCCGCCCGCTGGTGGTGCGCTACGCAGTGATCGGCGCGTTCTTGCTGGGTTTCGCCGCGCTGCTGTTCGGCTACAGCATCGATCCATACGCACAAGCTTTCGCCATCGCCGCGGTGATCGGTATCCCGCCGGGCGCGGTGATCGGCGCCATCGTCGGCGCGCTGGTCGGCAAGATACGGGCCTGAAGCCAGCCGGTAGACGCGGGCTGTCGACATCGGGGAGCAGCGGTGGCGAGCATCTTTGTCAGCTATGCACGGGAAAGCGAGACGGCCGTCCAGAACTTGGCGGCCGACGTCAAATCGCTGGATCACAAGGTCTGGGTCGATCACGACCTGAAGGGCGGCAGGGAGTGGTGGGACCAGATCCTCGCGCATATTCGCGACTGCCAAGTGTTCATGATGACGCTGTCCCCGGAATCGCTGGCCTCCGCCGCGTGCAAGCGCGAATACAGCTATGCCGCCGAACTCGGCAAACCGATCCTGCCGATCCTGATCGCCGAGGGGGTGTCGCTGCAGACGCTGCCGCCCAAGCTGTCGCAGATCCAATATGTGGATTACCGGAAGCGGGATGTCGCCTCCGTTCTCAAGCTGGCGAATGCCTTGAGCGCCGTGCCGCCGGCTCTCGCGCTGCCGGACCCCTTGCCGCAGCCGCCCGGCGCGCCGCTGTCTTATCTCGGCGGCATCGCGGAGCAGATCGACGGCGAGAAGCCGCTCGATGACAAGGACCAGACGGTGCTGGTCAGCAGCCTGCGCCGCGCGCTACGCGACACGGAGACCGAAGCCGACGCCCGCGCCCTGCTGACCCGGCTGCGCAAGCGACCCGGTCTCTATGCCGACGTCAGGGACGAGATCGACGAAATGCTCAGCGTGCGGGTCGATGCGCCGACGCTGCGCAACGCCGAGCCGATATCGGCGGCTCGGGCGGAACGCGCGCCTGAGAGCCGCCCAACTCCGGATCGGCAGACGGTGCCGACAAGTCGGGCGCCCGCCGGGCATGGCACGCGCTGGGGCGTCGCCGGGGCGATCCTCATGCTATGGGTGATTTTCTCCCCGATCACCGTAGCCGGCATCCTGTCAGCGGCGAATGCCATCATCGTCATACCGGTCACGGTCGCGCTGCTCGCAGTGATATGGCCGATCCGCCCGGTCCATGCCGCCCTGCTAACCATCGTGGTCAATATGACAAACCTCGTCGCGTCCGTCGCCGTGCATGACATGTGGGAGAAGGATCAGCGGACGGGCCTTGCGGTCCTGAGCACGGTGATCGTGGTCGATGCGGCTGCAGCGGCTCTCATTAGCAGGTATCGGCTTTCCCGGATGCAGCAACGCCGATAGCGCCTCAGCGTCCGCGAGGCGCTACGAGCAGCCCTCGACATATTCCACTTCGGGCACGCGGCCGGCGTAGAAGGACGTGACCTTGCCCTGCAGCGTCTCGAACCGCACCGCTGCCTTGCGGCCCGCGCTCCACACCGTGAGATAGTTGCCGTCGGGCGCGACGTATTTGTGCGGCGTCACTTCGGCGGATGGCAGCAGCTCCTTCACCCGCGCCTCGCTGTCGCCGACGCCGAGCCCGCTGCGGGTCTTGACGCCGGCCGTGGTGACCTCGACCCGCACGACGCGATCGTCGGAGATCATGAACCACAGCCCCTCGACCGCGGGCTCCGGCCGCATGTAGTGGCACGCCGGCTCATCGACCGGCCCCTCCGACACCAGCTTGACGCCGAGCGCGGCGGAAGCTTCGGCGACGGTCATGCCGATCTTCGCCGGGCCGTACCCGGCGGTCGTGATGCGCCAGTCGTCGTCGGCGAGCGCGCTGCCGACGCTGGTCGACAGGGCGATCACCAGAAGCATGCCTCGCATCGCGTCTCCTTCCACGCTTTGGTCAGGGTTCGCAAGTATTGCCGGTAGCGTGCATCGAAGTCGAGTTTGCCACGACGCCACAGGGCGCATCGTGCTATACACAAAGGGGTGCAGGACGCCCAGAGTGACGAACCCGTTGCATGCGGAGCGGTTCCGATGACGGATATCTTCCTGTCCTACAAGCGCGAAGACAAAGCCCTGGTCGAGGCATTGGCGAAGGCCCTCGAGGACGAAGGCCTGTCGGTCTGGTGGGACTCCGATCTGCCGCTCGGCAAGAGCTACGCCAGCTCGATCTCGAGCGCGCTCACGGATGCGAAGGTCGTCATCCCGGTGTGGACCCAGCGCTCCATCCACTCGGAGTGGGTCCAAGAAGAGGCGACGACCGGCAAGCGGCGCGGCGTGCTCATCCCCTTGCGGCTCGAGGCCGTCGAGCCGCCGATCGGCTTCGGCATGGTGCAGACCGCCGATCTCAGCGGCTGGACGCCGGGCGATGCCTCGCATCCGGAATGGATCAAGCTGACGCAGTCGGTGCGCGCCATGATCACCGGGCAAGGCGCGGCGACGAAGGCGAGCCCGGTGCCCGTCGCGCCGGTCCCGCCACGGCCACGCAAGGCATTTGCGCCGGTCCTCAAGACCGCGATGGCCGCTGCCGCGGCGATCGTGGTTGGCGCGGGCGTCTATTACGGCATGGAGCAGCGGCGCACGGATGCTCCCACCGACGTGGCTGCAGCGACTGAGGCGGAACCCGCTGTTCCCGCGGCCGACGAACCGGTTGGCGCGCCGGATCTGACGAAGCTCGACCAGGCCGCAAACGCGCCCGTCCTCAACGCCGCAGCGACGCCGGCCGAGGAATCGATTGTCGCGCCCGAGCTGACGAAGCTCAACAAGGCTGCGACCGCCCCTGTCCTGAACGCAGCGCCGAGCAAGCTCGCGCCGCCCGATCCAGCGTCGTTCGAGACCGCGGCGGGCAAGCAGCCCGCGGCGCGGACGCCGGAGGACGTGCCAGCCGAAATCTCCTACGAGACGGACCAGGGGAGCGCGGTCAGCGCCTTTGTCTTCTCGCCAGATGGAAATACGGTGCTCAGCGCGGGCACCGACGGCACGGTCAAGGTGCTCGACGCCGCGACCGGGGAGGAGCTCCAGCAATTCGGCTTCCAGTCGCGCATCATGGACGCCGTCTTCTCGAGCACCGGAAGCCACCTGGTCGTCGGCACGGCGGACGGCTATGTCACCATGGTCGAGATCGCGACCGGCAACGAGGACGGCCAATTCCAGACGCCGCAACGTCTTCAGCAGATGGTGGTCGCACCGGACGACGGCTCGATCGCCGTTCTGCACGACTACAGGGACATCCGCATTTACCAGGCCGACGGCGTGTTGCTGAAGCAATTCTCCGGCACCCGCGCGCTCAACGGTATCGCCTGGTGTCCCGAAAGCGATTGCCTGCTGGCGTGGGGCGAAAGCGGCCTGCTGGAGGTGTGGGACCCGTTCAAGCCGGAGCTGGTCGATTCCCTGCGCGGCCATGCCCGAGAAATGCGCGTTGCCGCTTTCAGCCCGGATGGAAAGCGCTTTGCCAGCAGCGGCGACGACAAGCAGGTGTTCCTCTGGGACGCCACCAACGGCAAGCGCGCCGGTTCGCTCGGCGGGTTGAAGGGTCCGCCGACGGCAATGGCCTGGAGCCGCGATGGAACGCGGCTGCTGGTCGACACCAAGGAGCAGAAGCAGGCGTTCGTGTGGACCCTGGGCAGTCCCCAGCCGATCGTCATGAACCACAGCGGCTACGGAAACACCTGGACCACCTTCACGCCGGACGGCCGGGGCGTTGTGTTCAATGCCCGCAACCATGGGCCGGTGGCGGTTCCGATTCCGGAATAGCGTAGCAGCGCGAACCCCGACGCGTTCCTCGCGGCGCGAAGTCGCGACGGCACCACGCCTGATGACACATTCTGGCGGCGTCGTTGCTACGCTCAGCCATTCCCTTTCTGGAGCACTCAGCCATGCCTGCGACCGCCGCCGTAACCGCCGACTATGTGCATCGCGAGAAGCGCGCGACCCCGCGCGAAGGCATGAGCGTTGGCAAGTCGCGGCTCAAGTGGAGCAACATCGGCTACGCCGATGCCCCGGTACCGGCAGAGATCGAAGCCCTCGCCCGCGACCACGTCAGGAAGGTCGGCGCGGAAGACGACGTCGGCTTCGTCGTCCTGCATCGCTGCGGTGGAGGCAGCTTCTATTTCCTGGCGGTGCAGACCTGGCGCGGCCAGAACGAGGTATGGGAGACCGTCTACGCCAAGACCGGCCCCGACGACCCGGATTTCAAGCTCTGGACCTACAAGACGGCGCACCGCGGCACCTTCTGTGTCTGGGAGCTTGGCGTGGTGTGGCACGAGAAACAGGCCTGGGTCCGCTTCCTCAATTCGAGCCGCGGCGAGACCGACCTGCAGCGCTATCTCGACGATCGCTACGAGGGCCTGGTTTAAGCCATGGATCTAGGTCGAGAAGGAACTCTTGACCTCGCCATGGCTTTGATCCGCCAGTCGAGCGAAGCTGTACTCTCCAGATAACGGATGTTCTGCATCAAATGGAGCGGCCCGAAAGGTGTGTGCCATTACCTGTGAGGTAATCGGCGTGCATCGATCTGCCCGGTAATGTGTTGCCCAATGGTGCCGACTGAGGAGGTTCGCTCGATGTCCGTGACCTATGTCGTCAAATTCCAGATCGTCCCTGGCAAATACGACGACTTTCTGGAGCTTCTGAACGGCGTGCTGGACGCCATGCGGCATGAATCGACGTTCATGGAAGCAATGCTGCACGCCGATCCCGATGATGCGAACAGGCTGATGCTCTATGAAACCTGGCAGGACCACGACGATGTGGTCAACGTTCAACTGCTCCGGCCGTATCGCCAGGCCTTCCACGAGGCATTGTCGGCGATGCTTGCCGCGCCGCGCGACATCTCGATCTGGCGATGCCTGCGCGCCGACCGCTCTACAAAATGAACTTGCTCAGATCCGTGTTCTTCGCCAGCGGGGCGACGCGCTCGTTCACGTACTTGGCGTCGACCTCGAACGCGCTGCCTGACTTCTCGCTGGCGGTGAAGCTCACTTCCTCGAGCAGCTTTTCCATCACGGTCTGAAGCCGCCGGGCGCCGATGTTCTCGACGCTGCCGTTGATCTCGGTCGCGAGGTCGGCGATGGCGTCGATGGCGTCGTCGGTGAAGGTGAGGGCGAGTTCCTCGGTGCCGAGCAGGGCCTTGTATTGGGTGATGAGGCTGGCTTCGGGCTCGGTCAGGATCCGCTTCAGGTCGTCGCGCGTCAGGGCGTTGAGCTCGACGCGGATCGGCAGGCGGCCCTGCAGCTCGGGCAGCAGGTCGGCGGGCTTGGCGATGTGGAAGGCGCCGGAGGCGATGAACAGGACGTGGTCGGTCTTGACCGGCCCGTGCTTGGTCGAGACCGTGGTGCCTTCGATCAGCGGCAGCAGGTCGCGCTGCACGCCTTCGCGGCTGACATCGGCGCCGACGCGCTCGCAGCGGGCGCAGATCTTGTCGATCTCGTCGATGAAGACGATGCCGTGCTGCTCGGTCATCTGCACCGCTTCGCCCAGCACCTTCTCCTGGTCCAGCAGCTTCTCGCTCTCCTCGGCGATCAGCGGCGCATAGGCCTCGCGCACGCTGGTGCGGCGCGCCTTGGTGCGGCCGCCGAAGGCGCCGCCCAGCATCTCGTTGAGGTTGATCATGCCCATGGACGCGCCGGGCATGCCGGGAATCTCGAAGGTCGGCAAGCGAGCCGCCGCCGGTGTCCTTCAGCTTCAGCTCGATCTCCTTGTCGTCGAGCTCGCCGCTGCGCAGCATCTTGCGGAACTTGGAGCGCGTGTCGGCGCTGGCGCCTTCGCCGACCAGGGCGTCGAGCACGCGCTCTTCCGCGGCCTCCTCGGCCTTGGCCTGGACCTGGCGCTTCATCTTGTCCTTGGTCATGGAGATCGCGATCTCCAAGAGGTCGCGCACGATCTGCTCGACGTCGCGGCCGACATAGCCGACCTCGGTGAACTTGGTGGCCTCGACCTTGATGAACGGGCGCCTGCGCCAGCTTGGCAAGGCGGCGCGCGATCTCGGTCTTGCCGACGCCGGTCGGGCCGATCATCAGGATGTTCTTCGGCATCACCTCTTCGCGCAGCGCGGGCTCGAGCTGCTGCCGGCGCCAGCGGTTGCGCAGCGCGATCGCGACCGCGCGCTTGGCGTCGTTCTGGCCGACGATGTGCCGGTCGAGCTCATGCACGATCTCGCGCGGCGTCAGCGAGGCCGGCCTGGCTGCTGGCGGCGTCGGTCTCTTTCGGCGTGCGGTCGATGTCGTTCATGACGGTCATAGCTTCTCGAAGATCACGGTGTGATTGGTGTAGATGCAGATGTCGGCGGCGATCTTCATCGCCTTCTTGGCGATCTGCTCGGCAGTCATGCCGTCGATATCGACCAGCGCGCGCGCGGCGGCGAGCGCGAACGAGCCGCCCGAGCCGATGCCGATCAGCCCGTCCTCCGGCTCCAGCACGTCGCCCGAGCCGGTCAGCATGAAGCTCGATCTGCTTGTCCGCCACCGCCATCATGGCTTCGAGCCGGCGCAGATACTTGTCCTGGCGCCAGTCCTTGGCCAGTTCGACGCAGGCGCGGGCGAGCTGGCCGGGATGCTTCTCCAGCTTGCCTTCCAGCCGCTCGAACAGGGTCAGCGCGTCGGCGGTCGAGCCGGCGAAACCGGCGATGACGTCGCGCTGGCCGTCGCCCTTGGAGAGGCGGCGCAGCTTCTTGGCGTTGGACTTCATGATGGTGTTGCCGACGCTGACCTGGCCGTCGCCGGCCAGCACCACGTCGTTGCCCTTGCGCACCAGCAGAATGGTCGTGCCGTGCCAGGGGGCGAGCCCGTGCCGGGCTTTGTCGTCGTTGTCGCTCATCTTTGTGGTTCGCCTTCGCTCATGGCCTTGAGATAGGCGTCTGCCGTTAACTAATCAAGCCAACAGCCTGTGACCTGAGGCCGCCCCGCACACCTCTTACTCCGTCATGCCAAGGCTTGGCCTTGGCATCCACGAGTTCCTTTCCGCCGGCACATATTGTCGTCCCGAATCAAGGCGCTGGCTGGCTTGGCACTCACAAATTCGTGGATGGCAAGGCCAAGCCTTGCCATGACGGGCGGGGAGCGGATGGAGCATGGCTAAACCCTGGCATTCCAACGCCTTCGCTGCTAAAAGGCGCGCCGAGACTTGGAGGAGCCCCGATGGGCAACCGGACCGGCACAGTCGACCGCAAGACCAAGGAAACGTCGATCTCGGTCGCCGTGGACCTGGACGGGTCCGGCCGGTCGCAGATCGCGACCGGGATCGGCTTCCTCGACCACATGCTGGACCAGCTGTCGCGCCACTCGCTGATCGACCTCACGGTCGAGGCCAAGGGCGACCTGCACATCGACTTCCACCACACCACCGAGGACACCGGCATCTGCATCGGCGAGGCGGTGGCCAAGGCGCTGGGCGACCGCACCGGCATCCGCCGCTGGGGCGAGGCGACGGTGCCGATGGACGAGACCCTGACCCGGGTGGCGCTCGACGCCTCCAACCGGCCGTACCTGATCTGGAAGGTGACCTTCTCCAAGCCCAAGCTGGGCGAGATGGACACCGAGCTGTTCAAGGAGTGGTTCCAGGCCTTCGCGCAGAATGCCGGGCTGACCCTGCACATCGAGAATCTCTACGGCGAGAACAACCACCACATCGTCGAGAGCTGCTTCAAGGGCCTGGCGCGGGCGCTGCGCCAGGCGATCGAGATCGATCCCCGCAAGTCGGACGCGATCCCGTCGACCAAGGGCGTGCTCGGAGGGTCGCTGTGATGTCGACCCGCGTCCGCGTCATCACCAACTCCACACCGTCCCCTAGCCGGACCCGATCCATGATCGTTGCGATCGTCGATTACGGGGCCGGAAATCTCCGCTCCGCCGAGAAGGCATTGGCTGAAGCTGCCAATGGTGGCTCGGCGCGCGTGGTCGTCACCGCCGATCCTGACGCGGTGCGCAAGGCGGACCGCGTCGTGCTGCCGGGCGTCGGCGCGTTCGCGGATTGCAAGCGCGGGCTGGATGCGCTGCCGGGCATGGTCGAGGCGCTGGAAGAAGCGGTGCTCGAACAACGGCAAGCCGTTCCTCGGCATCTGCGTCGGCATGCAGCTGATGGCGAGCGTCGGCGTCGAGTTCGGCGAGCACAAGGGCCTCGGACTGGATCAAGGGCAAGGTGGTGGTGCTCGATCCCGGCCGACCGGCGCTTGCGCATTCCGCAGATGGGCTGGAACGACCTGGACCTCAAGCGCGATCACCCGGTGCTGGCCGACACCCAGAGCCGGCGACCACGCCTATTTCGTCCACTCCTATCATTTCGTGGCCGAGCGGCCGACGGACGTGATCGCGACCGTGGATTATGGCGGGCCTGTGGCCGCCGTCATCGGGCGCGACAACCTGCTTGGCGTACAATTCCATCCCGAGAAGAGCCAGCATGTAGGGCTCGCTCTGCTCAAGAGCTTCCTGAAGTGGATTCCGTGACATGAGTGAAATGCCGAAACGCCGACACCAAGGTCGACGTCATCATTGGCCTGTCGCGCGGCGACCTCTCCGACCTGTGCCAGGCCGCCGACGACGCGATCAAGGCCGGCGGCGGCTTCGGCTGGCTGACGCCGCCGCGCCGCGACGTGATGGAGACCTATTGGAAGGGCGTGCTGATGGTGCCGGAGCGCACGCTGATCGTCGGACGGCTGGACAATGTCATCGTCGGCTCGGCGCAGCTGGTGCGCCCGACCAAGAACAACGAGGCGCAGGCGCACAGCGGGCAGCTGACCACCAGCTTCATGGCGCCGTGGGCGCGCGGCCACGGCCTCGCCCGCATGATCACGGAGGCGGTGGAGAACCACGCGCGCAAGATCGGGCTGCACCGTGCTCAATCTCGACGTGCGCGAGACCCAGGAAGCCGCCGATCACGCTCTATCGCTCGCTCGGCTATCACGAGATCGGCCGGCATCGAGCACTATGCGCGGGTCGACGGCAAGTTCGTCGCCGGCCTCTATTTCTGGAAAGACGCTCGACGGCACGCATGATCCTGTTCCCGGCCATCGATCTGAAGGACGGGCAGTGCGTGCGCCTCATCAAGGGCGACATGGCGCAGGCGACGGTCTTCAATCTTGATCCTGCGGATCAGGCGCGGCGCTTCGCGGACGCGGGCGCCGAGTGGCTGCACCTGGTCGACCTCAACGGCGCGTTCGCGGGCAAGCCGGTGAATGCGGCGGCGGTCGAGGCGATCCTCAAGGCGGTCAAGATTCCGGTGCAGCTCGGCGGCGGCATCCGCGACCTGGCGCAGATCGAGGACTGGCTCGCCCGCGGCATCGCGCGCGTCATCCTCGGCACCGTGGCGCTGAAGAACCCCGCGCTGGTGCAAGGAGGCGTGCCGCAAGTTCCCCGGCAAGATCGCCGTCGGCATCGACGCCAAGGGCGGCAAGGTCGCGGTCGAAGGCTGGGCCGAGACCAGCGACGTCACCGCCCTCGACCTCGCGCGCAAGTTCGAGGATGCCGGCGTCGCCGCGATCATCTTCACCGACATCGACCGCGACGGGCTGCTGCAGGGCGTCAACGTCGAGAGCACCGCGCAGCTGGCGCGCAGCATCTCGGTGCCGGTGATCGCCTCCGGCGGCGTGTCGTCGCTGGCCGACATCGAGGCGCTGCTGAAGATCGCGCCCAGCACGCGCAGCTACGGCGGCGGCATCATCGGCGTGATCTCCGGCCGCGCCCTCTACGACGGCAGCCTCGACCTCGGCGCGGCGCTGAAGCGGCTGAAGGAAGCGGCGTGATGCTGCGGGTTCCCTCTCTCCCGATCAACTCCCCTCCCCCCTTGCGGGGGAAGGATGCGGAGGCTTAGCGAGCAGAGCGAGCTTAGCCGAAGCTGGATGGGGGGTCGCGCCGCGGCAGCGTGTGGCGCAAGCATGCCGATGGACTTGTGCGCTCGGCACCCCCCATCCCGACCTTCCCCCACCCGGTCGGCGCACGCCGACCTTCGTCGGCGAGGGGGGAAGGGGTTTCGCGGTGCGGAGGCGGCGCCCATGCTGAAGATGCGCGTCATCCCCTGCCTCGACGTGAAGGACGGCCGCACGGTCAAGGGCGTCAACTTCGTCAACCTGGTCGATGCCGGCGATCCGGTGGAGCAGGCGAAGCTCTATGACGCGGCCGGCGCGGACGAGCTGTGCTTCCTCGACATCACCGCCAGCCACGAAAACCGCGACACGCTCTATGACGTGGTGGCGAAGACGGCGTCGGCCTGCTTCATGCCGCTGACCGTCGGCGGCGGCGTGCGCAAGGTCGAGGATATCCGCAAGCTGCTGCTGGCCGGCGCCGACAAGGTGTCGATCAACACCGCCGCGGTGAAGCGAGCCGGACTTCGTGCGCCAGGCGGCGCGAGAAGTTCGGCGCGCAATGCATCACGGTCTCGATCGACGCCAAGCAGGTGGCGCCCGGGCGCTACGAGATCTTCACCCATGGCGGCCGCAACGCCGACCGGCATCGACGCGGTCGCGTTCGCGCGCCAGGTGGCGGAGCTGGGCGCCGGCGAGCTGCTGGTGACCTCGATGGACCGCGACGGCACCAAGCAGGGCTACAACATCCCGCTGACCCGCGCGATCGCCGACGCGGTGCGCGTGCCGGTGATCGCCTCGGGCGGCGTCGGCACGCTGGATCACCTGGTCGAAGGCATCCGCGACGGCCACGCCACCGCGGTGCTGGCGGCCTCGATCTTCCACTTCGGCACCTTCACCATCGGCGCAGGCCAAGGCCCACATGGCCAAGGCCGGCCTGCCGATGCGGTTCGGTCGATGCCGGCATCGCGTCAGCGCTCGCCATAATCGGCGCACGTCGCACGAGCAACAGGACGGACAGGGTACGGGACCGAATGGCTGAGCACGACGACATTCTCCAGCGCCTCTACGACACCATCGCGGCGCGCAAGACCGCCGACCCCGGCAGCTCCTACACCGCCAAGCTGCTGCACCAGGGCCGCCCGCACGATCGCCAAGAAGATGGGCGAGGAGGCGGTGGAGACGGCGATCGCCGCGGTCGCGCAGCGACAGCGACGCGGTGGTCGCGGAAAGCGCCGACCTCCTCTATCATCTGCTGGTGCTGTGGGTGGATTGCGGCGTCGAGCCGGAAGAGGTGTGGAAGAAGCTGGCGGCGCGCGAAGGCACCTCGGGCCTGGCCGAGAAGGCAGTCGCGGCCGCTGACTTAAGCGCAAGGAGGCAAGGATGAGCTACGACAAGAACAACATCTTCGCCAAGATCCTGCGCGGCGAGATCCCGTGCAACAAGGTGTACGAGGACGAGCACGTGCTGGCCTTCAAGGACATCCGCCCGCAGGCCAAGGTGCATGCGCTGGTGATCCCGAAGGGCGCCTATGTCTCGGCCCAGGATTTCGGCGAGAAAGCGAGCGAGAAGGAAATCGCCGCCTTCCATCGCGCGGTGTCAAAGGTGGCGAAGGATCTCGGCGTCGCGGACAGCGGCTACCGCCTGATCGCCAACACCGGCGCGCACGGCCACCAGGAAGTGCCGCACTACCACGTCCACATCCTCGGCGGCCAGCCGATCGGCAAGATGGTGAACCTGCCTTAGACGTTTGCCGCTCGCGTCGTCATCGCCCTCTTTTCCGTCACCCCGGGCTTGACCCGGGGTCCACTCATCCGCTTGGCGCCAAGCCCATCCATGGACCCCGGATCACGCCGCTTCGCGGCTGTCCGGGGTGACAGCGGAGTGTGGAGCGGCTTCGATGATTGCTGTCAGCTAAAGTACGAGCGCCAGGATGAACAGCGCCATCGCGACGAAGCAGGCGATGGTGCGCACGTGTGTTCCATTTGGTCCAGTCGGCACATAGCTGCGCCAGGTCGCTTCGCCCAGGGTGTCGGCCTGGGTGATGCGCATCAGGGCGTTGTTGAGCGGGACGTTGCCGCGCATCGTCACCAGGATCGAGCCCAGCACATAGGTGGCGCCGCCGAGCACGGCGCAGAGGCTGCCGAGTGCCGTCCCAGCGCAGCAGCGCGACGACGATCGCCGCGAGCGAAAGCAACGCCGGTGCCCATGAAGGTGCCGAGGAACAGCCGGTTGACCACGGTCACGTTGATCGCCTGCATGGCGTGGATGCCCTCGGCCGGCGCGATCCGCGCGAGCGCCGGCATCACGAAATTGGAAAAGGCGAAGAACACGCCGCCGATCGTGCCGCTGCCCAGCGCGCACAGGATGACGAGAACGATGAAGAGTTGGTCCATGGCGCTGCTCCCAAGTTCCGAGTTGCAGCGTAGCGCCATCAGCGGGGGCCTGCTAGCGGTGCACGATGATCCACGCCAGCTGCATCACCAGCGCCGCCATGAGCAGCGCACAGGCGAGGGTGCAGGCCACCGTGCGCACGTGGTTCCACTTCACCCAGTCGCGCAGATAGGCGTTCCAGATCTCGGGGCCGTCGACACTGTTGGCGGCGGCGAGGGCATTGTTCAGCGGCACGTTTCTCACCACGGTGACGAGCATGGCGCCCACCAGGTAGACGACGCTGCCGCCGAGCGGTCCGATCACCAGGTCCGCGTCCGCCCGCGCCGGCAGACCCTCCAGCCAGAGCACGGCGACGATCATCGCCAGGCAGAGCAGCGCCGTGCCGAACAGCAGGATCATGAGAGAAGGCTTCTTGGCAGCGTTGTTGATGGCATTCATCGCCTTGATGCCGTCGGCCGCCGGCAAGTCCTTCAGGCCCTGCATGACAAAGCTCGAGAACGCGAAGAACACGCCCGCCGCCAAGCCGCATCCGAGAGCGGCGATGAACTCGGCGCACAGCAGCAGGATCACAACGGCCATCGGAAGGCCTCGGAACAGTGGCGCTTCCTCGACTTAGCGCATCCTGGGAAGATTGGCCATCCGGCCTTGGCGTACCCGCGATCAGGTCGGCGCGCCGGGCCGCGGCCGAACGGCTCCATCAGGTCCGCGTGCGCACGCTCACGGATTGCGCCGCGAGAAGGATTCGGCGTAGGAGCCGTCGCGGATGCCGATCATGGGATCGTCCGACGGCTCGATGCCGTCCGTCACCTGCCCCGGCAGGAACAGCAGCGCCTTCTGCGCAGTCGCGCTGTCGGACACCACCTTGTCAATGGTGAGCGTACCGAGCTCGACCACCTTGCGATCGGCAGGCCAGGGCTTGGCGGGATCGACCAGGTCGTCCCCAGGCGCGGCAAGCTGCGCCTTCAGATGAAACGCGACCGGCCCCTGCTTGAGGCGCTCGGGCAATTCCGCCGACAGGAAATCCGGCGCGCGCGCCGCTGCATCGGCGGCGGCCAGATGCACCGTCGTCTCCGGCAACATCTGATAGCGCACCGCCTGCCGTTCGCCCGCGGCGTTCACGAACACAAACGCGTTGATGCCGAAATATTCCTGATCGGCGTAGCTGTTTGGCGTGGCGGTGCTGGCGCTGGCCGCCGCCACGTTCGGGTGAGCGGCGACGAACTGCTCGATCTTGGTGGGCTTGGGGGCGTCGGGCGGGCTATCGGCGATCGCCGTCAGCAACGCGAGGAACTCCTCGCCGGTCGAGACCGGGAAGAACTTGAGGGCGTTCAGCACCATGTCGGTCTCGCTGCCGTCCGGCAGCCGGTACTTGATCGCCATGCCCTGCGGGATCGCCAGCGGCGAGCCGTCGGGCACCTCAGGCAGGCCAGTCGCGTCAGAAAAACGCACGGTCACCGGGATCGCCTGGCCGCTGAACAGCGCTGCCTTGCTCAGCTTGGCGGCGTCCGGCGTCGCGGTGAAGCTGCCCTCGACCACGATTCCTTTCGCGTGATTGGCGCGGAAGCCCTCGTGCTTGCCGAACACCGTGTTCATCACGTCGACCAGCTTGGTCTCGACCGGCACATCGTCGGCGCGGGGCTGCGCGGGCATAGCGAGGGCGAGGACCGCCAGCGCGGCCAGGAGCGAGCGTTTGGTCATGATGATGTTTCCGCCATGAATGCAATGGGCCAGCCGGAAGACCGTAGCATCCGGGTCTTGCGACTGCAATTTGCCGGTGACGCTATGCCTGCGACAGCGCGATCAGATCGGCGCGCAGGGCATCGGCCGAGCGCTTGAGCTGCCGCTCGAGCGCGGCGTGGTGGCGCTTCCAGATCGGGGTCGCCTCCGCCAGCAGCGCGCGGCCGTCGGCGGTCAGCGCGAGGCGGCGATTGCGGCGGTCGGAGTCGTCCACCTTGATCCTGACAAGTCCGCGCCGCTCCAGCGGCTTAAGATTGGCGGTCAGGGTGGTGCGGTCCATGGCCAGCAGGTCGGCGACGCTGCCCATGGTCGGCGGCTCCGGCCGGTTCAGGCTCATGAGCAGGGAGAACTGCCCTTGCGTGATGCCGAGCGGGCGGAACACGTCGTCGAACCGGCGCGCCACCACCCGCGCGGCGCGCTGCAAGTGGAGACACAGGCACGTGTCACGCACCTGCAACGTGGTTTGGTACGGCACCAGCCTGCGGTTTGACATGCGGCGATTATGTTGATATCAACCTATTCAAGTCAAGCCGAATAACCGGCTTTGTGGCGCGGTTGTTTGACGCATTTGTCAGCATACAAGTCTTGCATTTGGGGATCGCGCCGCATCCTGACAAAGACAGCTGGAGGAAGCGACGATGGCTTATGTCGATGGTTTTCTGTTGGCGATCCCGGCCAGGAAGCTGGCGCTCTACCGCCGCATCTCGACCAAGGCCGGCAAGGTGTGGATGGATCACGGCGCGCTCGAATACCGCGAATGCGTCGGTGATCATCTGGTGCAGAAGGGAAGCGCGGCGTTCCAGAAGCGCGTGAAGGCGAAGCGGGGCGAGGTCGTGGTGTTTTCCTGGATCGTCTACAAGTCGCGCGCCCATCGTGACAAGATCCTGCCCAAGATCATGCAGGATAAGCGCCTGACGAGCATGGGCGCCAAGGACATGCCATTCGACATGAAGCGCATGTCCTATGGCGGGTTCAAAGTGCTCGTCGACATGTAACAGATCAGTCATTGAGATCGGGAGATTTCAGCCATGCAAACGATTGTTCCCTATCTGACCATCAAGGGCGCGGGCGAGGCGGTCGCCTTCTACCAGAAGGCGTTCGACGCCAAGGAGAATGCCCGCCACCCGGCCGAGGACGGCAAGCGGTTCATGCACATCGCGCTCAGCATCCACGGCGGCGACGTGTTCCTGTGCGACGAGTTCCCGGAATATGGCGGCGCGCCGGCGCCGACCAAGGAGCGGCCCGCGCCGGTCCAGATCACCATCCAGCTCAAGACGCCGAAGGACGTCGATGCCGTCTTCGCGCAGGCGGTGAAAGCGGGCGCGACCGGCATCGCCGAGCCGGCCGACATGTTCTGGAACGCCCGCTTCGCCCAGCTGCGCGATCCGTTCGGCCATCAGTGGATGCTGAACGCGCAGAAGTAGGCAGATCATTTGGGGAGGACCGCGGAACACTTCCCCCTCCCCCAAGTTGGGGGAGGGTAGGGGTGGGGGTTGTTCTCTCCTGCGAAGATTGCGTCGAGCTGAACCGCCGTCGCCCCCACCCTACCCTCCCCCGCCTCGGGGAGGGGATTCCAATTGAAACGACCATTTGAAGTCTGCGCATGCCCACCATTCTCGAAATCTCCATGTCTCTCGACGGCTTCGTGGCCGGCGCCAATGTCTCGATCGACAACCCGATGGGCGACGGCGGGGAGCGGATTCACGACTGGCTGTTTGGCGCCAAGACCATGGCGGACTCGGCCATCATCGCCGACCTGCTTGGACAATCTCGGCGCGGTCATCCTCGGCCGGCGCACCTTCGATCTCGGCGAGGGCCCGTGGGGCGACGATCCGCCGTTCCCGGTGCCGTGCTTTGTCCTGACCAGGCGGGCGCGGCCGCCGGTGGTCAAGAAGGGCACCACCATCGCCTTCGTCGATCGCGGCATCGAGGCGGCGCTCGATCTGGCGAAGCAGGCGGCGGGCGACAAGAACGTGCTGGTCATGGGTGGCGCCAACGTCGCGCGCCAGTATATCAAGGCGCAGCTGCTGGATGAGATCCACATCCATCTGGCGCACCAGCTGCTCGGCGGCGGCGACCGGCTGTTCGAGGACGTCGGATCGCCGCGGCTGCACAAGGTGAAGGTGGTCGAATCGACCGCCGTCACCCATCTCAAGTTTCGCGTACTCAACGGGAGTTCAGAGTGACCGCGCATCTGCAAGGCAAGAGCCGCTGGCTCGCCCTCATCATCCTGTGCCTGGGCGACCTGATGATCGTGCTCGATTCGACCGTGGTGAATGTCGCGCTGCCCTCGATCCGCAGCGACCTCGGCTTCACCGAGACCTCGCTGGTGTGGGTGGTGAACGCCTACCTGCTGACCTATGGCGGCTTCCTGCTGCTGGGCGGGCGGCTCGGCGATCTCTACGGCCATCGCCGGCTGTTCCTGTACGGCATCGTGTTCTTCACCCTGGCCTCGCTCGCCTGCGGGCTCGCCACCTCGCAGACGCTGCTGATCGTGGCGCGCGCGATCCAGGGGCTGGGCGGCGCGGTGGTCTCGGCGGTGGCGCTGTCGCTGATCATGCTGCTGTTCACCGAGGACGCGCGAGCGCGCCAAGGCGATGGGCGTGTTCGGCTTCGTGATGTCGGGCGGCGGCACGGTCGGCGTGCTGATGGGCGGGCTGCTGACCGACGCGCTCAACTGGCATTGGGTGTTCCTGGTCAACATCCCGGTCGGCGCGCTGGTGTTCGCGCTGTGCCTGGCGCTGGTGCCGGACGATCACGCCGGCGAGAAGAACGAGACGCTGGACGTCGCCGGCGCGCTCACGGTCACGCTGTCGCTGCTGCTGGCGGTCTATGCGATCGTCGACGGCAACGAGGCCGGCTGGGGCTCGCTGCAGACCATCGGCCTGCTGGTCGCGGCGGCGGCGCTGATGGCGCTGTTCCTGGCGATCGAGCTCAAGGTCTCGCATCCGCTGATGCCGCTCGGCCTGTTCAAGCTGCGCAACCTCTCGGTCGCCAACATCGCGGGCGTGCTGTGGGCGGCGGCGATGTTCGCCTGGTTCTTCCTGTCGGCGCTCTACATGCAGCTGGTGCTGAACTACACGCCGATGGAGGTGGGCTTGGCCTTCCTGCCGGCCAACCTGATCATGGGCGCGTTCTCGCTCGGGCTGTCGGCCAAGCTGGTGACGCGCTTCGGCATCCGCGCGCCGCTGGCGATCGGGCTGCTGCTGGCGGCGGCCGGCCTCGCGCTGTTCGCGC
Source organism: Thermoanaerobaculia bacterium (assembly GCA_963846495.1). GTDB lineage: Bacteria > Acidobacteriota > Thermoanaerobaculia > Multivoradales > JAIOJS01 > DASYQD01. The sequence goes on along the minus strand of CAWJWP010000029.1, from coordinate 463,390 downwards.
GCGCGCCGGTCGAGGGCGCGTTCTGGATCGACGTGATGCCGGGCATGACCCTGCTCGGCCTCGGCGCCGGCATCGCCTTCAACCCGATCCTGCTGGCGGCGATGAACGACGTCGGGCCGCATGAGTCGGGCCTGGCCTCGGGCGTGGTCAACACCTCCTTCATGATGGGCGGCGCGCTCGGCCTTGCCATCCTCGCCAGCCTGTCGGCCGCCGACACCGACCGACGCGCTGGCCGGCGGCGCCGCGATGCCGGCGGCGCTGAACGAAGGCTACCAGCTGGCGTTCCTGGTCGGCGCGATCTGCGCCGCGGTCGCGGGGGCGCTGGCCTTCCTGTTGCGCCAGCCGCCGTCGCAGCCGCAGCCGGTGGGGACGCCGGCGCCGGCGGAGGCGGAATGAGGCGCTGATCGCGCGCTTCTCCGGAAACGCACAACCGCCGGTGTCGCCGGCGCAGACCTAGTTCGCTCGGCAGGCTTGCACTCTCCGGTCCCGCGATTCATAAGGAGCGCGGGACGGGAGAGGGGCTGCATGTTCGAAGAAGAAAGCGGAAAGATCCTGGATCGGATGTATGGCGCGATGGTGTCGAGCCGCACCGCCGATCCCAAGCAATCCAAGGCCGCCAAGCTGCTGCAGCGCGGCCGGCCCAAGATCGCGCGCAAGCTGGGCGAGAACGTGTTCGAGACCACCATCGCCGCCATGGCCAAGGACGCCGACAGCGTGGTCGATGAAAGCGCCAAGCTGCTCTACCTCCTGCTGGCGCTGTGGGCCGATTGCGGCGTGAAGCCGGAAGAGGTCTGGAAAAAGCTGCAGGCGCGCGAGAAGTTCGCCGGGCTTGCCGAGGAGGACGACGCGGACGACGGGCGGGGGTAGCGTACGTCAGCTCTCATCGTCCCTCCCGAATCACGCCTCCCCATGCGGCGGCGGGTGGGGGAAGCGAGCGAAGATTCCTCCAGCGAGACTGAGGCTTCCCCTCCCAACCTCCCCCAGCTTGGGGGAGGAGTGACAGCATCCTGGGATAGGCAATCGCGCCGCGATACGCGCGTGCAGACCCGTCTTTCCCTCCACCCATTCCCTTTCACATCCGCACCGAGTGTGACGGCCTTCACAGGTGCGCCGGTGTCCTTCTGCAAGAATTGCCGCGCGGCGCGATTTGGCGCCGGTCGGCGTATGCCGACATTCGTCGGCGCGGGCCTGCGCCTTGCGTTGCGATATTCCGGAAGGACCATTTCATATGCCGCATTTCATCATTGCCAACCGTCATCCGCCGACGCAGCCGGCCGCGATCGTGCGCGCCGCGGGCCAGCGCGAGCAGGCCGCCATTCTCGACCTGCTGCTGCGCGCCAACCGCGACTATCGCAAGGTGCTGCCCACGCGCATCTTCGACGCCTACATGCGCGATCTGCGCATGCTGGCCGCGGCGTGGGCCGACAAGGATTTCCTGGTCGCGGAATCGGACGGCGCGCTGCTCGGCGTGGTCGCGTTCTATCGCGATGCCTCGGTGCAGGGGCTCGGCCTGCCGGCCGAGTGGGCCGCGCTGCGCGGCCTCGCCGTCGATCCGGAGGCGCGCGGCCGCGGCGTCGGCCGGCAGCTGGCGGAAGCCTGCGTGCTGCGCGCCTGGCGCATGGGGCGGCAGTTCATCGCCTTGCACAGCGCCGAGTTCCAGGAGGTGGCGCGCAAGCTCTATCTGACGATGGGGTTCCAGCGCTGCCCGCAATACGACTTCAATGTCGGCGACCTGCCCGATCTCGACCTCAAGGGCGAGCGGCTCGCCATCGACGCCTTCTGCCTCAACCTCAAACGGTGACGCCATGAACCACGTTCGTCCTGCGAGACAGCCCAGCGACATCATCTGCGCGACGCGCTGCGCGAGCAGATCATGGGCTTCCGCACCACGCAGATGATCCATGTCGCGGCCAAGCTCGGCCTCGCCGATTGCCTGGCGGCGGGACCGCGCCCGGTCGAGGCGCTCGCCGCCGCGGTCGGCGCCGAGCCGCAGGCGCTGCACCGGCTGCTGCGCGCGTTGGCGAGCCTCGGCATCTTCGCGCAGGACGAGGCCGGCGACTTCGCGCTGACGCCGCAGGCCGAGCTGCTGCGCTCCGACGTCCAGGGTTCGCTGCGGGACATCGCGCTGATGTATGGCGAGGACTGGCTGTGGCAGGCCTACGGCAACATGACCCACAGCGTGCGCACCGGCGCGCCGGCCTTCACCAAGACGCACGGCCAGCCGTTCTATGGCTACCTGCACGCCCATCCGCGCGCGGCGGCGCGTTTCAACGCGGCGATGAACGGATTCTCCAGCCACGAGACCGCCGCCATCCTCGAAGCCTACGACTTCTCCGACGCGCGCAGCGTGGTCGATATCGGCGGCGGCCATGGCGCGCTGCTGGCGGCGCTGCTGCGCGCGCACCCGCAGCTCACCGGCACGGTGTTCGACCTGCCGTCGGTGGTGGCGGGCGCCGCGGCGGTGCTGAGCGAGCTGAATCGAGCGCGTGCGCACGGTCGCCGGCGACTTCTTCGACGAGGCGCCGGCCGGCGCCGATCTCTATGTGATGAAAAGCGTGCTGCACAACTGGGACGACGCCGACGCGCAGCGCATCTTAACCACCTGCCGCGCGGCGATGGCGCCGGACGCGCGCCTGCTGGTGATCGAGCGCGTGGTGCCGGACGGCAACGCGCCGGCGGAGGCCAAGCTGTTCGACATCAATATGCTGGTGGTCGCGGGCGGCAGCGAGCGCACGGAGCTGGAGTATCGCCGGCTGTTCGAGGCCGCGGGCCTCGCGATGGTGCGGGTCGCGGCGACGCGCTCGCCGATGAGTGTCATGGTTGCAACAAGGCGTTAGGTCGAACGATATAGAACATGGTTAATCCGCCGTTATGCATACCGAAGTGTGGCGGCTTACGTCGCTTCGCCGCTAGACAGGATTTGTCGCTCCGTTATCCTGCTTTTTAGGTATCGGCCGAGCGGGCTGATTTGGGCCCGAAAGGTCCGGTGCCGGTGACCTTCGAACTTGGGGGGGACGCGGGCGGATGCGGTGGAAATTCGGTCGTTCCTGGCCGCCTTGATGGCGCTGGGAACGCTTTCGATCCTGGCGACTCAGTTGCACGTGAAGCCCGCCGCCGCCGTGGCGTTCGGCGCGGATGACCGCCATGCGGTCGCGCGCACCAAGGGCACCGAAGGCGGGGCGATCGGCCTCGTGTTCTATCAGGCGGCGAGCGGGCAGTTCGCCGCCGGCACCGGTTTCCTGGTTTCGCCCTGCCATGTTCTGACCGCCTATCACGTCGCGGCCGGCGGCGAGCGCGTCGACGAGACCACCGCCAGCACCTTCTATGTCGGCGACGGCAAGATCGGCCCCGATTTCCCGGACCTCAACCGCTTCGCGGAAGTCTTCGCCGGCGCATCCGGTGCTGTGGGGCCGCTATGTGCGGCTGAACGGAGAGAGCAACCTGCTGGTGCGCGCGCAGTCGGTCGAGCGCAACGGCTGGGAAGACTGGGCGCTGCTGGAGCTCGACAAGTGCTTCGGCGGCAAGCCGTACAACTACGGCTACCTGAAGCTGGCGCCGGTCAGCACGCGCGAGATCATGAAGGGCGGCGCCAACATCGCCGCGCGCTCGGTCGGCCTGCCCGGCGACAAGAGCGCCAGGAGCCTGTGGGAGGATCCGACCTGCCGCCTGATCGGCCAGATCTACGCCTCCGGCTGGCAGCATGATTGCATCACCATCCCCGGCAATTCCGGCGGCCCGATCCTGATCAAGGATCCGGTGACCGGCGAGGATCGCGTGGCGGCGATCACCGTCTCGCACATCGCGGTCGAAGGGCTCAGCGTCGATGCGTCCGACGCGCTGGTGCTGAAGCGCGACGATCCGAACTACTACGACTATCTCGCGATCGCGGTGCCGGTCGCGGGGCTGATCGAGCGCATCGCGCCCTATCTGGTGGACGATGCGCGGATGCTCGCCTTCGTCGGGCGGCAGAAGACCGACGATCACTACGGCTCCGACAATTCGGAGCAGGCGATCGCCGACCTCGCCAGCGCGATCGCGGCCGATCCGAAGCAGCCGGAGCTCTACGTGCTGCGCGCGATCTGGAGCCGCTATGCCGGCCGCGACGACGATGCGCGGGTCGACCTGGCGCAGACGCTGGCGCTCGACACCAACTTCGCGCCGGCGCGCTACCTGCGCGGCCGCATGGAGCTGGAGGAGGGCGATGCCGAGAGCCTGCAGGTCGCCAACGGCGATTTCAGCGCGATCGCCACGCGCCATGCCGATTCGCCCGACGTGCTGCTCTATCGCGGCATCACCGAGAGCCGCTCGCTGTCGTACGACAAGGCGATCGCCGATTTCGACCGCGTGCTGAAGCGCCAGCCGAAGAGCGCGGTCGCGGTCAACGAGCGCGGCGACGCCTGGAAGGGCTTGCGCAACTACGAGCGCGCGCTCGACGACTACAGCCAGGCGATCGGCTTCGCCAGCGACTGGCCGGAGGCCTACCGCGACCGCGGCTATCTCTATCACCTGCTGGCGCGGCAACGAAGAGGCGCGCGTCGACTTCAACCGCGCCATCAAGCTCAATACGCGCGATGCCGAGGCGTGGAACGGCCGCGCGCTGGTGTGGCTGGCGGAGGGGCGCACGTCCGAGGCGCTCAGCGACTTCAACCGCGCCATCGAGCTGATGCCGCAATCCGGCGCCTATCACGCCAACCGCGCGACCGCGCGGCTGATCAACGGCGACGCCAAGCGCGCGGTCGAGGATTTCCGCCGCGCCGTGCAGCTCGAGCCGAACGAGCCGTTCGTGCACCTGCTGCTGTTCGTCGCGCAGGCCCGCGCCGGCGACCTGGAGGGCGCCAAGACCGCGCTCGCCCGCCAGGCCGACAGCATCAACGCCGGCAACTGGCCGCGGCCGATCGTCGATCTGTTCCTCGGCCGCGGCAGCGTCGAGGCGGTGGAGAAGGCGGCCAAGGTCGCGGCGCAGAAGAAGGACGTCGAGGGCCAGCGCTTCGACGCCGATTTCTACATCGGCCAGTGGGCGCTGCTCACGGGCGACGAGGAAGCGGCGGCGTCGCGCCTCAAGTCGGTCTATGACAGCCGCCTGCGCGAGTATCTGGAGTTCGACATCGCCCGCTCCGACCTCGACAACCTCGGCACCCTGGCGGAATCGCCGGCGCGCATCCCGACGGTCACCGAAAAGCCGCGCCAGAACGTGCCGACGGGGAGCAAGCGGTAGGGTCTGGCGGGCGCTATCGCGCTCTCTTCTCCTCTGTCACCCCGGCCTTGAGCCGGGGTCCATTCATCCGCCGCACGAACGCCAGTAGCTACACCCAGCGCGCAAGCCCGTCGTATAGGTCGTCCCACTTGGGATTCTCGCGTTCGATCAGCGCAATCTTCCAGGCGCGCGGCCAGCGCTTGAGTGTCTTCTCGCGCACGATCGCATCGCCCGGAGTTGAATACTCCTCGAAATGGACCAGCCGCTTGATGCCGTATCGCTTGGTGAAGCCCGCGATGAGCCCTTCTCGATGCTGATAGGTGCGCGCGATGATGTCGTTGGTCATGCCGACGTAGAGCGTGCCGTGCGGCTTGTTGCAGAGGATGTACGTCCAGTAGCTCACGACGGCTCGTGCGGCGGAGGAGTGGACCCCGGCTCAAGGCCGGGGTGACGGCGGAGTGTGAGGCTATGGGGAGCTTACCGCAAGGCAGTGATGGCGCCAGCAGCGCTATCGCGCATCCTCACCCCGCCTCGAACCCCTTCAGCACGTTGACCGTGTTCACGCCCAGCGCGTCGACGGCGTAGCCGCCTTCCATCACGAACAACGTCGGCAGATCGCAGCTGGCGATCTTTTCGCCCATGCGCAGGTAGTCCTCGTGCTGCAGCTTGAAGCGCGAGATCGGGTCGTGCTCGAAGGTGTCGAGGCCGAGGGAGACCACCAGCACCTCGGCGCCGTGCGCGAGGATGCGCTTCACCGCGGCGTCCATCGCGAGCTCGTATTCCGGCCATTCGGTGCCCCAGGGCAGCGGCAGGTTCACATGGTAGCCCTCGCCGGCGCCGTGCCCACGCTCGTCGGCGTGGCCGAGGAAATAGGGGAACTCCTGCTTCGGATCGGCGTGCAGCGAGACGGTCAGCACGTCGGCGCGCTCGTAGAAGATCTGCTGGGTGCCGTTGCCGTGGTGATAGTCGACGTCGAGAATCGCGACGCGCTTGGCGCCGGCGTCGCGGAACGCCTGCGCCGCGATCGCGGCGTTGTTGAGGAAGCAATAGCCGCCGTAGAAATCGTGCCCGGCGTGATGCCCCGGCGGGCGGCACAGCGAGAACACCGCGCGCTCGCCGGTCGCCACCAGGCGCTGGCCGGTCAGCGCCACCTGCGCGGAGGCGTGGACCGCGCGCCAGGTGCCGGCGACGATCGGCGTGCCGGCGTCGATGCGCGTAGTGGCCGAGCTTGCCGTCGATCGAATCCGGACACCTGCCGCGGCTTGCCCGGCCGGCAGCAGGCCCGGCACCGGCCAGACATGCGGCAGCGCGTCGAAGCTGCGGCCCGACTTGACCCAATCGGCCCAGCAGGTCTGCAGGAAGGTGACGAAGCCGCGGTCATGCACGGCCAGAATCGGATCGAGGCCGAAATCGCGCGGGGCCACCACGTCGCCGAGCTTCTCGGCCTGCACGCGCGCGAGCACGATCTCGGCGCGGCGCGGAATCTCGTGCGGCTTCACCACCTTGCCCTCGAACAGCTCGACATTGCCGTCCTGGTGCCGGTGCTCGTCGCTATAGACGGTATGCATGTGCCGCGCCCTCGTCCCCGTGACCTGCCAACTTCGCCGAAACCGGCGGATGGGTCAAAGGGTGCGATCAGGGATCAAGGGCGGGTCGATGGATCAAGGGCCGGACGCGCCGGGCCACGATGCCCCCTTGCCCGCGGACGGCCGCCCGCAGGGTTTGTCCAAGAGGGTCCGCCGACTATTGCGTGGTGGTGGTGCCGGTTCCCGTGCCTTCGGCTGGTGCCGGTGCCGGGGCGGGCGCCGGTGTTTCCGTGGTCGTGCCGCCGGCCGCCGGGGCCATGTCGGTGGTCGGAGCGCGGAACGCGAAATACAGCACCGCGATCACCACGATCACCACGATCACGCCGACCACCCATTTGGTATTGCTGGACATTCCATCCCTCCATGGTTCGGGCGTACTGGTTGCGCACGATCAACGCGCTCGCCCGGAAATGGTTGCAGAATCCGGGCGGATCGGCTGCATGGCTGGCATGCAGGCTGGCCGGGTGGCCGTGGCACGATGGCCTCACTAGGATGCGGGCCTTGCCGGCGTGAAGGCCGGTCTGTCGCTGCGCGCAACTCGAGTTTCCCCGTGAACGCCCCTGTCGCCCTCAAGTCCGCCGTGAAAACTGCGCAGCCGGTGCTGCGCCAGGACCGGCCGATCTTCGGCATCGTCCTCATCAACCTCGCCGTCGTGGTCTTCACCGGCATGGACGGCGTGATCAAAGGCGTGTCGGAGACCTTCCCGACCGGCGAGCTGGTGTTCTTCCGCAACCTGTTCGCCTTCGCGCCGATCCTCGGGTTCATGATCTGGCAAGGCCGCGTGTCGCTGCGCACCCGCCACCTCGGCGGTCATCTGCTGCGCGGGCTGTTCGGCGTGTCGGCGATGTACTGCTTCTTCCTGTCGTACAAGCTGCTGCCGCTGTCCGACGCCATCGCGCTCAGCCTCTCCGGACCGATCTTCCTGACCGTGCTGTCGATCCCGTTCCTCCGCGAGCATGTCGGCATCCGGCGCTGGTCGGCCTGCATCGTCGGCTTCATCGGCGTGCTGATCATGACCCGGCCCGGCGCCGGCGTATGGCAGGTGGAGGCGCTGGTGCCGCTGCTCGGCGCGGTGTTCTACGCCTTCGCCATGATCTCGATCCGCCGGCTGACCGGCACCGAGTTCGAGCGGCACCATCGTGTTCTATTTCACTTTCTTCGCCACCCTCGCCGGCCTCGCAACGGCGCCGCTGGGCGCCGTGGATCCCGAGCTCGCCTGGGTGTGGCCGACATCGACCGAGTGGCTGATCGCGGCCGCCATCGGCTTGATGGGCGGCAGCGCCCAGATCCTCATGACCATCGCCTATCGCTGCGCGCCGGTCTCGGTGGTGGCGCCGTTCGACTACATGGCGCTGGTCTACGGCTTCATCCTCGGCTTCCTGTTCTTCGCCGAGATCCCCGACGCGTACCTGATCGTCGGCGGCGCGACCGTGGTGGCCAGCGGCATCTACATCGTGCACCGCGAGACGGTGGTGGCGCGGGCAGCGCCGCCGCCAGCAGGCACAATCGCCGCTGCCGGTCGAGGCGTAGGACCTAGCCTCGGCTTGTTGCCCGACGCGGGCGGGCTCGCTATCCTCATCCGGTCCCGGCGACCGGATGACGCGTCATGGCGACTGAACATTTCGCACTCGAGACGCAGCCCGATATTCAAGACCCCGGCCTGCGCCTGCTCCATGACTATTGGCTCGACCCTCGCGACAGGGGGCTGACGGCCTGCCGTCGGTGCAGAGCTTCGACCCGCTGCACCTGCCCAAGCTGCTGCCCAACGTGTGGATCGTGGAGGTCGAGCCGGCGACCAACCGCTTCCGCATGCGGCTCACCGGCGAGAACATCAACGCGATCTACGGGCGCAGCATCGCCGGACTGTATTTCAAGGACGTGTTCCAGCCGGGTGACGTCGAGATCATCGTGGCGCGCTACACCAGGGCGCTGAGCGAGCCCGCGGTGTTCCATGCCAGCGGCTCGGTCTACGCGGCGGGCGGCAACCTCACCGTGGGCGAGCGGCTCGGCCTGCCGATGCTGGGACGCGAGGGGCGGACCAACACCCTGCTCGGCGCCACCGTCTATCGCAGGTCCCTGGACAAGATCGCGGCGGTGCGCCTCTCCAACGCCGAGCCGCATTTCCACCCCATCCGCGCCGCCAACCACCAGGCGGCGGAGATCGCCGGCGGCTAGAGCGATTTCGTAAGGTCGATCCCGGCGATCTGCGCATAGAGCCGCGCCACCGAGGAATCGTCGTCGCGGCCCATGCCGGCGGCGGCGGTCATCAGATAGAGCTGCAAGGCGGCGGAGGCCATCGGCACCGGGAACCGCGCGGCGCGCGCCATGTCCTCGACGATGCCGAGGTCCTTGACGAAGATCTCGATCGCGCTGCGCGGGGTGTAGTCGTTCTCCAGCACATGCTGCATGCGGTTCTCGAAGCACCAGGAATTGCCGGCCGACTTGGTGATGACCTCATAGACGCGCTTGAGGTCGAGGCCCTGGCGCGCGGCGAACGCCATCGCTTCGCTCGCCACCGCGATATGCACGCCGGCCAGCAGCTGGTTGATCATCTTGAAGGCGGCGCCCTGGCCGGCGGCGTCGCCCAGCTCGTAGATGGTGGCCGCCATCGCGTCGAGCGCGCCGCGCGCCTTGGCGAAGGCCTGGGCGCTGCCGGAGGCGAGGATGGTGAGCGCGCCTTCGGCCGCGCGCACCGCGCCGCCGCTGATCGGCGCATCGAGATAGTGCCGCCCGGTCGCTTCCAGCCGCGCCGCCAGCGCGCGCGCCGCCTCCGGCGCCATGGTGGCGGAGGAAACGAAGACGCCGTCCTTGGCCAGGGTCTCGGCGACGCCGTGCGCGCCGAACAGGATGGCTTCGGTCTGCGCCGCGGTCACCACCACCGAGACCACGACCGCCGCATCCTGGGCGGCCTCGGCCGGCGTCGCGGCGCCGTGCCCGCCGGCCGCCGCGAAGCGCGCCACGGTCGCCTGGTCGACGTCGCAGCCGGCGACCGCGAAGCCGGCGCGCAGCAGCGACTGCGCCATGCCGAACCCCATCGACCCGAGACCGATCACCGCGACCCGTTGCGTTGCCATGGACGTGCTCCTGCGTGCGAGAGACAGTAGGGCATGAAGCCGCGCGGGGCGAGCGCGGTCAAGCGCGTGCATGAAAAGTCGACCATTCCGCCAAGCGGCAGAGGCGTAGGAGGGGAAGCCGCGTCTCGCGCGGACAAGCTTCGCTCGCTTCCCGCCCGACCCGCCCCAATTTGGGAGCGGAAGGTGCGAACGACGCGCGTGACTTCCGTCTTGGATGACGCTATGCTTGCGGCATTTGCGCGGCCGGGGTGGCGCGGCATGGAATATTCGGGCTTTCGAGATGAGACGCCGCCGGTGTTGGCGGACCCGCGATTGCGATCACTCTACGAGTATTGGCACGCGCTCGGCGCGGCGGCCGGCGGGCTGCCGTCGATCCAGGCGTTCGATCCGCTGCATCTGCCGCGGCTGCTGTCGAACCTGTGGATCCTGGAGGTGGCGGCGGACACCCACCGCTTCCGCATGCGGCTGGCCGGCGAGAGCATCAACGCGGTCTATCGGCACAACATCGGCGGGCAGTATTTCAGCGACGTGTTCCAGCCCTCGGAGGTCGCGCTGATGGTGGCGCGCTACACCCGCACCCTGACCGAGCCCGCGATCGTGCGCGCGATCGGCGCGGTCTACGTCGCGGCCGGCCGCCTCACCCAGGGCGAGCGCCTGGCGCTGCCGATGCTGGGGCGCAGCGGCCTCACCGACACCATGCTGGGCGCCACCTTCTACGACGAGCGCACGGTCGAGCCGGGCGCGGTGCACGTGCTGCACAACGAGCCGAACTTCTATCCGGTGCGCGCCGCCAATCACAAGCCGCCGCAGATCGCCGGCGGCTAGATACGTGCTGGAAGCGATCCAGACCACACTCCCAACGCGTCGTGCGTGACTCGCGCGCGGCTGCGACGCTATGCTGGCGCCGCTGCACGCGATCCGGGATGGCGCGGCATGGGATACTCAGGCTTCGAGGTCGAAACGCCGCCGCCGATCGCCGATCCACATCTGCGATCGCTGTATCAGTATTGGCAAGAGCTCGCGCAGGCGGCCGGCGGTCTGCCATCGATTCAGGCCTTCGATCCGTTGCATTTGCCGAAGGTGCTGCGGCACATCTGGATCGTGGAGATCGAAAGCTCCACCGGGCGGTTCCGGGTGCGCCTGGCCGGCGAGAACATCAACGCGATCTATGGCCGCAACATCGGCGGCCAGTATTTCCGCGATGTGTACGATCCGTCCGATCTCGACACCATCGTCGCGCGCTACGGCCGTTGCCTGACGCAACCGGCAATCTTCCGCGCCACCGGCTCAGTCTATGCCGCCGCCGGAAGGCTGACCGCGGGCGAGCGTTTCGCCTTGCCGATGCTGGGCCGCGGCGGCGGTCACGGACACGCTGTTGGGCGCCACGATCTACGGCGGAAGGGTCGAGCGTCATCCCGAGGTGCTGATCACGGGCGACGTGCCGGAGTTCTTCCCGGTCCATGCCGCCAATCACAAGCCGCCGGTGATTGCGGGGCCGTGAGCCGTTCTAGTGCGATGCGCCGGATTTCGGGGCCTGGTAGACCAGCAGGCCGGCGATCCCAGCGGCGACCATCAGGAACACGCCGAACGGGATCGACATCGGCCCGAAGGCGGCGCTGCCCAGGATGCCGTTGGCGGTGACGGCCGCGCCGAGGGCGAGGCCGAGCACGGACACCCGCAAAGCGGTGGCGCGCCGCACCCGCCCGGTCAGATGCGCGAACAGGAACAGCGAGAAGCACAAACAGACCGCCACCAGGGCGACGGCACCGATCAGGATCGATATCAGCATGGGTCCAGACGACTGCATTCAACCGCCGATGATCTAGCCTACGATGGTTGCCGATTGGTGAACGGTGATGCGGATCACAGCATCGTGCTGTTTCCCGCCCATTTGATCGGCCGAACGATATAGTGAACCAACAATCTGGCGAGATTTAGGCGAACAGCGCCGGCAGCTCGGCGAGCGAGCGGATGCGGCGCAGCCCCGCCGCCTCCGGCCAGCGCGCCTGCACCACGCCCCAGGGCCCGCGCGCGATGTGGATGGCCTGGAGCCCGGCGGCGAGCGCGGGCAGCACGTCGTTGTCGACGCGGTCGCCGATATAGACGATCTGGTCCGGCGCGCAGCCCGACTCGGCGATCAGCCGCCGGAAGAAGCCAGGGTCGGGCTTGGCGACGCCCCAGCGCTCCGAGGATCCCACCACGTCCGCCAGGCCCAGGCTGCGCGCGAATTCCTCGGTGTGCGCGCTGGTGTTGCCGGAGATGCCGATGCGGTGGCCGGCCGCGCGCGCCCATTGCAACGCAGGCAGGGCGTCGGGATAGAGATCGTCCGTGGTGAAGCGGTCGCTGATGCCGCGCGCGCTGCGCTGGCCGCGCTCGGCCGCGAGGTCGATGCCGGGGCGGAACAGCGGAAACACCTCCTGGTGCGGGCGGCGCGCCTCGATCAAGGCGCCGAGCGCGGCGAAGAACGCGGACGCTCGGAACGCCGAGCCAGTCGGCCCACGAGCCGAGCCAGCGCTCCTCGCTCGCCAGGGTCTCGCCGACATCGAAGAACAGCATCATCGCGCGCCGTCCGGCAGCGGCAGGCTGCGCGGCGCGACCGGCGAGGATTGCACGATCGAGGTGGTGGTCTGGCCGTAGGCGAGGAACCTGTCGAGCAGGCCGTCCAGCTCCTCGAGCGCGCGCAGGTGCGCCCGCATCAAAAAGCAATCCTCGCCGGTGATGCGGTGGCACTCGGTCACCTGCGGCAGCGACTGCGCCAGCTTGGCGATCTTCGGCAGATGCCCCGGCATCGGCCGCACCCGGATCAGGACCGCGATCGGAAAGCCGAGCGCCTTGGGGTCGAGCTCCACGCGCCAGCCCTTGATCACGCCGGCTTCCTCCAGCCGCAGCAGCCGCTCGCGCGTCGCCGGCGCCGACAGGCCGACGCGGCGCGCCAGCGCGGTGATCGAGGCGCGCGGGTTCTTCAGCAGGGCGGCCAGGAGCTTTTGATTGCGGGAGTCGAGGAGGAGCTTCGAAACGGTCATACATTCGCATCTCCGGCCTTTGAAGTGACGGCTATTGGTCACTTTCACCTTCGTCACATCATAGAGCATGCTCTTCGGCAACGGCCACACTCGTCGCCATGTCGTCATGGTCGTGCTTGGCACGACCATCCACGTTCGCCTGCAGCGACTCGATCGCGCTCACGAAACTCGTGGATGGTCGGACCAAGTCCGACCATGACGAATGGAGAGAACGATTGGACAGCGAACGCCGCTTCACGCAGCATCAGCCGACCGCATCCCGCCGCACGCCTATTTCGTGGTGAGCGCGGTGTTCCATTACCTCGGTCCGTCCTTTGCCGTGCTGCTGTTCGCGGCGATCGAGCCGCTGGGGGTGGCGTGGCTGCGGATCGCGAGCGCGGCGATGGTGTTCGCGCTGTGGCGCCGGCCGCTGCGCTATCTGCGGCAGGCGAGCGCGCGCGAGCGCTGGCTGATCGTCGCGATGGCGGCGACGCTGGCGGCGATGAACTGCGCCTTCTACCTGGCGATCGCGCGGCTGCCGCTGGCGACCGTCGGGGCGATCGAGTTCCTCGGGCCGATCGCTGCTCGCGGCGATCGGCTCTGCGCACGCCGGCGCAATGTCGTCGCCCTGGCGCTGGCGGTGGCCGGCGTCGCGTACCTGACCGATGCGCGCTGGGTGGCGGAGCCGCTCGGCTATCTCTACGCCTTCGCGAATTGCGCGCTGTTCGTGCTCTATGTGGTGCTCGGCCATCGCCTGGCGGCGGCCGGCGGCGCGAGCGGCATCGAGCGCCTGAGCGCCGCCATGCTGGTGGCGATGGTGTTCGCGCTGCCGTTCGGGATCGGCGAGGCGCTGCCGGCCTTCGCCAGCCCGCTGCTGCTGGCGGCGGGCATCGGCGTCGGCCTCTCGTCGTCGGTCATTCCCTATGTGTGCGACCAGCTGGCGATGGCGCGCCTGCCGCGCGCCACCTTCGCGCTGCTGCTGGCGCTGCTGCCGGCGACCGCCGCGCTGATCGGCGTCCTGGTGCTGCGGCAGATCCCGACCCACGCCGAGCTGGTCGGCATCGCGCTGGTGATCGCCGGCGTCGCGCTCCACCGCAGCGACGCGCGACGCGGTGATCCGCCTACTTCGGCGCCACCACCGTGAAATACGGCGCGGTCGGCTTGTCGGTCGCGGAGAAAGGGTCCCGGCACCTTGTGCTTCACCGGCTTCAGCGAGCGCAGATAGGCGACCAGCGCGGCCGCGTCATCGGCGGTGATGTGCGCGTACGACATCCACGGCATCATCGGCGCAAGCTGCCGGCCGTCGGGCCGCAGGCCGGCGGTGAAGGCGGTGATGATCTCCGCGTCGCTCCACTTGCCGAGCCCGGTCTCTTCGTCCGGCGTCAGGTTGGGCGGATAGACATAGCCCATCCCAGGCATCTCGAAGCCGATGTCGGAGCCGGCGAGCGGCGTCTCCAGGTTGGGCTGCGGCGTGAAGGCGCCGGTGTGATGGCAGCCGCCGCAATCCATGATGTGCGCGAGGTATTGGCCGCGCTCGACCTGGGTCTCCGCCAGCGCCGGCGCGGCCGTGGTCAACAGCGCCGCCAAGCCGGCGGCCGTGATCGTCGTGTTGTTCATGATGGGATGGTCTCCAGAAACAGCGAGCTCTCGCGTGGCCTATGACCACACGCGAACAAGCCAGGGCAAGGGCATTCCATGGTGCCAGCGCACAGCTGTGAACATCCGTCACACTGATTGCGCTTTCACGCCTGCGCTTCGCCACATTCCGCCGTCATATCGACACCTGCCGCGGCCAGACTCGACCCTCAATCATCATGAGATCGAGCCATGTCATTCCTGTCCCTGGTCGCGCTGTCGTTGGCACCGATCCTGGTGGCGATCCTGGCGGCCGCGCTGTTCCTGCCGCGCGGCTTGCTCGCGCTCTACGCGGCGTTCGTGATCGTCGCGACCATCATCTACGCGGACTACAGCGGCCGCTACGACGACGCGGCGCTCCGCGGCATGTTCTCGACGCTGTTCAGCATGCTGGTGGCGGCGGCCCTGGCCGCCGGACTCGCGACGCGCTGGGCGCTGAAGTCACGGCCGCCGCACGCGGATTGAAGGACTACTTGCGCCCGAGCCGCTTCTCGATCGCGTCCCAGATGCGGTCCTCGAGCACGACCTTGTCGAAGCGGTTGATCTCCTGCAGGCCGGTGGGCGAGGTGACGTTGATCTCGGTCAGGTAGTTGCCGATCACGTCGATGCCGACGAAGATCATGCCGCGCTCGCGCAGCGCCGGGCCGATGGCCTCGCAGATCTCGCGGTCGCGCGGCGTCAGCGCGGACTTCTCCGGCCGGCCGCCGACATGCATGTTGGAGCGCGCTTCGCCCGCCGCCGGCACGCGGTTGATGGCGCCGACCGCCTCGCCGTCGACCAGGATGATGCGCTTGTCGCCCTGGCGCACCTCCGGCACGTAGCGCTGCACCAGGATCGGCTCGCGATAGAACTGGGTGAACATCTCCAGCAGCGCGTCGAGGTTCTCGTCGTCCGGCTTGATGCGGAACACGCCGGCGCCGCCGTTGCCGAACAGCGGCTTGACGATGATGTCCTGGTGATGGTCGCGGAACGCCAGGATCTCCTGCCGGTCCGAGGTGATGATGGTCGGCGGCATCAGCTCGGGGAACTGCGTGACGAACAGCTTCTCCGGCGCGTTGCGCACATGGACCGGGTCGTTCACCACCAGGGTCTTGGGATGGACCGTCTCCAGGATGTGGGTGGCGGTGATGTAGGCCATGTCGAACGGCGGGTCCTGGCGCATCAGGATGACGTCGAGGGTCGAGAGCTCGATCACCTCTTCATCGCCCGAGCGTGAAATGATCGCCCTTCTTGCGGCGCAGGCTCATCGGCCGCGCGCGCGCGATCGCCTTGCCGTCGCGCAGGGTCAGCTGGCGCGGATGGTAGTGCCACAGCTTGTGCCCGCGCGCCTCGGCGCTGCAGCCCCATGACGAAGGTGGAATCCCCGTCGATGTTGACGCTCTCGATCGGGTCCATCTGGATGGCAACGCGCAAGGGCATGGGTCGGGCTTTCAGGCAAAGGCTCTCAGGGCCGTATGTGGGCGCAGCCATGCGGCGGCGTCAAGCTGCACGGATGGTTATGGATGCTCGATGCTTTCCACACCCCCGTCACCCCGACCTGGAGCCGGGGTCCACTTCTCAGGAGCACGTGCGGTTGATCGATGGATCCCGGCTCAAGGCCGGGATGACGGTTGGAGAGAAGGCGCGATCAAGCGTGCTACCGATCATCCTCGCTAGCCGCTTCGCCGCCCCGCACGCCAGCGTCCAGCCCAGCCCGCCGTGGCCGGCATTGAGATACAGTCCCGGCACGCCGCTTTCGCCGATCAGCGGGACGCCGCTTGGCGTCATCGGGCGCTGGCCGGCCCATACCGGCTCGGCCTCGTTCCAGTGGGCGGCCATCGGGAACAGGTGGCGCGCCAGCGCCAGCAGTTGCTGCGCGCGCTTGGGGTTGACCGCGGGCGACCAGCCGTCGAGGTCGGCGAAGGCGGCGGCGCGCAGGCGGCCACCCAGATGCGCGAACACGATCTTTTCCGCGCGGTCGGTCAGGCTGACCACCGGCGCCTCGGGCCGCGCCGGCGCGGTGATGCTGTAGCCCTTCACCGGCTCGATCGGCAGGCGCAGCCCGACGGTGGCGGCGAGGCGCGGCGCATCGATGCCGTTCGCCAGCACCACCGCGTCGGCCAGTTGCCTCCTCGCTGTCGAGCTCGACGCCGGCGACGCGGCCGCCCATGGTCTTGAGGTGCGTGACCCGCGTGCTGCTCAACGTCTCCACGCCCATTTCGTCGCGCAGATGCTGCGTAGAGCGCGCGGGTGAACTTGGCGCAATCGCCGGCCGCGTCCTCCGGCGCATGGACGCCGCCGGCGAACGGATTGCCGTAGCGGCCGAGCGCGGGATCGAGCGCGAGGCAGCGGGCGCGGTCGAGGATCTCGATGCGGAAGCCGTACTGCTTCTTGATCTCCGCCAGCTTGCCGGCGCTCTCCAGCGCCTTGGCGTCGCGATAGAGGATGAGCTTGCCGGCGGCGGCATAGTCGAACTGCAGCGGCACGTCGCTCAGCAGCTCCGCCAGCGCGCGGTGGCTCTCCGCCGCCAGCATCAGCAGGCCTTTCAGCGACTCCGACTGGCGCGCGCCGACGCAGTGGCGCAGGAACGACAGGCCCCAGCGGATCGAGTCGACGGACAGGTCCGGCCGCATGCGCACCGCGCTGTCGAGGCCGAGCAGGATCGCCGGGAACTTGGTCCACAGATCGGGCCCGGCCAGCGGCTCGACATAGGCATAGGAGAGCTGGCCGCCATTGCCGGCGGAGACGCCGCGGCCCGCCTCGACCTCCTGCTCGATCAGCACGACCTCATGCCCCGCCAGCCGCAGCCAGTAGGCCGAGGTGCATCCGATCACGCCGCCGCCGATGACGATGATTTGCATGGGGAGTTCTTACGCGAGGTTGGCGGCAGATGAAGGACGTCGCCGCGGAAGCTTGAGTTCAAATAGTCCTGACTCCCCTGCTTGCAGCCTCGAGCGTGAGCGGCAGGCGTGCTTGGCACGGCCCATCGACAGCTGCGCGCGCAGACCAGGGTCTCAGCGCTCGCGCGCTGCGCGGCTTCGGCACCGGCCCGACCATGACGGAGATAGGGAATGGGCGGTCCGCTATTCGATGCTCGCGATGTACCCCGCCGGAAACCCGAGCCGCGTCATCGCCGCCTTGAGCTTCTCCGCATACTCCGGATTGCGCTCATCGGGCGCCGGGGCGTGCGGCAGGTTGTAGACGCGGGCGGGGATGATGGCGCGGTTTTCCAGCGCGACCTCGATCTCCTCCGGGCGATAGACCTCGAGGCCCGGCGCGCCATAGAGCTTGGCCAGATCGTCCGGCGTCAGCGCATAGACCATGCCCCAGGCGATGCTGCCGGGCGCCTTCACCAGGGTCGCGCGCTTGCCGATCTTGAGGGCGTAGCCGTCGGCGCGCGCCTTGCGCGGCGCATGCGGCGTGACGCCGGCGCCGCGCAGCACGGTGTCGTCCATGTAGAGGCCGTAGAAGAATGCATCGACCGTCATCGTCCGTCCCTCAGTTGCTCGGCGCCAGGGTGCCGCTGCCCGGGCTGGCCGGCAGCGCGGCGCTGTTCGGCCCGCCGGCCAGCGGCCATGTCGGCGTGTAGCGCGCCGGGTTCTCCTTGAGGCAGGCATTGGATCGGCAGGAGATGCCGCAGATGTTCACGATGTTGGAGCCGACCTTGCATTCGGTCCGGCCGTGATCGGCCCAGGTGCAGCGCACGATGCCAACCCCGCTGGACAGGTGCGTGGTCATCCGCCGCCGCTCGCCTGGCACAGCTCGGCATAGCGCGCCACCGGCATGGGCAGGCTCTCCGCCGCCAGCGCCGGCAGAGCCATGAGCAACACGCCAGCCCACACGGCGATGCGTGATGCGGATTGCAGCTTCGGAATCATGGGTCGGCCCTCGCAGGAACGGCGGCAGACTAGCGGCTGACGCAGCGCTTGTCATGATAGGATGCGCGCCGATTCGCAACGCGGGGGATTGCATGACGTGACCACCATCACGCTGGGCCGGCCGGTCGGCATCGCCGACCTGGTCGCGATCGCGCGCAGCGGTGCGCGGGTCGCGATTGGCAGTACGCGCGATGCGCCGGCTGAAGCGGTCGCGCGCGGTGGTGGACAAGCTGGCGGCGGGCGAGAAGCCGATCTACGGCCTCAACACCGGCCTCGGCGCCGGCGTCGACACCCGCCTGACCGCGGCCGAGATGAACGACTTCCAGGCGCGGGTGCTGATCGCGCGCTCGGTCGGGATCGGGCCGCGCTTCGGGACGGCGGAGGTGCGCGCGCTGCTGGCGGCGCGCCTGGTCGGCCTGACCCACGGCGCGGCCGGCCTGTCGCCGGCGCTGGCGGAACGCATCGCGGCGATGCTGAACAAGGGCGTGCATCCGGTGGTGCCGTCGGTCGCCTCGGTGGGCGAGAGCGACCTCGCGCCATGCTCGCACGCGTTGCTGCCGCTGATCGGCGCCGGCAAGGCGGAGCTCGGCGGCAAGTTGATGAGCGGCGCCGAGGCGATGCGGCGCGCCGGCATCAAGCCCGTAGCCGCTGGGGCCGAAGGACGGCATCGCGCTGGTCAGCGCCAACGCCGCCTCGCTCGGCACCGGCGCGCTGGTGCTGCACGACGCGGCGGTGGTGCTGCAGGCGCAGCGCGCGGCGCTGGCGCTCAGCCTCGAAGGATTTCGCGGCAACCTCGATCCGTTCGATCCGCGCCTCGCCAAGGTGCGCGCGGCGCCGGGCCAGGCGGAGGCGGCCGCCGCGGTGCTGAAGCTGCTGAAGGGCGGCGCGCTGATGAAGCCGGGCGCGGCGCGGCGGGTGCAGGATCCGCTCAGCTTCCGCTGCTTCCCCAGCGTGCATGGCGCGGCGATGGCGGCGCTGGCGAGCGCGATGCTGGTGCTGGAGCAGGAGCTGAACAGCGGCGGCGACAATCCCGCGGTGGTGGACGGCGACATGCTCATGACCGGCAATTTCGACATCACCGCCCTGGTGCTGGAGTTCGAGCGCCTGGGCCAGGCGCTGGCGCAGACCGCCATCCTCTCCGCCCAGCGCATCGCCAAGATGCAGTCGCAGTCGCTGACCGACCTGCCGCGGTTCCTCTCGCCGCGCGGCGCGATGCATGCCGGGGTCGCCGGCCTCGGCAAGGTGTCGTCCGCGCTGGAGGCCGACATCCGCCACCTGGCGCACCCCTGCTCGCTGCTGGTGCTGCCGACCGCCGACGGGGTCGAGGACTACGCGACCATGGCGCCGCGCGTGGTGGCGAAGACCCGCGCCATCGTGGACAAGCTCGCGACCATCGCGGGGATGGAGCTGATGGTGGCGGCGCAGGCGGTGGATTTGCGCAAGGTGGCGAAGCTCGGCGCGGGGACACAGCGCGCGTACGACTGGGTGCGCGGGCTGTCGAAGTTCGTGGACGGGGACCGCTCGCTGAGCGCGGAGGTCGAAGCGGTGGGGGCGGGGGTGTTGGGCGGCGACCTCGGTGCCATACTCCAACCGTCATCCCGGCCTTGAGCCGGGATCCATCGATCCGCCGCACGTGCTCCTGAGGAATGGACCCCGGCTCAAGGCCGGGGTGACGGTGTGAGTGCGGCGAGGATGAGCGCTCTATGCGAACCGCAGTTTCTGGCCGATGCCCGTGCGCGCGCTCTTTTCCAGCAGCGCGTGGCCCAGCGCGATGTCGCTCAAGCTGAGGCCGCGGTGCCAGAACAGGATGGTTTCGTCGTCGCGCTCGCGCCCCGGCTTCAGGCCGGCGACGATCTGGCCCAGTTCGGCGTGCAGCGTCTGCTCGCTGAGCTTGCCGGCTTCGACGTGGGCGCGCAGGGAGCCGAACTGGCCGCCCTTGCACTGGCCCCAGTCGTCCACCACCATCTTGGACATGATGTCGGTCAGTGACAGCTCGACCGCGCTCATGGTGCCGTAGGGCACGACGAACGCGCCCTGCTTGATCCAGGCGGTCTTGAGCAGCGGCTCGGGCTTCATCAGGCGCGAGGCTTCGACCACGATGTCGGCGCCCTTGACCGTGTCTTCCCAGTTGTCGAGCGCCAGGACCTTCTTGCCGAGGTCGCGCGACAGCTGCGGCGGCGAACTCCTCGCGGCTTTCCTTGCGGCGCGAATGCACGCGGATCTCGTCGAACCCGAACAGCTTGTCGAGCAGGCGCACGTTCCAATAGGCGGTGCCGCGCGCGCCGATGTGGCCGAGCACCTTGCTGCCCTTGCGCGCGAGATACTTGGCGCCGAGCGCGGTGACGGCGCCGGTGCGCATCTCGGTGATGCTGGTGGCGTCGAGCATCGCCTTGGGCATGCCGGTCGCGGGATCGAACAGGTTGAGGATCGCCATCTCCGACGGCAGGCCGCGCTGGTAGTTGTCGACAAAGTCGCCGACGATCTTGACGCCCGCGAGGTTGATCGGCGCGCCGATCGAGCCGCGCAGCACGTTGAAATGGCCGTGCACCTTGGCGTCGGGGATGAGGTGCATGCGCGGCTCGATCACCGTCGCGCCGCGGCCCTGCGCCGCCAGGCTGGATTCGATCGCGGCCAGGATCTCGTCGTCGGTCAGCTTCAGCTCGGCGACGTCGAGGCCGTTGAGATAGGTGACATAGATCGGCGGATGCATGCTCAGGTTCCTTTGCGGGCGAAGCGCGCATCCTTCCAGTCGAACCAGCGCATGGCAAGCGGCACGAACCACGGATTGCCGCCATAGAACGGCAAAGTGGGGAAGGGCGTGGTGCCGAACACGCTGGCGCCCTCGTCCTTGCCCAGGATCTGCTGCGCCAGCTTGAGGCCGAGATAGGAGCCCATCGGCACGCCGGCGAAGTTGTAGCCCATGGCGTACCACAGGCCGTCGTGCCGGCCGATATGCGGCATGAAGTCGAAGGTGCCGGCGCACTGGCCCTTCCACACGCGGCTCAGGCGCACGCCGGCGAGGTCGGGCAGCAGCTTGCTGATCATGGCGTGCAGGCGCTGCCCCATGTCGCGCAGGTCGCGCGGCTTGCTGCCGGTCTGACCGCCGAACAGGATCTTGGCGCGATCGGGCGCGGGGCGGATGAAGTTGATGTTGACGTTGCTGTCGATCACGGTGCGGCCGTTGGGGATGAGCTTCGCCATCAGCGCCGGCGACAGCTCCTCGGTCGCGGCCATGAAGCCTTCGAACGGGATGACGCGGCGCGCCAGCCACGAGACGTGCCGCGGCGTGTAGCCGTTGGTGGCGACGATCGCCTCGCGCGCGGTGACGGCGCCGCGCGCGGTCGCGACCTTCACTTCCTTGCCGTCGCGCGCGAGCCCGGTCACCGGCGTGTGGGTGAAGACGCGCACGCCGGCATCGCGCGCCGCTTTCAGCAGGCCCTGGTGATAGAGCGCGGGGTGGATCGCGCCGAGATCGGGGATGACGGCGCCGCCCATGTAGGCGTCGCTCGCCAGCTCGCGGCGCAAATCCATGGGCGCGATCATCTCGTACGGATAGCCGAGGCGGCGGCGCATCACCTCCAGCTCCTGCGCCAGGTCCTTGTAGTGCGCCTCCGAGGTCGCGGCGATGAAGCGGCCAGGTTGCGCGATGTGGCACTGGATGCCGAGCTCGGCGACCAGCGCGAACACCCACTGCCGCGCGGCATCCAGCTCGCGATAGACGCGGGTCGCGAACTCGGCGCCGTGATGCTGCTCCAGCCAGGTGAAGGAGCGCTTGAGGGTGCGGCCGAGATAGCCGGCGTTGCGGCGCGACGCGCCGTGGCCCGCGAGCTCCGCCTCCAGCACCAGCACCGACCGCCCGGCGCGCGCCAGATGCAGCGCCGCGACCAGCGACGTGTAGCCGGAGCCGACGATGGCGACGTCGGCGGTAGGCGGCAGGTCGCCCTCATCGCAGGGCTTCGGGCGCGGCCAGGTCCCACCAATGGGGGCGCTCGGCGAAGTCGGCGGTGAAAGGGTAGATGGGGTCATAGGGAACGGGTCGGTTTGTGAGTTCAACCGGAGAATAGAGGCAGAGCTATCGCATATGACACCCTCCCAAGAAATTTCTGCCCCTCTCCCCTCGTGGGGGAGGGATGCGCAGCCTTAGCGAACGTAGTGACCCTGGTCGAAGAGCCCGAGGGCGGAGCTGGGTGAGGGGGCTGCGCCGCAGGCGCACAGCGCGGGAGCGCTACATCGCGAACTGATGACGCTAGCTCTCTCGCGCAGCGCGCGCACCTGTCGGTGCGCTACCCCTCATCCAGCTTCGCCTAAGCTCGCTGCCGCCTCGCTAAGGCTCCGCATCCTTCCCCCGCAAGGGGGGAAGGGGTTCGCTGGGGGGTCGGCTTCATACATCGCCCTCCAGATACCGCACCAGCGCCAGATAGCGCGGGTGAGCGCGCAGGGGGTCGAGGGTCTTGTCGTGCTTCATCCAGTCGAGGTGCAGCTGCCGGGCGTCGTGGGGGACAACGAAGAACTTCTCCAGCCGGGTCAGCGCCTCATCCTGCCGGCCGAGGGCGATCCAGGCGCAGGCGAGGTTGTAGTTGGTGATGAGGTCGTCGGGATCGATCCGCGCCGCGCGTTCCGCCCAGTCCAGCGCGCGCCCGGCCTCGCCGAGATCGACCAGGATGGCGGCGCCGAACGCCAAGGCCTTGGCGTCGTCGGCGTGGATCGCGAGCTCGCCCTCGATCCGCTCCAGGCAGCGGCGCGCGGCGGCGTGCGCCGGGTCGGCGCGGCCGAGCGAGCGGTAGCTTTGCGCGGCGAGGCCGAGGGCGCGGAAATCGTCCGGCTGCAATTCGCCCGCGCGTTCGAACAGGATGGCGGCGCGGGCATGATCGCCGCGTGCGCGCTGGCAGCGGCCGGCGAAGAAGTAGGCCTCGAACGAGTTCGGGGCCAGGGTCATGGCGCGGTCCAGTTCCGCCTCGGCTTCGTCGGCGCGGCCGGCGGTGAACAACGCCAGGCCCTTGGCGGCGTGGGCGTCGGCCAGGTCCGGCTCCAGCTCCAGCGCCAGCGCGCATTGGGCGAGGATGGTCTCGAACGAGGTCGACGGATCGCCCATGCACAGCAGGTAGGAATTGCAATTGGCGATCGCGGCATAGGCGCGGGCGTAGCGCGGATCGACCGCGACCGCCTTCACGAACATCTGGCGCGCCACCTTCATGGCGCGCTGGCCCCAGCCGCTGCGCAGGAAGAACGAGCGGCCGAGCAGGTAGTATTGATAGGCCTCTGGATTGGCGGTCGGGCGGCGCGCGATCGCGGCCAGCTCCTCGGGCAGCAGCCGCACCTTCAGCGCCTCGGCCACGCTGCGCGCGATCTCGTCCTGCAGCGCCAGGATGTCGGTCAGCGCGCGATCGTAGCGCTCGGCCCACAGGTGGCCTTCGGTTTTGCCGTCGATCAGCTGCACGGTGATGCGCACGCTGCCGCCGGCGGCACGCACGCTGCCCTCCAGCACGTAGCGCACACCCAGCTCCTGCGCCGCCTGCTGCGCGCGCACCGGCTTGCCGCGATAGACGGCGACCGCGTTGCGCGCCATCACGAACAGGCCCGACACCCGCGACAGGTCGGTGATGATGTCCTCGGTCAGGCCGTCGGCGAGATTGCCCTCCTCGCCCTCGGGACCGATCGCGAGGAACGGCAGCACGGCGACCGACGGCCGCGCGTCCGCGGCCTGCTCGCCATCCGGCAGGCCGGCGCGGCGCAGCCCTTCGGCGAAGCGCTGGCGCAGCGCTTCCGGCTCCAGCGCCATCACCTGCAGCACGCTGGCGATCGTGGCATCCGGCGAGTAGTGGCGCACCTTCGCCACCGCGGCCGCGCCTTCCGCGCGCCAGCCGAGCTGGCCATAGGCGGCGGCGATCACGCGATGGCCCCAGGTCAGGTGCGGCCGCTCCAGCAGCGCCTTGGCGGCGGCCTCGACCGCCAGCTCGTAGCGCCCGGCGATGAAATGCGCCAGCGCGACGCCGACATGGCGGTTGAAGTTCAAGGGATCGAACGGGCTCAGCTTCTCCGCGCGTTCGAAATATTGCAGCGCCAGCGCATCGTGACCGCGATAGACCTGGCAATAGCCGCCGCGGATCCACGCCCAGGCCGAGTTGGGATCGATGGTCAGCGCCTTGTCGATCAGCGCGGCGGCATAATCGAGGTTGCGCCCCAGCGTCGCCTCCGCCGCGCCCACCATGGCGAGCACGTCCGGATCCTCGTTGTCGAGCCGCAGGGCGGCGCGCGCCAGCCGCAGGCCTTCGGCGCGGGTCGCTTCCAGATCGGCGGGCCAGCCGTTGACGAACTGCCAGAAATGGCACCAGGCGCCGAGCGCGTGCGCCAGGGCATAGTTCGGCTCCAGCGCGATCGCGTGCTGGGTCAGGCGCAGCGCCTCGACGCCGCCCTCCCGGGTCAGCGCCCACACCTGCGGCAAGGCGCGCATGACGTAGTCGTAGGCCTCCATGCTGTCCGGCCGCTGGCGGCGCGCGCGCTCGATCTCGACGCTGCGGATGGTGGGCGCGATGGCGGCGATCACCTGGCCGGTGATGCGGTCCTCGAGCGCGAACACGTCTTCGAGCTTGCCGTCATAGTGGCTGGCCCAGATCTGCGTGCCGGTGGCGGCCTCGACCAGGCGCGCATTGATGCGGACGGCGCCGGCCGCGCGCCGCACGCTGCCCAGCACCACGTAGCGCACGCTGAGCTCGCGCGCGACCTGCGCCAGGTCGACCGGCTGGCCACGATAGCGCTGGGTGGAGCTGCGCGCGATCACGATCAGCGAGCGCATGCGCGACAGCGCGGCGGTGATCTCCTCCGCCACGCCGTCGGCGAAGAAGGACTCGTCGCTCGCGCCACGATCGCCCGGTGGACCGACCAGCGTCTCGAACGGCAGGATCGCGATTGCCGGCCGGCCGCTGCCATCGTGGGCCGGGAGGTTGGGCGCCGGCAGGTCGGACGCCCCCGGTTTCGAGCCATCCTCGACCGTGCCGAGGAAGCGCACGCCGCGCCCGTGCACGGTCTTGATCCATTTCTGCTGCTCGCCGTCATCGCCGATGGCGCGGCGGGCGGACTTGATGCGGCTGGCGAGGGTGGCGTCGGAGACGATGCGCCCGTTCCACACCGTCTTGATCAGCTCGTCCTTGGTGACCAGCCGGCCGGGATTGCGCGCCAGGTAGGACACGAGCTCGAACACCTGAGGCTCGACCGCCGTGAGCGCGCCAGCGCACCGGAGCTCGAACGCCTCCAGGTCGATCTCGACATCCCCGAAGCGCAGACGGGACGGCATTGCCCCCTTCCTTCTTCATGAAGGTTGCGGCCACAGCAGGTAGCACCCGACGCCGACCCTATGTGTGCGCTCCATCACACTGCATTTCAACTGCGGCGCAAATCCCAGGGCTCTCCATGACTTCTGCAGGATGTCTGCAAGCGGGGCGGGCACAGCGCGCCTAGCTTCCTTCCTGCCCGCGCCGGCAGCGCGGTGACCGCAGACCGGGGGCCGCGAACAGGGGCACGGTAAGCAGGACGAGAGGGGCGAGGATGCCGTCGATTTCCCATCGAACCAGCCTTGGCCAAGCAACTCCGCACCGCGCCGAGTCGGGCTCATCCGCGCTGCCGGCAGGGTTCCCCGAGAGGTTCATCGGGGGCGTGACGAGGGGGATCGTCGGCTGGCTGATCCAGTGGCGCGACGACTGGCGCGCGCTACGCCGGATCGGCACGCCAGACGATCCGCCATTGGCCGAGCACCTGCTGCGCGACGTCGGCCTTGCCGGCGCACACGCCGCGGCCATCGCCCCCGACCATCGCGACCGCGCCGGTCAAGACCCGAAAGGAATGCCGATATGGCCGACTATATTCTGATCGAATCGCGCGACCCGTTCGACTCCGCGGAGGCCGGCCGCTTCCTCGACCTGGCCGAGGGCCTCGCCAAGGAGGGCGGCGAAGTCGCGCTGTTCCTGGTCCAGAACGCCGTGCTGGCGGCGCGCCACGGCGCCCATTCCGCGGCGCTGGCGGCGCTCGCTTCCAACGGCGTCAAGGTGCTGGCCGATTCGTTCTCGCTGCAGGAGCGCGGCATCTCGCCCAACCGGCTGATCGCCGGCATCGCGGTCGCGCCGCTGTCGGCGGTGATCGATTACATGGCCGCCGGCCGCCGCGCGCTCTGGCATTAGGCATCGACGATGGAGGATCCCATGATGGGCAAGAAGACCCTGACATTCATGCTGATGGATGCGCCGTTCGAGAACGCGCGCACCACCACCGCGCTGCGCCTGATCGATATCGCGGCAAGGCGCGGCTACGACATCAACGTGTTCGCCTACGAAGGCGCGGTCTACATGCCGCTGGCGGCGCAGGGCAAGCACGCCAACGCCGTGCACGGCACCGACGCCGCCGAGGAGGACCATCCGCTGCCGCGCGAATGGGTCGCGGCGGTGATGCAGGAAGCGGTGCGCAACGGCGGCAAGTTCGAGTGGGTCAATTGCGGCCTGTGCGTCGACGAGCGCGGCGCCAACGACGCGATCGCCGGCGTCAAGCGCGGCTCGCCCGCCGATTTCTGGAAGATGGCCGGCGCCTCGGACAACGTGCTCGTCATTCCCACCCGCTGACGGAGGTCGCCATGAAAGTGCTCAACATCGTCGAGACCGCCTATCGCGCCACGCTCGAGGAGCAGGACGATCCGGTGGTGTGGATCCTGCACGCCATGAAGGGCGCCGGCGCCGACCACAGCGTGGTGCTGAGCGGCAACGCGGTCAATTACGCGGTGATGGCCCAGGGCGTGCCGCCGCTGATGTTCGGCGACAAGGTGCAGAAGCACGCGCCGCGCATCGCCGAGCAGGTCGCCGGCCTGGTCGCCAAGGGCGTCCAGGTCATGGTGGTGCGCGAGTGCCTCAAGGCGCGCGGCATCGACGAGGAGGAGCTGATGGCTGGGCTCACGCTGGTGAAGCAGGGCGCCCTGCCCAAGGTCATGAATGGATACGACCAGGTCTGGCACTGGTAAGCGCGAGAGGGATGACATGAAACACAAGCGCACCATGGCCTGGAGTGCGGCTGCCGCCGTGTTCTGCGCGCTGCTGATCGGCTACTTCGCCTTGTCCGGCATGGACCAGGCAGCCGGCTCTCATCCGCACAACAAGGCCAATCATCATCCGAAGTTTGGGGACGGTCCATCGAACTGAGGAGGACCACATGATGCGATCTCTATCCAGGCAGCGGCGATCCGTGCCGCGTGCCATCGGGCCAGGCTTGCTGCTGGCCATCGCGACCTGTCTGCCGCATGCCGCCTTTGCATCGGAGGAAGCGGGCGCGCAACGGGTCTGCGAAATTCCCTATATCTGCGACCGCGATACCAATCGGGGCGGCAGTCAGACCGCGACCGGCAGCTCGGCCGATGACTCAGGCAGCAGCCCCAGCAGCCCTACCGGCGACCCCGGCCCCAGCAGCCCCACCGGTGACACCAGCTCGGCGCCGACCGGCGATTGAGTTGATCGCATTTCCGACGCTGAACGGGGGGCCGTGTTCTGCGCGCTGCTGATCGGCTGGTTCGTCCTGCAAACGGGCACCGACCAAGCGATCGGCGATCATCCGCACAACAAGGCCAACCATCATCCGACGT
The DNA here is from genome assembly GCA_963846495.1 of Thermoanaerobaculia bacterium. Classification (GTDB taxonomy): domain Bacteria; phylum Acidobacteriota; class Thermoanaerobaculia; order Multivoradales; family JAIOJS01; genus DASYQD01. The sequence goes on along the minus strand of CAWJWP010000029.1, from coordinate 435,429 downwards.
TGGGGACGGTCCATCGAACCGAGGAGAACCATCATTATGCGATCAGTACCCGCGCGCAAGCGAGCCGCACTTCGCGCCATCGCCGCCGGTGCGCTTCTGGCTATGTCGATCGGCCTTTCCGGCTGCGCGATTTACGACGAGTACGGCGTAGCGCCCGAAGCCTTCTGCGGATACCTATATGATTGCGGCAATCATGGCGGCAGCGACGACAACGATCAGGGCGGCCCGCCTGACGTGTTCGAACTCTGGCCGCGGCCCCAGCCCAGGCGGTCCGCCGCCGCCCGAGTAGAACGCCGACCGGCGGCGGTTGACCTCAGGATCGCGCGGCCCGCTTCTGCTCCAGCTTGGAGAGGAAGCGGGCTTCGTCGATCACGAAGCGCTCGTGGAAGCCGGCGCCGATCTCGTCGCGCTCGTCGCGGCATCTCACCTTGAATCGCAGCTTGCGGCCGTCACGCTCCACCAGTTCGATGGCGGCCGTCGCGTGCATGCCGATCGGCGTGGCGGCGGTGTGGCTGAGATCGACATGGGTGCCGACCGTCGCCTCGCCGTCCAGCAAGTGGTCGGCGAGGAAGCGCACGCAGGTCCATTCCACGAACGCCACCAGATAGGCGGTGGCGAACACCGGCGGCATGGCGGCGAAGTTGGAGAAATAGTCCGCCATCTCCGGCACGATCAGCCGGTCGGTGATGAGGATGGTCTCGGCGTGGGCGAGGCCGGGGCGGAGGGTTGGCTTGGGCATTGCGCGGGTCCTGAAGGCGAGAGCGCCACTGTAGCGTGGCGCCGGCGCCAGCGTCGATCATCAAAGCCCGATCAAAGGCGCCTCAATTCCGCGGGCCGCGGCCGGTTCGGGGCCTGGGCCGCGCGCGCCGCGCTTGACTTGCGCGCGCCGCTCTCCTACCGCCATGGCACTCTTGGGTTGGGCAACGCGCTCCAGGCTGAGAGACATGGGCTGCCAGTTGGGGTCGTATTGCGCGTCGAAATGGCGCACGGTCAGCTGGACCCGTCCGTCCATCTGACTGCGGCTCGTGATCCGCCACCCATCGGGCGTGCGGCCCACGGTGACGTCTGCCGTGCCGATCGGCACGCCATGCTGGGAAACGCGAAAGCTGACGCTGTCCGGCGTCTGGGCTCCGGCGGCCGTCGCCACGATTCCGATATGCCAGCGCGCACCTCACGGCCACGCGCGGCCAGACACCAATCACGCCGCTATCGTATCCTTGGCTGGTGAAGCTCGCCCCCATCGTCGCGGCGGATTGATCCTGGCGTCGGCCCACGTGGCCGCGGCCCAGCAGCCAGACAGGCTGTTGGACATGCAGGTCATCGCGTCGTCGCTCGGCGTCTCGTGCAACTACTGCCACGCCCAGCGGGACGGCCCGCCGGCGGTGACGGCCAGCGGCAAGCCTCGTCAGGACGTGGCGCGCGAGATGATCGCGATGACGCGAGCGTTGAATGCCACCGTGCAGGCCGCGGCGGGGAAGCCCGCGAACGAAACGGTCTCGGTCCAGTGCGTCACGTGCCACCGCGGCGTGCCCATCCCGCGGCAGCTGACCGACATCCTGTGGACGACCACGGTTCGGCACGGCGGCGCGGCCGCGGCGGCCCAGTACCGCGAGCTACGCGGGCAGTTCTACGGCAAGCAGGCTTACGACTTCGGCGAGGACGCCCTGATCCTGATCGCCTCGCGGATCGGCCAGGCGCGTCCGGAGGACGCCATCACGCTGATGGAGCTGAACCTCGAGTTCTTCCCACGGTCGGCGCGCAGCTACGTCACGCTGGCGATCGCGCAGAGCCGCCGCGACGAGCCCGCGGCGATCGTCAGCCTGAAGAAGGCGCTCGAGATCGATCCCGAGAACGGCGATGCGAAGGGCCGGCTGTTCCAGCTCGAGCAGATAGTCGAGCGGCGCCAGCGGAATAGACTCGCCTGGAAGCGAACCGGAAGCCGGAAGTCGCGTCAGCGGGGGCCGGCGACGGCCACGCCGACGAGCTTCGCGCGGTCCAGCGCGGCCTTTGTCAGACCGCTCTCGCGGGCTTCGTCCACGAACGCCTTGAGCTCCGCGGCGCGCGCCGTTTCGCCCTTCTTGACCACGAAGGACTGCTCCACGTCCACGTAGCTGCCGGTCAGCGCCCGCAGCTGACCGGCCGACCCGCCCACCGCGTCCTCGATGCGCTGCTGGTTCATCGCGAAGGCGTCCAGCTCGCCGGCTGCTCAGCAGGCGGCGCATCTCGTCGGGCGGCGGCTGCGCCTCGAAGATCCGCAGCTTTGCCTGCTTCAGGTTCGCGCTGAGAAAAATCTCCTGCGTCTGCCCGCGCACCGCGCCGATCGTGACGCCCGGCGCGATCGGCATCCGCCACGGTCTTCAGCGGCGAGTCGGTCCGCACCACGTAGCTGTTGAACATCACGGCAAAGCCGCCGGCGAAATCCACCTCGCGCGCGCGCGCGGCCTCGTAGGCCATCACGCCGGCATCGGCTTCGCCGCTCTGCAATTGCGCGATCACGCCGCGCACGTCCGGGCGCCGGGATCAGCTTGAACGGCACGCCCTTGCGCTTCGCCAACTCCGCCACCAGGTCGGCCACCGGCCCGGTGATCGCGCCTGTCTGCGGGTTCACGCGGCGTGAACGGGATTGGTGCCCAGGAACGCGACGCGCAGCGTGCCGGTCGGCGCGAGGGACGATCCCGCCGCGCGCTCCTTCGCCAGCTGGTCGAGGTACGTTCTTCTCCGCCCGCTCCACGGCCGTACGATACCCCGCGGGGTCCACGAACCGGTTGGGATCGTAGGCGTCGCCCGGCTTGTACTTCTCGTGCATCCGGAACTGCGCCGCGTGCGAGGCCAGGAACACGTCCACCTGCAGCGCCTTCTGCGCCGCGAACGTCCTGGCGTAGTCCTGCCCGATGGTCGGGTACTTCGGCATGCCGTTGACGGTCACGCCGGGGTTGATGCTGCCCATGTTGGCGATGATCACGCGGTAGTCGCGGCCGTTCTCGCGCACCGTGAGCGTGAAGCTGGTTGCGCCCTTGGTGTGGCCCGGGTGATGGTGCGCGGTCACGGTCACGTCGCCGAGCGTCACGGTGTCGCCGTCCTTCAGCCGCTGGTCGACCGTCACCGGCTCGAACCGCATGCGCGGCATCGTCGCCGAAGCGGAAGTCGCTCCGGCCGCCGTCCTCGAGCAGCGGCGCGTCGGGCTTCCATCATCGCCAGCCGCGCCTTGGTCAGCCGCTTCAGTTCGGCCAGGCCGGCGACGTGATCGCCGTGGGCGTGCGTGGCCAGCAGCATCCTCGACGTCGCCCATCTTGAAGCCCAGCTTCTCGACGCCGGCCGCGATCTGCGGCACGGTGTCCGGGAAGCCGGTGTTGATCAGGAAATGGCCCTGCGAGGTCGTGATCAGGTACGTGGACAGGTCGTAGGTGCCCACCCAGTAGACGTTTCCGATGAGTTTGAACGCCGGGAACGGGCGCCTCCAGTCGGCGTTCTGCTGGGCGAGAGCTGGCGCGGCAAGCGCCGCCGTGAAGGCCGCTGCGAGGGCGAATGCGCGGATCGACATGCGGCAACTATAGGATACCATTCGAATCTCTCGTCACAGCGAGTTCACCATGAGCGCTCCCTCACAGCCGCTTGACGGACCTGTATCGTCGATTCGCCGATGGCGGCGTGGACCGCCGCGAGTTCATGCGCCAGGCCGCGGCGCTGGGCGTCGCCGGCGCGGCGGCGTCGGCGCTTGCGCCGCTGGCGAGCGGCCCGGCCGAGGCGGCGGGTCTCGCGGCGCAGGCGGGCGCCGCCGCGGCGCGCACCAGGATCGCGCTCGACGTCGCCGAGTGGAGCTACATGTGGGTCAACGTCAAGCGCGCCGAGACGGCGCGCGGCGCGTTCGTCGGCGGGCAGCAGATGTACGTCGAGTACATGATCCCCGCGCAGGTGCGTCATCCCGTTCCCGGTCGTGCTCGTGCACGGCGGCGGCGGGCAGGGCACCGACTGGATGGGCACGCCCGACGGGCGTCCGGGCTGGTTCCAGTATCTGGTGCAGGAAGGCTACAAGGTCTACGTCGTCGATCGGCCGGGACACGGGCGCTCGCCGCTGCACCCCGACCTGCACGGCGGCTTTCCGCAGACGCCGATGGTGCTCGAGAGCCTGGCCGGCCGGTTCACGCCGCCGAGCGCGAATCCGAACCAGCAGGCCGAACCAGTACCAGAAGAACCACACGCAGTGGCCCGGTCCGGGCAACGTCGGCTCGCCCGATCTCGATCAGCTGTGCGCCGGGCTTGGCGGCAGCTACGTGGTGCAGGCCGCCGCCTCCGGGCGCGGCGCCGGCGGGCGCGCGTCAGGGTGGACCCGGGCGGCTGGCCGGGCGGGCGTGGCGCGCAGGCCGGGCCGCCGCCGGCGGCCAACACCGCGCCCGGGCAGAACAACGTGCAGCACCTGGCCTGGCGGCAGGCCGGCGCGGAGCTGCTCGACAGGATCGGCCCCGCGATCATCATGACGCACTCGGCCGGCGGCCCCTTCGGGCTGCTCGTCGCCGAGGCGCGGCCGAACCTCGTGAAGGCGACGGTGATCATCGAAGGCGCGGGCTCCGGCTTCGGCGGCGGCAACCGCTGGGGCATGTCCAGCGTTCCCGGTCACCTACGATCCGCCGGTCAACGATCCGGCCGAGATCAAGACCACGTATGTGGCCAACCCCGAGCCGGGCATCGCCGGCTACTACCTGCAGGCCGAGCCGGCGCGCGAAGCTGCCGAACCTCAAGAACACGAAGGTGCTGATCGTGACGGCCGACGCGTCGTTTGCCTCGCCCGGCAACCCCGGCGGCGTCGCGTTCCTGAAGCAGGCGGGCGTGCAGGCCGAGGAGCTGCGGCTCGGCGCCATCGGCATCAAGGGCAACGGCCACATGATGATGGTCGAGAAGAACAGCCGCGAGGTGCTGCAGCCGATCATCGACTGGATGAACAAGAACGTGACCGGCAGCAACAACCAGGCGCCCGCGCCGCGCCGGCAGGCCAACGATTCGCTGGCGCTCAAGCTGGCCGACACCGGCATCTTCTGGACCGGCACCGAACGCAAGACGATGCCGTACGGCACCATCCACGTCGGCCAGATGTTCGTGCAGTACCTCGAGCCGGCGCAGCAGCGCCATCCGCTGCCGGTGGTGCTCGTGCACGGCGGCGGCGGGCAGAGCGTGCACTACATGGGCCTGGGCGGCGCCTCCGGGCTGGGCGCACCACTTCGTGCAGGCCGGCTACAAGGTGTACCTGGTCGATCGGCCGGGCCACGGCCGCTCGCCGTATCCACCCCGACGCGCTCGGCGAGATCGGTCCCGTCGTCACCTACGATCTGCTGACCCGCGACACCGTGACGTCGGCGCGCACGCCGAACAAGCAGTGGCCCGGCACCTCCGGCGACGTCGGCGATCCGCTGGTCGATCAGCTGATGGCGGCCGCCAACTCGGCGCCGCGCGACAACCAGCTGGCGCAGGACCTGTGGCGCCGCCACGGCGCCGAGCTGGTGGATCGCATCGGACCCGTGCATGATGCTGACGCACTCGGCCGGCGGGCCGTTCGGCTGGCTGGTGGCCAACGAGCGGCCCAACCTGGTCAAGGCGCTGGCGTCGTTCGAAGGCGCCACGGCGCCGCTCGTGGGCCAGGGCGGGGCCGCGGGCACGCCGCTGCCCGGCCTGAAGAACATGCCGATGATGTACCTGCTGTCCGAGCGCGGCGGCCGCCAGGGCAAGCCGATCATCGACGCGCTGACCGCGTCGGGCGCCAGGGCCGAGCTGATCGACCTGAAGGAGCGCGGCATCCTCGGCAACAGCCACTTCGCGATGTTCGAGAACAACCGGCGGCAGGTGTTCGAGGTGATCAAGGGATGGATGGAGAAGGTGGCGCCGCCGGCCACCTCCACCGCGCGCGCGTGAGCCGTCCGATCGCGCGCGGGTGGAGGGCCGCGGCTGCGTGGCGGCCGCGCTGGCGGCCGTTGCGGCACCGTTCGGCGCTCGGTGCGCCAGGCCGGCGATCCGTTCGCCGGGCGTGTGGAGGCTGAACGTCGAGAAGTCGCTCTACGAGGCCGGCCGGCCGCCGCGCAGCTTCACCCGCACCTACGAGGACCGCGGCGGCGGCGTGATCTTCCTGACCGTGGACAGCGTGAACGCCAACGGCGTGGCCGCGCGCGCGCTACCTGGTCTACAAGCGCGACGGCAAGCCGTATCCGGAGTCCGCCGCCGGCACGAGGGCCGTGCGGATGGTGGCCGTGCGCGCCGTGGACAACCTGACCGAAGAGATCGGCACCGTGACCGACGGCCGCGTGACCGAAGCCGGCAACACCTTGAGCGTGTCGCGCGACCGCAAGACGCTGACGCAGACGCATGAAGGGCGTCACGCCCGACGGCCGTCCCTATACGAACGTCGTCGTCTACGACAAACAGTAAGAGTCGGCCGACCCAGTGAGCCGCGAGTGGCCATCCGCAACTTCATCGACTGGCTGACCGGATCGCAGCCGCCAGCGCCCGGAGCGATCCCGCTCCGGACGGGCTCCCGGCGCGCTTCGGGCACTACGCGATCACGGGCAAGCTCGGCCAGGGCGGCATGGGCGTCGTGTATGCGGCGCGCGACGAGCGCCTGGGGCGCACGGTCGCCGTGAAGACGCTGTCCTCGCTGCCGCGACGAGACCGCGCGCAAGCGTTTCTGGCGCGAGGCGCGAGCGGCGGCGAGCGTCAGCCATCCCAACATCTGCCAGATCTACGAGATCGGCGAGGACCAGGGCGAGCTGTTCATCGCCATGGAGCTGCTCGAGGGCGAGTCGCTGGCCGACCTCGTGCAGCCGGGGCCCGCTGAGCGTGTCGCGTGCGGCGTCGATCGGCCTCGGGATGCTGTCGGCGCTGTCGGCGCTCCACGCGCGAGGGATCATCCACCGCGACCTCAAGCCGTCGAACGTGTTCGTCACGCCGCACGGCGTCAAGCTGCTCGACTTCGGCCTGGCGCGGCCCGAGCTCGACGAGCCGGCCCAGACGGTCACGGCGATCACCCAGGCCGGGATGCTGATCGGCACGCCCCGCTACATGGCGCCGGAGCTCGTCGACCGGTGAAGGCGCCGACGCGCGCAGCGACCTCTTCGCCGCCGGCGCCATCCTGTTCGAGATGCTTGCCGGCAGGCCGGCCTTTGCCGGGCGCACGGTGGTCGACGTCCTGCGTGCCACGCCGTACGATCAGCCGCCGGCGCTCGGCGGCTCGCCGGCGGTGGCCGCCGATCGATCGCGTGATCCGGCGCGCGCTGGCCAAGCGGCCGGCGGAGCGGCTGCCGTCGGCGGACGTGATGGCCGACGAGCTCCGCGCCGCCGCCGGCCTCGACACCGATTCCGCCGACCGCCCGGGCGCAGGCGATGACGCGGCTGGTGGTGCTGCCGTTCCGCATCCTGCGCCCCGATGCCGAGACGGACTTCCTGGCCTTCAGCCTGCGCGGATGCCATCACGACGTCGCTCTCGGGGATCGACTCGCTGGTGGTCCGCTCGAGCGCCGTTGCCGGGCGCTTCGCCGGCGAGTCGCCGGATCTGAAGGCGCTGGCCTCCGAGGCCGACGTCGACCGCGTGGTCATGGGCACGCTGCTGCGCTCGGGCGACCAGGTCCGCGCCGTCGTGCAGCTGGTCGAGGCCCCCAACGGCGGCTGCTCACCTCGCACACCGTGCAGGCGCCGCTCGGCGATCTGTTCCGCCTGCAGGACGACATCGCCCGCCGCGTGGCCGAGGCGCTGTCGCTGCCGCTGACCGGCGGCGCCGACGCCGTCGCCCGACTCGCCGCAGAACCCGCGCGCCTACGAGCTCTACCTGCGCGCGCAACGAGCTGGCCCGGACCTACGAGGGGCTGGCGCAGGCGCGCGATCTCTATCAGCAGTGCGTGGACCGCGACCCGGCGTTCGCGCCCGCCTGGGCGCGCCTGGGCCGGTGCCATCGCGTGATCGGCAAGTTCATCGATCCCATCGCCCGGCAGCGACAGCCGCGCGCAGGAGGCCTTCGATCGCGCGCTGGCGCTCAATCCGCGGCTGTCGATCGCGCACAAGTTCTACGCCAACCTCGAGGCCGACATCGGGCCGGCCACGCGCGCGATGGTGCGGCTGCTGGAGCAGGCCGGGCGCCACGGCAACGATCCCGAGCTCTTTGCGGGGCTGGTGCACGCGCTGCGCTACTGCGGCTTGTTCGAGCAGTCGATCGTCGCGCACGACGAGGCGCGCCGGCTCGATCCGAACGTCCCCACCAGCGTCGAGCAGACGGTGATGATGACCTGCGACATCGATCGCCTGCTGGCGTTCGCGCCGCGCGACGCCGGCGACCTGGATCATGGCATCCGGGTCATCGGCCTGGGCCTGGCCGGGCGCCGCGACGAGGCGCGCGCAGCTGCTGGCCGGAGATGCGCCAGGGTCCGGCTTGCAGACGCTGCAGACCTGGACGGACTACCTCGACGGCCTGGCTCGACTACCGGCTCGACGACATGCGCGCCGGCCATGCCGCGCTGAGCAGCTTGAAGATCATGGACGACCCCGAGGCGATCTTCCAGATGGGCCGGCTGTTCTGCGACGTCGGCGACTTCGAGGAGGGGCTCGAGCACCTGCAGCGCGCGGTCCGCAAGGGCTACTTCGTCGTGCCGACCCTGAGCAGAGCCGGCGCGAGTTCGACCGTGTCCGCGGAGCCGCGTCGTTCCTGCGCGGTGCTGGCCGAGGCCGAAGAAGGGCACGGCGCCAGGCCCTCGCGCGCCTTCCGCGAGGCAGGCGGCGAGCGACTGCTCGGCGCCGTGGGCTGATCCTCAGCCGGCGACGGTCTTCCAGTAGCCGCCGGTCTTTAGACCGGCCTCAGCCGACGAGGGTCTTCCAGTTCTTCGCCAGGTACTCCGCCGTCCGCCAGGCCAGCGCCTGGGCCGTCAGCGTCGGGTTCCTGGCGCCGCTCGTGCCCATCACCGACGCGCCCAGCACGCCGAGATTCGGGACCTCGTGCGACAGGCCCCAGCGGTTCACGACGTTGGTCTCGGGGTTGTCGCCCATCCGCGTGCCGCCGTAGGCGTGCGTGGAGGTCCCCATGGTGCCCATGCCGGTCTTCTCGGTGGCGATGGCGCCGGCCGCCTTGAACCACTCCACCATCTTGTCCTGCACGAAGGTGGCCACCTTGCGCTCGTTGTCCTTGTAGTCGGCGGTGATGCGGCACACCGGATGAGCCGAGCGGATCCTTCACCACCGGGTCCAGGTCCAGGTAGTTCTCTTCGTGGGGCAGCGTCGTCTTCTGCAGGTAGGCGGTGTTCCAGCGGTCGGCGTTCTGCTTGACGAACGCTTTCCACTGCGAGCCCCATCGCGGCGCGCGGCCGAACGTGTTCATCCCGGCCGCGGCGATGGGCCGGCGGTCCGAGTAGACCCACAGGTTGCCGCCGCCGATGAAGTCCAGGCCGCTGTGGTCGAAGTTGTCGTCCGCCCAGTTGTCCACGGCGATGCCCTGCGCGGGCAGGCCGTACCACGCGTTCAGATCGCGCGGGAACAGCGCGCTGACCGTCGACAGCTGGTTGTGGCTGAAGTAGTGGCGGCCCACCTGGCCGCGGTTGTTCGAGAGCCCCTTCGGGAAGGCCGGCGACGTGGACAGCAGCATCATCCGCACGTTCTCGTAGACGTAGCCGGCGAGCAGCACCGACGTCCGCGGGCTGGAAGTACTCGGTGCCGCCCTTCAGGTAGTTCACGCCGGTGACGCGGCCCTGCGCGTTCACCGCCACCGTGGTGACGTGCGCTTCGGTGACCACGGTCAGCCGCTTGGTGCGCTGGGCCTTCGGGATGGTGGTGACGGCCGTCGATCCCTTGGCGCTGACGTGGCAGCCGCCGCGCGCGCAGAACCCGTGGTACACGCACCCGGCGCGATTCTGATAGCGGCCGGAATTGACCGCCGCCGGCCCGGGGAACGGATGCCAGCCGAGCCCGCGGGCCGCGGTGGCCATCATGTCGGTGAAGCCCGGTGCCGCGCAGCGGCGGCATCGGGTACGCCCGCGCGCGCGGGCCCTCGAAGATGTTGCCGCGCTTGTCGATGGCGCCGCGGATGTTGCCGGCCTGGCCGGACACGCCGATCTCCACTTCCACCTTGTCGTAGTAGGGCTCCAGCTCGTCGTAGCCGAACGGCCAGTCCTCGACCGTCGAACCCTTCGGGATGCGCGAGGCGCCGTATCGGCGGCGCGTCTCGCTGACCACCTTGAAGTCCCACGGGTTCAGCCGCCAGCTCTGCGCCCAGTAGTGCAGCGTGGTGCCGCCGACGGCGTTCATCATCGGGTGAATCGCGGCCGCGGCGACGGCGGCGACGGACGCCGTGGCGCGATGCGTGGGGATCTCGCGATTGGCCTTCTGCACCGACTGCGGCCAGCCGCGATAGTTGTTGCGCAGCTCGTCGGGGGAGAAGTCGGCGGGCGCGAGCCAGTTCCCGGCTTCGAGGCCCACGACGTCGAGCCCGGCCTGCGTCGAGCGGCAGCACCGCCACGCCACCCGCGGCGCCCATGCCCACCACGACGACGTTGGTGCGCGGCAGCTCAGTCGCCATGTCGACCTCCGCCACGGCTAACGGTGGACAGGGCCTGACGGCGTCGTTCCTTCGGCGCCGTTGGGGCGGCGTCCCGAGAACATCGAGTAGTCGTAGGCCGACATGTGGAGCTGGCGCGGACGCCGGTCCAGGCGCTGCTCGTCCGGCGTCACCGCAAGCCTGACGCCGGGGTAGCCGACCAGGTCCCAGCCGACGAAGTTCGCGGTTGCCGCCGTAGAACGGATCGCCGAACGTGCCCTGCAGCGTGTGGTTCAGCACCAGGTTGAAGAACGCGGCAGCCCCGGGCGCCGGGAAACCGGGCACGGCGTTCTGTTCGAGCGCCGTGAGCAGCTCGTCCTGATCGGACTCGGAGAGCTGCGAGAACCGGCGGCCCTTGGCCGCCGCGCGTAGGCGTCGAGGCTGGCGAGGCCCGACGCGGTACGCCTCGCGCGACGCCGCCAGCGCCCCGCCAAGCGCGCGGTCGATGTAGTGCGCCGCGCGCGCCTCGCGCGCGCCGGGTCCGTTGGCGTCGGTCGGAATCAGCCGGGCGACGATGGCCTCCAGCGTTTCGGCCTCGGGCTGCGTCAGCGTTTCGAGCGGCTCGGTGCGCGGAGGCGCAGCTGGCGCTTGCGCGGCTTCGCTCAGCGCGGTCGGGACCGCAGCCGCGGCTGACGCCGCGCCGGCCCGCTTCAGCAGATCACGTCTGGAGATGTGAGCAAGGAGTCGGCTCATGCGGCCGATAATACGCTGAGACGGACACCCATTCTACGACTCTGGTCTGACGCTCCAGCGCTCCACGCGACCGCCCGCGCTCGTAACGGGATTACGGCCGGCGTAAAGCCGGCGTCCTGGTTCCGCTCGAGACCTCGGGATTTCCGAGCCGCCGTCGACGCGGTGCCCCGGCACTCGCTTTGCACTCAGCCGCAGTCGGCGGGGACTGTGAGGGGACTGGAATGCGACTCCATGAGTTGGCGCTCGCGTTGATCGCGGGCGTCCTGTTCGGCGGCTGCGGCGGCGGCGGCTCGACGCCAAGCTCGCCGTCCACGACACCGCTCCTGCCGACGATCACGATCGTCGGCCAGAACGGCACGCAGGCCTTCTCGCCCAACCCCGCGAGCTTCGGTGGGCAGATGGTCGTTTTCAGGAACAACGACTCGGTCGTACATCGCGTGGTGCTGAACGACGGCAGCGTCGACACCGGAGACATCGCCCCGGGGGCGACCAGCCGCGCGGTGGCGATGCCGGGCAGCGGAACCAATTACCACTGCCAGCTCCACCCCGGGATGATCGGGGCCGTGTCCAGTCGGTTCGGGTCCGCCGCCGCCGTGCACCGGGCATGTATTGCGAGGGATATTGAGCTATCTCAATCGCGTTGTGGACGACCCGGCCATCCACGACGGTCAACACCGAGCGCAATGACTTGATGGCGTCGTCCGGCACCTTCGCGGCGTCGAAGTAGTCGGCGCTCAGCACGGCGACGTCGCCGAGCTTGCCCACTTCCAGCGTGCCGAGCGAGCGCTCCTCCTTGAGGAACCAGCCGTTGGCGGCGGTGTAGAGCCGCAGCGCCTCCTGGCGCGAGAGCTGCTGCCCGGCGTTGATCACCGAGCCGTCGGAGGCCTTGCCGGTCACCATGTAGGCGATGACGAGCCACGGGTTCAGCGTCGAGATCTGCGCCGAGTCGGACCCGGCGCCCACCGTGATGCCGCTGTCCACGATCGTCCGCAGCGGGGGGCCGCCGCGCCCGCCGGCCAGGAACTGAAACGGGTGCACGGCAATCGCCGCCCCCATCGCCTTCAGCCGCGCCATCGTTGCCGGAGTGGTGGCGCCGGCGTGCGCCAGCGACCACCGCAAGTCGGCGATCGGCATCGTCTTGTTCACGGCCTCGAACGTGCTGACCGTCAGCTCGTCCTCCGCCGGCGACAGGCTGTGCTGCTGGAAGGCCCATCCGGCCTTGGCGATGTCCTCCAGCGCGCGGGTGTAGTTGGTGGGCGGCTTCTGGCCGAAGAGCGGCCAGCTGGTCGCGAACTCGCCGATGCCCGAGATGCGCAGCATGTCGTCGCCGAAGCCGCCGAGCGTGTTGCGCAGCCGGGCCGAAAGCATCGGCACGTCGGGCCGGGTGTCCATCGTCAGGAAGAAGATGCGCACGCGCGTGGACATCGCGCCGCGCGCGTGCAGCGCGACCAGCGCGTCGTACATGCGCCCCTGGTCGGCGCTGGCCAGCGTGTCGGCCTCGAACGAGCCCTGCAGATCGGGCGTGCCCGGCAGGTTGAACGCGCCCATGTCCACGTTGGTCGTCAGCCCCGACCGATGCCGCGTACGCCAGGCGTCGGCCGTCCCGCGCTGGCGATCGTCGAAGGTCTGGGCGGCGCGCAGCGCGTTCAGCGCCGCGAGCGAAGGCGCATTGGCGGCGATAGCGCCGGCATCGCTGACCGCGACGCCCTTCGAGGCGAAGAACGCCTTGCCGCGGCGTGTTGGTGGCCGCGGGGCCCGTGAACGCCTGGAAGATCAGCGCCGGGTGGTTGGGCAGCGGCGGCATCCAGCTCCGCCAGCGTCGGCAGCCGCTTCTCGGCGAACTGCGCCGGGTTCCAGCCGCCCATCGACGTCATGAACGCGCCCGCGGGCACGCTCTTGGCGCGAGCCGTGAGGGCGGCCTGCGCGGCCGCGATCGTTGCCAGGCCCTCGAGCGGCGTGTGATAGCCCGGCCGGATGCCCAGCAGGACGATGTGGTTGTGGTTGTCGATCAGCCCGGCACGGCCGTCCGCCCGCCAAGATTCACCGTCCGCGTGCACGGGCTGAGCGCGGCCCGCGGCGGGTCCGACCGAGGCGATGCGGCCGTTCTGGATGACCAGCTCGGACGCCGTCGTGCCGCGCGCGTCCATCGTGACGAACCGGCCGTTGGTCAGCCGGAGATCGCGGGAGCCCGTGCACGGATCGGCCGTGCCTGCGCCGCGTCCTTGGCCGATGGCGTCAATGGAGAACGCCGCCGCGAAAGCCAGGGCGGCGCAGAACGCTGCGAATACGCGAGACATCGCGCCGATTGTAAGCCGGAAGCCGGAAGCCGGGAGGTCTGCCCTCGTGCGCGCGCGCCTCGCGTGTAACCTGGGGCGGTCAACTCGTCCGATGTCGTGTACCAGGGGCGAACGATGACCGATTGACGCAACTCGGTGATCGCCGCGCTAGCTCTTGCGGCAGCGACGATCGTCGCATCGGCCCGAGCGTGACCAGCGTCAGCGTTGATTGCGCTGCCTACAAGGACGCCTTCAACCGCCTGTGGAATCGCGGCGTCCCTCGTGACGAGCGGCGCCGCGTGGACCACACTGGTGGCGGCAATGAGTTGTCGTTGCCCGACAGCACGGTGGCCGACGGCAGCATCCACGCGCGATGCGCCTGGGCCGGCAGCGGCAGCGCGGCCAGCGCGACGACGCCGGCCGTTAGGGCGCGCTTCAAGGACGTACGGTTCATGGGTTCGCTCCTTATGGCTTCAGGGCTTGAGGTCGAGCGATCACGGCGCCCAGTTCGTGCTCGCCCTTGGCCTTGGCGGTCTGCGCGGCCTTCGGCGGCCACTGGAACGGCACGCGCACGATCTCGCGGCCGCCGACTTCGCGCGCGGCCTCGACGACCAGCTCGTAGTCGCCGGCGGCAGCTTGTCGAGCGGCGACTTGCCGTCGGCGAAGCTGAGCTGGTGCTCGCCCGGCGCGCGCGTCGCGCCGCTCAGGCCGTCGACCGGCATCTGCAGCTCGCGGCCGCTCTTGCGCCACCACTGGCGCATGTCCTTGAGCCACTTGGTGCCTTCGTTGTCCTTCTTCTTCATGTCGTACCAGACCGCGAGGTTGGCCGCGACAGCTCTGGTCGGCGCGCTCGATCCACACCGCGATGTAGGGCCGGTGGTACTCGGCCACCGTGAGCCGCGGCACCTCGACCTTCAGCATCAGCTCGGCGGCCGATGCGCGGGCACGCCGAGGAGCGCCGGTCAGCGCGCAGGGAATAGCGCATTCGCATGGCAGAACCTCTTGTCGGATGGACGTCAATGAATGAACAAAAGCGCCAGCAGCAGCGGCAGCACGATCCCCAGGCCCGACCATCGGCCAGGTGATCGGCCGGTTGCTCGCGTGCATCTTAGGATGAACAGGCCGGTGACGCAGAACACCAGGCAGGCGGCGGCGAAGATGTCGATGAACCAGCGCCAGGCGGCGCCGGTGTTGCGCCCCTTGTGCAGGTCGTTGAAGTACGAGACCCAGCCGCGCTCGGTCGCTCGTACTCGACCTCGCCGCTCGGCGCAGGTCGATGCGCAGCCAGGCGTCGCCGCCCGGACGCGGCAGCGCGAGGTAGATCTCCTCGGCCGACCACTCGGCCTCGCGCTCGCCGACCTCGCACCGACCAGCGCTCGCGCCAGCCAGCGCCGCAGGTCCTCGCGGCAGCGCGGCCGACTGCTTGCCGGCCGCGACCGCTGCGGCCGAGCTGCGCGACGCAGCGCGTCCGGCAGGCGCTCGGTCATGCGTCGTCACCTCGGGCTTGCGCCTCGATCTGCGACGGCGTGGTTCAGCGTGATGCCGGTGATGCTGAACAGCAGCATGCCGAGCAGGCACACCGCCGCGCTGATCCAGTGCCACTGGTGCAGCGTCTTCAGCCACCAGGCCGCGGCGCTGGCTGTCGGTGCGTCGGTCCATCGCGGCAGGCGGTCGTCATCGGCGTCACTTGGTCAGGATCAGCTTCCCGAGCGAGGTCTGCTGCAGGCGGTACAGCGCGCCGCGGTGGCTCGATCTGCACCTCGGTCGCGCCGGCGAACAGCGTGCTCGCTGGCGATGCAGCGCGGCCGCGGCGCCGCGCCGTCGCGCCGGCGTCATCCGACGCGGCCGACGGCGGTCGGGCGCGGCGGATCGCTCGGGCGGCGGCTGACCTGCGATCGTTCATCGCGCTCACGCGGCCGGCTCGGGCTCGCTGACGAAGCCGACCTTGGTCAGGCCGGCCTTGGACGCATCGGCCAGCGTCTGCGCGACGAAGCGGTAGGCGACGGCCTGGTCGGCGCGCAGGTGCACCTCGGGCTGCGGCTGCTTGCGTGCCTTCGGCGGCGAAGCGCTCGCGCGGCCTCGGCGCGCGTCACCGCCTCGCCGTTCCAGAACAGCGCGCCGGCGCGCGTCGATCGCGAACTCGATCTTCTCGGGCCTGCAGGTCGTTGACCTGCGAGCTCGCCTTCGGCAGCTCGAGCTTGACCGCCTGCGTCAGCAGCGGCGCGGTGATGATGAAGATGACGAGCAGCACCAGCATCACGTCGATCAGCGGCACCATGTTGATCTCGGCCATCGGCGCGCCGCGCGTGCTTGGCGTCGAAGCTGGCGAAGGCCATGGCGCGCTCCTCAGGCGTCGCCGCGCGGCCGCGCGCGGCAGCGGCGCGCACGTTCGGCGCCGGCGCTCGGCGCCGGCGCCGCTGCCGAGCGGCTGGCCCATCGACGACGAAGGTGTGCAGCTCGTAGGCGAAGGCGTCGAGCTTGGCGACCAGCACGCGGTTGGCGCGCGTGAGCCAGTTGTAGCCGATCACCGCGGGGATCGCGACCGCGAGGCCGAGGCCGGTCATGATCAGCGCCTCGCCGACCGGGCCGGCGACCTTGTCGAGCGTGCCGGCGCCGCTCATGCCGATCGCGACCAGCGCGTGGTAGACGCCCCAGACGGTGCCGAACAGGCCGACGAAGGGCGCGGTCGCGCCGACGGTGGCGAGCAGCGTGAGGCCGTTCTCCAGCCGCGTCGTCTCCTCGTCGAGCACCTTCTTGATGGTGCGGGTGACGAACTCGCTCGACGTGCCGGCCTCCTCGAGCTTGGCCGCGCCGTAGCGTCGCGTGGTGCGCCTGCGCATGCATCGCGTGGCTGGTGAGGTGCGAGAACGGATCGCGCGCGCCGTGCGTCGCGATCTCGGCGGCCACCGCGTCGAGCGAGGTGGCGTTCCAGAACAAGTTCAGGAACGTCGTCGCTGCGGCCGCTTGCGCAGCGACCAGCGTCAGGCCCTTGATCGCGATGATCGCCCACGACAGCGACCGACATCACGATCAGGATCGCGAGCAGCGTCTTGCCGACGGCATCGCTCTGCGCGATGAAGTGGCCGAAGCCGAGGCTGGCTGGCGGTGCGTGCGATGTTCACGTTCATTTCTCCAGTTCGAAATTCAGCGGGATCAAGCGCCCAGCCGGCGATCGGCTGGCCGTTCTCGGTGTAGGGCTTGAAGCGCGCCTTCGCGCACCGCGGCGAGCGCCGGCCTCGTCGAGGCGCGGGTAGCCCGACGAGCTGCTGCACCTGCAGCTGCGCGGCAGGCCGGCCTCGTCGATGTAGACGCGCACGCATCACGCGGCCCGGTCTCGCCGGCGCGGCGCGACAGCGCGCGGGTACTCGAGCACCGGCGGCTCGAGGTACTGCACGGCCGACGCCGGGATGTTGCGCCGGGGCGGCGCGGCGCGGGCGGCGCCGGCGGCGGCGGCGCGGCGACGACCGGCGCGGCGGCGGCTCCGGCGGCGCGACGAAGGCGTCGGCGGCCGGCAGCGGGCGCGGGCGGCGCCGCGGATCACCGCGGTTGGCGACCGGCGGCGGCGTGCGCGGCAGCGGCTTCACCGGGCGGGGGCGGCGGCGGTGGACCGGCGCGGCGCGGCGCCGGCGGCGCGATCAGTGCACGAACATCGGCGCCGCTTCGGCGACCGCCTCGCGCACCTCGCGACCTGCAGCAGCCCAAGCCGGCCGCGCCATGCAGCGCGACGATCGCGCCGACCATCGTGGCGCTGCGCGGCGTCAGGCCGTCGTGGCGCTCGCCGCGGCGGCAGGCGCAACGGCGCGGCGGAAGGGAGGCGGTGGACGGCGGCATCAGAGGTCGTGTCGAATCGGCGTGAACTCTAACACGACTGAGAACGATTCTTGTTTGAATTCGGGTCTCGAAGGGTCGCGTCTCAGGTCTTCGACAATCGCCGACATGGCTTCCGACCCTTCGCTGCGCGACGAGCTCCACGAACACGGCCGCACGCTGGCCGTGTCGCTGCAGCTGGCGCGCGACACCGGCACGCAGCTGGCCGACGGACTGCTGCTGCAGTACCGGCGCTGGCCGCGGCGCTATCACGACGAGCGGCACCTGCTGCATTGCGTGCGCGCCGCCGAGGCGGTGCGCGCGCAGGCCGACAGCCCCGATGCGGTGGCCTTCGCGCTGTGGTTCCACGACGCCGTGTACTGGCCGTGGCGCAAGGACAACGAGGCGCGCAGCGCGACGCAGGCCCACGCGGCCGCGCTCCGTCTCGGGCTGCCGATGGCATTTGCCGAGCGGGTGCATGCGCTGGTGATGGCGACCGCGCACCTGGCGGGTGGCGCGCCGTCGACGCCGGACCCGGCGGCCGACTGGGTGCTCGACATCGACCTCGGCATCCTCGGCGCCGCGCCCGAGGCCTACGACCGCTACGAGCACGACGTGCGGCGCGAGTACTTCTTCGTCACGCCCTGGGCCTGGCGCAAGGGACGCGCCGCGGTGCTGCGCCACTTCTCGCCCAGCCGCGGATCTATCGCACGGCGCATTTCCAGGCGCTGCTGGAAGACCGCGCGCGCGAAAACCTGGAGCGGGCGCTGGGAAGGCTGCACCAAACAACCCGTTCGGGCTGACCCTTCGGTACCTCGGGCAGGGTACCCTCGGCGTATCGAAGCCTCGCTTGGCGGTGGCAGGTAGAGCTGCCTGCATGTCACCGCACCCGTTCGGACTGAGCTTGTCGAAGGCCTCGCGCCGAGGTTTGCGCATCCTCCCGTGCGGACGCTGGCGCCGGGCCTTCGACAAGCTCGTCCGAACGGAGAAGGGTGGCGTGCCGAACCGACCCGTGCCAACGCCAAGCGAGGCTTCGATACGCCGAAGGCGTGCCCTGCCCCTGAGGTACCAAAGGGTCAGCCCGAACGGGTCTTTGAGCTCGCCTGCGCCCTCGCCAGCAGCAGCTCGCGCTCGCGCGCATTGCGAGTCAGTGCCGCCCGCGTGAACTCCCCCGTCGCCTCCGCGTGCCGCCCCAGCTTCGCCAGCAGGTCGCCGCGCACGCTGGGCAGCAGGTGGTAGGTCTTCATCGACGGCTCGCCGGCCAGCGCATCGACGAGCCGAGCCCGCGGCCGGGCCATGCGCCATCGAGTGCGCCACCGCGCGGTTGAGCTCGACCACCGGCGACGGCAGGCGCCGCCAGCGCGTCGTACAGCGCCGCGATGCGCTCCCAGTCGGTCTCTTCCGCCGTGTGCGCGCGCGCATGGCAGGCTGCGATGGCCGCCTGCAGCGCATACGGGCCGACCGCGCCGCCCAGCGACTCCGCCCGCTGCAGCGCCGCCAGGCCCCGGTGATCAACAGCGGGTCCCAGCGCGCGCGGTTCTGGTCGAGCAGCAGGATCGGCTCGCCCGATGCGCCGACCCGCGCATGCGCGCGCGACTGCTGGATCTCCATCAGCGCGACCAGCCCGTGCACCTCGGGCTCCTTCGGCGGGCCCTGCCGCTCCGAGGCGAACGGCCGCCCGCGCTCGGCCAGCTTCTCGATCTCGGCGAGGGCGCGCAACGCTTCGCCCTCGTGGTCCGACACCGCATCGAGGTAGGCCACCGCGGAGACGAGGTTGGTATCGCCGGGCGAGAGCGCCTTGGCGCGCGCGAAGGCTGCCCTGGCCTCGTCGAAGCGGCGCAGCTGCACCAGTGCGCGGCCCGTGAAGTAGTGGGCAGTTTCGAGCTCGGGATCGAGGGCGACCGCGCGCTCGAGCTCAGCGATCGCTTCCGCGTAGCGGCGTGCCCAGAAGAGGCGGTAGCCGAGGCTGGCGGCGAGCGTCGCCGAGGCGGGCTCGAGCTCCACCGCGCGCCGTGCCGCGGCGACAGCTTCGTCGCTGCGCATCGTGACCTCGAGGACGAGCGCCAGCCACGCGTGCGCTTGCGCGCGCTGCGGCTGCAGCTCCAGCGAACGGCGCAGCGAAGCCTCGGCAGCGGCCCAGTCCCAATCGGCGTGCAAGCGGACGAAGCCGAGAGAGGCGTGAGCTTCGGCGAGGTCGGGCGCGAGCTCGAGGGCGCGCTGCGCGGCATACCTTGCGCCGGCGTAGTCGTAGGCGAGCGCGCGAGCATCGGCGAGCCCAGCCCACGCGGGCGCGTAGGCAGGGTCGGCGTCGAGTGCGCGCTCGAAGTGAGCGATCGCTTCGTTCACGGCATTCGGCGTGCGCTCGCCCAGCAGCGCTCGCCCGCGCGCGGCAGCGCTCGGCGCGTCCGCTGGCGGCGCAGCCGGTTGCGGTGCGGCCATCGCCGGCGCCGCGAGACCGGCGATGAAGAGCGCGGCTAGGGGCAACGCGAGTCGCACGGTGGAAACGCACGCTAACACCAGAGATGCAGGAGCGAGCGTGGCCCATGCCATCATCGCGCGTGCGCCGGGTCATCTCCGCCGTCGCAGCTCTGGCCTTGCTCGTTGCGGGCGCGGCCTGCCGTCACGAGGGCGACGCTCCGCCCCCGCTCTCGGCCGCGGCCTCGCGCGCACCGGTGTGGGTGATCGGCCTCGACGGCGCCGACTGGCGCCACCTCGATCGGCTGATGGCGAGAGGCGCGATGCCCGAGCTCTCGCGACTCGTGCGCGAAGGACGGCGCGGCCTGCTCACCACCGAGCATCCGCCGCTCTCGCCGCTGCTGTGGACGACGATGATGACCGGCGTCTCGCCGCTCGAGCACCGCATCCTCGACTTCGCGCGGCTGCGGTCAGGCGATCGGCGACCCGAGCCGATCACGAGCTCCGAACGGCGAGCGCCGGCGATCTGGAACATGGCGAGCGCCGGCCGGCGCAAAGTCGTCATGCTCGGGCTGTGGGCAACGCATCCGGCGGAGACGGTCGACGGCCTGATCGTCGCCGACCGTTTCTTCTCGCACCTGCACCGCGACGAGGCGCTGCCCGGCTCGGTGTCGCCGCCCGAGCGCCTGGCCTGGGCGAAGGAGCGGCTGCAGGCCGCGCAGGCGAACGCCGCCGACCTCGCGGCGTTGCGGCCCTACCTGCCCTGGCTCGACGAAGCGGAGCTGGCGCGCCTGCAGCGCCAGCCCGATCAGTTCTTCGCACCGCACGCCGTCTTGCGCCGCACGTTGGTGGAGACCGCGACCTACGACGCGCTCTTCCGCGACGCGGTGGCGGAGCTCGCTCCCGACCTCGCGATCCTCTACATCCAGGGCACCGACAGCATCGGTCACGGCTTCGCCCGCTACGTGCCGCCGGCGCTGCCCGATGCGCCGGCCGAGCACGCGGCCCGTTACGCCGGCGTTCCCGAAGTGTTCTTCCGACACGTCGACGGCTTGCTCGGCGCCTATCGCAGTCTCGCCGAGCAGCGCGGCGCCCGCCTGCTGCTCGTCTCCGACCACGGCTTCCGTTGGGGCGAGGATCGCCCGCAAGGGCTCAGCTCTTCGGCGCACAACACGGCAGGGCGATGGCACCGCGACGAGGGGATCTGGCTCCTCTGGGGGCCGGACGTGCGCGCAGGCATCGGCCCGACCGGCGGTGTGCGGCAGGTGTGCGCCACGCTGCTCGACCTCCTCGACCTGCCGCCGGCTGTCGGCGTGGCCGGGCCGTCGCTCGCCGCCGACGCCCTCCCGCCGCGAGTGGCATCAGCGCGCGCCGCGGTGGACTACCGCAAGGGCTACCGCCCGATGATGGACGGCTCGACCACCGACGAGGGCGGTCGGGCCGGCGGCGACGAAGCGCTCGCCTCGCTACGCGCCCTCGGCTACGCCGCCGGCGCCGACGAGCGGACGCCCACCGCGCCCGCAACCGGCGGTGCAACGAGCGATCCGACTCGAACGTCCGCCTCGTACGACAACGAGGGGCTCATCCTGCGCGCGGCCGGACGCAAGAGCGAGGCGCGCGCCGCCTTCGAAGCGGCTTTGCAGGCGGCGCCGTCCGATACCTCGGCGGCGTGGAACCTCTACGAGCTTCTGCGCGATGAACCGGCGGAAGGCGCGCGCGCCGACGAGCTGCTGGTGCAGGCACTGGGCGCCTGGCTGCCCGAGCACGGCGGCGCGCTCGGCGTGCGCGCGCGGCGCTACGCCGCCCAGGGCGACCGCGCTCGCGCGCTGCGGCTGCTCGAGCGCGGCCTCGCGAAGCTCCCCAACGACCCGAGCCTGTGGCACCTCCGGCTGCTCGCCGGCCACCTGCGGCTCGAGGACGAGCAGTGCTCGCCGGCGCTACGCGACTTCGAGCAGGCAGCCACCATGGCGCCGGACCGCGCCGAGATCCACGCGGCCGTCGGCGTGGCGCGGCTCTGCCTCGGCGACAACGCTGCGGCAGCCGCGGCATTGCGCCGCTCGCTCGCGCTCGATCCGAACCAGCCGCAGGTGCGTAAGCAGCTGGCCGAGCTCGGCGGCTGACGGCGGGCGCGGAGCCCGCCCTACCGCCGGGCGCCGAAGCTCGCTCTACTGCGTCGCCTTGCGTTCCGACGTAGGGCGGCCTCCGCGGCCGCCGTCCGGATCCTACGGAATGCAGCGGTGCTCGGGGCGCTAGCTGCGTGCCGCGAGCCGGCAGTAGACTCCGGCCGTTCCATCGTCCTTCGCTCGAATGTCGCACGGGCATCCCCCGCCCGCGCAGGAGGTCGCACCCATGAAGCGCCCGAAGCCGTTCTCGCCGCTCCACGTCTTACTGCTCTCCGCGCTCCTCGCGTTGCCGGCGATCGCTCTCGCCCAGACGACCGGTGGCATCTCCGGCACGGTGTCGAGCGACGCCGACACGGTGATGCCCGGCGTCACGGTGGAAGCGACGAGCCCGGCGCTGCAGGGCAGCCGCGTGGCGGTCAGCGACGGCACCGGCGTCTACCACCTCACCTTCCTGCCGCCCGGCACTTACCACGTCACCTTCACCCTCGAAGGGTTCGCCACCGAGGTCGCCGACTTGGGCGTCGGCCTCGGCCGCGACACCACCCTCAACGTCACCATCCGGCCGCAGGCGGCGGAGGCGATCACCGTCGTCGCCTCGGCTCCTGTCATCGACACCACCTCGACGACGCTGGGCACCAACCTCGGCGCGAAGGAGATCCAGAACCTGCCGACGGCGCGCAACTATGCGGCGGTGGTGCAAGTGGCGCCCGGCACCTCCACCGACGCCAACCCCGACAACGACGATCAGGACACCATCACCGTCTACGGCTCGTCGGGCGCCGAGAACGTCTATTACATCGACGGCGTCAACACGACAGGCGCCGAGTACGGCTTCCAGGGCAAGGAGCTCAACTTCGAGTTCATCCAGGCGATCGACGTCAAGACCGGCGGCTACGAGGCGGAGTTCGGGCGCTCGACCGGCGGCATCATCAACGTCATCACCAAGTCGGGCGGCAACGAGTTCCACGGCGACGTCTTCGGCTACTGGGACGACGACTCGTTGCAGAGCAACGCCAAGAAGGTCGTCTCGACCGGCGGCACCACGGCAGGCTTCACCAAGAAGGACTACGGCCTCGACCTCGGCGGCTTCATCGTCAAGGACAAGCTGTGGTTCTTCGCCGCCTACGACAAGGTCGAGAACACCCTCGACAGCACGCTGCCCGCGGGGCCGCTCGAGGGGCAGGTCGTCGAGTCGACGAGCGACCGCGACCTCGCGGCCGGCAAGCTGACCTACCGGCTCAACGACAGCCACAGCCTCATCGGCACCTTCTTCCAGGACCCGCGCGACGACGCCGGCGCCATCAACGACGCCCAGCACTCGCTCAACGGCGATCCGCTCACCTACGAGGGCGTGCGCAGCTTCGGCGGCAGGGACTACTCGCTGCGTTACGAGGGGCTGCTCGGCCAGCAGTGGGTGGCCACGGCGCAGGTGACGCGGCACGAGGAGGAGAACTCGGTCGGGCCGGCGAGCGGCGCCGGCGACACCATCCAGTTCCGCTCGGTGGACGAGAACTTCTTCCAGCGAGGCGGCTTCGGCCTGATGCAGCAGAAGGACTTCCAGCGCGACTTCCTCGGCGTCTCGCTCACCCGCTTCCTCGGCGGCCACGAGCTCAAGGGCGGCGCCGAGTACGAGGAGGAGGACGCCACGGTGCTGCGTCGCTTCTCGGGCGGCCAGCAGGTCGACGTCTTCGACGTCGACGGCACGGCGGTCTACAGCCACTTCTACTGGACGACGCCCACCGCCACCGTCGGCAACGCGCCGGTCTCCGCGCTCGTCGCCGCGCCCAGCCACGAGGTCACCACCCTCTACCTGCAGGACCGCTGGACGGCCACCGACTCGCTCACCTTCAGCTTCGGCGTGCGCTGGGACCGCCAGGAGATCTTCGACGCTTCCGGCGCGCGGCAGATCGACCTGAGCGACGACTACGCGCCGCGGCTGGGCTTCATCTGGGCGCCGAGCGGCGACGTCAACCACCGCCTCTACGGCTCCTACGGCCGCTACTACGAGCAGCTGTCGATGGACCTCGTCATCCGTTCGTTCAGCTACGAGCGGCAGGCGCGCATCTTCAACTTCAGCCCCACCGGCACGGCGCCCAACGCCGCCGCCGAGGCGGCGCTCGAGGAGGAATCGGTGATCTTCGGCGGCTTCACCGAGCCGGTCGACCCGAACCTCGAGAACCAGTACATCAACGAGTACCTCCTCGGCTACGACCGCGAGGTGATGCCCGACGTGGCGGTTGGGATCAAGGGCATCTACCGCGACTACGGCCAGGTGATCGAGGACTTCCTCTGCTCCGACCTGCGCGACGGCACCTATTGCATCGGCAACCCCGGCGAAGGGTTCATGAGCGAGATCGCGACGCTCGACTACGAGTCGACCTTCCCGGCGCCCGAGCCGAAGCGCGTCTTCAAGGGCGTGCAGCTGGACGTCAACAAGCGCTTCTCGCGCAACTGGCAGGGCATGGCGTCCTACCTCTACTCCAAGCTCGAGGGCAACTTCGACGGCCTCTACGCGCCGTTCACCAACGTCGGCGCCGACCCCAACATCTCCGCCGCCTACGACTACTACGACTTCTTCACCGACGGCGACCCGGCGCACCGCGGCACCATCACCAACACCGGCCCGCTGTCGAACGACCGCCGCCACCAGTTCAAGTTCTCCGGCACCTACACGACGCCGTGGAAGCTCGAGGTCGGCGCCTCCGGCTACTGGCGTTCGGGCACGCCGGTGACGCGCTACGGCTACTCCGACATCTACGGCCGCTACGAGTTCTTCCTGAGCCGCCGCGGCGCCGAAGGGCGCACCCCCGACAACTACGAGGTCGATCTCCACTTCGGCTACCCGCTGGAGGTCGGGCCGGTGACGATCAACTTCCTCGCCGACGTCTTCAGCCTGCTCGACGCGCAGCGGCCGGTCCTGATCGACCAGCGCTGGGGCTTCGAGGAGGCGGACAACGCGGTGCCGCGGTCGGATCCGCCACCCAATCCCGACTTCCTGCAGCCCGTGCTGCGAACGCCGCCGCGGACGATCCGGCTGGGGGCGAGGATCAGCTTCTAGCGCTTCGCGCCGGCGAGGCGCTCGACCAGGCCGCGCAGCTCGTCGACGTCGAGGTCTTCCTTGGCGAGGCCGAGCTTCTCGGTCAGGCGCACGGCTTCGCGGGCGAGCTCGAGGGCGCGGGCTCGCTCGCCCTGGGCGTCGAGCGCCATCGCGAGGTAGTGGGCGATGCGCGCCCGCATCACCGGGTCCTCGACGCCGGCGCTCTTGGCGTAGGCGTCCTCGAGGATGGTGCGCGCCGGCTGCCAGTCGTGGAGCCCGCAGAGCGCGGCGCCCACCGCCATGCGCGCGTCGATGGTGTTCGGATGCGTGGGACCGAGCGACGACTGGTAGGCGCTGCCGCCTGCTGCAGGTAGGAGAGGCCGGCGCGCGGCCGATCGAGATCGAGGTGCAGGTTGCCGATGTTGCGCAGCGACTGGGCGACCTCCGGGTGGTCGGCCGGCCAGAGCTGACGCCGCACCGCCAGCGCTTCGACGTGCGTGGCGAGCCCGCGCTCGCGGTCGCCGCCGCGGATGTAGTTGTTGGCCAGGTTGTTGAGCGCCACCGCGGTGTAGCGGTGCACGTGCCCCACCGAGGCGTCGAACAGTGCCACCGCTTCCTCCAGCGCCGCCGTCGACTCGGCGTTGCGGCCGACTCGACTCAGCACGCCGCCGTAGTTGACCAGCGCCTTGCCGACCTCGACGTGGCGCGGGCCGTACACGCGCCGGTAATCGGCCAGTCCCTCGCCCAGCACCTTCGCCGATTCCTGCACTTGATCGATCTCGTCGAGCGCGTTGCCGAGACCCATCTTCAGCTTGGCGACCCGGCTGTCGTCCGGCCCCCAGACCCGCTGGCCGACGGCGAGCGCGCGGCGGCTGGTCTCGACGGCGGTCGCGTAGTCGCCACGGTCGAGGTCGAGGTCCGAGAGGTCGTAGAGCGCTACCGCGAGCTCGCCCCAATCGCCGCTCAGCTGCCCGGCCGGCGCTCGCGGCGCGGCAGGATCGACGCCGAGCTTGCCGGCGAGCTGCTCGAGCACGCCGAGCCGCAGCTTCCGCGCCTCGTCGTAGTGCGTCGCCTCGGTGAGCACGTTGGCGAGTGCTGAGGCGGTCTGACGGACTAGCGCTTCGTCGCGTTCCGCACCTGGCGCCAGCGCCGCGACGTGCGCGGCCTTGAGCGAAGACTCCGCGGCAGTGAGGTTGCCGAACAGCGCCTGCGCTCGGCCGAGCGTGAGCAGCGCAGCCGGCGGCTGCGCCTGCCCCGCCTGACGCGAGGCCGCGACGGCGTCGCCGGCTAGCGCTGCCGCCGGCTTCCCTTGGCCGATCTCTAGATAGGCGCGGGCGAGCGCTTGCTGCAGCGCCGCGCGCACCTCGGGCTCGCGAGGCCCGGCTTTTGCAGCGCGGCGCGGCTCTCGTCCAGCACCTCGACCACCGTCGGCACGCGCCCTTGCGTGCGCTCGGGATCCGCTCGCTCGAGAGGCCGACGAGGAAGTCCACCACCTGCGCTGCCGTGCCGGCGTCGCGCCGCGCCTGGCTCTCGGCGAGCAACGCGCGGTCGCGCTCGCGCGCGGCGGCCCGCGCCTGGCCGATGCTCACTACGGCAGCAGCGATCAACGCCGCCGCGACGGTAGCGCCGCCGGCGATCGCGAGCCGGTGACGACGGATGAGCTTGCGCCAGCGATAGGCGGCGCTCCCCTCCCGCGCCGCCACCGGCAGACCGGCGAGCAGGCGGCGCACGTCTTCGGCGAGCTCGCCGACCGAGCCGTAGCGATCGGCCGGCTCCTTGCGCAGCGCCTTGAGCACGATGGCGTCGAGGTCGCCCGACGTGCCGCGGCCGCCGGCGGCGAGCGTCGAGGCGGTGCTGCGCGTGCCGCCCTTCGTCACCGCCGACGGCGCACGGGGCTGCTTCTCGCAGACCGCAAACGCGAGCGACGCCGGCGTCGAGCGTCGTCGCCGTAAGGCGAGCGAGCCGGTGAGCAGCTCGTAGAGCATCACGCCCAGCGAGTAGACGTCGGTCGCCGTCGTCACCGGCTGGCCGCGCACCTGCTCCGGGCGAGGCGTAGTCGCGGCGTCAGCGGCGAGCCACCGTGACGGGTGAGCAGCGTCGCCTCCTCGCCGTCCTCGGCGGCGAGCAGCTTGGCGATGCCGAAGTCGAGCAGCTTGGGCTGGCCGTCCGCCGTCACCAGCATGTTGGAGGGCTTGAGGTCGCGGTGGACGACCAGGCTGCGGTGCGCGTCCTGCACCGCCTCGCAGACGCGCACGGAAGATCTCGAGCATCGCCTCGTGGCCGAGCTTCGCGCGCGCGCAGTAGTCGTCGATCGGCCGGCCGTCGACGTACTCCATGGCGAAGAACGGCTCGCCGTCCGGCGTCTCGCCGCCGTCGAGCAGCCGCGCGATCGACGGATGCCGAGCCGCGCCAGGATCTGCCGCTCGGCGCGGAAACGGCGGCGCGCCAGCTCGCTGCTGAAGGTGCCGCCGGCGAGGACCTTGAGCGCCACGCGCTGGCGATAGACGCCGTCGGCCCGCTCGGCGAGGAACACGCGCCCCATGCCGCCTTCGCCGAGCTGGCCGAGGATGCGGTAGCGGTCGATGCGCTCCGGCAGCGCGGCGGCGCCGTCGAGCGCGATCTTCCCCGAGGGGCGCGACAGGGTCTGCTCGTCGGTCCAGCCGACGTCGGCGGCCAACAGCTGCGCGAGCTCGGTGCCGAGCTCCGGATCCGCGGCGGCGACCTCGGCGAGGAGCGCGCGGCGGCGTTCGGGGTCGGCCTCGGCGGCGACCGCAAACAACTCGCGCAGCCGCGCCCAGCGCTCCGGCGTCATGTCACTGCCTCGCTCGGCGGCGGCGCCGGCGAGGCCATGAGCGTCGCGGTCGTCGGCAGGCCGGGGGTCCATCGCGCTCAATGCCCGGCGTACCCGGGGCGCGGCATCCGCAACCGGAACACCTGGTAGGGGCCAGCGCGGCGCACTTGGCCGGGCGTGCGACCGATCACCTTGTGGAGGGCCGAGCAGGTGACGTAGAGGCAATCCGCGCTCGCGCCGCCGTCGCCGCACGGCCCGAACGAGACGCCGTCCGGCCAGCGCAGGCGCGGGTCGCGGATCAAGGTCGTCAGCGTGCCGTCGGGAGCGAGCAGCTGCAGCGCGTCGTGGCCGGGGTCGGTGAGCACCAGGTTGCCGGCCGCGTCGCTCGACATGCCGTCGGTCATCGGCTTGTCGCCGAAGTCCTCGACGCGCCGCGCCAGCTCGTCCGCCGGCAGCTGCTCGTCGACGAGTTCCGCGACGCGCGCCCGGTACATCCGCCGCGCGGTGACGGCGGCGAAGGCGAGGTTGCCCCGGTTGTCGAGCGCGATCGAGTCGACACCGGGCATGACGGTGAAGATGCCGAAGATGCGCATCGTGCGGCCGCCGACGACGGGGATGTACGGCTCCAGCTTCACCGATCGGTGGCCGGCGAGCACGCGGCGCGTGCGGCCGCTCTCGGTGTCGACGATCAAGAGCGCAGGGTCGAGCTTGAACATGCTGGAGTCGGCGATGAAGACATGGCGGCCGTCCGGGCTCACCTGCAGGTCGTTGAGGTAAGAGCCGCGCGGCACCAGCGAGCGCGGGAAGTCGTAGCGCTGCACCAGCGCGCCGCTCTCGACGTCGAAAGCCAGCAAGCGTGGCTGCCCGAGACCGTGGTTGGCGAGGTCGAGCGTCCACAGCCGGCCGCGGCGGTCGATGCGCACGCCGAGCACGGTGTCGAAGAACGGCAGCGGCTTGCCGTCGCCGTCGTCGCCGCGCCGCGCCTGCCACGACTCGTCAGGGAACGGCCGTGCCTCGCCGCCGACCAGCTCGACCACCTTGACGCGTGGCCGCCCTTCCGGGTGGATGGAGAGGAACACGCGCCCGTCGGGCGACACGGCAGGGTTGCCCGGCGGCGGCGGCAGGTTGGCGACGACCTCGAGCGCATCGCCGCTCAGCAGCGGCTTGCCGATCCGCTCCGGGAAGTCGGTGCTCCCGCCGCCGTAGCGAAGGCGCATGAACAGCGCGAGCGCTGCAAACAACAGCAGGAGGACGAGCAGGCCGTGCCGCAACCAGCGCCACATCCGTCGCCTGCGGATCGTCATCGGTGGCACACTACGCCGCTTCGGCGGCGCGGTCCATCGGGAGCCCGGGCTTCAGCGAGAGCGGGCGGCGCTGGGTCTCAGATCAACGGGGCTTCGGGTTGCGGTGGACCTGCAGGCGCCACCGCAGGCTGGTGCCTCTGGTACCGACGAATCTGGATGAGGTTGGTCGTGCCAGGCGTCTCGATCGGTGTACCGGCGGTGAAGATCATGTCGCCGCCTTCGAGCAATTCGTGGAGAGCCGCATCGCTGCCGATCGCTTTCAGACACTTGTCATACATCACGTCCACCCCTTCGGCAGGTTGCACCGTGCCGATGCAGATCGGCCACACGCCCCAGCTGGCGGTGAGCTTGCGCGTGTTGAGCACGTCGTGCGCGGCACCGATGATCACCGTCCGCGGGTGAAGGCGGGCGAGCATGCGGACGGTACGGCCCGAGGTGGTGGCGGCGAGAATCCCCTTGACGTCCCCCTGCTCGCCCAGCGTGCAGGTCGCCTGGGTGATCCGGTCGGTCGTCGTCTGCATCGCGGACTTCGCCTGCTTGGTCTGGTAGAGGCGGAAGCGCCATTCGAGCTCGGGTCTGATGCGGTTGCAGAAGTGCGCGAGGGCGCCGGCCCAGGGGCGCGTGAGTGTGTCGATGATGGCGGTGAAGCGCGAATCGTGCTGGCGCTGGAGATCGTCGGCATCGAGGAAGAACGCCTCGAAGCGTTGGCGGTGTCCCGAGCTCTGCTTCGTCTTCGGCAGCCCTTCCAGCTCGAAGTAGCACTCGGCCTCGGCCGCGATGCGCACCATCTTGCGGATCGCCCGCAAGGCGTAGCGGCCGCTCGAAGTCTCCTCCGACATCATCACCGCATCGCTGCCGTCGAGGATGGCGTTGAACACGTCGCTGCCTTCGGCGCGCGTCGGCTCGAGGTTCCCGGTCATGCTCTTCAACATCTCGGTGGCGGTGATGACCGGTTTGCCGCGCTTGTTGCACATCTGGACGAGGCGCTTCTGCATCGCCGGCACTTCCTCGATGTCCAGCTGCAGGCCCAGGTCGCCGCGCGCCACCATCAAGCCGTCGGCGACGTCGAGGATGAAGCGGCGGTTCTCCCAGCCCTTGAAGCTCTCGATCTTGGCGATGACGGCGGGAGTCCCGTAGTCCCGGGGGGCTTTGTCCGTCAGGCGGCTAGTGGTAGCGGCAATGTGGCGCTTGAGGCGCAGCACGTCGTCTGCGGTCTGGGTGAACGACAGACCGACGAACGCCAGCAGTGGCTGCCAACCAGGTTTGTCGTAGTCCTCGAACTCGGCCTCCAGCAGCTTGTCGAGCTTCTCTTTGTCTTCGGTAGTGCACGAGGGGATCTCGAGCGCAACGCCTTTCAAGGTGAACGCCTTCTTGCCTTCGGTCGGTCCTTGTCCGGCGTTCAACACGACGCAAGGGAGGATCGGAGAGCCAACGCGGAAGGAAGGGCCGTCGACCTGGAGGACGATGTCGCCGTCGCCGATCCGGACCAGCACCGCCTCCCTGGCGGCCAGGCGTTCCTGGACGCTGCGCATCATGCTGCCAAAGGTGGCGCGCGCCTGTCTTGGCTCGAAGCAACGGATGCCTAGAACGTTCTCCGCCAACCGCCGGCACGCGCTCAGATGTTCCAGGCTGCCCCGCTCGGGCTCCCTCTCTTCGGCTCCGTCGAGAAATGGATGAAGCCCTGCCAGCTCGCCGCACTGCACGGCTGGCAAGGCGGCGTCGAAAGCGTCCATGGCCTCTTTGAGCGGCTTGTCGTCGACGAAGACAAGCCCTGCGTTGTCGGTGGCATGCGGCTCAAAGCGGACGGTGAACGACGCCCCCGCCTCGAAGGTCACCGCCGGCTCGAAGTTGAACCGGATCTTCGGACCCGGCAGATCGGCGAGCACCGCGATCCGCGGAACGGAAGGGACGTCGCCTTCGCCGGGGTCTTCCCAGGCCAGCACCGTGTCTTTGACTTCCTTGTAGAAGTCTTTGATGTCCTCACGCTTGAGGTGCGCCAGGTTGATCCTGAGCACGTCGGCACCGTTTTCGAGAAAGCGCTCGACCAGCATCCCGGTGGTCAGCTCGTGGGCAGCGAGGGTCCGGTCGTCCTGATCGGCGAAACCGCGCTTGTAGCTCGAAGGATTGGCACGGCCGAGCGTCGCCACGATCTTCGTCCGCAGCGGCTGCCCGTCGCGGCGAGTCACCCTGCCGTTCTTGACTCCGGGCTCCATAGCGATTCCTCCGCACGCCATCCAGCGGCAGCGCTGGCGAAGCTACCCGCCCATTCACCGTTTCCAATGGTTAGACGGACACGGAGGCCGCTTTTCCCCGCGGCGGGTGCCACCTACGCCGCTTCGGCCGCGCGGTCCATCTCCAACCGGCAGCGCGCCGCCGCCAGCCGCGCGATGGGCACGCGGTAGGGCGAGCAGGACACGTAGTCGAGCCCGACGGAGTCGAAGAAGGCCACCGAGTGCGGCTCGCCGCCGTGCTCGCCGCAGATGCCGAGCTTCAGCGCCGCCTTGCGTCTTGCGGCCGCGCTCGCAGGCCATGGCCACCAGCTGTCCCACGCCTTCCTCGTCCAGCCGGGCGAAGGGGTCGAAGGGGAGGATGCCCTGCTCGAGGTACTGGGCAGGAAGCGCCCGACGTCGTCGCGCGAGAAGCCGTAGGTCATCTGCGTTAGGTCGTTGGTGCCGAACGAGAAGAAGTCGGCGTGCAGCGCCAAGCGATCCGCCACCGCGCACGCGCGCGGCACCTCGATCATCGTGCCGATGAGGACCGGCAGCGCCATCCGCTCCTCCGCGAGGACGCGATCGACCACCTCCTGCGCGTGGCGCCGCAGCACCGCCAGCTCCTCCTCGCTGCCGACGAGCGGCAGCATGATCTCCGGCAGCACGTCGTCGCCGGCGCGCTGTACGCGCGCAGGCAGCGCGCACGATGGCCTCGACCTGCATGCGGTAGATGTCGGGCGCGGTGAGTCCCAGTCGGCAACCGCGGTGGCCAAGCATCGGGTTGACCTCCTCGAGGGACATGCACGGTCGTCTCGCAGCCGCGCCGGCTCGATACCCATCTGCGTCGGCGAGCGTGAGCGATCGCCTTGGGCTCGTGCGGCAGGAACTCGTGCAGCGGCGGGTCGAGCAGGCGCACCGTCACTGGCAGCCCGTCCATCGCCGCGAAGATGCCCTCGAAGTCCGCCCTGCTGCACCGGCAGCAGATAGGCGAGCGCTTCCTTCCGCTCCGCCTCGTCGCGGGCGAGGATCATCCGCCGCACCCAGGCGATGCGGTCCTCGGCGAAGAACATGTGCTCGGTGCGGCAGAGGCCGATCCCTTGCGCTCCGAACGCGCGCGCCACTCGCGCGTCCTCGGGCGTGTCGGCGTTGGCGCGCACGCGAAGGCGGCGCGAGTCGTCGGCCCAGGCGAGCAGGCGGGTGAAGGCGTGCACCGGCCGCGGATCGTCGGCGGGGATGCCGTCGACGACCTGGCGCAGCACCGGCGACGGATGCGGCGACAAACCGCCGGCGATCACCTCGCCGGTCGAGCCGTCGATCGACAGCTGGTCGCCTTCGCGGAAGACGTGCTCCCCCACCCGCAGCTCGCCGGCGTGGTGGTCGACGTGCAACGCGTCGGCGCCGACGATGCAAGGCTTGCCCATGCCGCGCGCCACCACCGCCGCGTGCGAGGTCATGCCGCCGCGCGAGGTGAGGATGCCGCGCGAGGCGTGCATGCCGACGATGTCCTCGGGCGACGTCTCCTCGCGCACGAGCAACACCGGCCCGTCGGCCGCCATCTCGGCGGCGCGCTCGGCGGTCATCGCGATGCGGCCGCAGGCGGCGCCGGGGCCGGCGGGCAGGCCTTTGGCGAGGAGCCGGCCGTCGGCGATCGCGCGGCGCTTCTCGTCGAGGTCGAATCCCGGCGCGAGCAGCTGCTCGAGCTGCTCGGGCTCGACGCGCTGCACCGCCTCGTCGGGCGTGAGCAGGCCCTCCTCCGCCATGTCGACGGCGACGATCACGGCGGCCGGGCCGGTGCGCTTGCCGCCGCGCGTCTGCAGCAGGTAGAGCTTGCCCGCCTCGATGGTGAACTCGAGGTCCTGCATGTCGCGGAAGTGGCGCTCGAGCCGCTCCGCCACCTCGTGCAGCTGCTGGTAGGCGAGTGGGAAGTCGACCGGCCATCGCCGGTGCCCGGCGCCGCTCCCCTCGATCGGCTGCGGCGTGCGGATGCCGGCCACCACGTCCTCGCCCTGCGCGTTGACCAGGTACTCGCCGAAGAACTTGCGCTCGCCGGTGGCGGGGTTGCGGGTGAAGCCGACGCCGGTGGCGCAGTCGGGGCCGCGGTTGCCGAACACCATCGCCTGCACGTTGACTCCCGTGCCGAGGCTGTCCGAGATGCCGTGCAGCCGCCGGTACTCGCGGGCGCGGCGGTTGTTCCAGCTGCCGAAGACGGCGCCGATGGCGCCCCACAGCTGCTCGCGCGGCTCCTGCGGGAAGGGCTTGCCCTCGCTCTCGAGCAACCCTTCGTAGGCGGCGATGACGACGTCGAGGCTCTCCGGCGTGAGCTCGGCGTCGTTGGTGACGCCGCTGCGCCTGCCGTGCCGCGGTCAAGTGCTCCTCGAAGCGCGCCTTCTCCACCTCGAGCACGACGTCGCCGTACATCTGCAGCAATCGGCGGTAGCAGTCGCGGATCCAGCGCGGGTCGGCGCCCGCCGCCTCGAGGCCGCGGACGCCGTCGCGGTTCAAGCCGAGGTTCAAGATGGTGTCCATCATCCCCGGCATCGAGATGGCGGCGCCCGAGCGCACCGAGACGAGCAGCGGGTCGGCGGCGTCGCCGAAGCGGCGGCCCATGCGGCGCTCGAGGAGGCGCAGGCTCTCCTCGACCTCCTCGCGCAGCCCTTCGGGATAGCTGCCGCCGTGCGCCTGATACGCGATGCAGACCTCGGTCGTGATGGTGAAGCCGGGCGGCACCGGCACCGCGAGCCGGCTCATCTCGGCAAGGCCCGCGCCCTTGCCGCCGAGCAGCAGCTTGTCCGCGTTGGCACCGTCGGCGGTGCCGTCGCCGAAGGAGTAGACGTGCTTCGCGGCCATCGAGCGCTGCCTCCGTGATCTCTGTCGGCGTGAGCTGGCGATTGTAGCCGCCGGCACGGTGGCGTAACCACCCTTGGACTAGCAGGCCACCTTACGCCTGCAACCCTGTGAACACTAGGTGGGATTACCGATGGTCATTGGGGTGCCCGGTCTGCTGGTGAGGGGTGGCATAGCGAGCGCCACAACCCCGCCCGCGCTCCGCGCCGGCTGCTGGGCGGCCATGCGGCCGGCGCTCGTCGCCGCCAGCTACACTGGCGCCGAAGAGGACCGCGATGCACCTGGGTTGTTCCTACTGTGGTCGGCCAACTGGCGGCGGCTCCATCTGCCCGGTCTGCATACAGCTTTTCCAGGGCCCGCGGTTGGACGAGCTGAGAGACGCCGTAACGACCGTGGTCGAGACCTACCGGCGTAACGAGAACGCCATCGCTACGCTGACTCGCCAGTGGCGCGAAGGCTTCCATGACCCCGTTTCTGAATATGCGCGCGCTCGGGAGATCGCTGGCGCTCTCGCCTCCGGTCTGGACGCTTTCGACGCCGGCCTGACGCTTCAACAGGAGATCCATGCCGGCCTCCTCGGAAGGGTCATAGCGGGTCAAGAGAGCGCGGCCCTCGCCGGCATTCAACGCAAAGTCGAAGATGCCTTCGACGGCATGCAGCGTTACGAAGAAGCTGCTGCCAGCGCCTTACGGCGCTTTGAAGAAGTTCACGGCGCGGCCGATGCGCTCAAGCGCTACCAAGAGCAGCTGGCGTTGACCGATCGGACCGCCGCCGATCTATTGGCGCAGACCAAGGCTGCCTTGGAGACGCGGTGGCTCGACGAGTTCAAAGCGCAGGACGCCGCCTTTCACGCCTGGCTTCGCCAAAGCCAGCAAGAGCAGCAGCTGCTCTACGAGCGGCTCCGTGAAGCGTTCGACGCCGTAACCCTCAAGCCCGACCTAGCGCTCTACGCCCCCGACCCGTCCGACCTCCTACGCGCCGCGGCGACGACGAATCTGATGCCGGAGGCCTTCCTCGATCCGTCGACGAGCTACGCGCTAGCGTCGATGGCCGCCCTCAGTGAAGCGATCGAGACAGACCCGTTCAGTGCCGACACGGCTGCAGCGATCCGCGGCGAGCTCGGGGACGCGCCGCCAGCGCCGCCAGAGGACGGGCGCGAAAGTGAGGACTCCTCCACACCGCAGCCGTCGCAGGAGAGGGAGGGGGATCATGCGCGTGAGCCGGACCAGAGACTGGCGGCCGCGCCGCCTCAAGCCATACCTGCGATCCTCGCCGCCAGCGGTGTCGCTCCAGCCCCACCGCCGCTCGCGCTCGACTTCACCCTGGAACACACCACGCCCGCAGCGAGCGACGAGGACCTCGCAACCGCCGGCGCCGCCTTCATGTATCTCGATCAGCTGGAGTCGCAGCTGCGCGCGCTAATCGAGAGGCGCCTGTCCCCGCGCGGACCTCGCTGGTTCGAGCAATGCTGCCCCGAGCCTGCGCTCGTCCGCTGCCGGGACCGCCGCCAGAAACGTCGCCGCCCCAACGACAAGTTGCTTCTTTATGCGGATCTCGGCGACCTCAAGGAGATCATCTGCCGCCGCGACAACTGGGAGGTCTTCGCGCCCTACTTTCAGAACAAAGAGGACCTCGCCGCCTCCTTCAACCGCCTCATTCCCTTTCGCAACGACGTCATGCATCACCGGCGGACGCTCGTCGGCAACGAGCTGTACTACTTTTACGTTGAAGTGCACCGCATTTGGAAGGCGATGGACATACCGGACCCCGATCAAACCGATGCGGCCGCTGGCGACGAGGCGGCGCCCAACTAGTGGTCCAGCGCGCGATCCTTAGACTCTCCTCTAACCGACCGGCGACTCACTCGGCCCGCTCGATGTGATGCATAGGTCGGCGCACCGTCCTTCGACCTCTAACCTCCACTCTTGCCGGGTGGCGTTGCCACCGATCGAGGTGCCGCCTCTCCACGTTGACGCAGCCGGATCGCCAGCTCTGCCGTCTTGCGTTTGACTCGCACGACTTGATGCTGGCGGCGCAGCTCGCGCATGAGCCACAGATCGATCCCTGCTCGTTCCGCAGCGTTCATCTCCGCTTCGGCTACACGAATAGACCCAGCCCTAGCGACACGAGTATCCCTAATACCGCCAAGACGACGAGTTCTGCTCGCCAATACAGGTTCAGTGCCTCAACGAACCGCCGCGCCTCGTACTCGTCATCTGCGGCTCTCACCAACAAGTTCTTTGGGGGTCGGTGTCGCAGCTGCGACTCCCGGGTCGAGCTCCCCAGACCGCGGACTCGTGCGGTATTCCCCGCCGAATCAAGGCGCACATGCTCCGACCAAAGCACCACGAAGTCGCGTACGAAGCGCTCCACGCGGTCCTTAGAGGGTCTATCTCGCCCGCTCATTCCGGCGGCCGCTCCCCTGCCGGTGCCGCCTGCTTTCCAGCGTCTGCTCCTGGATTGACGGCCACCACGAGCATTCGATTCAGCTCCTCGATTGTCTTGGTCCAGGGAGGCCAGCCGCGCGAAGTGCCCTTGTTCCGCTGACCTGACGTCTTGTTTCGCTGACCTGATGGTTCGTGCGATGTCCGCTTCCGCATTTTCCAGGAGGTCCTCGAGTTCTTTGGCGACCGTCGCTGCCTTGGCGGCGCTCGCTGCTCCCTTCCGCACTTCCTCAGAAGCCGCCGCTTCGACCTTCCGTCGGATCTCGTCGTCCTTCCCCAGCAACGCGGCTGCTGCTTCCACGATGTCTCGACGCATTCCCCGGCCGAGCAGGAGGGTCAGCCGGCGGGCGGCTGGGCCAGGGCGGTATCCGTAAGCCCCAGCGCGACCAGTCCGACAGCGTCCGCCCGCCTACCCAGGGAAACTACTCGGCCCGTCCGTCTAATAGACAAAGGACACCTGAAGTAGTCAGAGGCCAGGGCTGGCAATCGCGCCACCCTTCCTGATGGGAGCTGAGCCCATGCGAACCGCCCTTTTGATCTCCGCAATCCTGCTCGCCCCACCCCTTCGAGCGCAAGAGGGGGAACCGTTCCCGCAGAACTGCACCCTGCCCTTCGAAGACATCGCGATGGAGCACGAACTCGACCAAGAATGCGGGCTCGAAGGTAAAACTCGAGATTCACTTAATTCGCCATAAGGAAGGAGAGCCATGCCTCGACATCCCGCCCTCGCCGGCCTGCTTTCGCTGCTCGTCCTTGCAGGCTGTACCGTGCATCTGATACAGGACCCGCCTCGCATCCCCCCTTCGTTTGCCGAGAGTGCGGGACAACACTTCAATGCGGGCCGCGTCCAGTCGATCGCGGTCAGTCCGTTGGATCGCAATCGCGCTCTCGTGGCGATGGAGTTCGGGGGTCTGTGGGGCACGATCAACGGCGGCGAGAACTGGTTCCACATCTCTTTGCTGCCTGCGGTCATGGTTGGCGACGTCGAGTTCGGCACTGACGGCACCACCGTGATCGCCACGGTCTTTCGCGACAATCAGGTCGCCAACGGCGGAGGTATCTACGTAAGCCGTAATCGCGGGGGGTCCTGGAGCCGGCCGGTGACCGGCGTCGTGCCTCCGACGCCCTTCATCACGCGCACGAGCGCCTATGGCGTTTCGCGGTCGCCCGATATCAAGGGTCTATGGTACATCGGCACGGACTTCGGCGTTGCGATCAGTACCGACGACGGCGCCACGTGGACGCACAAAACGCTCGAGCCGGCGTCCGCACCGATGGTGCAGGCCGTCCTCGCATTCCCGCAAGGCCAAGTGCTGGCTCTCGCTCAAAACGCGCTCTATCGCAGCGATGACCGCGGTGCCACATGGCGCAAAGTGCTCACGGACTCCTTCGTCCAGGACTTCAAATACGGCGTCAACAAGATGGACCGCTCGCCCTACGCGCCCTGGGCCTTCATCCTCCGGGAATATCACAACAACTCGGTGACTGACCGCTTCGGCACGATTTGGTTGTACGAGCTCGACACCGGCACGCAGACGCTGCTCACCACGCCCCAGGGCAAGTCGCGCGGCCCCTTCCTCCGCGTCACCAAGGAGCCGGCCAGCAGCGAGTTTGGGCACTTCCCCATCAAGCTGTGGACCGGTCATGGCTGGGACGGCTATCACGTGACGCGCAGGACGGTGGAGGAGTTCCGCGCGCTGAGCCAGCAGGACTGGGCCAGCTACATCGCCACGGCCGGGATCCACGCCGACATGAGTGATCTGGGCGTGGATGCGGCTCTCCAGCCGACATTCCTCGGCAGCGATGGCGGCTTGTTCAAACCGCGCCCGCCGTCATCGACCGCCGGTCGCGACTGGGTGAGCGCCGCTGTTCCCGGCAGCGGCATGAACTCGCTGCTGATCACGGATCTGGCCGGCACCAACATGGTGCGGCCCGACGGCGCCGTCCTGTCAACGTCGCTCTATTTCGGCACTCAGGACAACAACCTCTGGGCCTCTCCGGACGGCGGACGCACGTGGCCGCTCAACGACCAGGCGGAAGGATTCGACCTAGAAGTCCGACCCGACGCCCGGCCG
The DNA here is from genome assembly GCA_963846495.1 of Thermoanaerobaculia bacterium. Lineage (GTDB taxonomy): Bacteria > Acidobacteriota > Thermoanaerobaculia > Multivoradales > JAIOJS01 > DASYQD01. Next base: position 396,858 of record CAWJWP010000029.1, on the reverse strand, counting down.
GGCGAGCCCATCACCGTGGGATACGTCGAGGATCGGAAACGGCCTGAGTGACCGGTTCGCCGACGCAAACTTCCTCAACCAGCGGGCCGTCCCGGACGTCGATCAGAACGGCCAGCCGCTCGATTCGGGGCAGATGCGACAGGCGTTCTATCTCGGGCCGACGGCAGGAGGTACGTCGAGCGGGTGGCTGCGCCTCCGTTTCGGCGGCGCGCCGAGCACCGGAATCTACGTTTCGGCGAACGGCGGCAACACGTGGCGGCGCCGTTTCGACCTCAACTTTCTTCTGGGCGGGCTCCATGCAGCGTACGAACCTCAAGGGCGGCGCAGTCATCGGAGTGGCCGCCGCGCATGCGGCCCCCAGTGCCACGGCAGGAATCCCCCGGGAGGGCGTGATGGCCTGGGTGCCGGTCTACCTCGGCACCGGCGGCATCGGGCTCGTCCCGCTCTCGAATCTTTATGCCGACCGCGTCGACACTATCGACGACAGTGATGCCGTCCGCCTTCCAGGCAGCGGAAGTCTCGGCCGCCGCGCAGTCGCATGGGACACCCATACGGTCTTCGGTGTCGATCCCTACGACTGGCAGTTCCTGATCGCACCCGACATTCTCGCCGGGGACGTCAAGGTCAGTCACGACGGCGGCGAGACGTGGTCGAAGGACCTCCGACTCACGGCCCAAATACTGAAAGGCGGCGCCTCTGAAGATGTACGACGTCGACGACTTTCACATGCAGGTCACCAAGATCGCGTTCGACCCGTACCACGAAGGGCGGATCCTCATCGGCACCCGCGACGCGGGCGTGATCTGCACGACCCACGACGGGAAGACGTGGCGCACCATCACGAACTCGGACCGCATCAGCTACGTCACGGGCTTTCATTTCTATCCCAACGGCGCGGTCCACATCGCGAGTTGGGGCCATGGAATCTGGTTTCTCCACAGAACGTCGGGATGCTCCAAGACCGATCCGCCCTACTGGCGTCGGCACACCGCCGGTCGGAGACGTCGCAACGAGCAGCGGCGTTCTGGCGCAAAAGGCAAAAGAGCCTCCAGCGCCGAGAGGCGAGGCGTACCCGGGGGTCGCCAAGCTCTTCGTTCTCGTCGGCATCCCGTCAAACCGGCGTCGCGGGGTTGGGGCCGGACAACCGCCTCGAGGTCTGGGGACGCGGCTTCCCCGCTGGCCAGGAAGTGATTCTGCGCATCCGCGAGGTGGAGCCTCGGGACACGAAGCTGCGCGAGAAAGAATTCCCCGAGCGAAGCGTGGCAGCCGGCAAAGACGGCGTGTTCTCGACGTCCGTGCAAATACCCGAGGACCTGCCCCATGGGATGTTCATCATCGAGGCCGTCGATGACCCGCTGGCAAGCTCCTCGCCGCCGCCGATTTCATCAAATCGTATTCGGACGAACCGAAGCCGAGAGAGTGACAGGAGGGTTTGGTGCCCGGATTACGGTCTCGCGGCGTCGGCGACGGCCTGCAAAAACCACGGGATAAAGGGGCAAGGCTACGGCGGACCGGCCCGTCGCACCGCTGGCTCCCGGCCGACGAACGACCGTTTCTCTGGATCGGAGCTTCGCGCCGGCAGTGAGGTTCGGCGAGAAGGCGCCGGCTCCCTCGGTCACCGATCGCCTCAACGCGAAACGCCCGACCACGTCGCTGTTGCGTTGAGGTCGAAACCGTCAGCGAAGACGGCGGCGCGGTCGCCAAGATAGAGGCACCGCACCCGCGTCGCCAACTCCGCAAAAGTACGCCCAACGCGTGCCCGCGTCATCGAAGGTGCCACGTCTCCTTCCACGGCTGCATGTGGCTGCCGGGCGTCTGCCACCCAAAAAGTTCCTTCTGCATCGTCTTGCTCTCGTCCTCGAGCTTGCGGTTGAGCGCGTGCAGGTTGAGGTGGAAGTGTCGGAGGCGTATCTCATAGTCCGGCTCGCCTCGGGCGTCGTCGATCTCGGGATGAATCCATGCGCCGGTCATCCGCGTGGCGGTACTCAAGAAGAGACGAAAGGCAGCCCATGCTCGCTCGCGCGTGGGATCGCGGAGAAAGCATCGAAACCAATGCCGCGACCAAGAATCGCGCCGGTTCTGCCGTCCGGCCCAATCGACAACGTGCCGTACCCACGAAGGGTCTCTCTCGGCGGTACCCGTTAGCTGCGCCTGCAGCTCGGTATTCCCCCGACCGAGGCCGCGGAGGGCAACGGCCCTGCCGCGGTCTAGAAGACGCCCCGATCGTTCTCTATCAACCGAAGTCTCCAGGAGCCAATCCGTAGCCTCATGCTCCTCCGCCGCTCGCGCTAGGACGTGCAGCGCATCGTCCGTGACTGCGCGCTCGACCAAGTCCGACAGCAATTCCGTTGCCGTTGTTGTCCGCCGCGCCTCAAAGGCAAAGGCAGAAGTGCACGCAGCGGCACGTTCTCATACGGCCCTCGCCCCAGTCGGCGAACGACCGTTCGGGCGCGGCGATCGCCCAGGTTCATCATCGCAATCAGCAGTGCGGAGACGACATTGAAGTCGAAACGCACCATGCGGCGACCGCGCTCGCTCTTGCTCAGGATCGCTTCGCACCACACCTCCACGACACCCGGATGGGCTCGGCCACGCGCTCGAACACGGCCGCGCAGTACGTGTCCGGCGGCAGCATCGGGTTGCGGCGCAGTGGCCCACCCACCTGAGCGTCTAAGCGCTCAAGCCAATTGCCCAGCTCGGCCGGGTCGAACCCCCGTTCGGCGATCAGCCAGCTTTCGCTCGCCGGATCGAGCGGTCGTTCCAACGCAGGAACGGCAAGGCCCCGACGCAGCCACTCCTGGGTGCTGAGCAGATCGCTCAGGTGGTCGCGATCGAAGACGCCAGCTTCGACACAGCGCCGGGTCAGCGCCACGTCACGGGAGCGGATCGCGGGCGTTGCGCTCAGGATCCCGAGGCCCCCGCCGGAGATCGCCTGCCAGAGCTGCTCACGCTCCTCCTCCTCGAGCGTGATCTCCTTTGGCCACGGGAACATCAGACGTCGCCGTTGCTCTTTCTCCTCCGCAGCGGCGATCACCTCAATCGTCTCCGCCACTTGGGATCGCGAGAACGGCGCGAAGAGATTCATCCAGTCACGGTGGTCATTCTCGGCGGGCCGACTCAAGAGGAAACGCAGTTGATCGGCCGATCGCCGCATCAAGGCCAGCGCAATACCGACCGCACCGTCCTCGGTGTGCTCTTCGCTCCGCGACGGTTGTCCCTCCCAGAGCCGTCGTGCGAGCGCTGTCACGTTTCGCCGATCGGATGGCTCCAGTAGCAAGAAGACGCTGTCCAGATCATGGGTGCCGCGCTCCGGATCCGCCACAACGCCGCGAATCCATGAGCGGGCGCGGCCCGATAGAAGCCCGCCAGCTTTGCGGGCGCAACTCGACACAGAACCGGGTCGATCCGCTCCAACCAGCCGCTCTGACTCGTCCGCTCTAAACCACGAAAGACCTCTGCCGGGTTCAGCCCACCGAGCGCCAGCTCCGCTTTGGTAAAGCCCACCTCGACGCCCGATCGAGGGCTTGATACCGCAGGTCCGCTGCCTCGATCCATGCCGCCCAACAGGTCGTCATCCTGCGCTCTCGTCCTCTCCGACCAATCTCTGGGATCCAGATCTTGGGCGCGCCGAATAGCGTTCACCGAACCCTCGATGCGGTACAGAAATGCAGCGGTCGAGCGGGAATGCGGCCAGGATCTGATCTCCACCTGCGCTGCACCATCCACTAGGGCCTGCCGGAGCCGCTCGTTGCCCATCCGCGAGAGCCATTGAGCCTCCTGGTAATACGCGAGCTCATCCATCGTTCTCTGACTCACTGCCCAGCTCACGACCGCGCGGCCGTAGGCTGCGCTCCGCGAATGCGAAGCCACGACAAGCCCAGCTGAGCCAGCCGCAAGCGCGCGTAGTCACCGACTTCCGTGATCACCCAGGCGTCAGACGGGTCTGCCCTGACCGCATCGATGCGGGCACAGATTTCGGGATCGCTTGGCACCCGAGAATGGAGCCCTTCTGGATGCACGAACCCCAGCCAGCGCTCGCACATTTTCACAAGCTCGGCATGATCAGCCCAGTTCTCGCCAATCTCCGCGAAGCAATACTCGATCCGGCTTCGAACAGCGTCATCCTCAAGGTTTCCAGCCCAATGCTCCTCCGCCAGTCGTCTGAAAACTTGCGGGGCCCGCGGGAAGAATGCCCATAGCCGAGCGTCTACCCATGCCTCGCTGGCGTTTCTGAGCCGACAGAGAGCTGCCAGCAGGGCGACTGTGGTGTCCTCGGGCGGTGCCGATGCTCCGGAGGAAACGAGCGCAATGCACACGGCGAACGACAGCACCTGCGCGACGAAGTCGCTGTCGCCCATCTCCTCGACAGATCGCTCTACCAGTTCCTCCACCGAGCTGCCACTTTCAGTTGCTCCGCACACCTGCTGGATGAGAAAAAGCGCCAGGCGTGCGGCACGCGCTCACCATGTAGTTGCATGCGCCCTGGTGCGCCTGGGACATCGACGAAGATTTCGGCCGTCGCTAGTTCCTGAACTGCGAGCCGCACGTTCGCTACCGTCTAGCCAAGCTCCCGCTCAACGTCTGCGTGCTACACGTGCGGCAGCGCCGTCATGGCCCCGTGTCGCGTCGCGAGGCCCGCTAGCATCGCCTGGAACGCCTCGTCGCTAACCGCGCCCCCGTATGCTCACGCTGGCGCTCTTTCATTTCCTCCCACAACAGCAGCTCTACCGTCGCTCTTCAGCCTCCTGTAGCTGCAAGCGTGCCGAAGCGCGCGCGCAAAGTACTTGGCCGTCGCATGAACCGCCGCATCTTCGGTTCTGCTCCCAGCCCCCCCGCCCGCTCGTCGCAAGGCGTCTGACAGCTTCCTCGTCGTCGAAGTCCTCAATCTCGATCATTGTGGCGAGGCTAGCCCAGCCGGAGCCGCAACCTCTGGTGCACCGCCCACTACCACCTCCGCGGCGCTGCCCCGACCTTGTGAAGCCACCTAACGTGTCCTCCTTCTTCGCCGTTCGCGTAGTCACAACGATGCCAACGCCTGGCAGGTCGCGCCGCACTGAGTCCAAGGCGCTCGAAAACCACGCCGGCCAGACCGCAGCGTCCTGTTCATTGAGCCCATCCAGCACCAGCAGCATCGCGGGCGCCCTCCCCCTCCGGCCGCTCCCACCCCCGCACGCGCCTCTCGGGCCGGTCCGCCGTATGCCCTCGTCCGCTCCGCCAGCAGATCCGCAAGCAGCGTAGCGAGACCGACGTCTCTAAACCGCCCCCAGCCGCACCAGACGACGATCGGCGGTGAGTTGACGCCACGCAGCAGACGTCCGCCACCCATGACGCGACTAGCCACGTCTTGCCGCTCCCCTCCCGACCATGCACCACTGCAACTCTCGGTCTCTGCGACCACGCCTGCCACCACGCATCCAGGGGGGTGTGAAATCGCGGCCGCGCACGACAAGCGCGGAGGCAGCGCCCTGCAAGACGTCCTGCCCGAAGAACGCGCGCTCGCGTTCCATCCATCGTTGCGACACTAAAGCCCTCGCGCAGCGTCGCTGCGATGCCGTCGTACCCCAAGAACGCCCGATCGAAGCTCGCTCGAGCCGAGCGCGCGCTTCACCAAAATCACTTCGCGTCGCGAGACGCTCGAGCGCCCGTCGCACCTCTCCCTGGCCGTCGCCACGGTAGAGTCGCTCATTGCTAGCGCCTCGCGTTCCTCCACAACCAGAGTCAGGAGGTTCCCAAGCATCTCCCTTGGTCGGCGTCGAGGAATTCGACAAACACCCCCCGATCGCGTCCCTCGCTGTCAGCGCCTTCTGGACCTGTCGCTTGCGGCACGTAGCGGCAAGGACCCAGGCGTCGACACCATGTCCCACTCGGCGTCGCGGTAACCAGCTTATAAACCAAGTCCGCCTCGTCGAGGGACTTGCCTGCGGAGTAGCGCTTGCACTCGACCATCCGCACGACGTCCCCGAGCGCGTAAGAACCCGCGTCCCGCCCTTGTTGGGTCCCCGTTGAGGCGACGCGCCAAACGTAGCCGTAAAGCGTGTCAGAAGCGCGGCAACGAGCCCCTCGAAGCCGCGCTCGCCGCTCTCGCGGCAGCTTCCTCAACCACGTCCAGAACAAGATCCTGGTCTTTAGCCTTTGCGCTCTTCCCTGCTGTCTTCACCTTCTATTCTCTCCACCTCTCATCTTACTACTTCCCTCTCTTCCACTAGCCACCCTTCTTCTCTCTCCTCTGCAACCCAAGCAGCCAACTTTCTCCTCACACCCTTAACCTTAGCGTTCTACCACTCACAGCTCCTCCATAGCTTAATCTCTCTCCTCTTTATCTAACATACCTCTTCCTTTACTCTTCTTCACCTCCTCCCACCCCCACCCACTCTTCACCATCACACAACAACTTTTTCCTCCACCCATCACACCTCTACCCTGCCGTGCCCGCCGCTACTCGATGACGATCTTGGCCGGGTCCCACTTCGGCTGCGGGAACTGCGGGTCCATCTCTTCGAGCTTTGCCAGCACGATCGTCGAGACGGCGAGGTTCCTCACCCAGTTGCGGTCGCCGGGCACGACGTACCAGGGCGCATGCTCGGTGGTGCAGCGGCGCAGCGCCTCTTCATACGCGGCCTGGTAGTCGTCCCACTGCGCGCGTTTCTTCAGGTCGTCGGGCGAGAACTTCCAGCGTTTCTCGGGCTTCTCGACCCGCTCGCGCAGGCGGTCGGCCTGCTCTTCGCGGCTGATGTGGAGGAAGACCTTGACGATCTCGGTGCCGTTGTCGACCAGGAAGCGCTCGAACTCGTTGATCTGCGCGTAGCGGCGCGACCACACCGACTTCGGCACCAGCTCGTCGACGCGCACGACGATGACGTCCTCGTAGTGGCTGCGGTTGAAGACGCCGATCTCGCCGCGTGCGGGAACGTGCTGGTGGATGCGCCAGAGGTAGTCGTGGTCGAGCTCGGCGGGGGTCGGCGCCTTGAACGAGGTGACCCTGCAGCCTTGCGGGTTGACGCCGCTGAACACGGAGCGCGTGGTGCCGTCCTTGCCGCCGGCGTCGAGCGCCTGGAAGACGACGAGCAGCGCGCGGCGGTGCTCGGCCCAGAGGCGTTCCTGCAGCTCCGCGATGCGCTCGACGTTCTTCGTCAGCGCCTGCTGCGCCTGCTGCTTGCCGGGAAGTCCCGAGCGTGTCGCCGGGGTCGCGGCGATCGAGGCGGACGGGCTTGCCGGGCGCGAGGCGCAACTGGTCGACGAGCTTTGCGTAGGAGTTCGGCATGGGCCGGGATGATACGGCGCAAGCGGTAACCGCGCCGCGGGTTTCAGCGTCTGTTGGGTCGACGCGGCCGCGGCGACCGCTCGATCGCCGCGGCGCACGGAGGCCCGAGATGAGCCATCGCGCCTGGGCGTTGCTGACGGTGCTGATCGCGGCGTGCGGCGTCTCGAGCGCGGCGCCGCGAAGCGCGCTGCGGCCCGGCGATCATCAGCTCGCGTTGCGCCACGACGGGCTGCAGCGGGCCTACCTCGTCCACGTGCCGCCGGCCGTGGCGTCGGGCCGTGCGCTGCCGGTGCTGCTCAGCTTCCACGGCGGCATGGGCAACGCCGCCATGCACCAGCGCTTCGCGCAGACCGACGAGCTCGCCGACCGCGAAGGCTTCTTCGTCGTCTACCCGGACGGCACCGGCCGCGGCCGCGCGCTCACCTGGAACGCCGGCGCCTGCTGTGGTCCTGCGCTCTGGAACGGGGTCGACGATGTCGGCTTCGCGCTCGCCGTGGTCGACGACCTGGCTACGCGCGTGCGCGTCGAACGCCACCGCGTCTACGCCACCGGCATGTCCAACGGCGGCATGATGGCGCACCGCCTCGCCGCCGAAGTGCCCGACAAGATCGCCGCCATCGCGCCGGTCGCCGGCGGCCTCGTCTATCAACGGTTCGCGCCGTCGCGACCGGTGCCGGTGCTGCACGTCCACAGCCTCGACGACCCGCGCGCGCTCTACAGCGGCGGGCTCGGTCCGCGCCTGGTCGGCAACCGCGTGTTGCACCCCGACGTCGACGAGATGATGGCGAAGTGGGCGACGGCCGACGGCTGTGCGAGCGGACCCGTGGTCGTCGACGAGCGACGTGCCGAGAACGGCGACACCGCGAAGCTGCTCACCTGGCGCGGCTGCGCCGCCGGCTCGGAGGTCGCGCTCTGGCAGCTCACCGGCGCCGGCCACGTCTGGCCGGGGCACCCGTCGAACCGCGCGCGCCTCCTCGGTCAGGACACGATGGTCATCGACGCCAACGAGGAGATCTGGAAATTCGTCTCGCGCTTTCAGCGCTGAAACGACGCTACCGGTACTCCGCCTTCTCCACCACCATCTCGGTGAGCCGCGCCACGCGCGAGAGGGTGCGGCCGATCGACTGCAGGAGGGCGAGGCGGTTGCTGCGCACTTGCGGATCGTCGGCCATCACCATCACGTCGACGAAGAACTGCTCGAGCGTGTCGGCGAGCGAGGCGATCGAGCGCAGCGCGGCGGCGTAGTCGCGGCGCGCGACCGCCGCTTCGATGTCGGCGGCGAGCCGCTCGTGCGCCTCGGCGAGGGCGCGCTCGGCGGGCTCCAGCAGGCGCGCCGGGTCGAGCGCGTGCTCGGGCTGACCCTTGGTGATGTTGGCGATGCGCTTGGCGGCGAGGACGACGGAGAGGAAGGCCTGCTCGCCGCGCACGTCGTGGAGCGCGCGGGCGCGGGCGGCGACGTCGGGCAGCGTGCGCTCCCCTTCGTCGGTGCCGCCGAGCGATGCCTCGATCTCGTCGTAAGCGAGCCCTTGGCGCCCGAGGAGATGGCGCACGCGATCGCCGAGAAACGGCCGCAGGTCGGCGAGGATCTCGTCGGCGCTGCGCTTGATGCGGCCGCCGTATAGCGCGGCGGCCTCGCGCACCAGCGGATCGAGCGCGAGCGGCAGCTCGGTCTCGAGGACGATGCGCAGCACGCCCTGCGCGGCGCGGCGGAGGCCGAAAGGATCCTTGGTGCCGGTGGGGACGAGGCCGAGGCCGAACATGCCGACCAGCGTGTCGAGGCGGTCGGCGAGGCCGCAGGCGATGCCGGCGTGGCCGCGCGGCAGCCGATCCTCGACCGAGGCCGGCATGTACTGGTCGTAGATCGCCTGCCACACCGCTTCGGAGTGCCCCTGCTCGCGGGCGTAGATGCCGCCCATGATCCCTTGCAGCGAGGTGAACTCCTTGACCATCTCGGTCGTGAGGTCTGCCTTGAGCAGCCGCGCCGCTTCCTCGGCCGCGGTGTCGTCGTCGCTCCAGCCGAGTGCACCGCACACCGCGCGCGCGAGCGCCGCCAGCCGCTCCGCCTTGTCTCGGTAACTGCCCAGCTTCTCGTGGAAGGTGAGATGCGCCAGCCGCTCGACGCGCTCGGCAAGCGGCACCTTGCGGTCCTCCTCCCAGAAGAAGCGCGCGTCGGCGAGGCGCGCCGCCACCACCCACTCGTTGCCGGCGCGCACGCGGCCGATGGGGTCGTCGGGCCGGTCCATGACGGTGAGGAAGAGCGGCAGCATCGCGCCGTCCTTCTCGACGGTGAAGGCGCTCTGGTGGTCGCGCAGGCTGGTGCCGAGCACCTCGCGCGGCAGCTCGAGGAGCGCCGTGTCGAAGGCGCCCTCCATGACGCCGGGGATCTCGCAGATGGCGCCGAGCTTCGCGAGCAGGCCCGGGTCGTCGACGAGCTGGCCGCCGGCTGCCGCGGCGCGGGCGCCCATCTCCTCGGCGAGACGGCGGCAGCGGGCGTCGAAGCGCACCTCGATGCCGCGCTCGGCGAGCTGGCGGCGGTAGTCGGCGCTGTCCTGGACCTCGAAGCTCGCCGGCGAGAGCGTCGGGTGGCCCACCGTTGCGCGGCCGGCGCGCACGCCGAAGAGCTCGATCGGTACCACCTCGCCATCGAAGAGGGCGACGACGCCGTGTACCGGGCGCACCCACGGGCCGACGCCGCTCCCCCACTTCATCGTCTTCGCCCAGCCGATGCCGAGCAGCACCTTGCTCACCACCTCGGCGAGGATCTCGATCGTCGGCCGTCCCGGCGTGTGCCGTCGCGCCGCGACGTACTCGCCCTTCTCGGTGCGCACTCGTTCGAGCTGCTCGGGCGCGACGCCGAGGCGCTGCGCGAAGCCGAGCGCGGCCTTCGTCGGCGTGCCGTCGGCGGCGAAGGCCGCCGAGGCGGGCGGACCGGTGACCGTCTCGACGACGTCGTCGGCTTTCTCCGGCAAGCCCTTCAACACCAGCACGAGCCGGCGCGGCGTGAACCCGGTCTCGACTTCGCGTGGGCCGACGCCGCGGCCCATCAAGTCCTCGAACGTGCGCTGCGTCAGCTCCTTGATCGCCGCCTCGAGCATGCGGGCCGGGATCTCCTCGCAGCGCACCTCGAGGAGGAACTCGCCGCGCCCGGCGGCGTCGCGAGGCGCGGCCTGCGGCGCGTCGACGGTGAGCGTCTCAGCCATGACGCACCTCGGCGCTCGCGGGCGCGGCCGCTGCCGGCGCCGTATGGATCCCTTCGTTGCCCGTAGTGGAAGGACCGTCGCCTTCCGATGGCTTACCCGCGTCGAGCAACGGGAAGCCCAGCCGCTCGCGGCTCGCCACGTACTCCTGCGCGCAGCCGACGGCGAGGTCGCGCACGCGCTTCATCAGCGCCACGCGCTCGGTCACCGACACCGCGCCGCGCGCGTCGAGCACGTTGAAGAGGTGCGAGCACTTGAGCGCACCCTCGTACGCCGGCAGCACCAGCTTGTGCTCGAGGCACTTCTTCGCCTCGCGCTCCCAGCCGTCGAGCTGCGCCTGCAGGAAGGGCACGTCGGCGAGCTCGAAGTAGTACTTCGACAGCTCGTACTCCTCCTGGTGCCGCACCTGGCCGTAGGTGGGGCCGCCGGGCACCCACTCGATGTCGTAGATGCTGCGCGAGAGCCCGAGGAACATGGTGATGCGCTCGAGGCCGTAGGTGATCTCGGCCGAGATCGGCTGCAGGTCGAGGCCGCCCGCCTGCTGGAAGTAGGTGAACTGGGTGATCTCCATGCCGTCGAGCATCACCTGCCAGCCGACGCCCCAGGCGCCGAGGGTCGGCGCCTCCCAGTTGTCCTCCTCGAAGCGCAGGTCGTGAACGCGCAGGTCGAGGCCCATCGCCTCCAGGCTCTTCACGTAGAGCGCCTGCACGTCGTCGGGCGAGGGCTTGAGGATGACCTGGAACTGGTAGTGCTTGCCGAGCCGGAACGGGTTGTCGCCGTAGCGCCCGTCCGCCGGCCGCCGCGACGGCTGCACGTAGGCGACGCGCCATGGCTCGGGCCCGAGCACGCGCAGGAAAGTGTCGGGGTGCATGGTGCCGGCGCCGACCTCGAGGTCGTAGGGCTGCTGCAGCACGCAGCCCTGGCCGGCCCAGAACTCGGAAAGGGAGAGGATCAGCTCTTGGAAGGACTTGAGTGCCATGTTTCCCGTCGGCGCTTCGGCCGCTAGAAGGGGTGGAGCCTAACGCATCGGCCGCCGTCGGCCATCGTCGGGGACCTCGACCAGGTGGACACCGTCGAGGTCGCCGACGACGAACGAGCCATCGGGCAGGATCGCCACCGCGGCCACCCCTGCCCCGCCGAACAGCTGCGTCCAGGAGCCGTCGGCCTCGCGGCGCACCAGCCCGTTGTACGAGTCGGCCAGCACGAGTCGGCCGGAGCCGTCGACGGCGGCGCCGCCGACCAGGTCGCTGACGACGTCGCCAGGGTCGGACGGCTCGCTGCGCACCGCCGTCCCTCGCCGGTCGACGAAATGGATCCTCTCGCCCTCGACGACGACCAGCTGGCCGAGGTCGGGATGCCAGGCGAGGGCGCAGCCCACGCCGTGGACCGGCGCCAGCCGCTCGAGCGTTCCACCACTGCTGAAGCGGTAGAGGGCCAGCTTGTCGCAGAGGTAGAGCTCCCCCTCTGGGGAGACTGCCAGCCCGGTCACCGCCACCCCGCCGACAGGAAGCTCCACCAGGGTGCGCACCGCCCCGTTCGGGTCGATCTCGCGGACGCCGAGCGCGTCGCCGACGAGCAGGCCGCCGTCGGGCCGCACAACGAGGGGTGTCGGGCTGGCGAACGTCGCGTCGAGCGCCCGCGGAGCATTCAGGTTCCCTGCGGAGCCGGAACCAGCGAAGGGGTCCACCCGCCCGTCGCGGCCGATTCGCCAGAGGCGGTAGTTGCCGGTGTCGGTGACGACGATGGTGCCGTCCGCCAGCACCGCCAGACCGTTCGCGCAGTTGAAACGAACCTCCTCCCCACCGGAGCCGGCCGGACCGCCCGCTGCGAGCAGGCGCGCCCGCGATCGCAGCACCCGGACGGCAGGCCGATCGAAGGCGCCAACCTCCGCGGCTCCCTGAGCAGGAGCGGGAGGGGCGGCAGCCGCCTCCACTGCGCTGTGCGCCGGCGGTGCCGTTGCTGGCGGGGCGGAAGCTGTCGGTGCCGCCCCGCCCTGCGGCTCGCGACAACCCACGAGCAGGGTCCCGAGAATGGCGACGAAACACCAGACGTGGTGGAGCGGGTACGGGGGCTGACGGTGGGTACCCGGTCCGAGGCGGCGGGATCTTCGTGCAGCGCTGCATCAGGGGGCGGGATTGTAGTGGCTCGCCTGCTGGGGCTCCCGAGCGTCGGCGCGATCGCCGACACCGCGGCTCTCGATGGCGCGATCAGCTCGACGCGAGCAGTTTCTGCATCATCACGTAGCTGCGCAGCTCGGCCTGCAGGAACCCCCGGCGGACCTCGCCGCAGACTTGCTCGACGCGGGCGAGCACGGCCTCGTCGGGGGCCGCGGTCGCCACCGCCGGTGAGCGCCTCGCGGTGGACGCGCAGCAGGAACTCGATCGTCGCGGCGTCGAGGGACACGCCGGCCGCCGAGCCGGCGCAGCGGCGGCAGAGCAGCGCATCGCCGCCGCGCGGCAGCAGCGCGCCGTCGGCGAGGCTGCCGCCGCAGTGCGGGCATTCGCGCGGCGGCGGGAAGACGCCGGCGAGGCGCAGCACCCATTGCTCGAAGTAGCGCGCCGCGAGCCCGCGGTCGACGCCGGCGATCAGCGCCTCGACGGTGCTGTCGAGCAGCCGGAAGAGCAACTCGTTGCCCTCGTTCTCGGGTGCGAAGACGAGGGCGTGCTCGGCGAGGTAGCAGCCGAGCAGGATGCCTTCGAGGTCGGCGGCGAGGCGGTGCGGCGGCCGCAGCATCTCGACGGCGCGCACGCGCACCAGGTCGCGGTCTTCGCGCTCGAACCAGTTGATGTGGACCTTGGCGAGCGGCTGCAGCTGGCCGGCGAAGCGGCTGTAGCGGCGGCGCGCGCCGCGGGCGGCCCCGCGCTTCCTGCCGTGGTGCCGCGTCAGGAAGGAAACGATGCGGTCCCCCTCCTGCAGGTCCGAGACCTCGAGCAGCAGGGCCTCGTCGTCGAGCAGGCGCATCGCCATGGGGGCGCCGGCGATGGTAGCGCACGCGCCCTCACGGCCTCTGCGGCGCGGAATAACTCTCGCGAAATCAGCAGTTTCCTTGCGATCAGCTGGCGCGCAGTGGTACATTCCTGCGCCGCGGGTCGCGACGCTTCGGGGGTCGCATCCGTATCCACCAGCGGCAAGCCGGCTCAGGCATGGAGGGGGCGATGGGCAGCAATCGGTCGACGCACGTTCTTCGCTTCGCCGCGGTGCTCGCGCTCGCCACGCTCGCGCCGGCGCTGCGCGCCCAGGACGCGGCGCCCTCGCAGCTGGTGGTGATCAGCGCCCATGCCGACCGCGCGGCGCAGACCCTCATCGTCACCGGCCTCGACTTCGGCGAGGCGCCGCCGCGACTGACGCTCGGCGTCGACGACCTCGAGGTGATCAGCCACGACGCAGGGCAAGCCGTGGCAGTCCTCCCCGACCGCTTCCCCGCCGGCTCCTATCTGCTCATCGTCGCCCGCGGCTCGGGGCTGCCCGAGTACGACGTCTTCCACGTCACGCTGCCTGACATTCCCGATCCCAACGCTGGCGAACGGCCACAGCGGGCCGAGCCCGAGGAGCGCCAGGCGGCGCCTGGTCCCGTCGGACCGACCGGTCCGCAAGGGCCGGCGGGTGTAGCTGGTGCGTCGGGGGTCGCCGGCCCGATGGGACCCGTCGGTCCGCGAGGCCCCGCCGGTGAACCGGGCCCGCCGGGATCCTCAGGTGCGCTCGCGCTCGCCGGCCGCCGCTGCCCCGCCGGCAGCTATCTCGCCGGCTTCGATGCCGCAGGCGGTCTCGAGTGCGCGCCGCTGGCCGCCGCTGCCGGTGACGGCGGCGCCGAGGGTGGGAGTGTCGGCGAGCAGAATCCGGAAAGCGCGGCTGCTGCTTGCCCCGCAGATCTCGGCGCCGACCTCCCCGACGCTTGGGACTCGCGCGTTCCCGTGCTGGCCTCCTATCCTGAGACGCGCGCCGCCCGGACCAACGGGAGCTTCACCAACTCCGCCGATCGCGACCACTTCGCGCTCGCCGCGCGCGAGGCCGATGGCCGCTTCTGCTTCGACGATCGCCGCGATCGGCCGCTGCGGGCGCGCCTCACGCTCACCGCACCACCTGACGCCGCGGCGGCGCTGTGCGCCTGCTGGTCGGACGCAGGGGCGCCGTGCAGCCGCTCGCGCAACCGGTGCGTGAGCGCCGCAGCCGGCGGCAGCAACACCCTCGACCTGCCGATGCGGATGGTGTGCGGCCAGGACGACGAAGGCACGCTCGAGGTCGAGGTCGTCCCTGCCTCCGCCGTGACGCCATGCGGCGAGTGGTCGGTGACCTGGTCGATCGCCGAGTGACGCTGGCCGCTTGACGCGAGCCGCCTGACGCGCGCAGCGTCAGCGGCTCGCCGCCCCGACAAGACCGCCGAGCCAGCGCGAGAAGTCGCCGCTCTCGAAGCCGTCGCCGAACAACTGGATGGCGGCGCTCGTGCACGCGTCCGTGCGCCGCGTGTTCACGATCGTCACGTCGTCGACGAACCAGCCGTTGGGCGCCGCCGCGACGTCCATGCGGTCGTCGCCTTCGTACCAGCGCACGCGCGCCTCGTCGACGCCGGCGTAGGCGCCGAGGTCGACCTGGACCTGGCTCATGCCGTTCATCTGCCGGCCGCACCACGCCGGCTGGTTGCCCAGCGGGTTGCCGTCGGTGGGATCGACCGGCGCCACGAACGAGCCGCCCATGAACGAGGCGACCGGCACCTGCTGCCAGGTGACGCCGCCATTGATCGAGAGCTGCAGCGTGCCGCCGTCCTCGCAGATCGAGGGCAGCGAGTCCTGCAGCGCGAAGCGGTGCGCGAAGGTGAGGCGGGTCTGCGGGCCGATGCCGAAGCGCGGGCTCACCAGCACCTTGCCGCTGGGCCCTTCGTTCTCCGACGCGAACCAGCCGCGATCGCCGGCTCCGACGTCGACCCACGCCCAGTCGGGGGCGCCGAGCGGGCTGCTCACCACGTTGGAGTGCTGCCAGCCGGAGAGGTCGAAGCCACCCGGCGCCTCGAAGGTCTCGGTCAGCGTCTCGATCGTGATGGGGCCCGTCGGCGTCGCCGAGCGCACCACGAGGTTGGGATCGGCGGCGCCGTTGGCGTCGTGCCGCGCCCGCACCACGTAGTGCGCCGGCTGCCGGTTCACCAACTGCTCGCGGTCGGCGTAGGCCGTACCGCGCCACCCTTCGGCGATGCGGTTCGACGGCGACGGCGTGAAGTCCGGTGTCGTGCCGCGAAAGACGTCGTACGCGACACCGGGGCCGCAGAGTGAGGTGGCAGGCGTCCATGCGAGGTCGACGCCGCAGGTGGGCTGCTCCGCGTTCGCCGCGCTCGCGGCGCCGTCGAACAGCGGCGCGGCATTGCACGGACCGGTGGCGGTGACCTGCGCGCAGGCGCCGGCCGGCGACTCGCACACGCCGGTCGCGTCGGTGGCGGCGACGCGGTAGGCATAGGTGAGCGTGCCCGACACGCTCGCGTCGAGGTACGACGAGCCATCGACGCCTGTCGCGACAGCCGAGAAGCCGTGGTTCGACGCGCAGGTGCCGAGTGCGCGATAGACGTTGTAGCGCGCCGCGCTAGGCGAACCGGAGGTGAAGCTCACCGCCACCGCGTTGTCACCCGCGGTGCCGGCGTTCGTCGTCAGCGGCGAGCCCGGCGTGATGCAGGGGATCGGCTGGCCGGTAACGCACGCCGACGGGCTCGCCGAGCACGCCTCGTTTCCCGCCGGATGAGCGACGACGCGATAGGAGTAATCGAAGTAGTTGGCGACCTCCCCGTCGGCAAAGCTCGTCGCCTGCAGATCCTCGGCGACCTTGGCGAAGCCCGCGTTGCAGCCCGCGCCGCTGCGGTAGACGTCGTAGACGACACCGGGCCCCGAGGAAGCCCACGAGAGCTGCACCAGGTTGTTGTCGACCGCGATCGCCGGCGCCGGCTGCGCCGGCGGCGTGCAGGCGGCGAAGCAGACGTTGGCGGCGGGATCGGCGGCGCAGGCGATGCCGTGGCGCGCGAAGGCGGCGAAGAGCTGGCAGGAGTGCGGCGTGCCGTTGGCGAGGTTGCCGTCGTCGTCGTCGACGGCGCGCAGGGCGCGCCAGTAGGTGTCGGTGCCGCAGCCGTGCGAGGTCCACACCGGCGGCGAGGTGTCGCAGACGAAGGACGCGCGCGCCAGCGGACGCGAGCGGTACCAAAGCCGTTCGAGCACCGCCCACGCCGCCGCGGAGCCGGCGCCGGGCAAGTCGCGGACGGCCACGTCCCACAGCGCCTCGGACGTCACCTGCGACTCGCAATGGCCCTGACGCCGGTGCTCGAGGCGGTTGGTGGCGATGGCGTGGGCGCCGCAGGGACCGACGTAGAAGTCGTGCGGTGGGCAGATCGGCTGGATGAAGTTGGCGACCGTGTGCGGCGTGTTGTTCGCGTGCTTGCCCCAGTCGACGTCGCGCACGCCCGTGCACTGGATGCAAGGGTCGGCGGCCGGACCGCAGGTGCCGCTCTGCAGGAAGCCGTCGCCGATGCAGGAGTCGCGCGTGTGCAGCATCGCGGTGACGTCGCCGAACGTTTCGCCGCTGGCGAAGTCGTAGCCGGCCGGCGGCGTGCCGTCGTGGGCGTCGATACCGTGGCCGAGCTCGTGGAGCATGACGTCGACGATCTCGCCGGTGTTGCCGCAGCCGCCGCCGGAGCGGAAGAAGTTGACCGAGGTGCCGTTCCAGAAGGCGTTGCAGGTCATCTCGAGGTTGCCGCGCGCCGGCAGCTGGCCGGCGAGCCAGCCGTTGCCGGGGAACCAGCCGCGCGCGGTGCGCTGCAGCTCGCTCAGGTGGTAGTAGAGCGAGCGCGCCGAGTGCGTGTTGCCGGCGCCGCCGAAGCCGGGCGTCGCGCAGTCGGTGCCCGGCGAGGTGCCGAAGGCGAGGTTGCCGTTGCCGCTGGCGGCGAGCGAGATCGCACCGCAGCTGTCGTCGACCCGCAGGTGCTTGCCGGCGAGTGTCGACGACAGCGGACCGCCGCCGTGAGCGTAGGTCCCGGCGCCGTTGGCGAAGCCACCGGTCGAGAGGTCGACGAAGGGCAGCGGGCGCGGCGTCTCGCCGCCAATGACGTAGCTCTGCGGGTAGACGCCTCCCGTCGCCTGCGCGTAGCGGTTGAGGTCGTAGAGCTCGCGCAGCTCGCCGGTCTCCGCGTCGACGCGCGCGCGCCAGGTGGCGGGCTGACCGGGGAGAAGGAAGAGGATTTCCCACACCGCGGCGAGGCCGCGACCCGGTCCCGGCGCGAGAGCGGACGCGGCCGCGGCGGGATCGTGCGTCGGCAGCAGGCGCTGCGTGCCGCCGTCGAGGATCACCGCCTCGGGCGGGAAGCCGCCGAGGTGGCGGCCGACGGCGACGAGCGCCGACTGCCGCGTGACGAGGAAGGGCGGCGCCACGGCATCGGGCGCCGGCAGCGAAGCGGTGCCGAGCTGGATCAAGCGGCCGTGGCTCACCCGGAAGACGACGTGCGCGCCCTCGACCGGCAGTCCGTCGAGCACGTGGTCGAAGTCGACAGTCCAGAGGCTGTCGGTTACCCGCCGCGAGCGCTGGTGACTCAACACGAGGCGCGCCGGGTCGACGCCCAGCGCCGGCCCAAGGCTCGCCAGCAGCCCGCGCGCGCGGCTCTCGAGAAGCTGCAGGGTCGTTGCGTCGTCGGCGAGCGCGGCAGCCGAGCTCTTCGGCAGCCACTGCAGGCCACTTCCTTCAAAGTAGTCGATGCGCCCCGAGACCGTGTCGACGAAGGCCGTCCAGCTGCCGCCGGACGTCGCCGCGAAGACATCCCATGCCGCCGCCGCGCCTGGCTGCAGCGCCGCACGCGCTTCCGTCAGAGGCAGCGACGCTTCGAGCGGCCACAGCCGCCCGTCAACCACCGGCGCCGGGCCAGACCGCGATGGGTCGGGCGGCGCCGCCGCCAGCACCGGCGAAGCGAGAGCGGCCGCCAGCGCGGCGGCGAGCCGCGCGCTCGACAGACGACGCTGGCCGGCGTACATGGCGTGCATCGCGAAACGCAAGCCTTTTGCCAAGGTCCGAGGCCGCTGAGCTCACTCGAAGAGCGCTGCCTCACTCTAATCCGAACCGCTGCCGCCGAGCATCGCTTCGCGCTCGAGCCGCCTCCGCATATCGCCGAGGCGGGCCTCCGAACTGCTCTGGCGGTTCGCATAGGATGAGTTCATTGCCCCTCTGTCCCCGCTGTGGCGACAGCCTCGAGGAAGGCCGGCGCTTCTGTGGATCGTGTGGCGCGCCCGCGGAGCTCGCTGACGGCCTGACTCGAGTCGCTGACTCCGCGACGCCGCCGGCTCCACCCCTGGTCCGGTCGGCGCCCAGCTCGGGTTCTGCCGCGGCCATGCTGCCCGGCACGGTGGTCGCGGACCGCTACCGGATCGTCGCGCTGGTCGGACGCGGCGGCATGGGCGAGGTCTACCGGGCCGACGACCTCAAGCTCGGCCAGACGGTGGCGCTCAAGTTCCTGCCCCGCTTCGTGGGGCGCGGCGACCCGTGGACGGCGCGGCTGCTCGACGAAGTGCGGATCGCCCGCCAGATCTCCCACCCCAACGTCTGCCGGGTGTACGACGTCGGCGAGGCGGACTACCGCCACTTCCTGAGCATGGAGTTCATCGACGGCGAGGACCTGGCGTCGCTGCTGCGCCGGATCGGCCGCGTACCGCCCGAGAAGGCGGTGCAGATCGCGCGGCAGCTCTGCGCCGGCCTCGCCGCGGCGCACGACCAGGGCGTGCTGCACCGCGACCTCAAGCCGGCCAACGTGATGATCGACGGCAGGGGCCGCGCGCGCATCGCCGACTTCGGCCTCGCCACGCTGCGCGAGGGAATCCCGCCGCAGGAGGCGATCGCCGGCACGCCGGCCTACATGGCGCCCGAGCAGCTCGCCGGCCGCGAGGTCACGGTGCGCAGCGACCTCTACGCGCTCGGCCTGGTGCTCTACGAGCTGTTCGCCGGTCGGCCGGCGTTCGAGCGTGCCGGCAGCTTCGCCGAGCTGCGCGAGCGCCGCAGCGGGCCGCCGCCGACGCCGTCGACCCACGTCGAGGGCCTCGACCCGGCGATCGAGCGCGCGATCCTGCGCTGCCTGGAGCCCGACCCAGCGCTGCGGCCGGCCTCGGCGCTCGCCGTCTCGGCCGCCCTGCCGGGAGGCGATCCGCTGGCGGCGGCGCTGGCCGCCGGCGAGACGCCGTCGCCCGAGGTCGTCGCCGCGGCGCCGAAGGAGGGGTCGTTGCGACGCGGGCGTGCCGGGCGGCGCGCTGGCGGCGACCCTGCTCCTGTGGGCGGCGGCGTTCGTGCTCGCGCACCTGGCCCCTGCGCTACCTCTCCTTCGAGCGCTCTCCCGAGGCGCTGGCGGATCGCGCCCGCGAGCTGCTGGCGCCGCCTTGGGCCATGCCGAGAAGCCGGTCGACAGCGCCTGGGGTTACGGCAACGACCGTGGGCTGCTAGCTCCGACTGCAGCCACGAGCCGCCGGCGGGACCTGTCGAGGCGGCGCTCTGCCGGCCGGGCGCCCGATCGTCCGGTTCTGGTATCGCGAGAGCAACGACTATCTGGTGCCTGTGGCAGGCCACCGGGTGACCTGGGACGACCCACCGTTCGTAGACGCCGGGCGAGAGACGGCTGGAGATGACGACGGACGGTCGCCTCGTCTTCCTGCAAGCCGTCCCCGCTGCGCAGACCGTGCCGCCCGCGGCAACGGCGACCGACTGGTCGGCGGTCCTCGCAGCGGCGGGCCTCAAGGCGACCGACCTCGTCCCGACCACGCCGACCGCGACCCCGCCGAGCTTCGCCGACACTCGAGCGGCCTGGCTGACCCGCGCCACGGAGCCGCCCGCGATGCGCCTGCGGGTCGAGGCCGCGGCGCTCGGCGGCGTACCGGTTTTCTTCCGCGTCGCGCCGGACCTGCCGGCGGAGGTCGCGGCGCCGCCCGCCGCGGCGACGGCAAGGGAGCGCCTCTTCGTCCTGCTCGTCTGCGTCGCTCTTCACCTCCGTCTTCGCCGCGGCGCTCTGGCTTGCCCGACGGAACCTGCTCGGCGCGCCGGGCCGACCGCAAGGGGGCACTTCTCGATCGCCGCGGTGGTGCTCGCACTCTACGTCTTGCCATCGGGTGCCTCTCGATGCCATGCACCGGTGGTCGGGGAGTTCTGGCGTGTCTTCTCGCGGCATGGCCAGGTGGCTCTTCGCTGCCGGCTGTCGTCTGGGTCCTCTACATCGCGCTCGAGCCGCTGCTGCGACGCCGGTCGCCGGCCAGCCTCGTCTCCTGGACGCGCCTGCTGGCCGGCCGCGCGCGGGACCCGCTGGTCGGCCGTGACCTCCTGCTCGGCTCGCTGGTCGGCGCCGCAATCGTGACCCTGGACAAGGTGGTTTTCGTCTGGCTCTGGAAGACCGGCCTGGATCCTGCGCCGGCGCCGCTACAGTCCCTGGAACCTGACCGGCGTGCCAGGCCGTGTTCGGCGCTCCGAAAGACGCGATCTGGATCGCCTGCGTTCTGGGGATGGCCTTCCTCGTGTTGTGGCAGCTCCTCTCGTGGGCGCTGCGATCGAACGTTCGCGGTGCGATCGCCCTGGGAGCGTTGCTGCTGTTCGGCCTCTCGGTCGAGGTTGGCGTCGGCACGGTCACGCTCTTCCTGCTCGCGCAGCGTCGGCTCTGCAGGTCTTCGCGCTACGCCCGGCTCGGGCTGCTCAGCGTCCGTGACCATGCTGTGGATGGTGCACCTCGCGGGCGTCTCTTTCCCGCTCTGGTCCGATCCGTCGGCCTGGTTCTTCAGCGAGAGCGTGGTGGTCTTCGTCCTCGGCGCGCTGCCGGCGCTCTGGGGCGCGTGGGTGGCCACGCGTGGCAGCGCGAGGTCGCCGCTTCGCCCTGCGCCTCAGCTCCCCAGCATCGCCTCGCGCTCGAGCTCGGCGAGGATGCGGGCGTTCTCGCGCCAGCGCTCCTCGACCCGCACGTGCAGCTCGAGGTGGACCTTCTTCTCCAGGAACTCCTCGATGTCGGTGCGGGCGGCGATGCCGATCGACTTGATGCGCGAGCCGCCGGCGCCGACGAGGATCTTCTTCTGCCCCTCGCGCTCGACGATGATCGAGCCGTAGATGCGGACGAACGCCCTCTCCTCGTCCTCCTCCCAGCGCTCGATCAGCACGGCGGTGGCGAAGGGGACCTCCTGCGCCGTCTGCTCGAGCACCTTCTCGCGGATGCGCTCGGCGACCAGGAAGCGCTCGGGGTGGATGGTGAGCAGCTCGGGGTCGTAGAGCGGCTCCCCTTCCGGCAGCCGCGCGAAGACGAGGTCGAGCACGCGGTCGACGCCGTCGCCGGTCAGCGCCGAGACCGGCACGATCTCCTCGAAGCGGCCGCCCTCGGCGTACTGCGCGATGAGCGGCAGCAGCCTCGACTTCTTCACCGTGTCGATCTTGTTGAGCAGCAGGAGGCGCGGCGTCTTCACGCGGTCCATCAGCTCGAGCAGGTAGGCGTCGCCCTTGCCGAACGGCTCGGCGGCGTCGACCAGCAGGAGCACGACGTCGGCGGCCTCCAGCGCCGACTCCGCTTCCTGCAGCATCAGCCGGTTCATGCGGTGGAGCGGCCGGTGGATGCCGGGGGTGTCGAAGAAGACGACCTGGCCGCGCGGCTCGGTGTGGATGCCGACGATGCGGGTGCGCGTCGTCTGCGGCTTCTCGGAGACGATGGCGACCTTCTCGGCGAGGAGGCGGTTGAGCAACGTCGACTTGCCGGCGTTGGGCCGGCCGATCAGCGCCACCGTTCCGTACTTCGTCGCCGGCTTCGCGCCCGCTGCGGCGCTGGGCTCGGCCACCGTGCCGCTCTCGTCGCTTCCCTCGCCGCCGCTCGCGTCGCCCACCTCGTCAGCCACTCTCCGCCTCCTCCTCCGTCGTCATCTGCTCGACCCGCACGCGCCGTGCCCGCCGGTGGTCGGCCCCCTCGACGGTGAAGCGCAGGCCGTGCGCCTCGACGCTGTCGCCCACCCGCGGCACGTGGCCGAGGAGGCCGAAGGTGAGGCCGCCCACGGTTTCCCACTCGGCGTCGTCGGGGATGCGCACCGGGAACAGCTCCTCCAGCTGCTCGAGGTGGGCGCGGCCGTCGACTCGCCAGCTGCCGTCGGGGAGCTTCAGCGGCTCGGGCGTCGTCGCGGCGTCGCCGGTGTCGCCCATCTCGCCGAACACCTCCTCGAGCAGGTCCTCGACCGTCACCAGCCCCTGCGTGCCGCCGTACTCGTCGACGACGATGGCGATCTCCTGGTGGCGCTCCTGCAGCTCGCGCAGCAGCGAGCCGAGCGTCTTCGTCTCCGGCACGAAGTGCGGCGGCTGCAGTAGGTCGGCGAGCGGCAGGTTGCCGCTCTTCGCCGGCGACGGCCAGCGCAACAGGGCGCGCAGCAGCTCGCGCACGTGCAGGATGCCGACGACCTCGTCGATCGACTCGCGGTAGATGGGGATGCGCGAGTGGCCGGAGGCGAGCACGAGCTCGGCCACCTCCTGCGCCGAGGCCATGAGCGGCGCCGCCACCATGTCGATGCGCGGTGTCATCACGCTGTAGACCTGGGTGTCGCCGAAGTCGACGACGCCGCGCACCAGCTCTTCTTCGGCCGGCTCGAGGATGCCCTCCTTCCTGCCGACGTCGATGAAGGCGTCGATCTCGGCGCGCGAAGCTTCTTCGTCGAGCTCCTCCTCCTCCTCGGTCGTCGGTGTCGGCAGCGCCGGCGCGACGAGCGGCAGCAGCGGCCCGAGCAGCGCCGCCATCCAGCGGAAGAACGGGGTGAGCGCGCGCAGCGCCGCCTCGGGGTCGCGGCCGACGAGGTGGCGGTTGACGATCTCGGCCGTAGCGATCAACACCACCACCGAGAGGACTGCCCAGAGGAGCGCTCTCGCGACGCCGGCGCGCACGAGCGCCGTGGCGACGAGGGCGTAGAACGCCACCAGCGTCAGGCGCGCGCACAGCGAGAGCAGGAAGCGAAAGGCCTCGAAGCGCGGCGTCTTCGCGTAGAGGTTGCGCAACAGCGAGCCGCTCTCTTGGGCCCAGTGGCGCAGGCGGATCGGGCCGCTGCGCTCGAGCAGCGCGGCGAGGCTCGAGAGCAGCCAGCCACCGATCATGGCGCCGCCGGCCGCGAGCAGGAGCCACTTGCCTTCCATCAATGGATCCGGTTGCGGCGCAGCCACTGCCGGCGCAGCCGCCGCTCCAGGCGTTCCATGGTGCCGTCGTCGGTCTCGTGGTCGTAGCCGAGGCAGTGCAGCACGCCGTGCAGCAGCAGCGTGCGCAGCTCGCGCTCGACGGCGTGGCCGCGCTCCGCCGCCTGCCGGCGCGCCGTCGGCACCGCGATCACGACGTCACCGAGATGGTGCCCTTCGGGGTTCGCTCCGCCGGGAAACGACAGCACGTCGGTCGGCTTGTCCTTGCCGCGATAGCCGTGGTTCAGGCGCCGCATCTCGCGGTCGCTGGCGAAGCGCACGGCGAAGCTCGTCGATTCCGGCGCCAGCTCCCCCACCAGCTCGCGCAGCCACGGCCGCAGCTCGCGACGCCGCACCTCCGCGTAACCGCACGGGTTGTCGAGCGAAAGATCCAGGTCGTCGGCTGGTGAAGGGTCGTCCATCGGCCCGGCTGCTGCCCTCGCTCTAACCCGCGATCCCACCGCCCGCGAGCGGCGGCGGCGGCTCCGACGGCGTCCCCGCGGCGGGCGTCGCCTCGGCAACGACCTCGGCGATCACCGGCACCGGGCCGGTGTCCGCCGTCCTCCCCTCCCCGTCCCGCCGCCGGCGGTTGAAGTCGAAGCCCGGGTAGTCCAGCCGCCGGTGGTGGATGTGGGTGAGCACGCGCTGGAACGCCTCGGCAACTTGGTTGAGATCGCCGAGCGTGAGGTCGGTCTCGTCGAGCTGGCCGTCGCGCAGGCAGTCCTCGGTGATCGCCTTGATCACCGTGCGCAGCCGCGCCGGGCTGGGATCCTCGAGCGAGCGGCAGGCGGCCTCGACGGCGTCGGCGAGCATCAGCACGCCCATCACCTTGCTGCGCGGCCGCGGGCCCGGGTAACGGAAGTTCTCGTCCGACAGCTCGCCGCTCTGCGGGTCGTGCCGCTCCTTCGCCTTGTTGAAGAAGTAGGAGATGAGCCGCGTGCCGTGGTGCTCGGCGATGGCGTCGAGCACCGGCTCGGGCAGGTGGTGCTGGCGCCCCAGCTCGAGGCCTTCCTTGACATGGTTGATGAGGACGAGCGCGCTCATCGAGGGTTGCAGCTTGTCGTGGCGGTTCTGCCCCGGCCGCTGGTTCTCGATGAAGTACTCGGGGCGGAACACCTTGCCGACGTCGTGGTAGAGCGCGCCGGTGTAGGCGAGCACCGAGTCGGCGCCGATCGCATCGCAGCCGGCCTTCGTCAGGTTCGCCACCATCAGCGAGTGCTGGAAGGTGCCGGGCGCCTCGAAGGCGAGGCGGCGCAGCAGCGGCAGGTTGGTGTTGGCGAGCTCGACGAGCTTGATCCCTGTCGTGAGCGAGAAGAGCGACTCGAAGAGCGGGATCGCCGTGCTCGCCGCCGCCGCCGACAGCACGCCGCCGGTAAAGGCGGAGACGAGCTCGAGGGTCAGCTCGCCTCCCTGCGGCTCGCCGCCGGCGATGGCGGCGAGCATCAGCACGCAGGCGACGTTGACGCCGCCCACCACCGCTCCCGCGCGCAGCATCACCGAGCGCTGGCGGAAGTGGTAGTGGTCGACGGTGAGCACGGCGGCGAGCGAGCTCGCCATGGCGAAGAGCAGCAGCCCCCAGCCGGTGTCCTCGAGGATGACGCCGGCGAGCACGCCGTAGCCGAGCGCCAGCACCAACGCCAGGGCGCGGCCGTAAAGCGCCACCGCCACCAGCGCCAGCGCCGCGAAGGGGATGGCGAAGTCGTAGACGTGGGCGCGGTCGAAGGGCGCCACGCCGATGGCGTTGCCGAGGCCGCTGGCGAGCAGGTAGCAGAGCTTGCCGCCGAGCACGGCGACGAGGAGCAGCAGCAGCGCCTCGCCGAGCACCGTCGGGCGCGGCGTCGGCAGCAGGTGCCCGCGGCGCAGGCCGAGCCAGAGCAGCAGCGCGAGCGAGGCGAGCAGCAGCAGCGTGCCGAGCACCGGCAGCACGCGCGAGCCGCGGCGCCCGCCGCCGGAGAGCTCGCGAATGAGGCTCGCCGCCTGGGCGCTGATTTGATCCCCCTGGCGGACGATCACCTGTCCCTTGCGCACGCGGTTGAAGACCTGCTCGACGGACGCCGCCACCTCCTCCTGGCGCCGCACCGTCTCGCTCTGGTTCGAGTGCAGGTTGGGCGCGAGGTTGGCGAGCAGGAAGTCGACGAGCACTGCGCGGTGCGTCGCCGAATAGTCACTCCAGCTGCGCGCCTGGGTCGTGAGCAGCGTCCGCACCTCGTCGGGGTAGTCGAGGTAGTCGAAGAGGTCGAGCTGCGCTTTCTCCATGCCGGTCGAGAGGTCGCGCAGGCGGATGCCGCGGCCGCGGTCCTCGAGCAGGGCGCCCTTGCCGGCAACGACGCCGCGCGCCAGCGCCTGCTCGGCGGCGTCGGCCAGCCGCTCGAGCAGCTGCGGCGACAGCTCGTGGCGGCGCAGCACGTGGATCTGCTCGGGAGTGGCGCGCAGCGAGACGCCGTCGCGCTCGAGGCGCACGATGAGGTCCTGGCCGCCGCCGCCGTCGACGGTACGGCCGAGCTCGAAGAGGCGCTGCAGCTGCTCGACGGTGCGGGTGGCGGCCGCCGGGTCGAGGTCGTAGACGGGCAGCACCTCGTCGCGGGCGCGCCGCTGCTTGGCCGCCGTCGCCTCGCGGTCGAGCACCAGCGCGTCGTGCGGCGCCACGAAGTCGCGCGCGGCGATGCTGCCTACTTCGGTCTGCACGGTGGCGCCCCAGGGCCGGCGCGGCGCCAGCGCCCAGGTGCCGACGAGCACGAAGACGACGATCCACACGTGGTCGCGGCGCAGCCAGCGCTGCCAGACGGCGCGGCTCTGGTGGACGAAGCGGTTCCAGCGCGAGACCCGCGGCGGCCGCTGCGTGGGCGTGGTGCCGGGCAGGGCGAGCCGTGAGACGCGGCCGCTGCTGGGGCGCGGCCGCGGCGCGCGCGGCGACGGCTGCTCGCGCACCGGCCGCTCCGGCGAAGCCATACCGTTGCCGGCGCGGGGAACGTCGCGCTCGTTCACGACAGCGCTCCCCGCTTCTCGACCGGAGCGGACGCCGGTGAGAGCGCCGGGCCGAGGCGCTCCTCCTCGCGCTTGCGGTCCTGGCGGTCGTAAGCGGCGACGATGCGCTGCACCAGCGGGTGACGCACCACGTCGCGCTCGTTGAAGTAGATGAACTTGATGCCCTCGACGCCGGCGAGCACCGTCTCGACCTCGCGCAAGCCGGGCGGCCGGCCGGGCGGCAGGTCGACCTGGGTGAGGTCGCCGTTGACCACCACCTTCGAGCCGTAGCCCATGCGGGTGAGGAACATCTTCATCTGCTCGCTGGTCGTGTTCTGCGCCTCGTCGAGGATGATGAAGCTCTCGTTCAAGGTGCGGCCGCGCATGAAGGCGAGCGGCGCCACCTCGATGGCGCCGCGCTCGAGCATCTTCTCCACCTTCTCGAAGCCGATGAGGTCGTGGAGCGCGTCGTGGAGCGGCCGCAGGTAAGGGTTCACCTTCTCGGCGAGGTCGCCGGGTAGGAAGCCGAGCTTCTCCCCCGCCTCGACCGCCGGCCGGCAGAGCACGATGCGGCGCACTTGTTTCTCGGCCATGGCCGCGGCGGCCATGGCCACGGCGAGGAAGGTCTTGCCGGTGCCTGCCGGGCCCACCGAGATGACGATGTCGTGGTCGAGCATCGCCTGCAGGTAGCGCTGCTGGTTCAGGCTGCGCGGGCTGACGACGCGGCGCACGGCGGCGAGCAGGCCGCCGCCGGTGAAGAACTCGGCGAGCGACGCCTGCGGGTCCTCGCGGGCGACGCGGATGGCAGTCTGGATCTCGTGGGCGCGGAAGCGGTAGCCCTGGGAGAGGAGCTGCGAGAGCTGCTCGAGGAGGCGGGCGGCAGCGGTCACTCCTTCTGCTTCGCCCGAGATCGTCAGCGCGTTGCCGCGCGCGGCGAGCTGCACGTTAAAGGCACGCTCGATGTGGCGCAGGTTCTCGTCCTGGGTGCCGAAGAGGGTGTCGAGCCCCTCCTCGTTGAGAGTCATCTGCGTCGTGGGCTTGGCGGGGGCGCTACTCATGGCAGCTGCGCCGCCGCTTGCCGAGCCGATGCGCCGACATCCTCCGGCCAGCCTATCAGCTCCCTGATTTCGCGCTCGTTGGACTCCTCGGCTGCGTCGGCGGGCGCGAGCTGAAGCACGAGCGCGCCGGGGACGCGCAGCGGCAGGCGCTCGGCCCACTCGACGACCTTGACCGCCGGCGCGTCGAGGATCTCCTCCAGCCCGAGCGCCGCCGCCTGCGCCGGGTCGAGGCGATAGAGGTCGAGATGGAGCAGGCGGCCGCGCTCGCCTTCGTGCTCGCGCACCAGCGTGTAGGTCGGCGACTGCACTTCGTCCGCTGCGATGCCGAGCCCGCGCGCCACCCCTTGAGCCAGCACTGTCTTGCCGGCGGCGAGGTCGCCGAGGAGCAGCAGCGTGCGCGCGGGGAGCAGCTCCGCGAGCAGCTCTTCGCCGAGCTCGCGCGTCTCCTCCGGCGAGCGCGTGCGCCAAATGCGCGTCCCAGTGCGCATCAGCGCCCTCCGACGCTCAGGCCGCGCCGCAGCGCGCTCATCGCGTCGGGCAGCGCGGCGGCGAGGTCGCCGGCGGCGATCGCTTCGGGGCCGCGCTCCGCCGCGAGCAAGTCGGCGGCGAGGCCGTGCACGTAAGCGCCGAGGCAGGCGGCGTCCCACGCCGGCAGCCCCTGCGCGAGCAGCGCAGCGACCGTGCCGGTGAGGACGTCGCCGCTGCCGCCGCTGGCGAGGCCGGCGTTACCGGTGGGGTTGATGGCGACCGGACCGTCCGGCGCCGCGATCAGCGTCAGGTAACCTTTGAGCACCACCACCGCGCCGGTGACGCGCGCCGCCTCGCGCGCCGCCGCGAGCCGGTCGTCGTTGACCGCGGCCGCGGTGGTGCCGAGAAGCCGCCCCAGCTCGCCGGGGTGCGGCGTGATCACTGTCGGCGGCTGGCGGTGGCGCAGCTCCTCGGGGCGGCCGGCGAAGGCGTTGAGCCCGTCGGCGTCGAGCACCAGCGGCAGCGCCGCCTCGCGCAGGAGCCGGCGGACGGCGGACGGCGTCTCGCCCTCGGTGCCGAGGCCGGGGCCGACGCCGAGGGCGCTGAAGCGTCCCGCGTGCGCCAGCAGGTCGTCGACGGCAGCCGGACGCAGCCGCCCGTCCTCGTCGGCCGCGAGGGGCAGCGTCATCGACTCGACCGAGCCGCCGGCGACGACTGCCAGCAGCGGCGCCGGCACCGCTACGGTCACCAGCCCGGCGCCGGCGCGCACCGCGCCGCGCGCCGCGAGCACCGCGGCGCCGCTCTTCCCCGGCGAGCCGGCGACGAGCAGCACGTGACCGAAGCTCCCCTTGTGCGCCATCGCGGTACGCGGCGGCAGCAAGTCGCCGATCTCCTCGCCGACGAGCAGGTGGAGGTCGCCGGGCGCCTCGTCGAGGAAGCTCGGCGGGAAGCCGAGGTCGGCGACGGCGACGATGCCGCAGGCGAGCGAGGCGGGCGGCAGCACGTGCGCCACCTTGAGCGCCGCGAAGGTGACGGTGAGGTCAGCGCGCACGTGCGGCCCCGGCGGCCGGTGCGGTGCTGGCGTCGAGGCCGCTCGGCAGGTCGACGGCGAGCACCGGCCGCCGCGGATCGCGCAGCGCGGCGATGCCGTCGGCGGCGGCGGCGAACAGCCCTTCCAGCGGGCGGCCGAGGCCGGTGCCGAAGAGGGCGTCGATCACCAGGTCCGCGCCCGCGGCAGTCGCGAGGGCGGCGAGGAGCTCCGCCTCGTCGGCCACCTCGTGCACGTCGATGCCGAGCGCGCGGCAGACGGCGAGCTGCTCGGCCGCGTCGGTCGACGGCCGCCGCCCGCCATGGACGAGCCACACCGCCGGCTCGTAGCCGCGCACCACGAGGTGGCGCGCCACCGCCAGCCCGTCGCCGCCGTTGTTGCCGGGGCCGCAGAAGATCGCCACCCGCTCCGCCTTGGGGAAGCGGTCGGCGAGCGCCTCGACGACGCCGATGGCGGCGTTCTCCATCAGCACCAGGCTGGGCAGCCCGAGCTGGTGGATGGCGCGCTCGTCGACGCCGCGCATGGCCTCCGCGGTGAGGACTCTCATCAGCCGATCATGGCAGCGCCGGCGCATCCGGCGGTGCCCGGCGGAGCGAGCATGCCCCACGCTTCGAGGAGCGCTGCGGTGCGCGGGCAGCGCGGACCGCCGCCGGCGCGCAGCGACGCGGTCAGCCGCTCGAGGTCGGCGGGCGTGTCGACGTCGGACTCCTCGGGAAGGAGCGTCACCGCGAGCCCGAGCTCCGCGCAGCGATCGAGCTGGCGCGCCAGCACCTCGCCGGTGCTCCACGGCACGTCGGCGAAGAGCCGCTCCGCGAGCGCCTCGCGCCGCAGGGCGATCAGGTAGTAGCCGCCGTCGCTCGCGGGACCGATGGCCACCTGCGCGCCGGCAGCGAGAGCGGCGAACGCCTCGTCGACGCGCGAGCGCGTGAGCTCGGGGTGATCGCTGCCCACCGCGGCGACCAGCGCGTGGTCCGCGGCCGCCGCCGCCAGGGCGTCGAACAACCGCTCGCCGAGGTCGCGCCCGCGCTGCCGTGTCGCCGGCAGCGAGCAGGCCGGCGGCTCCTCCCCCTCGTCGAGCGCCCAGGCGAGGCGCAGCGCGAAGGTCGGCGCGCCGGCCAGCCGCTCGCAGAGGTCGACGAGGAACGCCTCGTGGAGGGCAGCCGCCTGCGCCGCCGAGAGCGCGCCGACGAGGCGCGTCTTCACCCGCCCCGGCTGCGGCGGCTTGGTGAACAGCAGTAGGCAGGCGGTTTGGCGCCCATCCGGATCGAGCGTAGCGGGCGGCCCGGCCGGCGCGTTGCTCATGGCACTTTGTAGAAGCGACCGGCGCGGCCTACCGCGCGACGCAGCACCGAAGGCTCGTGCATGGGCCGAGCGAGGTCGCTCAGGACGACAGCGGGCGCTTGAAGACCATGGCGATGTTGTCGGTCGCGCCCGTCTTGAAGTTCACCGAGGTCATGACCGCGAGCTCCCAGCCTTCGTCCCCTAAGGCGTTGAGCTGCGTGACCGAGTTGGGGTCCAGGCGGTAGTTCTCGCTGCGGATGTTGATGACCTTGTACTCCCACTTCGGCATGACCCACTCGCCCCCCCTGCCGGCCGGAGCGCCCGTTCGCGGTCCCCATGACCGTCTCCCGCCGGCGCGCCGCCTCGATGCAAGGTCTAGCCACGCACCGAGATCCTCGCCAGCGCTTGCAAGTCACGTTCCGTCAGACGTTGCCGTCGGACCGGCTCATGACGGCTTCAGCCTCGCGCCAGGCGGCGCCGGCGGCGGAAGGCGCGCACGGCGAGGCCGAAGCCCACCGCGAAGCCGACGACGGGCAGCACCCAGACGCCGCTCTTCGGGCGCAGCCCGAGGTCGCCGTGGGCGGCGGCGCGCAGGCCGGCGATCGACGCCTCGACCCGCCGCCGGCCCTCTTCGATGCGGAGGTCGGTTTCGTCAGGCTCAGGCTCGCGGCTCATCCTCGCGCTCCTCCGTCCCCCGCTCTTCGGTGCCTGCTTGGTCGAAGACCCGTTCCTGCCACCAGTCGGCGTGGTCGCGCCAGCGCCGCTGCACGCGGCCGATGGGCCCGCCGAGCGCCTGCAGCCGCTTCCAGCCCCACAGCGCCAGCCCGCCGACGACGAGGGCGAGCAGCCCCGCCGTGATCAACGTCGCACCCCACACCGGCAGCCACACGGCGAGGACCGCTACCACGACGGCGACCAGCAACGCCAGCAGCCAGAAGCCGAGCGCCAGCGCCGCCAGCAGCAGCAGCACCGACACCGCGAAGCGCTTCCCCCACTGCGCGAGGTCGCGCGACAGCGCCTCGGCCTCGGCGGCGTACAGCTCGCCGAGCGCTTCGCGCAGCGTCAGCAGACGCTCCTTCCACTCCTCCCCCCGCCGCCGGATGCTTTCCATGGGTCTTACGACCAGCTCCTAACGGACGACGATACCTCCGGTGACGTAGGAGCTGGCGCCGCCGAGGTCGTCGCGCACGCCCACCGCCACCTTCTGCCGCCCCTGCCGCATGAGCAGGGTGACGTCGTACCCCCAGCCCTGCTTCAGCGCCGCCTCCACCTCCGCCGCCGGGATCTGGATGGTGATCGGCACCACCTGCACCGGCGACGTGCCGCCGTCCTCGTCGAGGACGCCGATGAAGGCGCGCAGGTTGGCCTGCTGCTTGTCCCCTTGCGGGATGAGCGTCACCTTGTCGAGCGGGATGCGCAGGTGGATGGGCACCAGCGAGTTCTTGCTGTCGGCTTTGGGCACCGGGGCACCGAACTCGAGCGACACCCCCATCGGGTTGCCGAGCTCGCCGAAGAGCAGGCTCGCCATCGTGGCGTCGCTCATCCGCTGCTCCACCGGCCGGTCGCGGTAGCCGGTGCGGTGGCGCACGCGCAGGTTGCGGTCGCGGCCGCCCTTCACCTTCACCTCGATGCGGTGGTAGCGGCCGTCGCCCACCTTCGCCGGCTGGTAGCCGAGCGAGTAATAGGTGCGCAGGTCGTTGGCGACCACGCCGAGCTGGGTGCCGACGTCGTTGGTGTTGATGATCGCCTTGCCGCCGGTGTCCTCGGCGAGCTGCAGCAGCGGCGCCTGGATGTTGTAGATGTGCTGGCCGTCGATGAAGGCCGACATGCCGGGCTGGCCGGCGGTCTGCCGCGAGGCCGAGGCCGACGAGTAGGTACGCAGGCCGCCGGCGTCGATGGTGTAGAAGGTGACGCGGTTGGCGTTGGCCTGCGAGGCCAGCTCCTGGAAGCGGCGGCTGGAGTCGTACTCGCGCGACTCGAGCAGCACCGAGGAGTCGTTGAACTTCGAGTTGAGCGCCTGGAAGATGTCCTCGCCGGCCACCATCGGCAGCCCCTCGCTGACGTAGACGATCGCCTTGCGCCCGGGCAGGCCGCCGAGCGAGTCGACGAGGCCCTTGATGGCGTCGATGCTCACCATGGTGTCGTTGTAGAGCGATCCCGCGTAGGCGCGCACGCGGCCGATCGCCTGCTGCGCCGACTGGGCGTCCTCGATGTCGGTGAGGATGTCATCGCGATCCGACTCGCGGTGGGTGTTGTAGCCGGTCTCCCTCTCGATCTCGAGCAGGGCGCTGTTGACCAGGGCGGGATCGGTGGTGAAGGCCACCCGCTCCTTGAACGAGCGGTTGTAGGTGACCAGCATGACGCGGTCCTCGACGGTGATGTTCGCGTCGAGGAACGTCCGCAGGCGCTTGAACACCCGGTTGCGGTTGAAGGGCTGGATGTTGAAGTTGTCGATGTAGACGATGAGGTAGAGGCGCTGCTCGGGCGGGATCTCGGGCAGGTCGACGCCTGCCGGCTTGGGACCGCCCGGCACCGGCGGCAGCGACAGCGGCGGGCGCTTGCGGCTCTGCTCGTCGACCGAGTAGAAGTTGCTGATCGTCACCGGCCGGCCGTCCTCGAGGACCTCGAAGTCGGCGCGGGTGAGCCCCTTGATCGGGTTGCCCTGCTTGTCGGTGACGAACACCTCGACGTTGATGACGTCGACGTTGACGCTCTCGAAGAAGGCGCCGCCCTCGGCGGCGGCGGTGCCGACGGGGCTCGTCTCCTGCGGCTTCGTCGACGGCTTGGTCGACGGCTTGGCGGCGCCGGCGGCGGGCACCAGCAGGAAGGCGGCGGCGACCGTGCCGAGCAGGCTCGCGAGGTGGCGTCTCATGCGGTGATGCTCCTGGAGGTGGGACCGCTACGGCACGATGCGAGCGGTCGCCGAGAATACCTTGCCCGAGACGGGCTCGTACAGCGCGACCACCAGGTCGTGCGCGCCGCGCCGCAGCAGCAGGTCGGTGCGGTAGCGGCCGGCGTCGCCCGCTTCGACCGGCCCCTTCAGCGCCAGCTGCAGCGGGATGACCGGGATCGCGGCGGTGTTGCCTTCAGCGTCCTGCGCGCCGATGCGCAGCTCGACGGTGGCGACGGGACTCCCGTCGGCGCCGGGCAGCGGCGTCAGCTCGGCGAGCGGCACCTCGATCGTGATCGGCACCCGCATGGCGCGGCCGCGCTGCTTCTCCGGCTTCCCCACCGCGAGCTTGAGCGGCAGCGAGCTCGCCGGGTTGCCGAAGAGGAGGGCGCTCTCCACCGCCATCGACACCTCGAGCGTGCGCGAGGCGTCGAGGAAGCCCTGCCGCGAACGCACCTCGAGCCCGGGCCGCTTCACCGTCACCTTGACGCGGTGCGGCTTGTCGTCGCCGCTGCGCTTCGGCGTGAAGCCGAGCCAGTAGAACGAGCGCGTGTCGGTGACCGTTTCTTCGAAGACGGTGAGACGGTGCGCGTTGATGAAAGCCTCGCCGCCGGTCGTCTGGGCGAGCCATTCGAGCGACGCCTGCACGTCCTGCTCGCGGCGGCTCTCGGCGAGGCTGCCGGCGAACGAGGGCGGCCCCGAGGCGGCGTCGACGATGCGCTGCGACAGGCCCGGCACGTCGACGGGATAGATCGTGTAGCCCAGCAAATTGGCGACGTCGGCGAGCGGACGGAAAAGCGGCTCGGCGCCCAACGTCATCTCGGTGACCATCCGGTTGGGATCGGCGATGACGTAGTCGACCGGCCGCCACGGCCAGCCGCCGGAGAGCAGCAGCATCGCCTTGCGTCCGGGCGGCGCCGCGAAGGCGCGCAGGGTCGCGCCGGCGGCCGACACCGAGCGCTGCACCTGCGAGGCGATGAGGTCGACGACGTGCCGCTCGTCGGGGTCGAGCCGAGTCCCGTCGGCCTGAAACCGCGGTACGCCGAGAACGCGGCTGCGCGAGAGCTGGTCGTCGATCAGCGAGCGCCGCTCGGCGAGACGCTGCAGGCCAAGACCCGGCCGCTTGGCCGCGGCTTCGAAGGCGCGCTCGAGGGCCTGCTTCGAGCCCGTCCAGGACGTCAGCATGGTGAGCCGCCGGCCATCCCACGCCACGACCGCCATCCGGTCGGCGGGGCCGAGGTGGCCGAGCTGGCCGGCGAGCGCCTCCAGCACCTGGTTGCGGTCGCGCTGCACGCTGAAGAAGTCGTCGACGAAGACGAGCCAGCTGACGCCGAGCGGCTGCCCGGGCTCCGCCGCGGGCGGTGCCGCCGGTGCAGCCGTTGTCGCGGCGTTGACGCGGCCGCCGATCACCTCGGCGAAGTAGTCGACCGGCACCACCTGTCCATCGACCTCGAGCGTGAAGTCCTCGCGCATCAAGCCGTTGACGCGAGCGCCCTTCTTGTCGGTGACCACCACCTCGACGTTGACGACGCGCACGTCGAGCGCTTCGCCGAAGACGCCGGGGCGCGCGTCCTGTGCGGGCGCGGGCGAGGGCACGGCGGCGAGAAGCGTCAGCGCGGCGAGCAGTGGCGGGATCGCGCGCATCGTCACTCCTTGCTCAGTCCGGCGTCGCCGCGCGGTCGGCGGCGCCGACGCCGGCGAGCAGCTCCCCCGCCATCGCCTCGCGTCCGCGCCGCCGCGCCAGGCAGGCGACGATGCGCGGTCCGTGGTCGCGCGAGTTCTCGATGAAGATGCGGTTGGTGACGCGACCCGCCTGCAGCGTGCCGGCGACGAAGAAGTTGGGCACGTCGCTCTCACACGTCTCGCGGTCGACGCGAGGCACCAGCGTCTCGGGGTCGAGGGTGACGCCGACCTGCCGCGCCAGCTCGAGCTCGGGCAGGTAACCGACGAGGACGTAGGCGGCGTCGGCGGGCAGCGTACGGCGGCCCTGAGGCGTGGTCACTTCGACGGCACCGGGCACGAACGCGTCGACGGTCGTTTCGAGGTGCGCCGCGATCGAGCCCTCCGCGATGCGGTTCTCGAGGTCGGGCTTGAGCCAGTATTTGATGCCGGGGCGAAACTCGGTGCCGCGGTGGACGATCGTCACCTCGGCGTGCCAGCGATAGAGCTCGAGCGCCGCCTCCGCCGCCGAGTTGCCGCCGCCGACGACCACCACGCGATCGGCGAAGTGACCGTAGGGTTCCTGGTAGCGGTACGACACCCAAGGCAGGTCCTCGCCGGGGACACCGAGCCGCTTCGGCTTGCCGAAGTAGCCGCTGGCGAGCGCCACCGCGCCGGCGCGCCAGCGGCGCTCACCGGTTTTGTCTATCCCGGAGGCGCCCCGCTGCGTCGTCACCTCGAAACCGTCGCCGGCCCGGCGTACGGAGGTGACCGTCTCGTGTAGCGCCAGCGGTATGGACCAGTGTCGCGCCACCTCGCGGTAGTAAGCGAGCGCCTGCTTGCGGTTCGGCTTGGCATCCGGGATGGCGAACGGCACGTCGGCGATCTCCAGCCGCTCGCGAGTGGTGAAGAAGAGCAGGTCGTTCGGGTACTGGCGGATCCCATCGCACAACCCGCCGCGATCGACGAGCACCACGTCGAGCTCCGCCTTCACTGCCGCCGCGCCGATGGCGAGCCCGGTGGGCCCGGCGCCGATCACCAACAGGTCGAGCGGACGCTCGGGATCGGGGGCGGGACGCGCTGCGTGCACGGATCGATGCTAGCAGGCGGCGTCTGCTCGGCTTCGCGCCTGCGGAACGTCAGGGGAAGTGGTTGAGCGGCCCATGGCCGGCGCCGAGACCGGGCGCCGCCGCGATAGCTGCCTGCACGTAGTCGAGCGCGCCGCGCACGGCTTCGGTCAATAGCTCGCCGCGCGCCAGTCGAGCGGCGATCGCCGACGACAGCGTGCAGCCAGTGCCGTGAGTGGCGCGCGTGTGCTGACGCGGGTGAACGAAGCGGTGCGCATCGCCGTCGATCCAGAGGAGATCGAGTATCTCGTCGCCTTCGCCGTGACCGCCTTTGAGGAGGACCGCGCAGCCCGTGGCGGCGAGTTGCTCGCATGCGGCGAGGCGATCATCGTCGTCAGCGATGCGCGTGCCGCTCAGGCGCTCGGCCTCCGGCAGGTTGGGCGTCACCAGCGTCGCGAGCGGCAGCAGGCGCTCGCGGATCGCCTCGACCGCATCGTCCGCGAGCAGCGCGGCACCACCCTTGGCGATCATCACCGGGTCGAGCACGATCGGCACGCCGCGCAGCGCCGCCAGACCGTCGGCGACGGCCTCGACGATCGGTGCCGTCGCCAGCATGCCGATCTTGATCGCGTCGACGCCCAAGTCGCCGAGCACGGCGTCGAGCTGCGCCCGCACCATCTCGACCGGCAACACGTGCACTCCAGTGACGCCGAGCGTGTTCTGCGCCGTCACCGCGGTGAGCACGCTCATGCCGTAGCCGCCGTGGGCGGCGAAGGTCTTGAGGTCGGCCTGGATGCCGGCGCCGCCTCCGGAGTCGGAGCCGGCGATGGTGAGCAGGCGCCATCCGGGTCTATCAAGACCCAGACCGCGCGCGGTCATCAGCGCGCCTGCGCGAGCCGCGGCTCTTCGGCGGCCTCGCCGCGACGGCGCAGCAGTAGGGCGACGGCGACGGCGAGCACCAGTAGGCTGATCCCTTGGGCCAGCGTCAGCGGCCCGAGGAAGCGGTCGTCCTTGGCGCGCAGGAACTCGACGCCGAAGCGCTCGATCGCGAGCAGCGTGATGACGACCAGGCCGACGACGCCCGCCCGCGGCCGCCGCCGCAGCAGCCACAGACCGATGGCCCAGATCACCAGCGCGGCCAACGTCTCGTAGAGCTGCGTCGGGTGCACCTTCACCAGCGCGTCGTCGGCGAGCGAAGGATCGACCTGCGCCGCGAAGTCGCGGCGCAGCGCGCCGGCCGTCGTCGGCGGCAGGCCTTCGGGAAACGCCATCGCCCACGGCAGGTCGGTGGGCTTGCCGTAGTCGTCGCCGACGAGGAAGCAGCCGATGCGGCCGATGGCGTACCCCAGCGCCAGCGCGACTGCGGAGGCGTCGAGGGCTGGCCACACGGGCAGCCGGCGGCGCCGCATCACCCAGATCATGGCCGCGGCCCCGGCGATGAAGCCGCCGTACCAGACGAGACCGGAACGGTCGAAGAGCAGGCGCCAGTCGCGGTAGAGCGTGGCGTAGTAGATCTTGCCGCCGGCGATGCCGGCGAGCCCTCCCCACAGCATCAAGGTGCTGGCGTCGTCGGCGTCGCCCGCCCCGAGCCGCTTCAGCCCCCACGCGAGCTGCGCGTAGGCGGCAAGAAAAGCCAGCATCAGCATGACGCCGAACGGGCTGATCGACAGCGGCCCGATGTGGAACAGCTCGCGGATCACGGCGTCGGAGCGTACCATCCGCTCTCGTGCCGACGAGCGAGACGCCCGCCGAGCGCTACGCCTCCCTCGCCGCGCACGTGCGCTCGCGCGGCGACTCGGGGCGCTGGCTCGTGCTGACTCACGACCATCCCGATCCCGACGCGCTGGCCTCGGCGGTCGGGCTCACCAAGGTGCTGCGCGGCATGGGGCGGCGCGCCACCGCCGCCTACGGCGGCATCATCGGCCGCGCCGAGAACCGCGAGATGGTGCGGGCGCTGAAGCTCAAGGTGTCGCACGTCAAGACCCTGCAGCTGTCGCGCTTTCGTCACTTCGCGCTCGTCGACACCCAACCGGGCACCGGCAACAACCAGCTGCCCGCGAACGTGGTGCCGGACATCGTGCTCGACCACCACCCGAAGCGGCAGGCGAGCCGCGGCGTGCCCTTCCTCGACGTACGCCCGCAGTACGGCGCCACCGCGACGATGGTCGCCGAGTACCTGCTGGCGAGCGGCATGCGGGTCACCGCGCACGAGGCGACGGCGCTCGTCTACGCCATCCGCACCGAGACGCGCGACTTCGGCCGCGAGGCGTCGAGCCCTGACAAGGCTGCGTACGACCAGCTCCTTCCGCTGGTACGCAAGGAGGACCTGGCGCGCATCCAGCACCCGCGGCTGCCGCTCTCCTACTTCGCGCTGCTGCGCCAGGCGCTCGAGCGGCTCGCCGGGGTCGACAACCTGGTGCTGACGCACCTGCCGGAGGTGACGCAGCCCGACATCGTGCCGGAGATCGCCGATCTGCTGCTACGAATGGAGGGCAAGACGTGGTCGCTCGCCACCGGCGCGCACGGCGATCGCATCTACCTGTCGCTGCGCACGACGAAGCCACGCGCCGACGCCGGCCGCATCATGCGGCGGCTGGTGGGACGCAGCGGCCGCGGCGGCGGCCATGGCAGCATGGCGGGCGGCTGGGTGCCGCGCACGGGCGACGTCGAGCGCCAGCAGCAGCGGCTCGGCGAGCGGCTGGCGCGGGCGCTGCGCAAGGACCCGCAACGGCTCGAGCCGCTGCGCGTCGCCGTCGAGCCGCCGGCGAGCGCGCCGCGTATAACCCGAGCGGCGAGCGGAAGCGAGCCGCGAACGGCATCAGCGAGCTCCCCGACCGTGGGGAGATCGCAGATAACATAGCGCCCCCTCCGGCCGCGCCGCGGCCCGGCCGCAGCGCAGCATGACCGACGGCAAGCCCATCCTCGCCCAGCTCCGCCATCGCGACCCGCAAATGCGGGCCGCCGCGCGCGAGCAGTTGCTCGCCGCCGTGAGGCGTCACCACGGCGACGAGAAGGCGGCCGCCGCCGAGCTGCGCATCAGCGTGCGCACGCTGCGCAAGCATCTCGAAGAGCCACGCGAGAAGAGCGCGAAGCGCGAGCGGGTGGTGACGACGGTCGCACCGGCGAGCGTTCCCGCGCCCGCCTCGAGCGACGCCGCCCCACCATCGACGCTGCGCCTTGCACCGGCGCCTCCTTCGACCTCCGCGCGCGCTGCCGCGGTCGCACGGCGCTGGCCAGCCGAGGACGAGCCGTCTGCCGCGCCGGCGCCAGTCCCAACACCCAAGCCGACCGCGGCACCGGAGCCGCAGCAGCCGGCCGCGGTCCTACGCTTCCCCGCCGCCGGTGCGCGCTCGCCCTTCGCGGACTTTCATGCGTGGCACCGCCGTCCGTTGGGCGATCAACAGCAGCCCCGCGTAGCGGAAGGTGCAGCTTCTCCCCCTGCTACTGAATCGTTACAGCGCAGCGAAGGGACGCACGCCCGCAGCGACCACGCCGCCGCGGTGTCGACGAGCGCGCAGGGCGATCGCGCGGCGTCAGCGGAGCCGAGTGCCGCCGCTCATGTCCCTGGCGCGGCGCCGGCTGCCGCCGTGACCGCCACGGCGGTCCCCTCGCGCGCGCTCGTCGCCGCTGCCGCCGGCGAGTGGCCGCACCACCAGCCCGACGCGCTCGTCGTGGACGGCGGCGCCACCGCTGTAGAGCCCGCCGAGCGCCGGCTCGCCTTCGTGCTGCACATGCACTTGCCCTGGGTGCTCGGCCACGGACGCTGGCCGCACGGCGAGGACTGGCTGGCGGAGGCGGTGGCACA
Source organism: Thermoanaerobaculia bacterium (assembly GCA_963846495.1). Taxonomy (GTDB): domain Bacteria; phylum Acidobacteriota; class Thermoanaerobaculia; order Multivoradales; family JAIOJS01; genus DASYQD01. The sequence continues at coordinate 356,999 of CAWJWP010000029.1, read as the reverse complement.
CTGCTACCTGCCGCTCGTCGTCGCGCTGCGAGGGCTCGCGGCGCGCGGCGGGCGCCAGCTGCTCACACTCTCGGTGTCGCCGGTGCTCGCCGCGCAGCTCGCCGACCCGCGCACGCCGCCCCTCGTCACCGGCTATCTCGAGCACCGCCGCGACGCTGCTCGCGGGCTCGTCGCCGAGCATCCGCTGGCGCGCTGGTGGGAGTCGACGTACGAGCGGCTGCTCGCCGATTGGCAGGCGCTCGGCGCCGACATCCCCGCTGCGTTGCGCGCGCTGGCCGCCGACGACGTCGTGGAGCTCTCGACCTGCGCCGCGACGCACGGCTACCTGCCACTCCTCCATCGCCGAGAGCACGTAACCCTGCAGCTCCTCGCTGCACGCTCTAACCACGAGCGCTGGTTCGGCGCGCCGCCCAACGGCCTCTGGATGCCCGAGTGCGCCTACCGCCCCGCCGGCTCGTGGCGCCATCCGGCAACCGGTGCCGAGGAGACTGAGCGCCCCGGCAACGAAACCTTCCTCGCCGCCGCCGGTGTGCGCTGGACGGTCGTCGACGCTCACCTGCTGCTCGGCGGCGAGCCGCTCGTTCCCTACCCCGAGCTGTGGGGTGCCGGCGAAGGCGCTGACGCCGCGGCAGAGCCACCGCCTCCCATCGGCCGCCGCCTGCAACCGCGACTCGTCGGCGCGAGCGATGTCGCCGCCCTCCCGCGCGAGCCGCACACCGCGCACCAGGTGTGGTCGCGCCACGGCGGCTATCCGGGCGACCCGCGCTACCTCGACTTTCACAAGCGGCACGCCGAGAGCGGCCTCCGGCTCTGGCAAGTCACGGACGCCGGCGGCGATCTCGGCGACAAGCTCCCTTACCACCCCGACGCGGCGATGGACGCGGTGCGCGACCAGGCGCGCCACTTCCCCGAGCTGCTCGCCGGCATCGCCGGCCTCGGCGGTGGCGTCGCCGTCTGCCCCTACGACGCCGAGCTCTTCGGCCACTGGTGGTTCGAGGGCGTCGCCTGGCTCGAGCAGGTGCTCGCGCAGACTCTCGACGGCGGCCCGATCACCACCACGACGCCGAGCCGCGAGCTCGCTACGCACACGCCGTCCGCGCGCGTGGCGCTTCATGAAGGCTCGTGGGGTGAGGAGGGCGACCACCGCGTGTGGGTGAACGACCAGACCACCTGGATGTGGGAAGACCTCCGCCGCGCCGAGGAGGAGGTCGACGCTGCGCTGCCGTTGCTGTCGCCCGCTCGCGGCCGCGCCGCGCTGGCGCAGCTACTCCTCCTCGCCGCCTCCGATTGGCCCTTCCTGGTCAAGACCGGCAGCGCCTCCGACTACGCGAGCGCGCGCTTCCGCCTCCACCGCGACCGCCTTCACGAGCTGCTCGCGGGCGCCGGCGACGACGACGCCACGCTGCCGCCGTGGACGGCCGAAGACCTCGCCGGCCTCGAGATCGATCCGCGCTGGTGGACCAGAGGGAACGGAGCGCTCGCGACCCTATGACCACGATGACCGCCCCGCAGCCCACGCTGCCGCAGGTGCCCTGCCAGCACATCGCCGACATCGAGCTGCCGCCCGTGGTGCAAGGGCTCTACGAGCTGGCCTACAACCTCTGGTGGACCTGGCACCCGCAGGCCACCGAGCTCTTCTCCGCCATCGACCCGCGCGCCTGGTCGCATTACCACAACCCGGTGCAGATGCTGATCAACGTCGACCGCCGGCAGTGGGAGAACCTGGTCGACAACGAGACCTTCCTCGAGGCGTACTCGTCGGTGACGGAGGACCTGCAGGGCTACATGAGCGGCGCCGCGCGCTCCTGGTTCTGGCTCAACTACCCGCAGTACGACGCCGGGCCCGTCGCCTACCTGTCGATGGAGTACGGCGTCCATCAGTCGCTCGCCATCTACTCGGGCGGCCTCGGCATCCTCTCCGGCGACCACCTGAAGAGCGCCAGCGACCTGGCGGTGCCGCTCGTCGGCGTCGGCCTCCTCTACCGCGCCGGCTACTTCAAGCAAACGGTCGACCCCGACGGCCACCAGCAGCACACCTACCCCGAGTACGACTTCAGCCGCCTGCCGGTGCGCCCCGCCGCCTCGCCCACCGGTCGCGACGTGGTGGTGAGCGTGCCGATCGCCGACCGCGAGGTGCGCTGCAAGGTGTGGGTGGCGCAGGTGGGCCGCGTGCCGCTGCTGCTGCTCGACACCGACATCGCGGACAACGATCCCGCCGACCGGCCGATCACCGCCACCCTCTACGTGCAGGGGCGGCCGATGCGGCTGGCGCAGGAGATCGTGCTCGGCATCGGCGGCGTGCGCGCGCTGGCGGCCTGCCACATCGAGCCGGCGGTGTGGCACATCAACGAGGGGCACAGCGCGTTGCTGCAGCTCGACCGTGTCGCCGGCGAGCTGAAGGGCGGCGAGGATGCGGCCGCCGAAGGCGCGCTCGCGGCGGCGCAGGAACGCGTGCGCGCCACTACCGTCTTCACCACGCACACGCCCGTGCCGGCGGGCAACGAGCAGTACGACGGCGACCTCGCCTGGCGCTACCTCGGCCCCTGGGGCGAGCGCCTTCACAGCTCGTGGGACGATGTGCGCGCGCTGGCGCAGCCCGACCCGCGGCACCCCGACGGCGGCTTCAACTTGACCGCGCTGGCGCTGCGCACGGCGCGCTTCGCCAATGGCGTGTCTGCCATCCACGGCGCGGTGAGCCGGCGGATGTGGCAGCCGCTCTTCGGCGCCGAGAGCGACGACGAGGTGCCGGTCGACCACGTCACCAATGGCGTTCACCTGCCGACGTGGCTCGGGCGCGAGATGCAGGACCTGCTGCGCCGCCACCTCGGCCACGAGTGGCAGGGGCAGGTGCACTATCCCAACGGGCCGGAGCGCCTCGGCAAGATCCCCGGCGAAGAGCTCTGGCAGGCGCACCAGGCGCAGAAGAAGCGCCTCGGCCGCTTCACAGTGAGCCGCCTGCGCGATCAGCTGGCGCGGCACGGCCGCTCGCCCGAGGAGCTGCGCGAGGTCGAGACGTTCTTCCGCCCCGAGGCGCTCACCATCGGCTTCGCGCGCCGCTTCGCCACCTACAAGCGCGCCAGCCTGGTCTTCACCGACCCGCACGAGCTGCGGCGGCTCATCTCCGACGAGGCGCGGCCGGTGCAGATCCTCTTCGCCGGCAAGGCGCACCCGGCCGATAGGCCGGGGCAGGAGCTCATCCAGCACATCTTCCAGCTCAGCCAGCAGCCGCCCTTCCGCGGCCGCGTCTTCTTCCTCGAGAACTACGACATGCGGGTGGCGCGCATGCTGGTGCAGGGCGTCGACGTCTGGCTCAACACGCCGCGACGGCCGCTCGAGGCGAGCGGCACCAGCGGCCAGAAGGCGGGCATGAACGGCGCCCTCAACTGCAGCGTGCTCGACGGCTGGTGGCCGGAGGCGTTCGACGCCGACGACCCCAACGGCTGGGCGATCGGCCGCCAGGAGGTGCTCGCCGACGTGGCGCAGCAAGACCGCGAGGACGCACACGCGCTCTACGCGGTGCTCGCCGAGGAGGTGGTGCCCGCCTTCTTCGAGCGCGACGAGCGCGGGCTGCCGCAGCGCTGGCTGCAGATGATGTGTCGCTCGATCGCCACCATCGCGCCGACCTTCTCCTCCGACCGCATGGTGCGCGACTACGTGACGAAGGCTTATCTCGCGGGCGTCGCGCGCACGGGCGGCGGATGAAACGCAGGCGAGCCCGGGCCGCGGCGCTGGCGCTGGCCGCGGCGCTGGGCCTGGCGCTCGGCTCGACGGCTGCGGCGCGCGCGCAAGCGCCGCCGTTCACCGTCTGGGTGAGCCTCGTCGGCCGCGGCGTCTCCACCAATGCGGCGCCGAGCTGGGTCGACGGCGAGACCGGCCGACTCACCTTCGGCGACGGCGACCGCTGGCAGGGAGCGGTGCTCGGCGAGGCGCAGCTCGGCGCCGATTGGGAGCCCGACGAGCGCTTCGCCGCTCACCTGCACGCCCGCGCCCGTGCGCAGAACGGCGGCAGCGGCGGCGACGCGGCCGGCATCGTCGAGGCGTGGGCACAAGTCACGGCGAAGCCGCGCGATGGTGCCGACACCTTCCGCCTGCGCGCCGGTCAGCTTTTCCTCCCCACCTCGCGCGAGAACGTCTCGCCGCTTTGGTCCTCGCCCTTCACCTACACGCTGTCGGCGATCAACAGCTGGATCGGCGAGGAGGTGCGGCCGATCGGCGTGCTTGCCGACTACGAGCTCTTCGGTGTCGCCAACAACGCGCGCGCCGGGGCCTGCGTCTTCGGCGGCAACGACGCGTCCGGCGCGCTGCTCGCCTGGCGCGGCTGGGCGATGGGGGATCGGCTGTCGAGCACGGGCGAAACGTTGCCGTTGCCGGCGCTCCCGTCGCTCGCGCCCGGCGGCCTCTTCGAGGGACAAGATCGTGAAGGCACGACGCCGTTCGGCTCCGACCTCGACGGCCGGCCGGGCTGGGCCGGCTTCCTGCGCTATCAGCGCAGCGACCGCGGGCTGGTGCAGGTGACGCACGTCGACAACCGCGGCGACCGCGCCCTCCATGACGGCGAGTACGCGTGGGACACGCGCTTCGACCAGCTCGGCTTGCAGCTCCAGCCGCACACGGACTGGAGGATCATCGGCGAACATCTGCGTGGCCGGACGGCGATGGGCTTGCCGGCGCCTGCCGCCGACGTGAGCTTCCGCGCCAGCTACCTGCTCGTTGCGTGGAATCGTCGCGGCAAGCTCACGGCGACGGCGCGCTACGACGACTTCTCGACCCGCGACCGCGACCACCAGCCGCTCGGCGAGCGCAGCGACGAGGACGGCCGCGCCTGGACCGCCGCCCTGCTGTGGCAGGCGAGCCCGACGCTCGAGCTCGGCGTCGAGTACGTCGACCTGCGCGTCAGCCGGCCCGCTCTCGCCGGGTCGGGCTCGCGCGACGACGGCGGCCGCAGCATCACCGTCGGCGTGCGCTACGGCCGCGGCTGGGGCCGGTGATCCGCCGCGCGGGCGCTCAGCTCGCCGCGCTCGCCATGTCCTCCGGAAGTCTCGACGGCCGCAACGCTGCCGTGTCGCGTCCTAGCGCCGCCGCCACCGCCGGCAGCGTGTCGGCGGCGATCCAGCGCTGTGCGGCGGCATGGCTCGCCAGCTCCCACGCGGTGGGCGCCACGAGCAACGTGCCGCCGGCCTTGGCTACTCGCTCGGCGATGTGTGTCACCGCCGGCCGCTCGGCCTTGCGCCCGACGTCGCGGATGTAGACCGCAAGCACGCGGCTCCCCTGCTCCAGGGCCGCCTCGCAGTAGATCTCGGGGTCGTGCTGGCCGCTGTCGCCGACGAGCAGGAACGGCAGGTGAGGCCACAGCTCCATAGTGCGGCGGATGGCGACCAGCTTGTGATCGCGGTGGCGCGTCGGCAGCGTGTGCTGCGGGCCGAGCCCCCAGTCGCGCAGCAGCAGCGCGCCGGCGGGAATGCCGTGGAGGCGGAAGGCGTCGACCAGCAGGTCGTAGGCGTTCCACGGGCCGCTCGACAGGTAGAGGAAGGGATTGCCTTCGGCGCCGCGTCCGGCCGCCAGCGCGCGATAGAAGGCGGCGACGCCGGGAAACGGCACGCGCGAGTGCGCGTTGTGGACGACCATGTTGCGCGCGAGGCGCAGCAGCTGCGCGGAGCCGGTGGGCACCACGGTGTCGTCGACGTCGCTGATCACCGCCAGCCGCGCCGAGGGCGGCGGCAGCATCACCTCGACGCACGCGCGGGCCGGCTCGCGCGTGCGCGGCGCCAGCAGCTCGACGTCCACGTTCACCGGTCCGTGCTCGATCGGCTGCGCCGGCTCGAGCCAGGTCTCGAAGTAGCCTTCGTCGTCGGCGTCGAGCTCCACCGTGACGCCGGCGCCGCTGAGCCGGACGCGCGCGCCAGGGACCTCGTCGCTGGCGAAGCGGCGCCAAGTCGCCAGCAGGTTGCGCCACAGCGGATCGTCGAGCTCGGACGGCCGCAGCTTCGGCTCGCGCAGCACGCGCCCCTTCACCCACAGGCGCTCGCGGTTGCCGTAGCCGCGATACGGCACTACGACCAGCCGCCGCTTCCCGTCGCGCCGCGAGCGGTAGCGCGCGGCGTCGATCCGCCCCTCGGTTGCCGCGAGGAGCCGCAGCAAGGCAGCCTGCCAGCGCTTCTCTCCGCCCGTCCGCGCCATGGCGCGAGCGCATGCAAGCGCGGCGCCCCGGCACCGCCCTTGCTTCGCCGCGGTCTGCGGAGGAGGACCTCGCGATGGCCACCAGCATGCAGAAGCTCACGCGCCGCCTCGGCAAGGAGGCGCGCTCGTCCAAGATTCAGTACCTGCTCCTCACCACCGGCGCCGCCTTCCTCGCCGAGCGGCTGGCGCGCACCGCGATCACTCAGGGCTGGCGCTTCGCGCTGGGCGAAGAGCCGCCGCGCAACCCGGAGCGCCTCGACGTGACCTGGAGCCAGGCGCTGGGCTGGACGGCGATCACCGGCCTGGCGATCGCCATGGCCGGGCTCATCGCACGGCGGGGCGCTGCGGTGGGCTGGAAGCGTTACACGGGCAAGCGCGTGCCCGCGTAACGTCAGACGTTGCAGCGGGCTCTTAGCCCGCGCTCTCAGCAGCGATGGTGCTCGGGAAAGCCGTGCGGCTCGAGCTGGATGGTGACGTGCTCGATGCCGAAGCGGTCGTGGAGCATGCGGCGCAGCTCGTCGAGCAGGACGTCGCGCTCCTTTCCCTCCCCCGCCACCACGTGCGCGGACAGGCAGTCGAAGCCGGTCGAGATCGACCACACGTGGAGGTCGTGCACGCCCGCCACGCAGCCGACGCCGAGGATGGCGCCGCGCACCGAGTCGACGTCGATGTGCCCCGGCGCCGCCTCCATGAGCACCGCCAGCGCTTCCTTGAGCAGCCCCCACGCCGACCAGACGACGAGCACCGCGATGACGAGCGACGCCGCAGGGTCGGCCCATTGCCAACCGAACGCCCAGATGAGCACGCCCGCGGCGATCGCCTGCACGCTGCCCAGCGCGTCGCTCGCCACGTGCAGCCAGGCGCCGCGCAGGTTCAGGTTGAGGTCGCGGCTGCCATGCAGCAGCGCCAGAGCCACGAGGTTGACGACCAGGCCGCCGGCGGCGACCACCGTCATCCCGGCCGCCTCGACCGCCGGCGGATCCGCGAGCCGCCCCAAGGCCTCGACGACGACGAGGATGGCGATCGCCACCAGCGCGGCGCCGTTGACCAGCGCGGCGAGGATCTCGGCGCGGTAGTAGCCGTAGGTGCGCAGCGCGCCCGGCGCCCGGCGGTCGGCGATCCAGAGCGCGAAGAGCGACAGCGCCAGCGCCGCCGCGTCGGAGAGCATGTGGCCGGCGTCGGCGAGCAGCGCCAGCGAGCCGGTGAGCAGACCGCCGGCAACCTCGGCGCCCATGTAGAGGGCGACGAGGACGAAGGTCACCGCGAGACGCTTCCGGCTCGTACGTCGCGCGTCGCCGTCGTGATGATGGCCGTGGTGGTGGTGCGCGTGCTGTCCCACGCGGCATGCATTCTACGGGCGTCGCGCGCACGCCCGCCGGCTGCGGGATGCGGCCAAGGCGGCGGCTTGCTAAGTTACTCGGATGAGCAACAGCGAGCGAGCCGCGTCACCGTGCGCCGACCGTCGATACGTCGTGCCGGCCGTCTTGGCGCTCCTCGGCGCGCTCCTCTTGCTGCCCTCGGCCGCGCGGGCATCCTGCCAGACCCCGTCCTGCCGCCACGAGACCAACCTGTATTTCCGCGAGGTCGAGGCGAACGAACGCGAGCGGGCCTCACGTCGCCGGCGCGTCCGACGAGGACCTCCGTTGGATGGGTAGCGACGCAGCGCGAGCCGAGTGGAGGCGCCGGACGGCGCTCGACCCCGCGGATGCCGAACGCTGGCGCGATCTCGCCGACGAGACGGCCGGCAAGCCGCTGGCGGAGCAACTACCGAACCTTCTCGGCTGGAACGCCGCGGCTCCCGACGACCCCGTTCCTGCCCGGCGGTTGTCGGCCGAGTACGTGAAGGTGGAGGCGGCCAGCGAGCTGCTGCGCTACTTCCCGCTGCGGCTGCGTTACGCCGGCGCTTGCGGCGCATCGCCCGATCGCGGCCTACTGATGCTCTTGCTCGCCAACTACGACCTGCCGCGCCTGCGCGTCTACCTCGACGAGCGCGCCGCGGCCATCGAGTGGTACCGCGCTCACCTGCACAATCCCCGGCCGGACGAGGACGGCAGCCTGCCGTCGCTGATTGCGCGCCGCCGTCACTACGAGCCGCTGCGCTGCCTCGTCGAGCCGCTGCCGCCGCCGGTCGAAGCGCCGGTGCTGGCGGCGTGCGTGCCGGTCGCCACGAACGAGTACCTGTCGCGCGGCGGCGCGGACGCGGCGCCGGCGGGAGAGCGCAAGCGCCGGCTGCGCGAGGCGACCGCGGCGATGCCGTGTCCCGCCGGCTGGCCGAGCGATCTCGAGCCCCTCTTCGAGGACGAGCGCCTGCTGTCGTCTTTGGGCTGACGACGTCGGCTGAGGTGTTTCTCGGCGCGCGCGCGGCGCGCTCTACAGCACCGCCCCGTAGATCTCCCGCTCCTTGTCGCGGCGGATCTTGAGCGCCATGAGGAAGGCGCCGTCCTCGCCGTGGCGGTTGATCGAGACCGTGGTGCGCGAGACCTTGCCCGGCTCCGGCGCCCAGGTCACTTCGTAGACCGGGCCGTGCGGACCGTCGACGCGGCGGATGCCCTGGTTCGGCTTGCCGAGCTTGACGACGCGGCGGCGCGTCGAGGGACGGCCGAGCTCGTGAAAGGTGCGGTCGCGCCACTCCTTGGCGGCTTCGAGCGCCGTCTCGGTGCCGGCGTATTTCTGGTCGGAGAAGAAGCGGCTGATCGGCTGGCCGCGGAAGCGCATGCGCACGTACCAGCCGTGCTGGTTCTTCGACTCCTGGTCGATACGGGAGATGTGATGGTTCTCCGATTCCCTGCTCACGATTCGCTCCTCCTCATCGTGGGGATCGGCACGGCTTCGCTTTCTGGAAACCTGCCGCCTCCCGGGCAGCCTCGGCGGCTGAGGCAAAAAGCCGTCCCAGTCACCTGGTGACAGCAAAAGGATGGTCGGATGATACCGAAAAACCGCCCGCATGTCTCAAACGTAGTTCACCTGACGTGCGCGGTGGTGACACCGCGCTCCTGTATGCTTCGCCACCTCCCCATGTCGTCGCAGGACCGGCGCCGCTATCCGCGCTACGACGTCGGCAAGCTGCCGGGCGTGCTCGACGGCTTCCGCATCTTCGAGACGTTGAAGATCAGCGCCGGCGGCGCCCTCATCCGGCTGCCCACCGAGCTCGCGCTCGAGCGGCGCGTGCAGGTCTCGTTCGACATCGGCGACGACAGCTTCAAGAGCATGGCCGTCATCGTCTTCGTCGGGCCCGACGTGGGCGCCGCCTCGAAGGGCCTCTACCGCGTCGGCCTCTCCTTCGTCGACACGCCCGACGAGGACCGCGCGCGCCTGCAGCGATTCATCGACAAGTCGATCGCCGCCGGCGCGATGAAGTAGCTGCGGCGGTCGCCGGCCTCAGGCTTTCGCCGGCGCCGCCAGCGCCGCTTCGCGCTCGTCCTTCTCGTCCTGCCACTCCTGCACCCGCCGGCGCAGCAGCCGGGCGACGTAGACGAGGAGCAGCAGGCCGGGCAGCACCATCACCGCGGTCAGCACGAAGAAGAGCGCCCAGTTGCCGCCCAGCGCATCGACGACGATGCCGCTCGTCGCCGACAGCGTCGTGCGGCCGAAGTTGCCGAGCGAGGCGAGCAGCGCGTACTGGGTCGCGGTATAGGTGTGACTGGTCAGGAACGAGATGAAGGCGACGAAGGCGACCGTCGACAGCGCGGTGGTGAAGCCGTCGACGATGATGGCCGCCGCGTAAAGTCCCTCGTGCGGGCCGACCATCGCGATCCAGGCGAACATCAGGTTGGAGGCTGCCATCGCGATGCCGCCGATGAAGAGGCCGCGCACCAGGCCGAAACGGGCGTTCACGACGCTCGCCAGCACCGCGAACAAGATGGTCACCCACCAGGTGAGCAGCTTGGAGTAGGTGCCGATCTGGGCATCGGTGAAGCCGACCTCCTTGTAGAACACGATCGACATGCGGCCGAGGAACGCCTCGCCGATCTTGAACAGGAACACGAAGAGGAGCACCGTCAGACCCAAGCGCGGCCCGGTACGCCGGAAGAACTCGGCGATCGGCTCGACGAGGGTGACGCTGAGCCAGGCGACGAGCCGCGTCCACCGCCCCGGCGCGGCCTTGGCCGCGAGCGCGCGCTCGTAGCGCTCCTCCGCATCGCGGAAGCGGTCGGCGTGCAGCGGCGGCTCGCGCACCAGCAGGACGGCGATCATCAGCGGGATCCACAAGGCGGCGAGCAGGAGGTAGACGCGGCTCCAGCTCCAACCGGCGAGACCGACGACGAAGAAAGGCATGGCGCCGAGCATGCCGTAGCCCGTCCACCAGCCGCCGGTGGCCATCGCCGAAGCGTGGGAGATGCGCGCCGTTTCGTCGCGCGGAATGATGTCGACCCGATAGGCGTCGACGGCGACGTCCTGCGTCGACGACAGGAAGGCGATGGCGACGGCGAGCAGCGCCGTCCACTTCAGGTTGGCCGCCGGGTGCGTGAAGGCGACCGCGGCGGTGGCCACCGTCATCAACAGCTGCATGCCGAGGATCCAACCGCGGCGCTGGCCCAGGCGGCCGAGCAGCGGGAAGCGCAGCCGATCGACGAACGGCGCCCACAGGAAGTGGATGCCGTAGAGGGCGAACACCGAGCCGAAGAGCCCGATGGCGGAACGGGTGAGGCCGGCCTCCTTGAGCCACGCTGTCATCGCCGAGCCGATCAGCACCCACGGGTAGCCGCTGGCAATGCCGAAGATGAAGATGGTGAGCAGCCGCCGGTCGAGGTAGAGCCGCAGGCTCTCGGAGATCGAGCGGGCTTGCCGGTCGGGGTCGAGAGCGCCCTTGCTGCGTTGCGGTTCGCCGGCCATGCCACCTCCCCTGCTCGCCCCTGCGCCGGCACGCAAAGCTCGCGCCCGGTCCGCGAGCGCGATTCTGCCACCGCCTGGCGCGGCGTTCACGCGCGGCACCGCGCGTCCCGGTAACGAGCACCGGCGCAGCGAAGCGCAGAAGACAAGTCGTTGCAGCACAAGGACGACTGCCGTGGTATGGCCATTGCTCTCGGCACCGCCGGACCGTATCCAAGGAGACACGCATGGAGTGGGCACGTCAGCTCGCACGGACGTCGCGGCGGTTGGCGCGCGAGCCGGGATTCACCGGCGCGGCGCTGGTGTTGCTGGCGCTCGGCATCGGCTTGAGCACGGCAGCGTTCGGAGTTCTCGATCACCTGCTCTGGCGGCCGCTACCCGCCGTCGACGCCGTCGATCGCGTGGTGGTGATCTACGCCAGCGAGGGGGACCGGGAGCTCGACGTCGCCTCGTACGCCGACCTGCGCGACCTCGGCGAGCGCGGGCGCGCCTTCGAGGCGGTCGCCGCCTTCAAGCCGATGTCGATGGAGCTGGCGACGGGCGCGGGCGGCGACGACGAGGTCGACCTCACCACCGGCATGCTCGTCTCGGCGGATTACTTCCGCGCCCTGCGCCTGCAGCCGGCGGCGGGCCGCTTCTTCCGCCGCGACGAGCAGGCAGCGCCGGGCGCGCGCGTGGCGGTGATTGGCCACGATGTCTGGCAGCGCCGCTTCGGCGGCCGGCCCGACGTCGCCGGCCGCACGGTGATGCTCGACGGCCTGCCGTTCACCGTCGTCGGCGTGGCACCGCGCGGCTTCGGCGGCACCAGCGAAGACCTGCGCGCCGCGCTCTTCGTGCCGATGGCGCTGCAGCCGCAGTTCATGGGCGAGGACCTGCTCGCCAACCGCGGCTGGGGTGGCGTCATCGGCCTGGCGCGGCTGCGCGGCGAGACGACCGTCGAGCAGGCCGCCGGCGACCTCCGCCGCGTCGCCGCCGAGCTGGCGCGCGAGTTCCCCGACACCAACGCGACGCGCACGATGAGCCTCGAGCCGCTCGCCACTTCGCGCCTCTCCGCGCTGTCGCGCTCGTTGTGGCAAGGCGCGAGCGCCATGCTCGCGATGACCGTCGCGCTCGTGCTGCTCGTCGCCTGCACCAACGTCGCGACGCTCTTGACGACGCGCGCCGTTGCGCGTCGTGAGGAGCTGGGCCTGTTGCGCACGCTGGGCGCCACGCCGCGGCGGTTGGCGAGCGAGCTCCTGCTCGAGGCACTGGTCCTGGCGCTCGCCGGCGGCCTCGCCGGCTTGCTCGTCGCGAATGGCGCGCTCGCGCTGGCGCGGCGCACCTCGTTGCCGGTGCTGCAGGAGGTGACGCTCGACCGCCGCGCGTTGCTCGTCGCGCTCGCGGCGACGCTGCTCAGCGCTGTGCTGGCGGCGCTCTCGCCGCTGCGCGAATCGCGGCGGCAGCTGCAGGCGCCGCTGCGCTCGGGCGGCGTCGTGCGCTCGCGCGGCCGCGCCGTGGGCGTGGCCCTGCAGCTGTGCGTGTCGCTGGTGCTCCTCGTCGGCACGACCCTCTTCGCGCGCACGCTCGGCAACCTGCTCTCCGCGCCGCTGGGGTTCGACACTCGCGGCATGCTGGTGGGCACCCTCGGCGCGCGCGCTGCGGCCACGCCCGAGGAGCGCGGCGCGCGGTGGCGGGCCGTGGCGGAGGCGATGCGCGAGGTGCCCGGCGTCGAAGCCGCGGCGCTGACGTCGCGCCTGCCGGCGGGCGGCGACTACGACCAGCTCGGCGTGCGCATGCACGGCAAGACCGAGATCATCGGCGTGCAGGCCGTCGGCGGCGACTACTTCCGCGCCCTCGGCGTCGCCGCGCTGCGCGGCCGCACGCTCGAGGCCGCCGACGAGCGCCAGTCGTTGCGCGTCGCCGTCGTCAACGAGAGCCTGGCGCAACGCTATTGGCCGGGCGAGCCCGCGCTCGGCCGCACGCTCGACCTGATGGACGAGGGCACGGTGACCGTCGTCGGCGTCGTCCCCGACGTCAAGGACGGCGAGCTGCGCAGCACCGCGGCGCCGCTCTTCTACGTACCCTGGTCGCTGGGCGCTACGGGCGATGCTCCGCGAGCCTTCTATCTCGTCGCGCGCACCACCGGCGACCCGCGCACGTTCGCGGGCGCCGTGCGCAGCGCCGCGATCGCTGCCGGCGCCGGCCGCGCGCCGCGCATCGGCGCCTTCGCCGACTACCTCGCCGTGATCACGGCGCGCGAGCGTGCGGCGGTCGGGCTGCTGGCGGCGCTCTCGGCGCTGTCGCTGCTGCTCACCACCGTCGGCCTCTACTCGCTGCTCGCCTGGTCGGTGGCGCAGCGCTCGCGCGAGCTGGGCGTCCGCGCGGCGCTCGGCGCCGGACGCGGCCGACTGCTGCGGATGGTGGTCGGGCAGGCGATGCGGCTCGCCGGCGCGGGAGTCGTCGCCGGCGGAGTCGCCGGCATGGCGCTCGCCGGCGCCTCGCGGAGCGTGCTGTTCGGCATCCGGCCTTACGACCCGTGGAACCTCGCCTTGCCGGCGATGCTGCTGCTCGCCGCGGCGCTCGCCGCGGCGTGGTGGCCGGCCCGACGCGCGACGCGGATCGACCCGATGGCAGCGCTCCGCAGCTGAGCGCAAACACCGCCGCTTATACTCGCGCCCGTGGCCCAAGTGACGACGGTGGCGTCGCCGACGCTCCTGCGCGAGCTGCACGCCTTCCTCGCCCTCGAGGCGCCGTTCCTGGCCGCCAAGCTGCCCGACGACCTGCCGGCCCGCGAGCTCGAAGAGCTGCTCCTCGCCCGCGCCGCGGCGCGTTGGCAGGGCGGCCCGCGCTTCGGCGAGGACGAGCTGTGGCCGGGCGTCACCCAGGCGACGGCGGCGCGCTGGAGCCTCGACAGCCTGCAGGAGCTGCTGCGCGGCTTCTTCCGCCGCCACGAGCTGAAGGCGGCGATCTCCGACGCCGAGCGGCTGCTCATGCACCGCATGATGGCGCTCACCCGCGCCCTCGACGACTTCCTCAAGCGCGCCTTCGACAAGAAGTCGATCCGTTGGGGCGACTACCCGTCGCCGCAGAAGGGCTTCCGCTCCACCGGCCAGGAGGCGATCGTCGGTGCCGCGCTGCCGCTGCGCCGGCCGCCGCAGGCGACGCCGGGCCCCGACTACGACGGCGACGTCATCGCGCCGCTCATCCGCGACCTCGGCGCGATGCTGATGTTCCGGCCCGACCCGCTGCCATCGATCCTCGTCCAATACGGCAAGAAGGGCACGACGGTCGACGGCCGCGACCTCCACCTCGGCGACCTCGACTGGGGCGTGCTGCCACCGGCGGCGCCGCTCACCATCGCCACGCAGACCCTCGCCGGCATCGCCTACGCGTGGAAGCTGCGCGGCGAGCCCTCCGGACAAAGCAGGGTTGGCGTCTCGTTCATCGGCGACGGCGGCTCGAGCCTCGGCGAGTGGCACGAGACGGTCAACGTCGCCGCCGTGCAGAAGCTGCCGCTGGTGTTCGTCGTCGAGAACAACCAGTGGGCATTGGGCACGCATGTCAGCGAGCAGACCGCGACGCGCCGCTTCGCGCTGCGCGCCGCCGGTTACGGCATGCCCGGCGTGACGCTCTTCGGCAACGACCCCGAGGAAGTCGCCGCCGGCGTCGGCTGGGCCGCCGAGCGGGCGCGCGCGGGGCGCGGGCCTGCCCTCGTCGAGCTCGTCACCTACCGCCGCACGGGACACGCCCATCACGACGACGACCGCTTCTTCGGCAACCCGGAGGCGAAGATTGCCGGCTACGAGCACGAGGCGGAGCGGCGGCGCTGGGAGGAGCTCGACCCGCTGGCGACCTACGAAGAGCGGCTCGTCGAGCTCGGCGTGGCGTCGCGCGAAGAGCTCGCCGCGGTGCACGCCGAGTCGCGGGCGGCGGTCGAAGAAGCCGGCCGCACGGCCGAGGCGGCGCCGTGGCCGACGCCCGACGACTACCGCCATCGGGTCTACGCGCCGCGCGTCGAACCGGTGCCGGCGCCGCCAGTGCAGGCGCCGCGCACGCGCGTCATGGCTTACGACGAAGCGGTGCGCCAGGCGATCGGCGAAGCGATGAGCGCCGACGAGCGCGTCTTCGTGCTCGGCGAGGACGTCGGCGGCCGCTACGGCGGCGCCTTCGGTGTCACCCGCGGCCTCGCCAAGACCTTCGGCGAGGGTCGCTGCGTCAACATGCCGATCGCCGAGTCGGCGATCGTCGGTTGCGCGGTGGGGGCCGCCATCGCCGGCCTGCGACCCGTCGTCGAGATGCAATTCGCCGACTTCCTCGCCAGCGGCTTCAACGCGCTGGTCAACAACGCGCCGAAGGTCTACTGGCGCTGGGGGCGCGCGGTGCCGATGGTGGTGCGGCTCCCCTACGGCGGCGCCACCGGCACCGGGCAGCGGCTGCTCGGCGGCGGGCCGTACCACAGCCAGTGCCCCGAGATGTGGTTCCTGCGCACGCCGGGCTGGAAGATCGTGGCGCCCTCGACGCCGGCCGACGCGAAGGGGCTGATGCTCGCCGCGCTGCGCGACAACAACCCGGTGATCTTCCTCGAGGCGAAGGGGCTCTACGGCTTCTTCCGCACCGACCTGCGCGAGGAGGTGCCGCTCGGCGTCGAGCACGAGGTGCCGATCGGCCGCGCGGCCGTGCGCCGCGAGGGCGGCGACCTCACCATCCTCACCTACGGCGCCATGGTGTGGACCTCCCTGGCCGCCGCCGAGCAGCTGGCGGCCGAAGGCATCGCCGCCGAGGTCATCGACCTGCGCACGCTATGGCCGCTCGACCTCGACGCGCTGCGGCGCTCGGTCGAAAAGACCCACCGCACCCTCGTCGTCCACGAAGACACCGCCCGCGGCGGCTTAGGCGGCGAGCTCGCCGCCATCCTCGCCGACGAGCTCTTCTGGCATCTCGACGCACCGCTCCGCCGCGTCACGGCGCCCGACACGCCGATCCCTTACTCTCCCCCGCTCGAGCACGACTTCCTGCCCGGCGCGGACGAGGTGGCGGCGGCGGCCCGACGCCTCGCCCGCGAGTGAGCCCGGCGGCCGCGGAAGGCGGACTACGGCCTGGTTGTCCGTCCGACCAGCGCGGACTAGTCAGTCCTGTCTTCCGCTCCCCAGGGCGGCGGCGGCGGCGGCAGGTTCCGGGTGAGATCGAAATCGACGCGGAATCTCCGACCTGCCGCTTCGCGGCGGAGCGCGTACGAGAACGTCTTTGCGCCCCTCCTCGTCGACGGCCACCGTCCAAACGTTCGTCGCCGCGGCGGGGATCAACGCCGCGGTGTGCCTCGCGTCGGCGTGGAAGTCAGGGCACGCGAGAGCCGCCGGCAGGACGACGTCGCGTGTCGCCTTGCCGTATCTTGCGTCGATGCGATCCTCGCTGCCGTGCCTGGTTTCGAGGTCGACAATGCCTCAACGACGAACCCGTCCGCTTGACGCCGCGCACCCTCGTCCGTGGGCGGTGCTCGCCGGTCGGCACTGCGATGCGGAACCCGCTCGCGCACCGCTCCTCACCACCGGCGGCGTCAACAGGCCGGCCGGGCCCATCGCACCGTCAGTCGCCGTCCATGAACGTTCGATCGGCGGATCGGTATCGAACACTACGCGCGACGCACCACGGCGTCAGCGTCGCCTTGACCTTTGATGACCACGCGAAAGCCGCCCTTCGCCGCCCTCCAGGCGGAGCGGAACACGGCGCCCATGATCTGGTCGAGCAGCTCGCGGGCGACCCGACTGTAGAAGCCGAGCAGGAAAGCGGGGACGATGAGCAGGTCGATGGGATAACGGTCGAGGTTCAGCTGCAGCGTCGGATCCTGACCCGCAACCAGGTCGACGTCGATGTGGGTGAACAACAGCAGGATGACGAATGCGTTCAAAGCACGCCACCACGAGCTGCGTCCAATACCAGCTCGTCTCGCCGAGGAAGTCGGCATCGCCGCCGGCACCGCGCCTGCAGCGGCCGATTCGGCGAGCAACGCCGCCGCCAGGCCGAGCAGCGCCCACAGGAGCCGTCGTCCACTTCATCGGCTCGTGCGGCGGCCGGTGGGCATTTCGACAGATGGCCGAGAGCCCATCGCAAGTCGTATCCCTGATGTCTCCGGAAATCGAGCCCTTCGGCGACGAGTCGACATGCCCGCCTCCTCCTTGATGCTGTTCCAGCAGGAGGAAGCTCCGCGCCAGCATCTTCACCGTCGGATGGCGGTTCACGAAGTCGCTGATGGTGCCGGCCGAGACCAGCATGATGAGCACCGCGACGATCACCGCCGTGATCATCACGCCGAGGTCGTCGGCCATGCCGACCGCGGTGATGACGGAGTCGAGCGAGAAGACGATGTCGAGCAGCGAGATCTGCACGATCACCGAGACGAACGACGGCGCCACCCGCTTGATGTCGTCGCCCACCTCCCCCTCCAGCTTGTCGTGGATCTCGTGCGTTGCCTTGGCCAGCAGGAACACGCCGCCGGCGAGCAGGATCAGGTCGCGGCCGGAGATCTCCTGCCCCAGGACCTCGAACAGCGGAGAGGTCAAGCGGACGATCCAGGCGAGCGAGAGCAGCAGGAGGATCCGCATGATCATGGCCATCGCCAGGCCGGTCGTTCGTGCCCTCCTCTGCTGGGCCGCTGGGAGCTTCCCCGCCAGGATGGAAATGAAGATGACGTTGTCGATGCCGAGCACCACCTCGAGCACGGTGAGCGTCAGCAGCGCAATCCAAGCCTGCGGTTCGGCGAGCCACTCCATCGATCGATCCTCCTAGCGGCGCTCGGGCGGTCGCGTCACGGGGGCCGGATTCTAGATGCCGCAGCGTCCGGACGCTCACGGGATTCGCCCGAGCGGCGGGCTGGCTGTTCCGCAGTGGCCCGCCCGGGCAGCTGCTCCCGACACGAGTGCTCGCCTTCGGCTCGCCCTTAGTTAACCGGCGCGCAGTCGGGCGTCTGCAGGCGGTCGAGGCGTACCAGCAGCTCCCACTCGGCGGGCTCGGGGAAGAGGTAGACGCTCTCGAGCACGCCGGAGTGCGCCACGTCTTCGGCCGATTGGCGCAGCAGGCAGGCGGCCTGCGACCAGGGGAGCTCGCCGCGGGCGAAGGCGCGATAGGCCTCGACGTTGCGGCGACGCTGCCGGTCCCCGACGTGCACGACCAGATGGCCTACAACCCAGCCGAGGTTGCGGGCGTGGCAGCGGCGTGAAGGAATGTGGCGGAGGATGCGTAGCGCTTCGGTGCCGTAGCGCGGGGCAAACTCTTCATTGTCATCGCCGGCGGCCGCGAGCAGGCGATCGACGCGGCGGGTGGCGGCAGCACCGGAAGCCAGCAGCAGCGCGCGGTGGCGACGGTGGAAGTCGGGCAGCGACTCCTGGCGGTCGCACCAGCGGCGATAGAAGAAGGCGCGGCGCAGGAACTGGGTGAGCGCCGCCGGGTCCTCGAGCTCCTGCTCTTCGGCGAGCGGCAGCTGCGGCAAGCCGCGGGCAAGGGCGCCGGCGAAGAGGCCGCTGGTCGAGCCCACCTCGCGGCCGTCGCCGTCACGGACCGGCACGCCGTGCAAACCGCAGCTGGGCGAGCGGCTCTTCAGCACGTAGCCGGCGAGGCCGGCGTCGGCGAGTTGCACCACCTTCTCGCGCGCCCAGGCGCGCATGGCCCGCGTGTGGTCCGCGCCGGTCGAGGGGGTGAACAGCCGCGGCGTGCGGCCGCCACCGAGCAGCACCATCGGCGGCCGCGGCGTGCCGAGTCCGAGCTCTACCTCGGGGCAGATCGGCACCCAGTCGACCCGGCAGGCCACGACGTCACAGAGCAGCGGCGCCCGCTTGTCGCCGCCGTCGTAGCGCACGCTCTGCCCGAGCAGACAGGCGGAGATCCCCAGGCGCAGACGGCGCTGCGGCGCGGCAGGCTCGGACCGAGGCGGGGGCATTTCGGCCATGATAACCACGGCCGACCGCCGATCTCTTCCCGCGCAAGGGCGGCGGCGCCCGCGGCGCCGCCACCGCTCACCACAACTTGAAGCGGCGGCGCTCGATCTTCGGGCGCTCGCCCTCGGCCTCTTCGACGATCTCGTGGGTGGCGTCGAGCGGCAGCGGGTGCCCCTCCTCGCGGCGGGCGGCGTCGCCGCGGATGAGGAGGTCGCGCTCGAACTTCTCCGCCGCGGCGATCGGATCGCCGCTCGGGATCGCCAGCGCCGTCGTTTTCTTCGGCGCGCCGCCTTTCTTCGCCGACCGCTTCGCGGGCTCCGGCTTCGCCGGCTTTCCCTTCGGCGTCGACTTCGTCCTCGCCGCCTTCGCCGACGGTTTTCGCTTCGCGGCCTTGCGCTTGCTCGCCATGGCTTCAGACTAGGCCCGTCACCAGCCCGCGTCAAACCCGCAGTCGAACTTGAGCCGCCGCAGCTTCACGCCGCCGTCGGCCGTCACCAGCTCGTGGGTCTTCTTGAGGTGCGGCTGCGCCACCCGCGCGTCATGGTCACCGTGGTCGCCCATGTCGACGCGCCCGCGGCGAAAGAGGTCCTCGAGGAACGAGCGCACGGCCTCGACGCGGCTGGGCGCCGTCACTTCACCGACGCTCGGCGCCGCGCCGGCGACGCCGAAGCGGGGCGTCCCGCCCGGCGCCTCGACGAGCAGGGAGTCGAGCCCGAGGTGGCGCGCCGGCACCGTCATCGTCTGCGTGCGCCCCTGGCGCGCCGTCGGCTGGAGCGACAGCGCGCGCGCCGTCGCCGGGGTCTTCGCTTCCTCGATGCCCGACGACGCCGCCTCGAGCGACAGGATGCCGCGCCGCACGAAGGCGCCCTTGATGACGTCGCGGTACTTCTTGTCGAACTTCGCGGCGTCGACGGTCAGGAAGTGCGCCGCGACCTGCGCGTAGTACGCGGGCACCACCGGCGAGGCGACCACGGCGCCGACGAGCAGCTCGCCGGCGATGCGGCTGGCGTCGAACAGCTGCTGCTCGCTCCCCTGCTGGCCGTTCGTCGCCTGCGCCAGGAAGATGCCGGCGAGGATCTCGAAGAAGGCGCCGGTGAAGACGCGCGAGAACGAGTGCGGCTCGGACGACAGCAGGTTCGCCGGCGCTCGCGGCGGCAGCTGCTGCGGGTCGCGGTAGAAGAAGGTGTTGACGGCGTTGCGCAGCGAATCGGAATCGACGGCATCGGGGTGGTTCTGGCGGATGGCGAAGCCGAGCTGCTCGGCGACGCGCGACAGCCGCGAGTTGCGGTAGATGCGGCCGCCGGTGGTGCCGATCGCGTCGACCCGCATCGATTGCAGCTGCAGCACCGACAAGATGGCGCTCATGTCGCCGAACGACTCGTGAAACGCCGCCGCTTCGGCGAACGGCACGTCGAAGAGCTCGGGCTTCAACGCGTCGAGCACCGCGTGGCCGAGCTCATGGCAGGACACTTCGGGGCTCTCCCCCGAGTAGAAGGTGGCGCCGCCCACCGTCTCGAAGAAGAAGCTCAGCCCCGGCGGGTCGCCGGCACCGCCACGGCTGTAGAAGGCGTTGAGGTCGACGCCGGCCTCGAGCACGACCGGCAGCTCGGCGCCGACTTGCCACGCAAAGGTGCTCGGCACGATGCTCGCCCAGAAGTCGGCGCCGCGCCGCAGTGCCTCGGCCGCTGCCCAGAAACGGAACTCGCGGCTGCCGCGCTCGTAGATCTTCGGCGCCGGCTGCTTGTCGGCGATGCGGATGGCGAGCTTCTTGTCGGCGAGGTTGGGGACCGGCCGCTGAATGGGCGTGATGGTGGGGAGCGCCATCGGGTCGTCTTCCCACGCCAGCACGACGTTGGTCGGTTGCTTGTTTGGCTTCTTCGCGGCCGTGGTTGGCTTCTTCGCCGGCTTCTTTGCCGGCTTCTTTGCCGGTTTCTTCGCGGGCTTCTTCGCCTTGGACGGCTTCTTCGCCGCCCCCTTCGCTGCCGGCTTGCTCGCCGCCGCCTTGGCAGAGGTCCGCTTCGCGGGGGAACGCCTCGTCGTCGCCATGCTCGCTCTCCTTCGTTGTCGGGGACGTCAGATTAGACGGACTCACGTCCGCCGTTTCCCCTAACGGTTGTTCGCAGCTGCGGCGGCGCCGAGATGCGGCGCGCTACTCGCCGATGACCTTGATCAGCACTCGCTTCGGCCGCCGGCCGTCGAACTCGCCGTAGAAGATCTGCTCCCACGGGCCGAAGTCGAGCTAGGGACCCGCAACGGCGCGTAGCGCCGACGCCAGGTCTGCCTGGCGCCGAGCGCAGCGAGGTTGTGGGCAAAGCCGTCGGTGATCGCCACCACGACCTCGCGGCCCATCACCTGCCGCTTCATGTGGGCGTCGGCGTTGTCCTCGCCGGTGCGGTTGTGGCGGTAGCGCTGCGGCGAGGCGTCGAAGGGCGCCAGCTCCTCGAGCCAGGCGGCGTAGTCGTGATGCAAGCCGGCCTCGTCGTCGTTGATGAAGACGCTGGCGGTGATGTGCATGGCGTTGACGAGGACGAGCCCCTCGCGCACGCCGCTCTTCTTCACCGCGGCCTCGACCTCGGGCGTGATGTTCTGGAACGCCATGCGAGCGCGGACCTCGAAGGTCAGGTACTCGGTGTGCGATCTCATCGGCGCATCCTCCCCCACCAGGCGCGCATCTCGGGAAAGCGCAGGGCCACGGCGCCGGCGAGGTACGTCAGCGCGAAAACGGCGAGCACCACGATGGCGACCAGCCACCCGCGCATCGTCCTGGCGACCCACCAGACGCCGCCCGCCACCGCCGCCGCGGCGACGGCCAGCGACGCCATGCGCAGCAGCGCCGCGATCGGCAGCGCGAGCGCAGGCACGCGCGAACGAGCGCGGCGCAGCAGCAGCACGAGCTCCAGCCAGGCGCCGAGCGAGGCGCCGAGGCCGAGCCCCACCGCCCCCAGCCGCAGCTTCCCCGCGCCGGCAAAGCCGAGGACGTCGGCGACGCCATAGCGGTCGAGCCACCACATCAATGCCGCGCCGGCCGCCGCCGAGACGGTAACGCGCCAGGTGGCGATCCGCGCCGGCACCGCCGTCTCGTGCAGCGAGTAGAAGAGGTTCTGCAGCAGCCGCGACGTCGTGCTGGGAACCAAGCCGACGGTGTAGGCGGCCAGCACCAGCGTCACCAGCCCCTGCGCCTGCGCGCCGAACTCGCCGCGGCCGAAGACCAGCCCCACCACCAACCAGCCGAAGGCGAGGAAGCCGACGGCCGTGGGCAGGACGAGGAACGCGATCTGCCGCGTGCCGTGGAGGATGCGCTCGGCGTGCGCTTCGGCGCCCTGCCGCTGGAGGCGCGACAGCTCGGGCAGCTCGGCCGCCGCCACTGACATGGCGAACAGCGACACCGGCAGGATGTAAAGCGTCGTGGCGTAGCGCTGCGCGCCCACCGCGCCGGCGGCGAGGAGGCTGGCGAGGAAGGTGTCGAGGTACGCCGAGAGCTGCACCACGCCGCGCCCGGCAACGACCGGCCCAAAGGCACCCACCGCTTCGCGGACGCCGGGCACGCCGCGGCCGAGCGACAAGCGGAAGCCGGACAGCAGGCGCGCCACCGCCGGCAGCTGCACGACGAGCTGCAGGACGGCGCCGATCACCATGGCCCAGGCGATGACGTGCAGCAGCGTCGTCTTGCCGGAGACGGTGGCCGCGTCGACGCCGGCGAGAACACGACCGGCACCGATCAGTCCGACGATCACCGCCAGGTTCCAGAGCACCGGCGCCGCGTAGGGCAGGAAGAAACGGCGGTGGCTGTTGAGGATCCCCAGCGCCCAGGCGGAGAGAACGAGCACGCCCGCCATCGGGAAGAGGATGCGGACGAGGTCGACCGAGACGTCGAAACGGTCGATCGGCAGCTGGCCGGCGCGAACGGCCTGCTCGTCGTCGAGATAGCCGGCGGCGAAGACCGCGACCAGCGGCTTGGCGAGGAGGACGCCGACGAGCGCGAGCGCCACCGCCGCCACCGCGAGCAGTCCCAAGACCGCGCCAGCGAACCGCGCCGCCTCGCGCTCTCTCCGCTCGCCCAGCATGCGCGAGTAGAAAGGGATGAACGCCGCCGACAGCGTCTGCTCGCCGAGGAGGTTCTGCAGCAGGTTGGGCAGCCGCGTCGTCGAGGCGTAGACGTCGGCGTGGGCGCCGACGCCGAGGTAGCGCGCCACCAGCGCCTCGCGCACGAAGCCGGCGAGCCGAGAGAGCAGGATGCCGGCGGCGACGAGCCCGGCGCGGCCGCCGGTGCGGCCGGGCTCGGCGCTTGCCGGACCGGCGGCCGGGGCTTCGCCGATCGGCTCGCTCACGTCCGCTCCCGCCTCGCGCCAGCCGCTCCGCCACGCCGCATTCGCTGCGGACGATAGCCGACCGCCGGCTCGGCGAGGCCGCCGCCGTCGCGCCGCCGTCAGCCGACCAGCGCGCGGCCGCCGCGCTGCCGTCCCATGCGGCGGGCGATCAGCATCGCCATCTCGAGCGCCTGCTCGTAGTTGAGGCGCGGGTCGACGAAGCTGCGGTAGTCGCGGTGGAGATCGGCCTCGCCGAGGCCGCGCGCGCCGCCGACGCACTCGGTGACGTCCTCGCCGGTGAGCTCGAAGTGGACGCCGCCGAGGTAGCTCCCCATCTCGGCGTGCACGTCGAAGGACTGCTCGAGCTCGCCGAGGATGTCCTCGAAGCGGCGCGTCTTGAGGCCGTCGCTGGTGTCGCGCGTGTTGGCGTGCATCGGGTCGCAGCACCAGAGCACGGGGCGGCCGGTCGTCCGTACCGCTTCGACGAGCGGCGGCAGGTAGCGCGCCACCTGCTCGACGCCGAAGCGGTGAATCAGGGTGATGCGCCCCGGCTCGCAATCCGGATCGAGGACCTGCAACAGCTCGCGCACGCGCTCGGGTGTCGTCGGCGTGCCGATCTTGATGCCGATGGGGTTGCGGATGCCGCGGAAGTACTCGACGTGCGCGCCCGCCGGATCGGAGGTGCGCAGGCCGATCCACGGCAGATGCGTCGACAGGTTGTACCAACCCGGCCGATGCGGCACGCGCCGCGTCTGCGCCTGCTCGTACGGCAGCAGCAGCCCTTCGTGGCTGGTGAAGAAGTCGACCCGCCGCAGGTCCGACGCCGAGCCGCCGGCGAGCGACTCCATGAAGCGCAGCGACTCGCCGATCGCCTCCACCATCCGCTGGTACTCGGCGCCGTGCGGCGAGTGCTCGACGAAGCCGAGCTCCCAGTACTCGGGGTGGTGGAGGTCGGCGAAGCCGCCGTCGACGAGGCTGCGAATGAAGTTCAGCGTCAGCGCGGCGCGCTCGTAGCCGCGCAGCATCAGCTCGGGCCGCGGCAACCGGTCCTCGGCGGTGAACGGCGCACGGTTGACGATCTCGCCGCGGTAGCTGGGCAGCGAAACGCCGCCGCGCTCCTCGAAGTCGGCCGAGCGCGGCTTGGCGTACTGGCCGGCGAAGCGGCCGACGCGGATGACGCGCTTGCGACTGCCGTGCACCAGCACCAGGCTCATCTGGAGGAGGATCTTGAGCTTGCTCGTCACCGAGGCAGCGGTGCACTCGGCGAAGGTTTCGGCGCAGTCGCCGCCCTGGAGCAGGAACCGCTCGCCGCGCTGCGCCTCGGCGAGCTGCGCCTTGAGCCCCTCGACCTCCCACGAGGTGACGAGCGGCGGCAGCTGCGAAAGCTCGGCGACCACGCGGTCGACCGCCGCCGGGTCCGGGTAGAGCGGCTGCTGGAGCGCCGCGCGCCGCTGCCAGGAATCGGGCTGCCAGCCCGGACGTCCCAGCTCGATCGAGGTCGACGGGGACATGGAACGGCGAAGGATAGCCGATCCGTCACGCTGCGCTCCTCGCAGTGACAGGGCAAGAGGTAGGCTGCTCAATGGTGGAGCCGCAAGTCAGTCGCGATTCGATCGATGCCGTGGGCGAGCCGCTGCTCGCGGCGTTGCGCGGGCTCGGCTCGCGCGGGTTGCTCGTCGTGACCGGTGCCGGCGTCAGCGTCGCTTCCGGCATCCCGACCTTTCGCGGCAACGATCCCGGCGCGATCTGGAAGCGCGACGTCACCGAGCTCGGCACGCGGCAGTTCTTCGCAGAGGACCCGGTGGGCTCGTGGCGCTGGTACACGGAGCGCTTCGACCGCGTCTTCGACGCGCGCCCGAACCCGGCGCACCAGGCCATCGCCGAGCTCGAACGCTGGCAGCTGGGCCGCGGCGCGCCGTTCCTGCTCGTCACGCAGAACGTCGACACGCTGCACGAAGCGGCAGGCAGCGTCGAGATGGTGAAGGTTCACGGCAGCGCCGACCGCGTCCGCTGCTCGCGGCGCGGCTGCGCGCACGGTGCGCCGCGCGGCTCGCTGCCGCGGCAGTCGGTCGACCTCGAGGCGTTCCGACGCGAGCCCGCGCTCGCCCACTTGCCGCGGTGTCCCCAGTGCGGCGCGCTGCTTCGCCAGCACGTGCTCTGGTTCGACGAGACCTATGACGAGCACGACGACTACCAGCTGCCGCGCGTGCTCATGGCGGCGAGCGACGCGGCGGTCGTGCTGTTCGTCGGCACCTCGTTCTCGGTCGGCATCACCGACCTCCTCGTCGGGAACGCCTGGCGCACCGGCGCCGCCGCCTTCGCCGTCGAGCCCAACGCGCCGGCGCGCTCGACACCCGGCGTGCGCTTTCTGCGCGCGCCCGCCGAGGAGCTGCTGCCGGCGATCGTGGCAGCGCTTTAGCCGGCTCGTGCGGCCGCCTCGCCGAGCAGCGGCACTGCAAACTGCGCGCTGTGAAGCGCTTGCTTGACGGAGCCCTGTCAGTTCCGTACCCTGGTATCGAACGCGACAGGAGGCGGCCGCACTCATGGCGAATCAGCTTGGCGGGCCCGCGGGCCCTGCTCCGTCGACCGCTCCCCCCACCCGCAACCCTGATCCCCGCGCCGGCGCACCTGCGGCCGGCTCGGGCCGGCGCGCCGTCGTCGGCGCCGCCAGCGCGCTGCGCGGCCAGCTCTCCGCGCGCGAGGACGTCTGGATCGACGGCCAGCTCGAAGGCGAGGTGAAGGCGCCGGCGCACCAGGTGACGGTCGGCGCCGGCGGCCGCGTGAAGGCGGACGTGAAAGCGCGCGCGGTGGTCGTCGAAGGCGAGCTGCTCGGCAACGTGGTGGCGAGCGAGATGGTGACCGTGCGCGCCGGCGGCCGTGTCGTCGGCGACGTGGGCTCGCCGCGCGTGGTGCTCGAGGACGGCTGTCAGTTCCAGGGCAACGTCGACATGGACAGCTCGCCGAGCGGCAGCGCCGACGACGAGCGAGCCTCGGAACCTGCCGCGACGCCCACGCCTCCGGCTGCCGCCGCGCCGGCAACCCCGGGCGAAGCGGGCCGCGAAGCTGCCGCTGCTCCTGCCCCGGCTGCAGTCGGCGAAGGGAGCGGCTGATGCGGCTCTGGCGCGCCCGCGACGAGGCTCCGCGCCCGCTGGCCGAGCCGCCCTCTACCGCGCCGCCGGCGCCCTTCCGCTCCTGGGCGCTCGCCGACCTGCTGCGCCGCCGCGAGGCCGACCGCCGCTGGCGTGTGCTCGACCTCGGCAACGCCACGCACAACAACATGAGCTTCTTCGTCAACCGCGGCGCGAGCTACGTCGTCGAGGCGCTCTACGCCACGACCGCGCCGTGCCGCGTCGGCGGCCGCTTCGACGCTGCGTGCATGCGCGCGCTGCCCGACCTGCTGCGCTTCCCGCCCGAGATGCGCTTCGACGCGATCCTCGCCTGGGACCTGCTCGACTATCTCGGCGCGCCCGGCCTGGCGGTGCTCGGCGAGCGCGTGGCTCCGCACTGCCACCCGCGCACGCTGCTGCACGCCATGGTCGCGCGCGAGGGCAAGCTGCCGGCGCAGCCGGGGCGATGGGAGATCGTCGACGACCACACCATCCGCCAGTGGACGAGCCAGGGGCCGCTGCTCGAGGCGGTGCGGTTGACCGACGCCAGCCTGCAGCGCGCGCTCGGCGCCTTCCGCGTCGACCGCAGCTACCTGCTGCAGAACGGGCTGCAGGAGTTCCTGCTCGAGCCCGGCGCGCCGTCGCTGCCGCCGACGGTGGCGGGACCGGTGCGCCGCGAGCGCAAGGTCGTCCGCACCTAGCGGCGGGAGCGGCGCGCTGCGGGTCCCTAGGGCCCGAGCAAGCCGCCGGCGCCTTCGACGGGCGACAGCAGCTCGAGCTCGGAGATCCGCCACTCGCCGCGGTCGTCGATCCAGAGCGAGCGCACCCGCCAGCTCTCGCGCGCCGGACCGTTGCCGCGGTCGAGCGTGACGCCCGCGACGTAGAGCAGCTCGGCGCTGCGCTCGCCGGGAGCGAAGGTCGCCTGCCGCTCGGAGATGCCGATCGAGAGCCGTCGCGCGGTGCCGCGGAAGCGCATCACCGCGCCGGCGAGCTCCTGCGGGTCGCGCAGCTCCCCCTCGTAGGGACGCGCGCGCACGATGAAGCCGGGGGCGAAGAAGTCGAGCACGCCCTGGGCGGTGGCCGCGGCTGCGAGGCCCGACTCGTCGCCGCTCTTCTCGAGCTTGGAGGTGAGGTCGTCGAGGCGGCGGTAGAGACGCCGCTCCGGCGAGCGCCACCAGCTCCACAGCGCCCAGGCGCCGACGAGGACGGCCACCGCTACCGCCACCCGCACCAGCTTGGGAGACATCGCGCGCACGATACCAATACGGACGGCAGCGGGACGGCGTCTGGCGACGCATGGATCGGCGCCAACGCGCGGGTAGGCCCCAACGCAAAGGCGGCCTCGCGCGTCTTCATCGGTGTGCATGCAACGACGCTCGCGCAGGAGCTGCCCCTGACTGCCGCCGCCACCAGCGCGCCGCCGGCCGTTGGCGGCGCAGCCACGGACGGCGCGGCGCGCTTGGGGATGCTTTTCGACGCTCATCACCGCCGGCTCCACCGCCTAGGCCTGCGGCTCCTCGGCGACGCCGAGGACGCGCGCGACCTGGTGCAGGAGACCTTCCTCCGCGCCGCGCGAGCGTTGGCGCAGGTGCCGAACGAGGAGCCGGCCGCCGAAGCGTGGCTGGTGCGGGTGGCGGTGAACGTTTGCCGCGACCGCCATCGCCGCCAAGTGGTGCGGCGCGCGCATACGGCGGCGATGCCGCGTGACGTCGCCGGCAGTGACGAGGAGGGTGCGCGGCTCGCGCGCTGGACGGTACAGACGGCGCTCCTCGCGCTGCCGGCCCGGCGGCGCGCCATCGTGGTACTCCACGACCTCGAAGGCCATTCGACCGCGGAGATCGCCAAGCTGCTCGGCCGCCGGCCGGTGACCGTGCGCTGGCACCTGGCCATGGCGCGCCGCGAGCTCGCCCGGCGGCTGCTGCCAGAGGCGGCGACGGCCGCGAAGGAGACGCCATGAACGAGCGCGACGAGCGCCTGCGCGAGCTGCTACGCGCCGCCGATCCCGCGGCCGAAGCGCCGGAGCTCGGCGAGGGCGAGCTGGCGTGGATGCGCCAGCGGGTGCTGCGCGCGGCCGAGGAGCAGCCGGCGAGACGGCGAGCGGCGCGCGCGTGGGTGCTCGCCGGCGCGGCGGCGTTGGTCGCGCTCGCCATCGGGATGGTGATCACACGGATCTTCGACATGCGAGAGGCGCCGCCGGCGCGTGGCGGAGCCCCGTTGCGGGCCGCGGTCTCGACGCCACGACCTTCGCCCTCGCGGCCCGCGAGCGGCAAGTTTCAGACAGCGACGCCGCCTTCATCGGCGAAGAAACCCGGCTCCTCGGCGTCGCCGCGGCGCCGAACCGCAGCAGAGCCAGCCGAACGTACTGCAACACAGCTCGCGTCGCGTGCATCCGACGGCGACAGCGGCGACGCTCGCCCTCGCCTACGCACCGGCTCGCGCGCTGCTCGTCCCACGCGCTCGCATACGAACGTCGGCGCGAGCGCGCCGCCCGAAGTGACGATCGCGCGAGCGGTGCCGGAGCGCCAGCCCTACCAGCTCCAGCTCACCGCTCCCGGCGGCACGAAGATCGTCTGGGTGCTCACCGCCGACAACGGCGGCTGATCGCAGAACGCCATGCAAGGAGAGAAGACCATGCCCGCAGCCACCCTTCCGTCGCCTCCCACTCGCCGGCGCGCCGCGCGAGCGCTCGCTCTGCCGCTGCTCGCCTGCGCGCTCGTCGCCCTCGCCTCTCCGCCCGCAGCCGCGCAGGACGGTGAGCCGGTGGAGCGTCGTTACCGGCTGAAGTTCATCGTCGCCTCGGAAGCGATCTCCATCGCCCAGAACCTGTGCCCGTCCGACGGCCGTTGCGAGGTCATGCCGATCGGCCGCGAGGAGCTGCGCGTCGTCGCCACCGCCGCGACCCAGGCGGCGATCGCCAAGGCGCTGCAGGCCGGCGACCTCCCGGCGGCCGCGCAAGCCTTCCAGCTCATCCTCCTCGAAGCGCATCGCGGCGGCAGCGGCATCCCCGACGACCTGCCTGCGTCGGCGAAGAAGGCGCTCGCCGACGTCGCCGACTTCCTCCCCTACGGCCGCTTCGACCTCATCGCGCCGGTGGGCTTCATCCGTACCACGCGCGAGGCACGAGTGACGGTGGCGAGCGACGAGGACGTCTCCTACGAGCTCGACATGGGGTTCAAGGGCGATCCGCGGCAGGCCGGCTCCGAGCTGCTCGTCGACGTCTTCCGGCTGCGGCTCGTTCCTGCCGAGCCGATGCTGATCGCGCTCGCGATGCAGCCCGGTTTCTCCGCCGGCGCGGCTCTGCCACGGCGGCCGACGGCCGGCGGCGGCGACACACCGGCGTCGTCGCCCGCTCCTCAGGCTCGCTCGGCAACGCCCGGCGCCGGCTCCGCCGCGCCCGCCGCATCGCCGACACCGCCGGCCGCGGTGACGCCGCCGCCCTCCGTGGCCGAGAACCTGCTCTCGACGTCGTTCTCCATCCGCAAGGGCGAGACGGTCGTCGTCGGCACCTCGAAGCTCAGCGGCAACGACCGCGCGCTCGTCGTGCTGCTGACGGCGCTTCCCTGATCGCCCGCGCTGAAAATCGAAAACGGCGGCGGGACTCCCCGCCGCCGTTTTCTCATCGACGCGAGCGCGTCGCGCGCGTCAGCTCTTCTTCTCGCTGAACACGCCCGCCACGCGGGTCTTGCCGGGCTCCGAGGCGATGGTGAAGGTCACCGTGCGCTGTCCGTCGGCGCTCTCCCCCACCACCATGCCGCCGTCGGCGCCGGCGGCCGAGTACTTGTTCTCGCTCACCTTGAAGCCGGCGCCCTCGAGCTGTTCCTTGTAGAAGGCGAAGACATCGCTTACCGAGTCGCTCGTGGTGAGCCCGAAGGTGCCGCTCTTCTGCGACGCGTCCTCGGCGGCGTAGACGCCCTCGGGAGCGGCGCCGGGGTAGGCAGGCACCCAACCCGGCAGCTCCGCCGAGCCGCCGATCGTCGCCGTGGCGCCGTCGGCGCCCTGCATCTCCATCGTGCCGGCCTGCTGGTCGAAGCTCAGGCTGGCCTTGCCCTCGGCGGTCTCGAAGTTGATCTTGCCGTTCTTGATGTCTTCGAGGTCGACGGTGACCACCTCGCCGGTCTTCTTGTTCTTGATCGTCACCTTGCCGGTGGCGTCATCGGTGCTCACCAGCTCGAGGTCGGGGTTGACGGCGGTGAGCATCTTCACGGTCGCCATCGCCGGGTTGTCCTGGTACTCCGCGATGGCCGACTTGGCCTTCTTGGCCACCCACCAGGTGCCGACGCCGACGGCGGCGCCGCCGAGCACGAGGATGCCGACGCATCCGATGGCCACCCATGCCCAGATGCTCAAACCTTTCTTCGCCGGCGGAACGTACTGGGGCTGCACCATGAATCGAGATCTCCTGTGCGGTTTTGTTCGCGGGGAACGTGCCGAGGGGACCGCGAAGGTTAGCATGGCGCCCGCGACCGTCGCGGCGCGGCGGAGCCGGCGCTGCTAGCATGCGCGGCGGATGGCGGAGAGCGAGATCGACTACGCCAAATTGCTCCAGCGCGCGCTGCGCTCGGTGGTGCGCGAGGTGCTGACGCGCACAACGCGCGAGGGGCTTCCCGGCGAGCACCACTTCTACCTGAGCCTGCGCACCGACCACTCGCAGACGCAGCTGCCGGCGTTTCTCCGCCAGCGCTTTCCGGAAGAGATCACCGTCGTCCTCCAGCACCAGTTCGACGACTTGATCGTGGATGACGACGGCTTCGCCGTGACCCTGCGCTTCGACGGCGCCCCGGCGCGGCTCGTCGTCCCTTGGGAAGCGGTCGTCGCCTTCTTCGATCCGGCGGCGGAGTTCGGGCTGCGCTTCGACCTGCCCGGCCTCACCGGCGCGGCGGCGGCAGGCGCGACCGCGGCGCGCGACGGCGAGCAGCAGCAGCAACAGCAGCAAGGAAGTGGCGATGCCGCCGGCGATGGCGAAGCGGGCGACGGCGCCAAGGTCCTCTCCTTCGGCCGCCCGCGCGAGCGCCGCAACGGCGAGTAGCGACGAGCTGCCTGTGTCGAGCGACCGCGTCCGTACGCTCGACCGCCGCGTCCACTACGAGGGCCGCACGATCACCGTGCTCTCCGAGCGCGTCGCCCTCCCCAACGGCCACGAAGTCGAGCTCGACGTCGTCCGCCACCCCGGCGCCGCCGCGGTCGTGCCGGTCGACGCCGACGGGACAGTATGGATGGTGCGCCAATACCGCCACACCGTCGGCGACTGGCTGCTCGAAGTCCCCGCCGGCAAGCTGTCACCAGGCGAAGACCCACCCGCCTGCGCCCATCGCGAGCTCGAGGAAGAAGCCGGCGTGCGCGCCGGTACGCTCCGCGAGCTCGGCTCGATCTTCGTCTCCCCCGGCTTCTGCGACGAACGCATCTGGCTCTTCCTCGCCACGGACCTTTCGCCGGGCGCGCAACGCCTCGAAGCAGACGAAGTGCTCGCGCTCGAACGTGTGCCATTCGCCGAAGTCGAACGCCGCGCCCTCGCCGGCGAGCTCGTCGACGCCAAGTCGACCATCGCGATCCTGCGAGCTGCCGCGCTCATGCGGAACGGTCCATAGGAGTCGTCGGCCGCTGCGGCCGCGCGCGACGACCCAGCTCGTTATCCGCTGACCGACGGCGCCGGCAGACCAGTGGCGCGTGTGTATGCGTCGCGCACCGTGGCGATGGTGTCGACGTCCTCCGGGCGCTTGTCGTGGCGGTAGCCCTTGACGCGCGCGAAGCGCAAGGCCAGGCCGGCGGGATAGTGCGGGCTTTCTTGGAGGTCGTTGTACGCGATCTCCACCACGACCTCGGGGCGCACGAAGACGACGTGGCGGTCGCGGTGGGCGGCGAGAGCGAGGAGGCGCTCGGTCTGCCAGGCGAGCATCTCGTCGGTGAGGCCTTTGAAGGTCTTGCCGAGCATGACGAAGCCGGGGGCTTGGGGATAGGTGGGATCCGCGAAGTTGCCCGAGGGATCGCGGGCGCCGAGGTGGAGGTTGGAGAGCCAGCCTTGCCGGCGGCCGCTTCCCCATTCGACGGCGAGGATCATGAGGTCGAGGGTCTTCGCTTGCTTGACCTTGAGCCAGCTGGCGCCGCGGCTGCCGGCCTCATAGGGCGAGTCGAGGCCCTTCGCCATGACGCCTTCGTGGCCGCGCGCGAGCGTCGCGCGGAGGAACTCGGCGGCGGCGGCGTGGTCGGCGGTGACCAGCCGCTCGACGCGCAGCTCTTGCGGCATCAGCGCGGCGAGCGCAGCGCAACGCTCGCGCTGTGGCGCCGCGAGCAGGCTCGCGCCGTCGAGCCACAGCAGATCGAAGAAGAAGGGTGACAGCGGCAGCTCGCCGCGCAGGCCGTCGACGTCGAGCTTGCGGCCGAAGCGGCGCATGGTGATCTGGAACGGATGCGGCGAGCCGTCGGCGCGCAGCGCGATCACTTCGCCGTCGAGGATCAGCTCGCGCGCCGGCAGCGCCGCCACTGCTTCCACCACTTCGGGCACCGCCACGGTGACGTCGTTGAGGCGGCGCGAGAAGACGCGCACGTCGCCGCCGCTCTTGTGTACCTGCACCCGCGCGCCGTCGAGCTTGGCCTCGAAGCTCGCTTCGCCGAGCAGCTCGAGCGCTTCGCGGACGTTCTCCGCCGTCTGCGCCAGCATCGGCTGCAGCGGGCGGAAGAGCTCGACGCCGAGGCTCGCCAGCGCGCTCTCGCCGCCGCGTAGCGCCGCCGTCGCCACCTCGCCCAAGCTGCCCGCCACCATCAGCGCGCGCCGCACCGCCGCCGCCGGGAATCCCAGCGCGCCCGCGCCACCGCCTCCGCCATCACGCCTTCGAGCGCGCCCTGCCGCAGCTCGCCGTAGAGCAGCCGTCGCAGGAAGTCCTGCTCGGCCGCAGTGGCGCGCGCGAGCAGCGCGCGCAGCATCTCCGCCCGCGCCGCGCCGGAGCCGCTGCCGGCGACCGCGGCGATGCCGCCGAGGCACGCGTCGACCTCGAGGATGCTCAGCTCGGCCGACGCGGCCGCGGGCGGCTTGACCTCGTGCAGCAGCGCCGGGCCGATGCCGATCCTTCCTTGGCGCGGCCCGCCGGTGAGGAAGGCTGCGACGACCAGCACCTCCTCCGGCTCGAGCGCCTTCAGCAGGGCTGCCAGGTAGGCGATCTTGTCGAGCCGCTTCGAGGTGCCGGCGACCCGCTGCGCGACGTCCACGACTTCGGCGAGCAACACGGCGCGGATGATAGATCCGCCCGCCGGCGACGCGCCTTATCGCCCGCTCTATGCTTTTACAACATCTTCGTGCTACCCTCCCTCCGAGGCCGGCAAGGGCCTGGACCGCGGACGGAGGCGAACGGTGCGCACACCTCATCGGGCTTTGACAATCGCCCTCCTGCTCGGCGCAGCACTCGCGACACCCGCCCTTGCCGGCCTCGATCCCGAGGGGAGCGAGATCGTCGTCAACGCGACGACGAGCGGCGATCAGGGCACGCCGCGCATCGCGGGCGCCCCCGACGGCCGGGCCTTCGTGACCTGGCTGGGCCCGCCCAATACGTCGCGCTTCACGGTGTCCAGAATTTACGGGCGCGTCCTCGACGCCAGCGGCGCGACCAACAACGCGGAGCGCGTCCTCCGCGAGCTGCCAATGGCCACGGTGGTCGTCGCCGGACCGGAGATCGCCTCCTCACCCGAAGGCGGCTTCCTGCTCGTCTGGATGGAGCGCGCGTTGGAGGACCCGCCGCCCACCGAGTACCGGATGCTCGCGCAGCGCTTCGACGCCAACGCGTTTCCGCTCGCGGCTCCGGTGCCGTTGCGGACGATGAGCCTGCTGCCGGTGGCCGGTCTGCAGCTCGCCGTCGCCTCCCTCGCCGGCGGTGGCTATGCCGTGCTGCATCGGGCCGGAGAGCCGATCGCGCAGCCGCGCGACCTCTTCGTGCTGCGCCTCGACGCCGCCGGCGCGCCGATCGGCGATCCGATCCAGGCCAGCGCGACGGAGCTCTTCTCCGGAGTACCGGCCGACCTCGCACCTCTCGCCGACGGTGGCTTCGTCGCCTCGTGGGTTGGCGCCGATGCGAGCGGCCGATGGGAGTCGCTGCTGCGCGTCTTCGATGCGAACGGCGCGCCGCGCGGCCCCGCGTTCGCGGTGTCCGACGTGCCGGCGCAGGGCCGCCGCTGGGTGCGCATCACCGCCGCCGGACGCGGCTTCGCCGCCGCCTGGTTCGAGGAGCTGGAGGCCGACGCGGGCAGCTCACGCTTGGTAGGTGGCTTCTTTGCTGCCGACGGCAACCCGCGCGGAGGACCGTTCCAGATCGCCAGCGCGGGCGGCGCCAGCGAGAGCGCCGGCGCCGATCTCACCGCCGACGCCGCGGGCAACCTCGCGGTGGCGTGGGGCGTGCCGTGGGACGCCGGAACCGTGACGTTCGTCGCCCGCGCCTTCGAGGCCAGAGGAGCGGGCGTCGGACCCGCGGAATTGCTCTCCACCCACCCGGCCTCGCGCGAGATCTCGATCGACCGCGCCGGCACCGAGGCGATGGTTGCGGCATGGGTGAGCGGCCAGTCCGGGATCTGCGATCCCTCGCCGTGCACGATCGACGGTCTCGACGGCGACATGGAGAGCGTCTCGGCGCGGCGGATGCGCTTCGGGCTCACCGAGCCGCTGCTCGCCGAAGGGCGCTACCGCGTGTGGATCGAGCGCCCCGGCAGCGACGACCCCGCGCCGGAGGGCGTGGCGCTCACCGCCGACAGCGCCCTCTTCCGCTTCTTCGCTCCCGACAACGTCGAGGTGGTGGTCAAGCTCGTCGACGGCGCGGCGGTGAACGGCAAGACCTGGGTCTTCTCCACCGCGCTCACGGACCTCGCGCACAACTTGGTGGTGCGCGACGAGGCGAGCGGCTTCGAGCGTCGCTACCCCGCCGCGGCCGGCGCCCTGCGCAGCTTTGCCGACACGAATGCCTTTCCGTCGGCGGGCTGGGGAGCGCCGTTCGCCGGCTGGGCCAGCTCGAGCGTCGAGCTCCTCCTCGTCGAAGGTCGCTTCAGCGCCCGCGTGCACTGGAGCGTGCCCGGCTTCGGCGAAGGCGACGGGCCAGGGCGTCCCCATCGGCGACCGCAGCGGCGCCTTCGCGTTCTTCGACGCCGCCAATCCCGAGCTGTTCCTCAAAGTGCTCGACGGGCGTCCGGTCAACGGGCGCTTCTGGGTGTTCGCCGGCGGCCTCTCCAGCGTCGACTACACGCTGACGATCACCGATCGCGTGACGGGAGCCACGCGCACCTACCACCACCCGGCCGGCACGCTGGACGCCTTCGCCGACACCGACGCCTTCTAACGTCGCCGCCGGCGCGCCCGCCGCACGGCCACGCCGCCGCCGACGCTCGCGTTATTGCCGGACCAGCGCCCGCACCGCGTCGAAGATCTCCTCGCGGTTGGGCTTGGCGAAGTAGTCGCCGTCGGAGCCGTAGGGCGGCCGATGGTCCTTGGCGGTGATGGCGAGCGGCGGTGCGTCGAGCCACCAGAACCCTTCGCCGCCGCCGAGGACGCTCTGCGTGATGAACGACGAGGCCCCGCCGGGCACGTCCTCGTCGACGACGACGAGGCGATGCGTCTTGCGCAGCGACTCGCGGATCACGCCGGGGCGGTCGAACGGCAGCAGCGTCTGCACGTCGACGACCTCGGCCTCGACGCCGACGCGGCTCAGCAGCTCGGCGGCCTCGAGCACGATGCGCAGCGTGGCGCCGTAGCTCACCACCGTCACGTCGCTGCCCTCGCGCAGCACCTCCGGCACGCCGAGCGGCACCGTGAAGTCGGCGACGTTTTGCGGCAGCCGTTCCTTGGTGCGGTAGCCGTTCAATACCTCGACGACGATCGCCGGATCGTCGCCGCGCAGCAGCGTGTTGTACATGCCGGCGGCGCGCGTCATGTCGCGCGGCACGCAGACCCACAAACCGCGCACCAGGTGGAGGATGCCGCCCATCGGCGAACCCGAGTGCCAGATCCCCTCGAGCCGATGGCCGCGCGTGCGCACGATGACCGGCGCCCGCTGCCGGCCGGCGCTGCGGTACGACAGGGTTGCCAAATCGTCGGAGAGGATCTGCAGCGCGTAGAGCAGATAGTCGAGATATTGAATCTCGGCGATCGGCCGCAGCCCGCGCAGCGCCAGCCCGATGGCCTGGCCGACGATCGTCGTCTCACGGATGCCGGTGTCGCAGACGCGACAGACGCCGTGCTTGTCCTGCAGGCCGGCGAAGCCCTGGTTGACGTCGCCGAGACGGCCGACGTCCTCGCCGAAGGCGACGAGCTTGGGGTTCTTCTGCAGGTTGGCGTCGAAGCAGGCGTTCAGCACCTCGAAGCCGTTGAGGAGCGGCGCGTCGTCGCCGTAGGTCGGCTCGACCACCGCGACGTCGAGGGCCGAGCCCTTGACTTCCGCGTAGAGATGCGAGCCATAGCGGCGCAGGTTGACTCGCTCGCTCTCGGCGCGCCAGTCGGCGAGACGCCGCACGAGCTGCTGACCTGCCGCCGGCAGCTCTTCGCCTTCGACGAGCAGCAACACCTCGTGCGCCGCCACCATGAAATGACGCCGCAGCAGCGTGCCCTGCCGCTCGACTCCGCGCACGATCGCGCGCAGCTTCTCGCCCTCGCGCGAGACGTCGGCGAGCTCGCCGAGCAGCGCGTACAGGTCGCGCGCCTCGGCGCGGATCGGGCCCTGGAACTCGTCCCACGCCCGCCGCAGCGCCTCGCGGACGAGACGCAGCTCCTCGCGCTCGATCGCCTCGAGCTCGTCGCTGCTCGCGATGCCCTCGTCGAGCATCCACGCCCGCAGCCGGCGCAGCGGATCGAACTCCTCCTCCCAGCGCAGCCGCTCGGCGCTCTTGTAGCGCTCGTGGCTGCCGGAGGTCGAGTGCCCCTGCGGCTGCGTCATCTCGACGACGTGCACGAGCGCCGGCACGTGATCGCGCCGCGCCGTCGCCGCCGCCGCGCGGTAGGTCTCGACGAGCGCCGGGTAGTCCCAGCCGCGCACGGTGTAGACGTCGTAGCCGCCGGGCTTGTCGGGCTCGCGCTGGAAGCCGGAGAGCAGCGCCGAGAGGTCGCCCTTGGTGACCTGGTACTCGTTGGGCACCGAGATGCCGTAGCCGTCGTCCCAGATCGAGATGACCGCCGGCCCCTGCAGCACGCCGAGGGCGTTGACCGACTCCCAGAACATCCCCTCGGCGCAGCTGGCGTTGCCGATGGTGCCCCAGGCGACCTCGTCGCCGTTGCGGGTGAAGCGCGGGTCCGCGGCGCCGGGCATCTCGCGATAGAGCTTCGACGCCTGCGCCAACCCCACCAGTCGCGGCATCTGCGAGCCCGTCGGCGAGAGGTCGGCCGACGAGTTGTAGCGCTCCGCCGCGGCGAGCCACTCGCCCTCGGGCGACACCAGGTGGGTCGCGAAGTGGGCGTTCATCTGCCGCCCCGACGAGTGCGGCTCGCGCGCCGGGTCGGGGTCGGCGTAGAGCTGGGCGAAGAACTGCTCGACCGTGAGCAGGTCGAGCGCCATCATCAGCGTCTGGTCGCGGTAGTAGCCGGAGCGGAAGTCGCCCGGCCGCGTGGCGCGCGCCACCGCCAGCTGCGCCACCTCCTTGCCGTCGCCGAAGATGCCGAACTTGCCCTTGCCGGTGAGCACCTCCTTGCGGCCGAGGAGGCTGGTCTGCCGGCTGCGGTAGGCGATGCGGTAGTCGCGGAGGATCCGCTCACGCCCCATCTCCATGGCGGCGTCGCGCGATGGGCTCTCGCCTACGAGCACGGGAGCGGATGCTAACCCGAGCGGCGAGCAGAAGCGAGCCGCGAACGGCATCAGCGAGCTCCCCGACCGTGGGGAGCTCGCTGATAACACGCAGTCCGCGGCCACTTTGCGCCGCCGACTTTGCTCCGAACACTTTGCTCCGAACACGTTGCGCCGACGACGCGCAACCGTGCGAGAATCGCGCTCGCCTCCTCCGCCTCGTCTCCGCACCCCGATGTTCGAGTCCGCCGGCACCGACCGCGGCAGTGAGCTGCTCGCCGCGCTGCAGGACCCCGAGCACTTCCGCGTGCTGGTCGAGGACGTGCAGCTCGCGGCGGTCTTCCTCGACCCGCTCGGCCGCGTCGCGCACTGCAACCACTTCCTGCTGCGGCTCACCGGCTGGGACCGCGACGAGGTCCTCGGGCAGGACTGGTTCGAGCGCTTCCTCCCCTCCCCCGACCGCGAGGAGCTGCGCCGCCAGTTCGTCGACAAGGTGGCGCAGGGCGACATCGCGCCGCTGGTGCTCAACCACATCGTCACCCGCCGCGGCGAGCAACGCCTCCTGCGCTGGAGCAACACGCTGCTGCGGGCGCGCGACGGCGAGGTGCTGGGCACCGCCAGCCTGGGCGAGGACGTCACCGCGCGCGAGGAAGCGGAAGAGGCGCTGTGGGTGCAGAACGCCTACTACCGGCAGCTCTTCCGCAGCTCGCCGGTGGGCATCGTGCTGGTCGACAACGCCGACCGCGTGGTCGACAGCAACCCCGGCTTCACGCGGCTCTTCGGCTGGGAGCCGGAGGAGGTGCGCGGCCGCCACCTGACCGAGCTCATCATCCCGCCCGAGCTGGTCGACGAGGCGAGCGCGCTGTCGAAGGCGGTGCTCGGCGGCGCCGACGTGACGCGCGAGACGGTGCGCTGTCACCGCGACGGCCACCCGGTGCCGGTCAAGGTGCTCGGCTCGCCGATCGAGCTCGGCGATCGCCAGCTCGGTGTCTTCGCGCTCTACATGGACATCGCCGAGCGCGTGCGCGCCGAGGAGGCGTTGCGGCGCAGCGA
This sequence comes from Thermoanaerobaculia bacterium, assembly GCA_963846495.1. Lineage (GTDB taxonomy): Bacteria > Acidobacteriota > Thermoanaerobaculia > Multivoradales > JAIOJS01 > DASYQD01. Next base: position 317,880 of record CAWJWP010000029.1, on the reverse strand, counting down.
AGAGCGTTACGCCCTCGCCGCCCGCGGCGCCAACGACGGGCTGTGGGACTGGGACCTCGAGCGCAACGAGGTCTACTTCTCCTCGCGCTGGGCCTCGATGCTCGGCTACGAGGAGGGCGAGGTCTCCAACGACCCGCAGGAGTGGTTCTCGCGCGTCCACCCCGGCGACCGCGGCAAGCTGCGGCACGAGATCACCGAGCACGTCGAGGGGCGCGCGCCGCACTTCCAGTGCGAGTACCGGCTGCGGCACAGGAGCGGCACCTTCCGCTGGATGCTGTCGCGCGGCCTCGCGGTGCGCGACGCGCAGGGGCGCGCCTACCGCCTCGCCGGCTCGCAGACCGACATCAGCGACCGGAAGCAGGCGGAGAGCCAGCTGCTCCACGACGCGCTGCACGACGCGCTCACCGGGCTCCCCAACCGCGCCCTCTTCATCAACCGCCTGGAGATGGCGCTGCAGCGCTGCCGGCGCTCGCCGCGCACGCGCTTCGCGGTGCTCTTCCTGGACCTCGACCGCTTCAAGGTCATCAACGACAGCCTCGGCCACCGCATCGGCGACGAGCTGTTGGTGGCGCTCGGCGAGCGGCTGCGCGCCTCGGTGCGCGTCATCGACACCGTGGCGCGGCTCGGCGGCGACGAGTTCGGCTTCCTGCTCGAGAGGCTTGATCGACGTGCGCCAGGCGAGCCGCAACGCCGAGCGCATCCTCGAAGAGCTGGCGCGGCCGTTCCAACTGCCCGGCCACGAAGTCTTCACCTCGGGCAGCATCGGTATCGCGGTGGGCGATGGCGAGACATCCGGGCCGGAGCAGATCCTGCGCGACGCCGACATCGCCATGTACCGCGCCAAGGCGCAGGGACGGTCGATGTACACCGTCTTCGACCAGGAGATGCACCGCGAGGCGGTGGCGGCGATGCAGCTCGAGAACGACCTGCGGCGCGCCCTCGAGCGCCACGAGCTCGAGCTGCACTACCAGCCGGTCGTCTGCTTGAGCGACGGGCGCCTGTGCGGCTTCGAGGCGCTGCTGCGCTGGCACCATCCCGAGCGCGGCCTGCTGCTGCCGACGCAGTTCATCCCCAGCGCCGAGGAGACCGGCCTCATCGTGCCGCTGGGCGCCTGGGTGCTGGAATCGGCCTGCCGGCAGATCGCTGCCTGGGGGAGCGAGCTCGTGCGCGAGAAGGAGCTGGGGGTGAGCGTCAACCTCTCGGCGCGCCAGCTCGCCCACCCCGAGCTGGTGTCTCTCGTGCGGCGCACGCTCGAAGCCACCGGCGCGCCGGCGAGCCGGTTGAAGCTCGAGATCACCGAGAGCGTGCTGATGGCCGACGCGCCGGCGGCGCAGAACGTCTTACAGCAGCTGCGCCGCGGGCTCGGGCTGTCGGTCGTCATCGACGACTTCGGCACCGGCTACTCCTCGCTCGCCTACCTCCACCAGTTCCCCATCGACACGCTGAAGATCGACCGCTCCTTCGTCACCCGCCTCGGCAACGGCGAGGAGGAGATCGTGCGCGCCATCGTCACCCTCGGCCGCAGCCTGCGCATGCAGGTGCTCGGCGAAGGTGTCGAGACGCGGGCGCAGCTCGAGGCGCTCGGCCGGCTCGGCTGTGACCTGGCGCAAGGCTTCCTGCTCGCGCCGCCGATGCCGGCCGCCGAGGCCGGGGCGCTGCTACGGCGTGGCCGCCTGTCGCTCGCCGGCGGTTAGTGAACCGGCACCGGTCTTGCTCCTCCACTGGGCGGAGGGTTGGCAATGGAGCCGCCGTCCTTGCAGGAGCACGGAATGAAAGATCAACAACGCGACACACTCACCAGTGACGATCGTCTTCTCGAAAACACCGATCTCAAGGACGAGAAGCTCCTCGGCACGCCGAAGGGCAAGGGTGCCAATCCCGATCCGATCACCGGCGCGCCCGGCTCGCACCCGGTCGGCACCGGCGTCGGCGCCGTCGGCGGCGGGCTCGCCGGCGCGGCGGTCGGCACCGCGATCGGCGGCCCGATCGGTGGCGTGATCGGCGGCGCCGTGGGCGCCATCGGTGGCGGTCTCGCCGGTAAAGGCGTGGCCGAGAGCATCGACCCCACCGTGGAGGACGGTTATTGGCGCGACAACTACCGCACGCGCCCGTACGTCGGCGCCGACGAGACGCTACGAGACCTACGGCCCGGCCTACCGCTACGGCTGGGAGTCGCGGCAGAAGCACCAGGGCAAGACCTGGGAGCAGGCCGAGCCCGAGCTCAGCCGCAACTGGAACACGGCTCGCGGCACCTCGAGCCTCCAGTGGGACCGCGCCAAGCTCGCCACCAAGGACGCCTGGCACCGCGTCGAGGAGGCGTTGCCCGGCGACGCCGACAAGGACGGCAGATAGTCTCGGCGACTCTCAGCGTCCACGTGCGAAGGCCGGCCCGTTCGGGGCCGGCCTTCTCCGTTCATGCCGGATGCCCACGGTATGATCGCAGGCTCCTCCGGGATCTCCGCCCGGCGGATCCCCAGCTCAGCGAGGACGCGTGGAAGACATCCGCAATTTCTGCATCATCGCCCACATCGACCACGGCAAGTCGACGCTTGCCGACCGGCTGATCCAGCGCACCGGCGCGGTCGAGAACCGCGACTTTCGCGATCAGATCCTCGACTCGATGGACATCGAGCGCGAGCGCGGCATCACGATCAAGAGCAACACCATCTCGCTCGCCTACGCGGCGCTCGACGGCAAGACTTACGAGCTCAACCTGATCGACACGCCGGGGCACGTCGATTTCTCGCACGAGGTGCGGCGGTCGCTGATGTCGTGCGAGGGGGCGCTGCTGCTCGTCGACGCCTCGCAAGGGGTCGAGGCGCAGACGATGGCGAACCTCTACCTCGCCCTCGAGTACGACCTCGAGGTGATCCCGGTCATCAACAAGATCGACCTGCCGTCGGCCGACATCGAGCGGGCGCGCGAGGAGATCGACGCCGACCTCGGGCTCGACCCCTTCGAGGCGGTGCTGGCCTCGGCGAAGATGGGCACCGGCATCGACGACGTGCTGGAGGCGATCGTCCAGCGCATCCCGTCGCCCGTGGGCGACGTCGAGGCGCCGACCTCGGCTCTCATCTTCGACGCCGAGTACGACGCCTACCGCGGCGTCGTGCTGTTCGTGCGCCTCAAAGACGGCGCGCTGAAGGCCGGGCAGACGATCCGCTTCATGCACACCGGCAAGGAGCACGCCGTCGAGGAGGTCGGTCTCCTGCGCTTGAAGAAGGTGCCGCGCGACCGGCTGGAGGCGGGCGAGGTGGGCTACGTCATCGCCGGCATCAAGACGATCAAGGACGTCTCGATCGGCGACACCATCACCGACGCCGAGCGCCCCGCCGCCGCGCCGCTGCCCGGCTACAAGGAAGCGAAGCCGGTCGTCTTCTCGTCGATCTACCCGCTGTCGACCGACGACTACGAGGACCTCGCGGCGGCGCTCGACAAGCTGGCGCTCAACGACGCCGCGCTCACCTACGAGAAGGATTCGAGCAGCGCGCTCGGCTTCGGCTTCCGCTGCGGCTTCCTCGGCCTGCTCCACCTCGACATCGTGCACGAGCGGCTGTCGCGCCACTTCGGGCTCGACCTGCTGCTGTCGGCGCCGTCGGTGCGCTACCGCATCACGCTCCGAAACGGCGACGTGGTGTGGGTCGACAACCCCGCCCACTTCCCCGACCCGGGGTCGATCGAGAAGTCCGAGGAGCCCTACATCAAGGCCGCGGTGATGATGCCCGAGCGCTACATCGGCGCAATCATGGAGCTCTGCCGCGAGCGGCGCGGAGTCAATACCACCTTCCACTACCTCGCCAAGGGGCGCGTCGAGTTGGTCTCCGAGCTGCCGCTCGCCGAGGTGCTGTTCGACTTCTACGACCGGCTGAAGACGCTGACGCAGGGGTACGGCTCGTTCGACTACGAGCTGCTCGACATGCGCGAGAGCGACCTGGTGAAAGTCGACATCCTGGTCAATGGCGAGCAGGTGGACGCTCTCGCGCAGCTGGTGCACCGCGAGAAGGCGCGGCCGCGGGCGCTGCACTACTGCGAGCGCCTCGCCGACACCATCCCCAAGCAGCAGTTCAAGATCGCCATCCAGGGCGCCATCGGCGGCCAGATCATCGCCCGCTCCACCATCAACGCCTTCCGCAAGGACGTCACCGCCAAGTGCTACGGCGGCGACATCACGCGCAAGAGGAAGTTGCTCGAGAAGCAGAAGGAAGGCAAGAAGAAGATGAAGATGGTGGGCACCGTCGAGATCCCGCAGGAGGCGTTTGTGGCGGTGCTGAAGACCGAGCGCGGTTGATCGTTGATGAAGGAGAGTGACTGCGGCCGGCGTCGGCGCCAGGGGCGGCGGGCCGCCGCCGCGAGAACCGGGGCGCGCTCCTGTGGTGGCGGAACGATCTGGCGCGCCCCTCCGCCCTCCGTCGGCCGGTTCTGTCGTGACCGATGAAAGGCTGACCAAGCCTCCTCCGGGAGGTTCTCGCCGCGGCGACCCACCGCCCCTGGCGCCGACGCCTCCGTTCGTGAGTCGTGGTTCCGGCCTCTACCTCCACCTGCCGTTTTGCTCAGCCATCTGCCCCTACTGCGACTTCTCGGTGCTCACCGGGGGCGAGGAGCGGCGGGCTCGCTTCGTCGAGGCGCTGCGGCGCGAGATTGTGCCGTGGGCGGAGCGGCCCTTCGCCGGCGGTGAGGCGTTCGACAGCATCTACCTCGGGGGCGGCACGCCGTCGCTACTGCTGCCGGAGCAGCTGGCGGCGATCCTTGACGACGTGCGGGCGCGGCTGCCCATCGCCGCCGACGCGCGGCTGTCGATGGAAGCGAATCCCGAGGATGTCTCGCCGGCGAGCCTCGCAGCTTGGCGGGCGCTCGGCGTCGACACGCTGACTCTCGGCGTGCAGTCGTTCCGTGACGGCGCGTTGCGCTTCCTCGGTCGCCGGCACAGCGGCGAGGAGGCGCGGCGCGCGGTGGAGTCGGCGCTGACTGCGGGCTTCGCCGTCGTTGGCGTCGACTTGATCTATGGGCTGCCTGACCAAGCACCCGCTGCCTGGGAGCAGGACCTCGCCGCCGCCGCGGCGCTCGCGCCGCAGCATCTCTCCTGTTATCAGCTCACCGTGCACGCCGGGACGCCGTTCGGCTTTCGGCAGCAGCGCGGAGAGCTGCGTGAGTTACCCGAGCCGGGGCAGGCGGCGCTCTTCCGCCTCACTCACGAGCGGCTAATGGCGAGCGGCTACACCGCGTACGAGGTCTCCAACTTTGCGCGCGCGCCCGAGCACGAGTCGCGGCACAACCGCAAGTACTGGTCGCACGCTCCCTACCTCGGGCTCGGTCCGTCCGCGCACTCGTTCGATGGCCGGCGGCGTTGGTGGAACCATCGCAAGGTGGGGCCGTGGGAAACGGCGCTGGCTGCCGGCGCGCCACCCGTCGAGGGCGAAGAGACGCTCGGCTCGCGCGAGCTGGCACTCGAGCACCTGATGCTCGGGCTGCGTACGCGCGAGGGAGTCGATCTCGCTCGCCTGCGCGAGCTCGGCGTCGATCTCCGCGCGCGAAATAGCCCGCTGCTCGATCGTCTCGCAGACGAGGAGTTGCTTCGTGTCGAGCACGACCGCCTGGTGCCGACGCTCGGCGGCTGGGCCGTCGCCGACGGTCTCGCGGCTGCCTTTGTGCTGTAGGAAACAGCCGACAACCCGCAGCCCGCTAGAATGACGGCCGCGCCATGGCCCGACTCCCGATCGCCGCCCTGGCGCCTGTCGCCGTTCTGACCGCTGCGCTGTTCGCCGCCGGCTGCCGCTCCGAGACGGCGGCCAACGCCGCGGCAGCGACGCCGACGCCCGGCGCGGGCGACCAGCTCGCGGTCCCGAGCCACCAGGTGCCCGGTGCCCCCGCGCCAGCGGGACTCGCCTCCACCTCCCCCGCCGCCACCGGCTCGCCGGCGCCGCCGTTCGACGTCTCGAAGCTCCCCGCCGTCGTCGCGCGCGTCGACGGCAACGAGATCCCCAAGACCGAGTTGCTGCAGCGCGCCGCCGCCATGCGGGCGCAGATGGAGCGCATGGGCGGTCCGCCGCCGCCGCAGAGCGAGGAGTTCTACCGCGCCATGGTCGACCAGCTGATCGGCTCGCGGCTCCTCTTCGCCGAGGCCACGAAGCGCGGCCTGGTGCCGAGCGACACCGAGGTGGCCGCCAACCTCGCCCGTCTCAAGGAGCGCGACCCGCAGGCGTTCGCGCGCGAGCTCGCGGCGCAGGGCGTCACCGAGCAGGAGCTGCGCTCGGACATGGCGAAGAACCTCGCCATCCAGAAGCTGATCACGACGGAGGTGACGCCCACCGTCACGGTGAACGAGGCCGACGCGCGCCGCTTCTACGAGCAGAACCCGCAGCGCATGAAGCGGCCGGCGCAGGTGCGCGTGCGCCACATCTTCGTCGCCAGCGGCCAGGACGCGGGCGCCGACGCGCGCCAGGCGGCGCGCAAGAAGGCCGAGGCGCTGCTGGCTCGCGTGCAGGGTGGCGAGGACTTCGCCGCCGTGGCGCGCGAAGCCTCCGACGACCGCGGCTCGCGCGAGGAAGGCGGGCTGCTCCCCTGGCTCGGCCCGGGCGACACCGCGCCGACGTTCGAGCAGGCGGCGTTCGCGCTGCAGCCGGGGAAGACGAGCGGTGTGGTCGAGACGCCGTTCGGGTATCACCTGCTGCGCGTCGAGGACAAGCGCGCCGGCGGCGCCGTGCCCTTCGACGAGGCGCGGCCGCAGATCGAGCAGTGGCTGTCGCGGCAGCAGGCGCGCGAGCTGCTCGACGCCAAGGTGGCGGCGCTCCGCAAGGCAGCCAAGGTCGAGCTGCTCTTCTGATCTACGATAGCGGCGGTGTGAGCCAGCGCATCGCCAAGTACGAGGTGGTGGAGAAGATCGCCGAGGGCGGCTTCGGCATCGTCTACAAGGCGCGCGACCCGTTCATCAAGCGGCTGGTGGCGATCAAGACCTGCTCCGTCGCCGACGATGAGATGGCGCGCCGCTTCTACCGTGAGGCGGAGATCGCCGGCCGCTTCGACCACCCCAACGTCACCATCGTCCACGACTTCGGCGTCGAGGACCAGACCGCGTACCTGGTGCAGGAGTACCTCTCGGGCGAGGACCTGCTGCAGAAGATCCGCCGCCGCGACCCCATCCCGCTCAAGCAGAAGGTCGACTGGTTGCTGCAGGTGGCGAACGGGCTCGCCTACGCCCACGCGCAGCAGGTGATCCACCGCGACATCAAGCCCGCTAACCTCCGCGTGCTCGAGACCGGGCAGGTCAAGATCCTCGACTTCGGCATCGCCAAGCTGGCCAACGCCACCACGCAGCTGACGCAGAAGGGGATGGCGGTGGGGACGCTCGGCTACCTCTCGCCCGAGCAGCTGCGCGACCAGGAGCTCGACACCCGCACCGACATCTTCTCGTACGGCGTCGTCGCCTACGAGCTGATCGCCTACGCGCGGCCATTCCAGGGCAAGCAGCTGTCCGCGCTGATGGACGAGATCCTGAACCACACGCCGGCGCCGCTCGCGCAGCACGTGCCGGAGGTGCCGCCGTCGCTCGAGCGCGTCGTCGCGCAGTGCCTCCACAAGGACCGCGAGCGGCGCTACCAGAGCTTCTTCGAAGTGGCCGCCGATCTCGAGGAGGTGCGGCGCGAGCTGACCGCCAGCCAGCCGGTACCGGTCGCGGCCGCGATGACGGGAGCGACGGGGAGCGGCGATAGCGGCGCGGCGTCCCGAGCGCAAGGCGAGCCGGGTCCGATCACGCGGCCTATCCCGCTGGCGCCGGCGGCCGCGAAGAGCGGGCCGTCGGAACTGCCCGCGCCACCGCCATCGTTGCCTCCTGCCGCGGCGCCGCCCGTGCCTCCGCCGGCGTCGTGGTCGCCCGCCGCGGCGTCGGGGCCCGCTGCGGTCGGCGCGTCGCTGCCAACCGCGAGCGTCACCACGACGACTCCGTCCTGGCGCGAATCTCCCGCCCTGCCGCCGTTGCCGCCGCCGCCACCATTGCCACCGAGCGCGGTCGCCATGGGCGGGCGCACGACGACTCTCGCCGCTCCTCCTTCGCTGCCGCCGCCGCATCGCGTCGGCTCGCCGTCGAGCGATCTGTCGGCGCCGGCGCCGTCGGCTCCCACCGTGGTGATGCGGTCCGACTCCGCGCGCGCCCATGAGCCGGCGGGAACGTCGGCCACCTTCATCGAAGAGCCGCCGGAGCTGCTCCCTTCGCTGCCGCCCATGACGCCTCCGCCTGTGGCGCCGCCTCCACCGGTCGCGCCGCTGCCGCCGGCAGGAGCACCGGCGCCACGTCCCGCCCCACGACCTGTTGCCGGCGGCAGCCGCATCCCGTGGGCCTGGATCGTCGTCGGCGCCATCGGCCTTCTCGCGCTGGCGATCTTCGTCGCGGCGCGGCTCTTCCTCGGCCAGCCCAAACCGGTAGTCGCCACCACTCCCGTAGCGACGGCGGTGGCGCAGCCTTCGGTGCCGGTGGTGCCGACGGCCGCAACGCTCGTCATCCTGGGCACACCGTGGGGCGAGCTGCTATCGCTCAAGGACGCGCAGGGGCGCGAGCTGCCGCTTCCCGAACGCCGCGAGACACCGCTGCTCATCGGGGACCTGCCGGCGGGCCACTACGTGGCAACGCTGCGCCATCCGGCCGCGCCGGCGCCGGTCACGTGTGAGGTCGACGCCGTCGTCGGCCAAGCCGCCACCTGCCGCGCCGCGATGCTGCCACTCGATCCGATGCAGTACTTCAAGGAGGCGGGCTGGTGGCGCTGAACCCACCCCCGCGCGCAAAGCGCGCTGCCGCCCCCCTCCCGACCCCCTCCCCTGGGTCTCGCCTCACCCCTAACCCCCCGTCCCCCTCGCCCACGGACTCGCTGCGCTCGGGCGCCCTGCGGACAGGGCGCCGCCGCTGCGCGGCGCCGCGGGTCCCACCCTCCAGGGGCAGGGGGCGTCCCCAACCGTCCCTCTTAGCTCTCAGCGTTCTGCTTGCGTTGCTCGCCGCTTCGAGCGCGCTGCTCGCCGACGCCAAGGACTCCTATAAGCGCGGGATGGACGCCATCGAGCAGCAGCGCTGGGACGAGGCGGCGAAGCAGATGCGGCAAGCGATCGCCGAGAAGCCGGACGCCGCCGGCGGGATCGGCAACCTCTTCCGCCGCTATACGCCGCACTATTGGCTGGGCGTCGCGCTCGCCGAGCAGGGCGATTGCCGCAGCGCCATCGCCGCCTTCGACACCGCCGAGAAGCAGGGCAAACTGTCGAAGGAAGAATCGCAGCAGCTCACGCAACGACGCCAGCTCTGTCACCGCCGCGTGCAGCGCACCGGCGAGGCGGTGGCGCAGGCGCAGCGCGACGTCGACGCGGCGGCTGCGGCCGCCTTCGCCGTCGCCGGCGTCGAGTCGAGCGCGGTGATGCGGCCGGTGTGGCGCGAGGGCTCGCCCTCCTTCGCCACGCGCCAGGAGCCCGCTACCGCTCAGCTCGCCGCTGCCCGCACCCTGCTCGCCCGCGCCGAGCAGGAGCTCGACGCCGACAAGGCCGCCGAGGCCGGCAAGGCGGCGCAGGCGGCGCGGCGCGACCTCGATGCGCTCCTCACCGAGGCGACCGCGCGCCGTGAGGCGCTGCAGGCAGAGGTGGACAAGGAGCTCGCCGCCCTCGCCAAGGCGATCGAGGACGGCCGCCGCCGCGTCTCGTCGGTGACCCGCACCCTCACTCCGCTGCCGGCGGCGATCGCCAAGCAGAGCGAGCGGGTCGAGGAGGCGCTCACCCGCGCCGCCGCCGCCGATCCGTCGACGCCGGTCGCCGAGCTGAAGCGTCTCCAGGAGGCGCTCAAGCTGTCGCTGCGCGAGCTGCAGGCGGCGGTGAAACCGCCGCCGGAGGAGCTGCAGCGCGCCGCCGGCTCCTACCTCGCCGGCGACTACGCGGCCGCGATCACCACGCTCTCCGCCACGCAGTACACGGAGCCGCGTGCCGCCGCCCATGCGTGCTTGCTGCGCGCCGCCTCGCTCCACGGCCTGTATCTCTTGCAAGCGGCCCAGGGCGACGCGACGCTCCAGCAGGCGCGCGAGGAGCTGCGCCGCTGCACCGCCATGCGGACGCAGGTCAAGCCCATCGCTGCCGCGTTCCCGCCGAGCTTCCTCGCGCTGTACGCCGAGGTCGCGGCGGAGCCGCGCCCCACCGGCTGACGCCGCGCCCGCGGCCGCCGGCCGCCGTTCGAGCCCCCGGCATTTTGCTTGCAAAGCGCGGCCGGCCCGGCGCCAACGCGCGGGACGGCCACCCAGCTCGAACCTACTTGACGGTTGGGGAGAACCGTTATGGAAACGCTGCAAGTCCGCGAGCTCGAACGGCTCGCTACCGGAGTGGAGGGGCTCGACGCCGTGCTCGACGGCGGCTTCCCTTCGAACCGCATGCACCTGCTCTACGGCCGGCCCGGCGCCGGCAAGACGACCCTGGCCCTGCAGTTCCTGATGGCCGGCGCGCGCGCCGGCGAGACGACGGTCTACGTGGCGCTATCGGAGACGGCCGACGAAATCCGCGACGTCGCGCGCTCGCATGGTTGGGAGCTGCCCGAAGGACTGCACCTGTGCGACTTCCAGAGCTACGACGCCGGCGTCGACGACGCCAGCGGCTATACCCTGTTCCATCCTTCCGAGATCGAGCTCACCGAGACGACGCGGCAGATCCTCGCCACCTTGGACCGGCTGCGGCCGACACGCGTCGCCTTCGACTCGCTCTCCGAGATGCGCCTGATGGCGCGCGACTCGCTGCGCTACCGCCGTCAGATCCTGGCGCTCAAGAAGTACTTCACCGAGCACGGCACCACCGTGCTGCTGCTCGACACCCGCCTCGCCCACGAGACCGGCGAGTTCCAGCTCGAGACCTTGACCCACGGCGTGGTGATGGTCGAGCAGGTGGCGCAGGACTACGGCGACGCGCGGCGACGCCTGCGCATCGAGAAGATGCGCGGCGTCAGGTTCGTCGAGGGCTACCACGACCTCCGCATCCTGCGCGGCGGCGTGGCGGTCTATCCGCGGCTGCCCGCCTTCCCCGTCGACGGCAGGCCGCCCCACAGCGGCACGGCCGCGAGCGGGCTCCCGCGCCTCGACCAGCTCACCGGCGGGCCGCTCGACCGCGGCACCACGACGATGGTCCTCGGCCCCGCCGGCGTCGGCAAGTCGACGCTGGTGACCCGCTATGTCCTCAGCGCCCTCGAACGCGGCGAGCGCTGCGCCGCCTTCCTCTTCGACGAGGAGCCCGACAAGTGGGTCCACCGCGCCCGCTGGCTGGGCGCCGACGTCGGTCCGGCCCTCGCCTCGGGGCAGCTGCAGCTGCGCCACGTCAACCCCGCCGAGCTCGCCCCCTGCGAGTTCGCCCACGTCATCTGCGAGACCGAACGGCAGGGAGCGACGGTGCTGGCGATCGACAGCTTCAACGGCTACCGCAGCGCCATGCCCGAGGAGCGCTTCGTCACCCTCCACCTGCACGAGCTGTTCAGCTTCCTCAACCGCCGCGGTGTGTTGACGTTGGTGGTGGCGACGCAGCACGGCTTCGTCGGCGAGGCGCTCGACGAGCCGTTCAAGCTCAGCTACCTCGCCGACAGCGTCATCGTCATGCGCTACTTCGAGGCCTTCGGCCGGCTGCGCAAGGCGATCGCCATGGTGAAGCGGCGCACCGGTCCGCACGAGCACTTGATCCGCGAGGTCAGCTTCGGTCCCGCCGGGCTCGATCTGGGCAAGCCGCTCGTCGAGTTCCAGGGCATCCTCTCCGGCGAGCTGTCGTACTCCGGCAGCGTCGAACGGCTCATTCACGGCGAGTATGGCGAGCACCGCGAAGCGCACGCACTCGAGACGCGACCGTAAGGTCCTGGTGCTCGCGCCGACCGGGCGCGACGCGCGCTTGGCGACCGACGTGCTGGCGGCGCACGGCTTCGCCTCCAAGCGCTGCGCCGACGCCGCCGAGCTGTGCGCCGAGGCGTCGCGCGGCGCCGGCCTGGCGCTCGTCGCCGACGAGGCGCTGGCGGTGCAAACCTGCCGGCAGATCCTCGAGATGCTGCGCGGGCAGCCCTACTGGTCCGATCTGCCGGTGATCGTGCTGGCGCGCCACGGTGAGGACGTGGCGAGCCTGCACGCCGCCTTCGAGTCCGAGTGCAACATGACGATCCTCGAGCGGCCGGTGCAGATCGGCACGCTGCTCTCCGCCGTGCAGGCGGCGCTGCGGGCGCGCAACCGCCAGTACGACGTGCGCGACCTCGTCGAGCAGCTACAGGACGCCGACCGCCGCAAGGACGAGTTCCTCGCCATGCTCGGCCACGAGCTGCGCAACCCGCTAGGGGTGATCCGCACCACCCTCGAGCTGCTGCGCATTTGCGAGCCGGAAGCGGACGCGGCGCGGCAGGTGGGGCGCATCGAGCACCAGATCGCCCACCTGACGCGGATGGTCGACGACCTGCTCGACCTCTCGCGCGTGAGCCGTGGCCGCATCACCCTGAAGCGGCGGCCGGTGGAGATCGGCGAGGTGGCGTCGGCGGCGCTCGAGACCTGCCGCGCGCTGACGCGCGGCCGCGACGTCGAGTACCGGCCGGCCGGCGAGCCGCTGTGGATCGACGGCGACCCGGTTCGGCTCGAGCAGGTGGTGACCAACCTGCTGCAGAACGCGCTCAAGTACACGCCCGCCGACAAGCGCATCGAGCTGGCGGTCGCGCGGCGCGACGGCAAGATTGCGCTGAGCGTGCGCGACCAGGGGATCGGCATCCACCCCGAAGCGCTCGATCGCATCTTCGAGACCTTCACCCAGCTATCGCCGTCGCTCGAGCGCTCGCGCGGCGGGCTGGGGCTCGGGCTGTCGCTGGTGCGCCACCTCGTGCGGTTGCACGGCGGCACGGTGTCGGCGCGCAGCGAGGGGGCGGGGACGGGCAGCGAGTTCGTCGTCGAGCTGCCGCTGCTCGCCGCCGATCGCGTGCCGGCGGCGAGCGCCGCGCCGGCGGTGACCGTGCCTGAGCGTGCGGAGGGCGGCAACGGACATTCGCCACCTTCGCACCCCCCCGCGGTGGAGACGCCGCTCGTGCTCATCGTCGAGGACCTCGACGACGCGCGCGAGGCGATCGGCGAGCTGCTGCGCCTCGCCGGCTTCGAGGTGGCGCTCGCCGCCGACGGCGTCGCCGCGCTCGAGATGGCGGCGGCGCAGCCGCCGCAGGTGGCGCTCGTCGACATCGGCCTGCCCGGGCTCGACGGCTACGAGGTGGCGCGCGCGCTGCGCCAGCGCCACGGCCGCGGCCTGCGCCTCATCGCCATGACCGGCTACGGCCAGGAAGAGGATCGCCGGCGCGCGCTGCAGGCCGGCTTCGACCAGCACCTCGTCAAGCCGGTCGACCCGACGAAGCTCACCGCCATGCTGCGGCAGCCGTGGCCGGCGAACGATGGCGAGCTCGCAAGCAAGACGGGGCGGACGGATCGTTCGGGCCGAGCGGATCATCCGGGTCGAACAGATATCGTCAGCGCGTGAGCGAGCGGCGCGCGCCGCGCACCGGCCAGCCCGGACCCACCGACGCCGAGCAGGGCCTGTGGCAGGGGCGCTCGGTGGCGAAGCGCTTCACCTCGCCCGACGGCATGACGGTGCTCGTCGGCCGCGCCGCCGCCGACAACGACGTGTTGAGCGTGAAGCTCGCCTCGCCGCGCGACTTCTGGTTCCACGTCGCCGCCGGCTCGGGCTCGCACGTCGTGGTGCGCAACCCCGACGGCCTCGAACGGCTGCCGCGCGACACCGCGCGCTTCGCGGCGGCGCTGGCCGCGGGACACTCGAAGGTGAAGGCGGGCGGCCGAGTGGCGGTGCACTGGACCCGCTGCGCCGAGGTGCGCAAGCCGCGCGGCTTCGCGCCCGGCAAAGTCACATTGGGACGCTACGAAACGATGACGGTCCCCCCGTGGCGTGGCGAGGAGCCGTGAGCACGGAGCATCGAGATCGCCACGGCCGCTCCGCGGCCTCGCGATGACGGCTCAAACGCGCGGGCCTCGCGATGACGGTTCATACGCTGCGCGGCCTCGCGATACAGCTCCAATGTCATCGCGAGGAGCGCAGCGACGAAGCGATCTCGATGCGGAGCGCGCCGCGAGAGCGTCGCTACCGCGACAGCACGTCGAGCCGCACCTGGCCGCGGCCGCGGCGGACGAGGCCGAGCTCGGCGGCGGCGGCGCGCGAGAGGTCGACGACGCGGCGGGCGTGAAACGGCCCGCGGTCGTTGACGCGGACGACGACGCTGCGGCCATTGCGCTCGTTGGTGACCCGCAGCAGCGTGCCGAACGGCAACGTGCGGTGCGCGGCAGTGAGCTTCGCGGCGCGGTAGGGCTCGCCGCTCGCCGTCGGCCGACCTTCGAAGCCGCGCGCGTAGTAGCTCGCTTCGCCGGTGCCGTGCTCGGTGTGCGTCCACTCGGTAGGCTGCTCGAGTCGCGCCAGGATTTGACGCTGCGCCGCGGTCAGCGCGATGGCTTCCGTCTTGTGGACGGTGGTGACGATCGCTGCGCTCGTCTGTACCGCCTGCTTCGCCGCCGCGCGCACGACTTGCGGCGCGGGCGTCAGCCTGTCCGCCGTCATCCACTGCCAGCCGACGACGGCCAGCACGGCGAAGAGAGCTCCCGCGAGCGCCTGCCATGCCAGCCGGCGGCCGGCGCGCTCCCACGCGATACCGCGCGGCAACGCGGCGCCGAGGAGCTGAGTGGCGGGGGCGAGTCCTTCTTCCATCCCGATGAGCTGTGCGAAGCGCGCAGGCGCTGATCCATGGTAGCAGGCACGCTTTGCGGCACCGGCTCGCCACGCCCGCTCGCGCCACCTCAGCCGCGAACGGCGAGCGGATCTTCCGCGAAGCCCACGAAGCTCGGCTCGGGCACCAGCAGCACGCCGAACGCATCCTCGACGCGACGGCGGATGTCGCGCACCAGCTCGACCACCTCGGCCGCCGTGCCGCCGCCGCGGTTGACGAGCGCCAGCGCGTGCTTGCTCGAGATGCCGACGTTGCCGTGCTGGTGGCCCTTGCGAAAACCCGCCTGCTCGATGAGCCACGCGGCGGAGAGCTTTACCCCGTTGGGCGCGGAAAAGCGCGGCACGCTGTCCGGCGCGATGCCGCGCGCGGCGACGCGCGCCAGCACGCCGTCGAGCGCCGCCGCCGGCACGATCGGGTTCATGAAGAACGAGCCGTCGCTGCGCGTGTCCGCGTCATCAGGGTCGAGCACCATCCCCTTGCGGCGACGCAACGCCAGCACCGTCTCGCGCACGCGCGTCAGGTCGACGTCGCCCTTCTCCGCCTCCAAGTGGCGGGCGAGCTCCGGATAGCGGACCGCCGGCGGCGCGCCCGGTGTCAAGCGATACATGACGCCGACGATCACCCAACGGTCGCGCTCCTCGCGCTTGAAGGCGCTGTCGCGATAGGCGAAGCCGCACTCCTCCGCCGCGAAGCGGCGCGCGCTGCCGTCAGCGCGCGACAGCGCCTCGACGGCGACGATCGTCTCCGCCACCTCCTGCCCGTAGGCGCCGACGTTCTGGATCGGCGTCGCGCCCACCGAGCCTGGAATGCCCGACAAGCATTCGAGACCGCCCCAGCCACGCTCGACCGCCCGCGCGACAAGTGGGTTCCAGTCCTCCCCCGCCGCCGCTCGCAGCAGCATCGCGCCGTCGCTCGGCTCCTCCTCCATTCCGCGCAGCCCCACGCGCAGCACAAGACCCGGGTAGCCCTCATCGGCGATGAGCAGGTTGCTGCCGCCGCCGAGCACGAAGACCGGCAGCGATTGCTCCGCCGCCCACGCCAGCCCCTCGGCGATGGCACCGACCGTCGTCGCTTCGAGAAACCAGCGCGCCGGCCCGCCGATGCCCAGCGTGGTCAGCGGCGCCAGGGGCACGTGCTCGCGCAGGCCGGTCGGCGCGCTCATCGGGATCGGGAGTATAGGCGCCGCCCTCCGCGCGGTCCTCACACGCAGCGCCTCGCCTTCGCTCGATTCATCTGACCTTCGTTCGGTCGCGTAGTGGTGCCAGCGAGCCACCAAACGCTCACGAACGAAGAAGGAGAAACGAGGAATGAGAACGAATCGATTCGCTGCCTTCGGCCTGGCGGCCGCGGCGCTGTCCCTGCTCGGCGCCCTGCCCGCCGCCGCCTCGAGCCACCGCGAAGCCCTGGCGGTGCTCAACGAGCCCTGCGCCGACAACACCGACACCTACGCCTGGGTGTCCGACGGCGCGCACGACAAGCTCTACCTGATCATGAACTTCAACCCGCTCCACGAGCCGGGGCAGGGCAACCAGGGCTTCCGCGCCTGCAACGGCTACCGCTACGAGTTCCACATCGGCAAGGGCGCCAGCCTGAAGGACGTCGCGGTCTACCGCATCGAGTTCAAGAACACGCTGGCGCCGGAAGCCGGCCCCAGCCCCACCGACGGCCTCGGCGGCGGCAACGAGCTGCTCTGGCAGCTCACCGGCGGCACCGAGACGATGACGGTGACGCGTCTGTTCAGCCCCGCGCAGGCGGGGAGGACCGTTCTCGGCGCCAACCTGCCGGTGCTGCCGAACAACCACGGCCCGCAGACCGACCGCCTGATCTACGGGCTCGGCAGCTTCGCCGGCTACCAGAGCGGCGACCCCAGCAGCCGCGAGGACGCGCTGTACGACCAGGACTTCGTCGACACCTTCATCCACAGCCTCTCCAACGGCGGGCGCGTCATCGCCGGCCAGTTCGACGACCCCTACCAGCTCGACGAGAAGGGCGTCTTCGACCTCGTCAACATGGGCGCCGGCGACCTCGGCGGCATCGCCGGTGCGCGCACCACGCCGATCGAGGACGTCTTCACCGGCTTCAACGTCTTCTCGATCGCGCTCGAGATCCCGACCAGCGACCTCTTCCCGGGCGGCATCCCGCACAACGGCACCGCGATCAGCACCAGCACCGACAGCCTGCTGCGCGTCTGGTCGAGCATCTCGCGCCAGCAGACGCAGACCGTCGATCCCGGCAACGTCATCACCGGCGTCAAGGGGTCGGGCAAGTACGTGCAGGTCGGCCGCAACGCGCTGCCGCTCTTCAACGCCGGCCTCGTCGGCACCCAGCGCCACACCAAGTACCTGCGCAGCACGCCGCTCACCGACGTCACCAACTTTGGCGCCGACATCCTCTTCCCGGTGCTGGTGCGCGACGCCGAGGCGCTGGGCATCTACGCCGCGCTCGGCCTGCCGCAGTCGACCGTCGACACGCTGAAAGGCATCCCCAGCGGCCGGGTCGACATCGTCAACGCGGTCAACCTCGGCCGTCCGATCCCCATCGCCAACGGCTTCACCGGCGACGTCATCACCCTCGACGCCGCCACCAACTCGAGCTTCCCCAACGGCCGGCGCCTCGGCGGCGGGCCGACGCCGAACAGCCACCAGGTGAACGTCAACACGGTCGTGCTGAGCCTGGTCGCCGCGGCGGATCCCTTCGCCGGCTTGTTCAAGGGCGTCGAGGTCAACGACAAGAATTTCCTGCCCCGGTTCCCCTTCCTGGCGCCGGCCCACAACGGGCTGCTCCAGGGGCACGGCGGCGTCAACCTGCCCACAGTGCCGGACATCCCGGACCCGGACGCGCCGCAGCCCTGCCAGTGACCCTTTGCGGGGCTCTGGCTCGCGGAGCCGCGACGGCGCGGCGCCGCCTGGCGCCGGGGTCCGTAGAGCGACCGAGACCGATCCCCGTGGCGAACCGCCGCGGGGATCGTTTGCACTTTGGGGGTCATTTTTCTCGGCGACTTGCGTTATCATGCCGCGGGCGCCAACACCGGCATGCTGCGGCACCATCGCCGCCACCGGAAAATCCCCTGCCGGCGCCCACGTCCCGAACCTTTCCGGCCCGTCCCAACCTGCTCTCCATCGCCGCGTCCGCCCTCGGCGGAGGCATGCGGCAAGGCCGGGAATAGTTCCCTCGGCGCCCCCCGTTTGATCCAACGAAGGATGGGAATGGGCTTTCCCATCACCTCCGTCGGCCGGCTGGCATAGGGAGAAGTAATTGACCCAGCGTAAGTTGCGCCCCCAGGACGTGCTCCAGAACGCGATCCGCCAGCTGCTCGAGCGCGGGCAGGGGCAGGGTTATCTGCTCTACGACGAGATCTACGACGCTCTCCCCGAGAGCATCCTCGATCAGCCGGGAGAGCTCGAGGACCTCTACGCCCGCTTCGCGGACGAGGGCGTCGTCGTCATCGACCGCCCGCAGGCGTACCACACGCCGCACGTCGAGGAGGCCGAGCCCGACCTCGCCACCAAGGAGGCGGAGGTCGAGGTCCACTCCGCCGACGACGACGTCGGCAGCGACCCGGTGCGGCTCTATCTCCAGGAGATGGGTGCCGTGCCGCTGCTCGACCGCTCCGGCGAGGTGGTGCTCGCCCAGCAGCTCGAGCGCGGCCAGGCCGAGGTGTTCCTCGCCCTCGCCGACAGCGAGGTGCTGCTGGGGCAGCTGCTGCGCCTCCACGAGAGCGGCCTCGACGACGTCGAGCGCGCTTTCGAGGAGCTGCCCGGCGTCGCCGACCGCCTCGACGCAGAAGCGTCGCAACCGCGTCGACAAGGCGCTGGCCGTCTTCCGCAAGGTCGCCGTCATCGGCGCCGAGCTCGCCGTGGTGCGCGAGGAGCTCGAGGCCACCGACGAGAACGACCGCGAGCACGGCAAGCTCGAGCGCGACGCCGACCGCGTGATGGCGCGGCTGTCGGCCGAGATCCGCAGCATCGACCCCGCGGGGCAGGTGCGCAACCGGCTGCTCGGCATCCTCGACGCTCTCCACCGGCCGCTCTCCCGCGCCTCCCAGGAGGTCAAGGCCCACGAGCGCAAGATGCGGACGACCAAGTCCGACCACCTGCGCGAGCTCTACAAGAAGCGCGCGGCCGCTCGCCGCGCCGAGCTCAAGGCGCTGGAGAAGCAGTCCGGCCTCAACTGGCGCGAGCTGGAGAAGGCGATGGTCCGCATCCGCGGCGGCGAGGCCGAGTGCGAGGCGGCCAAGGAGCGCCTCATCCGCGCCAACCTGCGGCTGGTGGTGTCGATCGCCAAGAAGTACACCTACCGCGGCATGCAGCTGCTCGACCTGGTGCAGGAGGGCAACATCGGCCTCATGCGCGCGGTCGAGAAGTTCGAGTTCCGCCGCGGCTACAAGTTCTCCACCTACGCCACGTGGTGGATCCGCCAGGCGATCACCCGCGCCATCGCCGACCACTCGCGCACCATCCGCATCCCGGTGCACATGCTGGAGACGCTCAACAAGCTGCGCCGCACCACCACCGCGCTGGTGCAGGACCTCGGCCGCGAGCCCTCTCCGGAGGAGATCGGCGAGCGCATGGACCTGCCGGCGTCGAAGGTGCGCGAGATCCAGAAGATCGTGCAGCAGCCGATCTCGCTCGACACCCCGATCGGCGAGGACGGCGACAGCTACCTGGGCGACATCCTCCCCGACCAGCAGGCGGAGTCGCCGCTCTCCTCCTTCCTCGCCGCCGACCTGCGGCGCGAGACGATGGAGGTGCTGCGCACGCTGACGCCGCGCGAGGAGAGCGTGCTGCGCATGCGCTTCGGCATGGCCGAGGACGGCGAGCTCACCCTCGAGGAGGTCGGCCGCTCGTTCAACGTCACCCGCGAGCGGGTGCGGCAGATCGAGTCCGAGGCGCTGCGCAAGCTGCGGCGGTCGGGCCGGGCGTCGCGGCTGCGGCCGCTGCTCGAGATCGTGCGATTAGGCGGCGCGCAGCGGCCTAGGCGCCGCATGCCGGATCGCCGTCGTCGGCGGGATGGCCCGCCGCTCCGCGCGTGCCGAGCGCAGCGTGCCGGCCGTCGGCTGCCAACGCCGCCGCCGCTGCCGGGCCCGAGACGAAGCGCCGCAAGCTGCCGCCGCTCTCGACGGTGTGGCGCGAGGCGCGCGACATCGTCTGGGCGCGGCGCGGCCGCCTCGCCGTCGGCCTGCTGCTGATGGTCATCTCGCGGCTCGCCGGCCTGGTGCTGCCGGCGAGCTCGAAGTACCTGATCGACGAGGTGGTCGGCAAGCGGCACGCCGAGCTGCTGGTGCCGCTGGCGCTGGCGGTGATGGCGGCCACGCTGGTGCAGGCGGCGACCTCCTTCGGCCTGTCGCAGCTCCTCGGCGTCGCCGCCCACCGCGTCATCACCGACCTGCGCCGGCGGGTGCACCAGCACGTGCTGCGGCTGCCGGTCTCCTACTTCGACACCGTCAAGAGCGGCGAGCTGGTGTCGCGCGTGCTCAACGACGCCGAGGGCATCCGCAACCTCGTCGGCACCGGCCTGGTGCAGCTCTTCGGCAGCATCGTCACCGCCATCGCGGCGCTCGGCGTGCTGCTCTGGCTCAACTGGCAGCTCACCGTCGCCACCCTCGCCGTGATGCTGCTCTTCTTCGGCGGCATGACGATGGCGTTCCAGAAGGTGCGTCCGCTCTTCCGCCAGCGCGGCAAGATCCAGGCGGAGCTCACCGGCCGCCTGGCAGAGAGCCTCGGCGGCGTGCGCGTGGTCAAGGCCTACACGGCAGAGAAGCGCGAGGAGCGCGTCTTCGCCAGCGGCGCCCACAAGCTGCTGCGCAACGTGGCGGCGACGATCACCACGACCTCCGCCATCGGCTCCTTCTCCACCCTCGTCATGGGCGCCGTCGGCCTGGTGATGATGATCGTCGGCGGCCGCGCCATCCTCGCCGGCGAGATGACGCTCGGCGACTTCGTCATGTACGTCTTCTTCTCCGGCATGCTGGCGGCGCCGCTGGTGCAGATGGCGCACATCGGCACGCAGATCTCGGAGGCGTTCGCCGGCCTCGACCGCATCCGCGAGGTGCAGAAGCTCGCCGGCGAGGACGAGGGCGACGAGCGCCGCCGGCCGCTGCCGGCGGTGCACGGCGACGTCGAGTTCCAGAACGTCAGCTTCCAGTACCTGCCCGAGCGGCCGGTGCTGCGCGACGTCTCCTTCCGCGCGCCGGCGGGCACCACCACGGCGCTGGTGGGTCCGAGCGGCGCCGGCAAGAGCACCTTGATCCACCTCGTGCTCGCCTTCGCGCGGCCGCTCGAGGGGCGGGTGCTCGTCGACGGCCACGACCTCGCCGACGTGCGGCTGCGCGACTACCGCGCCCAGGTCGGCGTCGTGCTGCAGGACAGCTTCCTCTTCGACGGCACGGTGCGCGAGAACATCGCCTACTCGCGCCCCGACGCCACCGACGAGGAGATCCGCGAGGTGGCCCGCATCGCCCACGCGGCCGAGTTCGTCGAGGGCTTCGCCGACGGCTACGAGACGATCATCGGCGAGCGCGGCGTCAAGCTCTCGGGCGGCCAGCGCCAGCGCCTCTCCATCGCCCGCGCCATCCTCGCCGACCCGCGCATCCTCATCCTCGACGAAGCGACCTCGAGCCTCGACAGCGAGAGCGAGGCGCTCATCCAGGACGCGCTGCGGGCGCTGCGCAAGGGGCGCACGACCTTCGTCATCGCCCACCGCCTGTCGACCATCTTCAGCGCCGACCAGATCCTGGTCATGGACGGCGGCCGCATCGTCGAGCGCGGCATCCACCGCGAGCTGCTCGCCAAGGGCGGCCGCTACCGCGACCTCTACGAAGCCCAGTACCGCATCGAGACCGACGTCTTCGTCAACCCGGGCGAAGACCCGCTGGCGGTCGCGGCGGGCCCGGCGGCCGTCGGCAGCAGGCCGCTCGGCGAGCCGCCGCCTCGGCTGCTGTCGTAGCGCGCTCGGCAAGCGCTGCGGAACGAAGCTCGGCCACGAGGTCGAGTGGGGAATCTCGCCCGCCGCGGCCGTCTAACTAGGCGCACGCGACATCGTCAGGGTGAAGTCGACGCAGGGCGGGCGTGGCGTCCGTCTGCTCGGCGGTCGCTACGTCACACGGCGAAGGAGGGCATCCATGTCCAAGCAACAGCCCGGTAACTTCGAGGCGCGGCTCACGCCGACTCCACCGCTCGCCGTCGAGCAGTTCGTCCCTCGCACCGATACGCCCGGCAACGTGGCCGTGTGCTTGAGCGGCGGCGGGTCGCGGGCGCTCACTGCCGGGATGGGGCAGCTGCGCGCGCTCTCCTACTTGCAGCTCAATGGCAAGAGCCTGCTCAGCCAGACCAAGGCGCTCTCGACGGTCTCCGGCGGCTCGTGGATCGGCGTCCCTTGGGAGTACGTCACCGCCGGCGCCAGCGACGAGGACTTCCTCAATCAGTACGTGCCCGATCCCGGGAAGCTGGTGCCCACGAGCGACGGCAGCTCGAGCACGGCCGAGATCCTCGACCAGCTGCCCAGCGGCAACCTCGGCAACTCGATCGCCACCGAGCTGTTCTCGGTGCCGGCGATCGCCATCGAGGCGTACCTGATCCACAAGTTCCTGAAGGTGCCGATCGACTACCTCTGGCAGGCGCTCATCGGCCTCCACATCCTCGATCCTTACGGCCTCGCCAACCTCGACCGCGATCACGAGCTGCAGCCGACGTCGCTCTTCTCCTGGGACCCGGCGACGCTCGCCGCCGAGGTGACCGGGCCCAATCCCGAGTCTCGCCGACGAGACGGCGCACCTCGTCGCCAGCGCCACCGGTCCCGCGCGCACGACGCGGCCGTTCCTGGTCTGCAACACGTCGATGTTCCTCAACGAGCCGAAGACGAAGATCCGTTACCTCGCGCCGGTGCAGGCGACGCCGTTCTTCACCGGCATCGTCGGCTCCCCCGCCGGCACCGACGCCAACGGCCGCACGCCCGGCGGCGGCGGCGTCACCTCCTTCGCCTTCAGCTCGGCGCCCACCGCGGTGCAGGCGCCGTGCGTGACGGTGAGCCAGACGCGCCAGCTCGCCCTCGCCGACATCGTCGGCGCGAGCAGCGCCGCCTACGCCGAGGCACTGGAGAACCTGTTCGCGCAGTGGCAGCAGGACCCGCCGAAGTTCGTTGCGGAGCTGAGGGAGGTCGGCGACGACATCGTCGACTGGCTGAAGAAGCACCTGCCGCACCGCCTCGAGCTGGACCTCGCCCGCGCCTTCGTCGACGCCGCCAAGGCGCTCGCCGATTTCGGCATCGTCGCCGAGCTCAAGTCCGATTTCGCCAAGCTGCAGGACCTGATCCCCGAGTTCCAGTACTGGCCGGTCGCCGGCGTGCAACCCTGGCCGGACACCCAGCCCACCCGCTTCGCCGACGGCGGCAACCTGGAGAACCTCGGCGTCGCCTCGATGCTCGCCTACGCCGACGTCGACAACCTGATCTCCTTCATCAACACGAGCACGCCGTTGAGCAAAGACCCCAACGGCGTCGTCATCGTCACCAGCTCGTTGCCGCCGCTCTTCGGCTTCCAGCCCTACCAGGCGGGCGTCGGCTATGTGCCCTACGAGGGCGCCGACAACCCGGTCTCACCGCTCTTCGGCCACAGCCAGGTCTTCCCGTCCGACCAGTTCCAGCCGCTGCTCGACGGCCTCTGGCAGGCGAGCAGCGGCTCGTCGTCGCCGAACACCAACCCTGCCGTCTTCAAGCAGACCCTCGAGGTGCTCGCCAACACCTGGTTCGGCGTACAGGGCGGCGGCCGCTCGGTGAACGTCCTCTGGTGTTACATGAACCGCGTCAACGCCTGGTACGACCTGCTCGCGCCCTCCGTGCAGCAGATCCTCGGCGATCCCGCCGACCCGACGTCGTACCACTCCTTCCCCCACTACAGCACCGCCGACACCCACCTCGACGCCACCAAAATCAACCTGCTCGCCAACCTCACCGCCTGGTGCGTGGCCGGCGATCCCAACAAGGACCTCTTCCTGTCCATGTACGGCGGTAGCTGAGCGCGCCGGGGAAAACGCCCGCCGCTGTCCGTCTAAGGATGTGACGCCGGCGCCCGAGCGGCGGCCGTCGCGAGGAGGGCCTCCTGCCATGGCGGAGCATGCACGGATTCGCTACGGGCAGCGCGTGGGCGCCTCGGACTTCGCG
Source organism: Thermoanaerobaculia bacterium (assembly GCA_963846495.1). Classification (GTDB taxonomy): domain Bacteria; phylum Acidobacteriota; class Thermoanaerobaculia; order Multivoradales; family JAIOJS01; genus DASYQD01. The sequence continues at coordinate 293,996 of CAWJWP010000029.1, read as the reverse complement.
CGGACGCTGACGCAAAGGATCGACGGCTACTTCGCCGAGCGCGGCATCTCGCGCCACGCCAACGGGGAAATGGTCGCCAAGACCGTCCTCGGCTTCGCCCTGTGGATCGGCACCTACGCCGTGCTGATGAGCGGCCGCTTCTCGCCGCTCGGCGTCGTCGCCATGTACGTCGTCCACGGATTCGCGCAGCTCTTCATCTCCTTCAACATCGCCCACGACGCCAACCATGGCGCCTACTCGCGGAGCAAGCGCACCAACAAGCTCTTCGCCTGTGTCTTCGACGTCGTCGGCGTGAGCTCGTACATGTGGCGGCTGTTCCACAACGAGTCGCACCACGCCTTCGTCAACGTGCCGGCCGCCGACACCGCGCTGTCGTCGGACAAACTGTTCCGCTTCTGCCCGCAGGAGCGCCGGCTGCGCCGCCACCGCTATCAGCACCTCTACGCCCCGTTGCTCTACTGCCTGTCGACGCTCGATTGGGTGCTCGCCAAGGACTACCGGTGGCTGGTGCGCAGCGGCTTCGGCAACCGCGACATCGCGCACCATCCGCGCGGCGAGCTGGTGCTGCTCTTCTCCACCAAGCTCTTCTACTACGGCTACATGCTGGTGGCGCCGCTGCTCGTCCTCGACGTGCCCTGGTACGCGATCGTCGCCGGCTTCGTCGTCATGCACTTCTTCATCGGCTTCACCATCGCCCTCATCTTCCAACCGACGCACATCACCGAGGGCACCGTCTACGTCGAGCCCGACGAGGACGGCCAGATCTCCAACAACTACGTCCGCCACGTCTTCGACACCACCGCCGACTTCGCGCGCACCAACCCGTTCGCCAACTGGGTGCTCGGCTGCCTCAACCTGCACGTCATCCACCACATGTTCCCCGGCGTCTGCCACGTGCACTACCCCGCGCTGACCGAGATCGTGCGCTCGACGGCAGCCGAGTTCGGGCTCGTCTACCGCGAGAACCGCACCGTCACGGCCGCCTTCCTCGCCCACCTGCGCTGGCTGAAGCTGCTGGGGCGGGTCGACGATCCGTCGCTGGTCCCGGCTGCTGATCGCGCGGGCAGAGCGGCGACCCCGCCGCCGCATCTGTCTGATTTGGCCGCGTTGCGGCGACGTCTAGCCCGTGCCTCGCGTTGCCGATTCGAGCTTTCGGTGCAGATCGTCCCTGGCTGGCACCGGAGGGTTCGACCAGCTGAGCGCAAACCAGCTTCCGCCAACGTCACGATAGAAAATGACCCAGCCCTTCTCAGTCCACGTCCCGGCCAACGGCACCACCAGCTCTCGCACACACATGGGCTGTCGTCCGACCGCCGCTTGGAGTGGGACGGGATGGCGAAAGGCAACCGCGACGTGATGGTCCCGGTTGCGGACCCGCTCGACGGTAACCGGTCGAACGACCATGCGCTTTGCCTGGTCGGCGCTGGCAAATACTCCCAACGTTCCCCGCAGCAACCGGAATTCGGGAGTGTCGATCTGCTCGACGGCTCGCTCGGCAAGGGAACCGGCGGAGCTTCGGCCGGACAGGGCGGCTCCATGTCCCTCGCGACGCGTGCGTTCGCAGCAGCGATTCGTCGAGCACCGTCGGGGCAGGACCGCGGGCGAGACCCATCGCTGGCGCCGCTCGTGTCAGCCAACCATGCCGACAGGACGCACCCTACGGCAACGGCGAGTCGCAAGTGGTCGATGTACGACAAGGCAGGCTCACTGCACTTGAAATTGATCGATGACGGCAGCGGTGTCCCACAGCGAGTCACCTACGTCGAAGACGCGTACCTCGAAGTCACCAGCTGCCCGCGATAGCCGACGACGTTGAACGAGACGCTCTGCCAACCGGTCTGGAACACCGTGTCGTCCCCACCGGCGAAGTCGATGCCAGCGACCGGGAACCAGACAGAGGTGTTGACCCGTTCGGAAGCCACCGGCTGTACGTTGGAGCCGCGCGTCAGATTCACTTCGAACTGGTCGTCGTAGGCAGTGCCGACGAACTCGCTGGCTCCTCCGAGATCACGTTATAGCGGAAGGTCAGCGTCGTCGCATTGCTCGGAATCCTGAACTGCTGCCATATCCGACTCTGCGACTCGCTGACCAACCCGAGCCCGGTGCTGATGATGGCCATATAGGTTCCCTGCGGTGGCGCCAACGGACCGAGCGAGGTGACGATCCGCGTGTCTCCCTCGTTGAGCCATCCGGACAGGCTGCCGATCTCGAAGTCGCCGTTGCGCAGATTCCGGCTCCACACCAGATCGGTGGCGCCGACGCGATCGAAGCGCGCCGGATCGTTGTCGGTCTCGACGTCGCCGACTCCGCTGATGTTGCCCGTCTGACGCCCTTGAGCGACAAGCTGGTCGAACAGCGACGTGCCGTGGCTGACGGCGAATCCGTTCTCGACGTAATCGGAGTATCCGAAGTATGCCCCCGCGCCCTTGTTGGTGAACGCTTGCGCCAGGGAGCCGTTGAAGCTACTCCGGCACGAGCCGACGTACACCACCGAGTTGGGGAAGTTGCCGTTGTAGTAGGAGATGAAGCTGGGCGTGATCGCGTACTCGTCACCGACGAGGACGAGCCGTTGCGCCTTCAGGTCCTTCTCCCAGGTCGGCCGATTGGCCTCCGTCGCCCGGACTCCAGTAAGCACGATGACTTGGGAAGCGTTGTCGCTCACCCAGAATGGAATGCTCTCTCCGAAGTGGCCGATCCACAGCGTGGCGAGCCCGTCGTAGAAGTTGTCACCATGACTAGTGACCACGATGGCGCCAGAGTCGGACAGCGATTTGAAGTCGTCGATGGAGATGCTCTGGTCGCCGTTGTTGGCGTTGCGCCTCTCCGTCACGACGAAACCGTTGGCACGCAGCAACGCCGCCACGTCATCGCTCTCGTCGCCGTTCCATTGCCCTTCGAACTGCCAGTAGAACGGCGCCAGCACGACGCCGAGGTTGCTGCCGATCTCGTTCTCGCCCGCCTTCGCCACGAGCTGGGAGCGCTGTGTCGTCAGCGCCTTCGCGACAGCCGAATAGAGCAGCACCTGCGGCGGACGCTGGCGAGTTTCCACCTCCGCAGGAGAATCAAAGAAGCGCCTGTCCGACGATCGCTGCTGTCCGGCGAGCACGGAGGAAGGCACGATGGCGTTGAGCACGCCTTCTTTCGTCACCCACCAGACGCCGGTGGCGCTGGGGTTCTTGCCGTAGAGCTTGACCTCGGCGGGACGGGCTGCGAGCTGCGCAACGATCATGTTCGCCGCTTGCTGCGGAGGCGTTCCACTGTTGATCGCCAGCTGGTACGTCGACTCCAACGATGAGCTCAGCGTCACGTTGCGCGCGAAATCGGCAGGCGACAGCCGGCTGACCACCACTAGTCGGCGATCCGGAGCTCGTGGCCCGCCGGGAATCACTGCGTGGTAGCTCTGGTCGACCTCGCTGGTCGGGTGCATGACGAGGCGGTTGTTGTACAACCCGTCGCCGGCGATGTCGTCGCCTTTGGCCAGGTCGCCGTCGTCATAAAGGCTGATGACGTCGGCTCCTGCCGAGCTGCGTACCTGGATCAGCTGAGGCCGGGCCACACCGCTGCGCAAGGCGGCGGAGAAGGTCAACGTCGTAGGCTCGCCGACGAACACCGTACCCGGCTCCATGCCCAGTCCGCTCGCAAATGGGCCGTTGTCGATGCCGCCGAAGCCACCGGTGTCCGCAACGCTTGCCAATCGACCGCTCGGATTCGAGAAAACCTTGACCTGGCCGGTCTCCGAATCGGTGACGGTGATCGTGAACTCGACGCTGGACAGGGAGCCGAAGAAGATCCAGAACTGGCCGTTGACCCCCCTGCCGTCGAGCACTTTGACGACCAGCTCTACGTTGCTGGCGCCGAAGAACCAGAAGTAGCCCGTGTCGGCAGTGATCGGTACGGCTCGGCCAACGCCCGTGGCGCCCGCGAAGTCCCTCCAGCTGACGTTGACGCGAAACCGGGAGCCGTTGAGGCAAAGCGACGTGGCGTCGGGGGCGCAGGCCGCCTTGTCGATCGGCACTGCCGATGCCGACTGTCTGTGTTCGAGAGTCGCGCCACCATCGAAGGAGTCAGCCAGGGATGATCTGCTCGGCGCTTCGCCCGCCTTGGAGGCGAATGCACGAGTGTCCGCGATGCTCGCCAGCGTACCGCTCGGGTTCACGTACGACTTCGTCTTGCCGGTGTTCGTGTCGGTGACGAAAATGGTGTACTGCACGTTCGACAGCGAGCCCGCAAACAACCAGAAGTGACCGTTCAGGCCGCGCCCGTCGATGACCTTCACCACGGCCTCGACATTGGCCGAGTTGAAGAACCAGAAGTACCCGGTGTCCGCGGTCAGCCTGACCGCCTGCCCGGGCCCCGTATTGCCGCTGAAATCGCGCCAAGTCAGCGTGACGCGAAAGCGATCGGAAAACAGGCATAACCTCTGCGCACCCGGGTTACAGGTGGCCTTCTCCTCGAGCGGCGAGGTTCTAGGCGACGTCGCCGCGGTCAGAGCCGAAACATTGAAAGCACAACCCAACGCCCACCAAAGGACGAGCCTCGCGCGCATGGTCCTCCTCCCTTCTCCGCAATGGACACCAACGATGACGAAAAGTTAGTCAGCCCGGCGCCGGTCCCGCCGACCAGTCCGCGGAAGCGACCCATGCATGATTAGACGGACAGCGTCAACGAGTTCCCACAGCCCCTGAGGCCGCGGGCGGACGCACGGAATTGCCGGTCGTGGCGCGGTTGTCAGGCCACCAGCCGCCCGAGGTGGTAGCGGGCCTGCCGCCGCCACCACGGCCACTCGTGCGAGACGTCGCGGCCCCAGATGTCGCGCGAGTGGCTGATGCCCTTCGCCTGCAGCAGGTCGGCGAGCGCCTGCGTCTCCTCGATGCAGCCCTCCTCCCAGGCGCCCTGGCCGCAGACGAGGGTTAGGTGGGCGCTCTTCTGCACCCGCTCGAGCGCGGCGCCGTCCATGCCGGCGACGTAGGCGAGCGGGTTGTTGAAGTAGACGTCGCCGTTCTGGAAGCCGTCGGTGAAGTGCCGCATCTCGTAACGGCCGCTCATGCACAGCGCATAGGGGAACTCTTCTGGGAACTTGAGCGCGAAGTTGGCGGCGTAGAAGGCGCCCAGGCTGCAGCCGGAGACGGCGACGCGGATGTTGGGCGTGTGGCAGTCCTGGCGGATCCACGGCAGCAGCTCGTCCATGACGAAGCGCTCGAAGAGCTGGTGGCGCTGGATGCGCCATTCGGCGGGCCGCTCGCGCCGCGTCCACGCCTCGGAGACGTTGCTCTCCGTGCAGTAGAGCTTGATGCGCCCCTCGGCGATCCAGTCCTCGAGCGACTCCACCATGCCGTGCGCCGCCCATTCGTGGGCGAAGCCGGCAGCGGTCGGGAAGACCAGCAGCGGCTGGCCGAAGTGGCCGTAGCGCCAGAGGTGATAGGGGCGGCCGAGATGCTTGCCGCCGACGCGTTCCAGTGCCTGCGCGATCTTCATCGCTTACCGCCTCTCCTCGCCCGCAACGTCAATGGAGGCGGAAGCGTATCGCGATCCGCGCCTCGCCTTCGACCGGCTCGCCGTTGCGCCGCGCCGGCTCGAAGCGGGCGTTGAAGGCGGCGCGCCTCGCCGCCGCTTCGAAGCCCATGCCCAGCCGCTCGCCGGTCGGCTCGGCGGCGAGCACGCGGCCGTTGGCGCCGACGAGCACCTGCAGCGTCACCGTGCCTTCGCGCCCCATCCGCTGCGCGAGCACCGGGTACTCGGGCGTCGGCAGGTAGACGAGCCGCGGCGGATCGAAGCTGGCGACGGGCGGCTGCTCTTCGGGCTGTCCCGGCATCTCCATCGTCGGCGGCGTCGGCGCCTCTTCGGGATACGTCTCACCGTACTCGGGAGTGGCGGCTCGCGGTGGCTCCATCGGCTCGGCCTTGGGCACCGGCGGCACGCTGCCGACCGGCGCCGCCTGGGCGCCTGACGGCGGCGGCGGCGGGGCCTGGCCGACGCCGCGCCCGCTTCCCGGCTGCCAGCCCGACGGCAGCGCCGAGCCGACGACTTCCTGCGCCGAGCCGCTCTTGCCGCGGAAGAGCAGCAGCCCGAGCACGACGCCGCCGACGACGAGCACCGCCAGCGCGGCGGCGCCGAGCGCGATGAGCAGCGGCGGCAGCTTCGCGCCGCTCGCCTCCTGGCGGCGTTCGCTGGCCCGCGGCGGGCGCCTGGGCAGCTCGGGTACCGTCACACCGTCATTGTAGAGGCCGCATCGCAGAGGCCGCCTCGTCGATCGCTCGCGTCCCTCGTGCGAGGCCGCCGCAGGCGGGCGGTAGACTTGCTGCGGAGGCTGCCGCGTGCCGATGAAGAGCTCGCTCCCCTACGTCCTTCCCGGTCCTCCTCCTCGGTTTCCTCGCCGGGCAGCTGGCCCCCAACCTGATGCCCGTGGCCGGCCCCACCACCGCCGCCGCGCAGCGGCCTGGTCAGCCGGAACGCACGCCGGCGCCGCTCGCCGACCTCCCCGCGTCGTCGTCGCGGCTGCCGCCCATCCCCGGCGGCCTGAGCGAGGAGGAGAAGCGCGACATCTCGATCTTCCGCCGCGCCTCGCGCTCGGTGGCGTTCATCACCAGCATCGCGCTGCGCCGCGACCTCTTCACCTTCGACGTCATGCGCATCCCGCAAGGTGCGGGCAGCGGCTTCCTGTGGGACGACCAGGGGCACGTGGTCACCAACTACCACGTGATCAGCGAGGGCAGCAGCTTCCAGGTGACGCTCTCCGACCACACCGACTGGCCCGCCGAGGTCGTCGGCTACGCGCCCGACAAGGACATCGCGGTGCTGCGCATCGACGCGCCGCGCGACAGCCTGGCGCCGCTCGACGTCGGCGGCTCGCGCGGCCTCGTCGTCGGCCAGCGCGTGCTCGCCATCGGCAACCCGTTCGGCCTCGACCAGACGCTCACCGTCGGCGTGGTGAGCGCCCTCGGCCGCGAGCTCACCTCGCCGAGCGGCCGCACCATCCGCGACGTGGTGCAGACCGACGCGGCGATCAACCCCGGCAACTCGGGCGGCCCGCTGCTCGACTCGACCGGCCACCTGATCGGCGTCAACACCGCCATCTACAGCCCCAGCGGCACCTCGGCGGGGATCGGCTTCGCGGTGCCGGTCGACACCGTCAAGCGCCTGGTGCCGCAGATCATCCGCTTTGGCAAGCCGCTGCAGCCCGGCATCGGCGTCGTGGCGCTGTCAGACCAATGGGCGCAGCAGATCGGCGTCCAGGGCGTGGCGGTGCAGGAGGTGGAGCCGGGCAGCCCCGCCGACCGCGCCGGCCTCGTCGGTCTACGCCAGGAGCGGCGGCGCCGCCTGCGGCTCGGCGACGTCATCGTCTTCGCCGATGGCAAGCGCGTGAGGACGGTGGACGACCTGTTCTACGCCTTCGAGACCGCTGGGGTCGGCAACGACGTCACCTTGACCGTGGTGCGCGACGGCGAAGAGCGCACGGTCCGGGTGCCGGTCATCCAGCAGTGACGCAAGCCGCAGCCGCGCGATCGCGCTGCGCTGCCACGGCCCGCCGACATCGCCAGCCCTCAGCGCGAATCGCTGTCGAGAATCTTCGCCAGCATCCCGCGCGCGATGGCGAGCTCGGCGTCGACGATGGTGTGGCCGAGCCCGGGATAGCGCTCGACGCGCACGTCGGCGCCCATGTGGCGGAGCACGTCCGCGCTCTCCTCCACCCGCGTCCACGGTATGTGCGGGTCGGGATCGCCGGCGCCGAGGAACGCCGGCGTGCCGCCGAGCGAGCCCGCGTAGTCGCGCGGCGTGCCGGGCGGACCGATGAGGCCGCCGGTGAAGGCGACGATGCCGCCGTAGCGGCGCGGGTGCCGGGCCGCGTGCTCGAGCGCGAGGCAGGCGCCCTGCGAGAAGCCGGCGACCATGACGCGTTCCGCCGGGACTCCCTCCTCGCCCAGCGCGACGACCAGCTCCTCGACGCGCGCCAGCGCCGACGAGAGCCAGGGCTCGTTGGCCTCGAGCGGAGCCAGGAAGCGGTTCGGGTACCAGGTGGCGCCGGCGGCCTGCGGCGCCAGGTAGGCGACGCCGGGGAACCAGAGCGGCTCGGCGAGGCCGAGGATGTCCTCAGCCCCGGCTCCGCGGCCATGCAGCAGCACCACCGCGGCGGCCGCTTCACGCGGCTCGGCGCCGGCGCGCAGCACGGGCTGCCCCTGGTGTGGTCCCCGGGGCCGCTCGCGCTCGCTACCGGCGCCGCTCTCCGCCGTCATCGCGGGCGCAGCATACGCCGCGCCCGCGACGGCTCACGCTCCACCGCTGCTAATTGAGGGACGGCGTGTTCTCGGCGAAGTACTCGTGGCTGTCGGCGTTGGCGATCGCCTTGCGCGGGTTCTTCTGCGCCAGCTTCTTGCACGCGGTCTGGCCGTAGGCGTTGTCGTTGGTGCCGGCGACGACGCTGAAGTGCGACATCTCATGCACGAGGGTGCCCGCCTTCGAGTCGGTGCCGGTGGCCGGCGCCTGCCAGAACACGCTGCAGAGGTAGATCTTGTACGGCTGGTTCGAGTAGACGTAGGCGTACGCGTTGATGTTGCAGGTGCTGCAGTCGAAGACGACGGCGGCGTTCTGGAAGGCGGCGAGGATGTCTTCGAAGTTACCGTCCACCGTCGAGTAGTTGCTCGTCGTCGGCGTGCCGAACCAAGTCGTGTAACGCGGGCCGGCGCTGCTCGCCGTGTGGCCGTTGAGGTAGCTCACCGAGTTGCTCGCGTAGCTGGTGGCGTTGCTGCGCCCCGTGTTGAGCGCGCTCTGCTGGCCCGACGAGCAGCCGACGAAGCTCGTGCTGGCAGCCTTGCCCTCGACCTGCATCAGCTTCTCGAGCAGCTCGGCCGCGCGCGGGTCGCGCTCGACCGCCATGCCGTCCGGTTGGACACCAGCTCGGTGATGCCGATCGCCTTGAACCGCGCCGCGTCGAGCAGCACGTCCTGCGCGAAGGCGTGATAGCGGACGCTGTACTCGCCGCTCTTCGAGAAGTCGTACGAGCCGGCGAGGTCGACCATCACCGACAGCGACGCGCCGGCGGCGACGCGGACGTAGTCCTCGGCGCGCGGGGTGCCGAACTTGACGTGACGGCCGGTGTAGGCGACCGGCTCGCCGTCGCGCTCGACTTCGAAGAGCTCGGTGTAGATGCCGTCGATCGGCGTCTGCCAGCGCAGCAGGTAGACATCGGCCGCCGTGCGATTGCTGAGCGTGAACCCGACGACCGGGCGCTCGGTGAGGCCGAAGTAGCCGTCCGAGTCGAGCCGCACCATGAGACCGCCACCGGCGCGCGGCGCGGCCACCGCCGGGCTCGCCAGCCAGCCGAGAAGGACAACCACCACCAGCAGACCCCCAACCAACTTGTGACGCATCGCTGCTCCTCTCCTCGTTATCAGGGCAAGAACGTACACGAATGACCCGCTTCGCTTGGACGCGGACGGGGCATCGGCAAAGGGCGTGCCGCCGGGTCAGGCCAGGGCGGTTCGACCGCAAACCATTGCAACTAAAGAGCAATCGCTCTTGAGCCAGCCGTCGCAGCGAACCGTAATCTGGAGCAACTCCTGACCCTGCACCCATCTGTCAGGATCAGCGGCAGACCCGAGGCGCTCAGTCGCTCGGCGGCTCGATCCCCAGCGGCCCTCGAGGATCGCGCGCCGACACGTGGCCAGCCGCCACCCAGCCGTACCGGGTGACGAGCGAGCCAGCGAGCGCCGCCACCGCCGCCGCCTTGCGCTGGCCGAGGAGGCGCAGCAGCAGCGGCACGGGACCCGACAGGACGCTGCCCGCACGGACGAGGGCACCGCTACTCCCCTCCTTGAGCGGCGCGTGGGCGGGGTCGGGGTCGAGCTCGTGGACGAGGCCGGTGGCGATCTCGACCAGCGCCGCCGCCAGGCCGAGCCGGTTGAGCGCCGGATGGTCGTGGCCGAGCAGCTCGAGCAGCGACACCGCGGCGCCGAGACCTGACGCCGCGAAGTGGATGGGCAGCACCGAGACGCTGCGGTTCCACGCCGGGATGGCGGTGGCGCCGACGAGGACGCCGGTGTAGGTCGTCATCGCGAGGCCGGTCGCGGCGGCGAGCATCCCCGCCGCGTCGGCGACGACGCGCACGGGAACGGCGACGCGCGCGCCGAGCCGCGAGCCGTCGCCGGCGACGCGACGCTCGACCAGCTCGGCGAAGGCGGCCGCGCCGGCGCTGCTGCCGAAGGCGGTGAGCGTCCAGGCGCCCATCGACATCGGGCTCTGCGGCTTCCACACGCGCAGCATGTTGAGGAAGCGCTCGGGGCGGCCGAGGTCGCTGACGAGCAGCGGCGCCGACAGCGCGCCGCCGAGCGCCGCCACCCAGCGCGCGTCGCGCACCAGCTCGCGCTCCTCCTCGCCGGCGATGGCGCGCGCGGTGGCGCCGACGACCGCCGCAGCGCCGGCGGCGCCGCCGACGAAGAAGTAGAGCGGCACCTCCCACGTCCAGGTCGGCTCCTTGAGCAGCGGCCGGCCGTAGTAGCCGGTCTCGGCGCTCGCCGTGCTCGCGGCCGGCGCGGCAGCCGCAGCAGTTGGCGGCATCGGCGCGCCGAGCGGACGCACTCCCGCCGCCACCACCGCTCCGCCCGCCGCCGCTCGCTCGCGCAGCTCGTCGAGCCGGCGCTCGCTCGCCGCATCGGGACGACGAGCCCGCCGCGGTTCGCGCCGTGCGCCGCCGTCGCCGTCGTCAGGCGGCGAGCTCACTCGCGCCTCCCGGCGAGGAAGCATCCGACGGCGGCGAGCAGCAGCCCGCCCGCCGCCACCGCCGCCGCGCGCCAGCCGTCGCGCTGGTAGACCGTCGGCACCTCGGGCGCCGGCGGCAGGTTGTAGGCGCGCACGTCGCCGCGCACGAGGAACATCGCGTGCGTGCCGCCGACGCTCGTCTCGCGCGCGTCCCACAGCACCGCATCGTCCATGCCGCGCGCGTGCAGCTCGGCCAGCCGCTCCTCGGCGCGCTCGCGCAGGTCCTCGAGCTCGCCGAACAAGATCGACTGCGTGGGGCACGCCTTGGCGCACGCCGGCTGCAGCCCGGCGAGCTGGCGGTCGTAGCAGAAGGTGCACTTGAAGGCGCGGCCGTCGCCGGCGCGCCGGTCGACGACGCCGAACGGGCAGCCGACGACGCAGTAGCCGCAGCCGTTGCAGACGTCGGGCTGGATGAAGACGCCGCCGAACTCGGTGCGCACGATGGCGCCGGTCGGGCACACCTCGAAACAGCCCGCCACCTCGCAGTGCTTGCAGACGTCCGACGAGAACTGCCACGACAGCAGCTCGGGATCGTTGCCGCCGGCGCCCACCGCCGGCGCCTGCTCGACGAACTTGACGTGCCGCCAGGTGGAGGCGCCGAGCGCGCCGGTGTTGTCGTAGGAGGTGCCGGTGAACAGCAGCCCGTCCTCGGGCACCTCGTTCCACTCCTTGCACGCCACCTCGCACGCCTTGCAGCCGATGCAGAGCGTCGAGTCGGTGAGGAAGCCGGTGGTCGCCATCGGCGGTGCGGAGCCTACCGCCGCCTGAGTCTCACGGCACTAGCGCTGCGGCGAGTCCGCGCCGGCGAGCTGCTCCGGCGCCACCGCGTCGCCCGACTCGCGCCGCGCGCCTTCGCTCGCCGCCTCGAGCTGCCGCAGCACGTCGGCGCCGCGCGGCCGCCGCCCGGCCGCCAGCGAGCAGACCATCGCCTTGGCCTCCATGATGCGCACGTTGGGCTCCTGCGAGATCGCCACCAGGTCGTTGACGACGTCGCCGCGCACGACGCCGCGCGAACCCCAGTGGTAGGGCACGCCCACCTGGTGCACGAGCCGGCCGTCGACGGCGAGCGGCTTCATGCGCGGCGTCACCAGCGCCCGCGCCTCGATCATGGCGCGCGGCGTCGACACCGTCACCCAGTCGCCGTTGTCGACGCCGGCCTCGCTCGCCAGCTCGGGCGAGATCTCGGCGAACAGCTCCGGCTGCAGCTCGGCGAGGTGCGGCAGCGTGCGCGACATGCCGCCCGCCGTGTGGTGCTCGGTGAGGCGATAGGTGGTGAGCACGTGGGGGTAGCGCTCGTCGCCGTGCGCCGCGTAGGCGTTGTCGGGCCGCTCGCGCGGCAGCGCCGTCGGGTTCGTCTGCTGGTTGTAGAGCGGATTGTCGACCGGGCTCTCGAGCGGCTCGTAGTGCGTCGGCAGCGGTCCGTCCTTGAGCCCCGAGGCGACCCAGATCCAGCCGAGGCCGTCGGGGTGCATGGTGAACGGCTGGTCGCCGGCGATGGCGTCGTCGCCTTTGGCGCCGGGCGGCGGCCGGTAGCTCGGCGGCTTCGTCTTCGCGAAGTCGGGGATGTCGTGGCCGGTCCACTCCCCCGCCGCCTCGTCCCACCAGACGAGCTTCTTGCGCTCGCTCCACGGCGCGCCGTCGGGCCGCGCCGAGCAGCGGTTGTAGAGGATGCGGCGGTCGGAGGGCCAGGCGAAGCCCCAGCCGTGGCCGAGCGGCCCGCGCGGCTGCCGCTGCCGCGGCCGGTTGACGCCGCCGGCGAAGAGGCCGGAGTAGATCCAGCAGCCGCACGCGGTCGAGCCGTCGGCGGCGAGCTCGGTGAAGCCGGTGACGAGATCGTCGTCGCCGTCTGCGCACGTGTCGCCGCTACGTGGCGTCGAGCCTCGTTATCGCGAGGCCGCGCAGCGGCCGTGGCAGTCTCGACGTCGAGATTGCTTCGTCGCTCCGCTCCTCGCAATGACGGGTGGAGCTTGCGGCCGTGGATCTCACGCGCGATCGCCTCCGCCACCGGCTCGTCTCGTGCGCCTTCGACCGGGTACTCCCAAGTGAGCGCCAGCAGCGGCTGGTCGCGGCGCCGGCGGCTCCCCCGCACGCGCTCGCGCAGCCGCTTGCCCAGGTGGTACGCGAACCAGGTCTCGCTCGTGCAGTCGCCGGGCGGCTCGACCGCCTTCTCGTGCCACTGCAGCAGGCGCTGCGTGTTGGTGAAGGTGCCGTCCTTCTCGGCATGGCCGGCGGCGGGGAGCAGGAAGACCTCGGTGGCGATCTCCTCCGGCACGAGCTCGCCGCGCTCCACCTCCGGCGAGTCGTACCAGAAGCTCGCCGTCTCCACCTCGACGAGGTCGCGCACGACGAGCCACTTGAGCCGCGCCAGCGCCTTGCGCTCGAGCCGCGCGTTGGGCGCGCCGACGGCGGGGTTCTGGCCCATGACGAACAGCCCTTCGAGCTTGCCGTCCGCCATCTCCAGCCAGTAGCCCTGGTGCGAGTGGTCGCCGTCGACGCGCGGCAGCCAGCCGAAGCCGAAGTCGTTCTCCGCCGTCGCCGCCTCGCCGTACCACGCCTTGAGCAGGCTGACGATGTACTTGTCGAAGTTGTGCCACCAGCCGGTCTCGGTGCGGTGCTTCTTGACGTAGCTCCCGAGCGTGTCGGAGTCGGGCTCGAAGAGCGGCATCGCCAGGTAGCCGGGCAGGATGTCGTAGAGCGTCGGGATGTCGGTCGAGCCCTGGATCGAGGCGTGGCCGCGCAGCGCCAGGATGCCGCCGCCGGGACGGCCGACGTTGCCGAGCAGCAGCTGCAGGATGGCGGCGGTGCGGATGATCTGCACGCCCACCGAGTGCTGCGTCCACCCCACCGCGTAGCAGATGGCGCCGGTACGCTCGGGGCCCGACGCCGAGCAGAACGCCTCGGCGACGCGCAGGAACTGCTCGGCCGGAACGCCGCAGGCGCGCTCCACCATCTCCGGCGTGTAGCGCGCGAAGTGCCGGCGCGTCACCTGGTAGACGCAGAGCGGGTGCTGCAACGTTTCGTCGCGCGGCGGACCTCCTGCGCCGGTGGCGGGCGCCGGCGGCTGCTGCGCGTCGCCGCCGCGCTCCTTGGCGTGGCCGCCGCCCTCCTCCTCGTGCCCCGGCTCCTCGCCGCTCGCCGACGTCTTCGGCTGCTCGCCACGGTAGAGCCAGCTCTCGGGGTCGTAGCGCTGGTGCTCGGCGTCCCAGCCCGAGAAGAGGCCGTCGAGGTCCTCGGCGTCGCGCAACTCGTCCTTCAGCAGCACCGGCGCGTTGGTGTAGGGCACGACGTACTCGCGAAACACCTTGTCGTGCTCGAGCGCGTAGCGCACCAGGCCGCCGAGGAAGACGATGTCCGAGCCGGCGCGCAGCGGCACCCAGAGGTCGGCCATCGCCGAGGTGCGGGTGAAGCGCGGGTCGACGTGGATGACGGTGGCGCCGCGCTCGCGCGCCTCGATCACCCACTGGAAGCCCACCGGGTGGTTCTCCGCCATCGACGATCCCATGATGAGGATGGCGTCGGCGTTCACCAGGTCGCCCGGCGCGGTGGTCGACCCGCCCCGCCCGAGGCTGGTGCCCAGACCGGGCACCGTCGAGCTATGTCATATACGGGCCTGGTTGGAGACGCGGGTGATGCCCAGGCCGGCGGTGAACAGCTTCTTGTAGAGGTAGTTCTCTTCGTTGTCGAGGGTGGCGCCGCCGAGGTGCGCGATCCCCTTGCACTGCATGAGCGCGCGGCCGTCGCGCTCCTCCTCGAAGGTGCGCTCGCGGCTCTCCCACACGCGGTCGGCGATGCGGTCCATCGCCTCCTCGAGCGGGATCTCCTGCCAGCGCGTCGCGAACGGCGCGCCGGTACTTGACCTTGGTGAGGCGGCCCGCGTGAGTGAGCAGCTGGTGCGACGCCGCGCCTTTCGGGCAGAGGCGGCCGCGCGAGAGCGGCGACTCGGGATCGCCCTCGATCGCCAGCAGCTCGCCGTCGCGGTGGTAGACGAGCTGGCCGCAGCCGACGGCGCAGTAGGGGCAGACCGAGCGCGCCACCTGCGCGCCGTCGGTCTTCATGCGCAGCTCGCGGGTGCGGGGCTCATCGCCTCCGGCCCGGTGCCGTCGCCGCCGTCGCGCAGCTGGCGCAGCAGCGGCCAGTCGCGGAGGAGCGCTCGCAGCATCGCCGCCGATCTTCAGTACCGGCGGACCGCCCCCATGGAGCGTGGCGTCACTGCAACCCAACCGAGTTGAGCTGGTAATCGTGCGACACGACCGTGCGGTCGCCGCGTCCGATCGGAACCGCCCACGGTGGTCGCGCGCGCAGCAGCTCGCGGCCGGCGTCGCCGAGGCCGGGCGCAAGGTCGTAGACGTGAAGGACGCTCGCACGCCGGACGAAGCGCAGCTCGATCGCCACGCCGGACGGCGGTGCAGTGACGACCTCGATCGCCTGATACCCAGAGTGCTGGCCTGGGACCGATCCGCGGGGGCGGCGGCACTTCCACCTCGATTCCCTCGATGCTGGCGCCGCGCAGATCGGATCTACCGGCCGTAGACGCCAACGGTCGGCGCACCGCGCAGCGAGCGGACCCTGAGGCGGAGTCGGTACTCCTTCGTATTCGGATCGAACGACTCCACCGTCAGCTCCGGCGCCGGCAGCTGGAGCGATGGAGCGGGTCGCCACCCAGGCGGTGCTGCCGAACGCCCACGGGTAGCTCTGGCCCCGTCTGCGAAGCCCTGCTCGGCGAGCGACGGGGGCAGCGGCACGTCGGCGCTCCCCGCCACCCATCTCGCCTCCTCCCGCTCGCGCGTCGTAATGGAGCACGAGCGACAGCGGCTGCGGCGCGTCGGCGGTGAAGCGCGGCAGCGCGAGCGCGGCGACGGCCCCGACGAGCACGGCGACGCCGGCTGCGATGGCGACACGCGCGCGAGCGCGCGGCGGCGGCGGCGGCGAGCGCGGGCAGCGCGGTGGTGAGCACGAGCGCGACGACGCTGCGGTCACGCCCGGCAGCGCGCCGTCGCCCATGCCGTCGTAGAGCATCCAGGCGACGGGAAAGAGCAGCAGCGCCGCGGCGACGAGCGGCGGGAGCGTCGCCCAGGCATCGAGAGCGGTGCGGTCTGGCAGCTCGACGCGCGGCGGGCGTCGCAGCAGCGCGCTGGCGAGACCCGCCACGCCCGCGACGAGCACCGGCACGACCAGCGGGTACGAGACGCCCGGCGACGAGCACCGCGAGCGCGAGCGCGAGGAGCGCCCAGACGATCCACGTCGCCGTCCAGGCGGCCTGCGGTCGCAACCGGTCGCGCAAGCCGCCCACGCGATCGCCGCTGTCGCCGCGAGGGCCGCGCTCCAGAAGGCGAGCTGCAGCGGCCAGCGCGTGCGCCACCCACTGGTACGGCAGCGCGCCCAGCGCGCGCAACAGCCAGCGCAGTACCCACGCCACCAGCAGCGAACCGACGACACCGCCGAGCACCGCCGGCACTCCCCAGAGGAGGCCACGCCCGAACGCGCTACCAGCGCTGCCGACTGGCTGGCCGTCGGCGTTACGCTCGCCGCGCCGGCGAAGCAGCACGCTCGCGATCACCAGCAGCGCGCCGAGCACCGCCAGTGGCACCGTCCACGGCTCCGGCCAGCGCACGATGAAGAGCGTGAGGACGTCGAAGAACACCGCGTCGCCCGGCGCTTTCCACGGGCCGCCTTCGTCCGCCAGCGCGCGCACCATCGCCAGCGCGTGGTCGCCGTGGTGCTGCAGGCTGCCGAGGTCGAGGTGCGCGAGATCGTCGCGTGGCGTGTGGTAACGCAGCGGGCCGCCGACGAAGGCGAAGTTGACGCCCGCCATCCCGGCGCGCTTGAACACCGTGAGGTCGGTGTCGTTGGGCAGCCGCTGGTAGATCGTGTAGTAGATCGAGTTGGTCGCCGGCCGCGGCAACGCGCGCGCCGCCGCCGCGACCAGCCGCGCGTTGCCTGTCGACATCTCGAACAGCAGGCTCGGACCGGTGGTGCCTCGCGCCTCGACGTTGACGACCGCTGCCGTTTGCTTCACGCGCTCTGGTTCGCGCACGAAGGCCTCGGCGCCGAGCAGCGCTTGCTCCTCGCCGTCGTCGATGAGCAGCCAGACGTCGCGCCGCGGCCGCGGCCCGGCGAGCAGCGCGCGCGCCGCCTCGAGCGCGGTGGCGACGCCGACGCCGTCGTCGGCGGCGCCGGCGCCGGCCCACACCGAGTCGTAATGACAAGCGAGCAGCACCGCCGGCTCCCCCGACGTCGCGCCGGGGACCCGCGCCATCAGGTTGAAGACGGTGCCGCAGCGAGAGCCGCCGCAGACGAAGCGCTCCTCGACCTGCGGCCGCAGGCCGAGCGCCGTGAGCTCGGCCTGGAGCCGCGCGCGCACGGCGGCGTTGGCGGCCGTGCCGGTGGGGTGCGGCGCGCCGTCGCCGAGCACTCGGGCCAGCACGTCCCGCGCACGCGTCGCGGAGAACTGGTCGGGCGGCGTGTCGGTGCCGCGCGGCGCCGGCGGCGCGTAGCGCCAGGCGACGAGCGCCAGCACGACGACGAGAGCGGCGAGGGCGCGGCGCATCGGCGGACGTTATTGCTGCGGCTGCGGCGCGAGATTCTACGTTCGATCGCCCGCGCGTGGACGAGCGCATCGGGACGAGGCAGCGGCTCAGCGCTTCGCCGGAGCGGTCGCGACCTCGAAGCGGCCGCTCGCGTCGGCGACACCCCGCGCCATCGACTCCGTGCTGAACGGCATGGCGACGCTGCCGTCGCGCGAGACGGCGATGAGCCCGCCGTCGCCGCGGCTCAGCACCTCTTCGATCACCTCGCGCGCCGCCTGCTCGAGCGTGCGGCCGCCGTAGCTCATCAGCATCGCGACTCGCGCCGCGGCGGCGTGGCGGATGAGCTGCTCGCCCTTGCCAGTGCCCGAGACGGCGCAGGTCGCGTCGTCGGCCCAGGTGCCGGCGCCGACGAGCGGCGTGTCGCCGACGCGGCCCAGCGGCTTGTTGGTGATGCCGCCGGTCGAGGTCGCCGCCGCCAGGTGGCCGGCGCGGTCGCGCGCCACGGCGCCGACGGTGCCCATCAACTCGGCGAGCGACGAGTCTCTGTCGACGTCCTCGGCGGACGATCCGTCGGGCGCGAGCGCCCCTCTCCGCTGCCGCCCCTTCGCCTTCGCCAGCTCGTCTTCGAGCTGCTGCCGACGCCGCGGCGTATCGAACCACGAGTTATCCACGCGCTCGACGCCCATCGCGGTGGCGAAATCCTCCGCGCCCTCCGCCACCAGCAGCACGTGCGGCGTCCTCTCCATCACCAACCGCGCCAGCCGGATCGGGTTCTTCACCGTCCGCACGGCCGCCACAGCGCCCGCCGCGCGCGTGCTGCCGTCGACGATTGCCGCGTCGAGCTCGTGCGTGCCGGCGTGCGTGAACACCGCGCCCTTGCCGGCGTTGAAGAGCGAGTCGTCTTCGAGCAGCGACACGACGAGCTCGACGACGTCGAGGCTGCTGCCGCCGTTGCTCAGCAGCTCGGCACCGCGGCGCATCGCCGCTTCGAGCCCGGCCCACACCTGCGACTCGAGCGCCGGGTCGACGCGCTTGCCGCAGCCGCCGTGAACGACGAGCACCCAATCGAGGCCGTTCGTCATGCCCGGGCGCGACTATGACATCAGGAACCGGACGGCCATGCCGCCGTCCCATCGACAACGGCGTGGCTCACGCGTCGCGCTCGCGAGCTCAGCCGGGCGGCGCCCAGGGCGGCATCATCACGCCCATCGCTTCGCCGGGCACTCGCGGATCCGATGCATCCGGCAGCCGCGGCTTGCCTAGCAGCGGCGACCGCTCGACTCGACCCTTGACGGGCTCGGGGAAGATCCGCGTCCACCGCTCCGGCTGGTCGCAGCCCTCCAGGCAGCCGCTCACCTCGAGGATCGAGCCCAGCCGCGGCTGGCGCAGCAGCACGCCGCGCCGTCCCTCGCCGACGAAGGCGTCCTTGACGGCAGCCACCTCGCGCACCAGCCGGTAGCGGCAGACGAGGCGCCCCTCCTCCATCAAGTCGGCGAGCTCGACGGCGATGCCCCACTGCTGGTCGCGCACGACGCCGACGACGCGGCGGCTGCCGGCGTCCCACTTGCGCTGCTCGTAATCGGCGGTCTCCTTCTCGCTCAGCCGGCCGCCGGTGCCGCTGAACGCCACCATGCGGTTTTTGAACGGCCCCATCTCGGGCACGCGGATGGGCAGCCCGTGCTGGAACGGGTTCTGCGCCGAGAGCTGATTCAGCCGCGGCTCGTACCCGGGGTGCGTGAGCACCTTCTGTCGCTCTTCCTCCGCGATCGCCTGCAGGCTCGGGAAGATGACGTCGTCGAGATAGGTCGAGAGCGAGCTCGACAGCGTCGGCACTCCCGGCCCGTCGTCGTCGCGCACGACGAAGCTGTCCTTGCCGCGGTGGTCCTTGAACTTCATCACCAGGAAACGGTCGTCGACGAAGCTGAGCAGCGGGTACTGGTCGAGTGGCGTCGGGTGCGCTCCCTTCCCTCCGGTCAGGCGCAACACCATCGCGTCCCAAGCGTGAGACACCCTCGCCGCGAGGTCCGCATCGACGCGGAAGCTCGGGGTGACGCGGGCGTTGAAGCGCGCCATGAACGCCGTGTACCAGGCGCGCTCGGTCTCGTCGCTGGGAATGCCCGGCATCTGGGCCGCGAAGGTAGGAACGGTGCTGCCCGCCAGCCAAAGACCGACGGCGCAGCAGAAGCCCAAGATGCGTGGGTGGTGGGGTGCGGAGCCGAAGGGGGAGCGCCGCGCCGCCTGGCCGGTCCCGGCCGAGAGGCGAAGCGTCGTAAGCATGTTGTTGATCCCCCTTGACTTGCGGGACCGCGTAGCGGTCTGAAGAGCGCGAGAGCAAACGACGTGCCGCACCTGCGAAGGCCTCCTGGCCACGCGTCGTCGAGGCGCGGCGAAACGGCTCCGCCCTCGCGACGGGGTGATAGGAATCCGCTGTCGGACAGCCGTCCTCCACGACGCGGCGCGGTCGCCGCCGCGCAATTCCTTCCGCTACCCTTGCACCGCTTGCATCGGAGGTGCTGCGAGTGCCGCCATCCCGTGCTTCCTCTCTGGCCGCCGCCGCGCCGACTGGTGCGCGAGGCTGGCGCGTTTGCCCTCGACGATGCGCTCGTGTGGTCCTGCGAGGGAGCTCCGGCGACGCTCGCCGCGGTTGTGACGCGGATCACCAATGCGTTAGAGCGGCGCGGTGTCGCGATGGTCCGTGGCGAGTCAGGTGAAGCGCGGTTGCGCCTCGTCGTGGAGCGCGGCGAGCTCCCGCCGCAGGGCTATCGCCTGCTTGTCGACGAGCGCGGCATCGAGATCGCGGGCGCCGACGACGCCGGCCTGTTCTACGGCGCCTGCACGCTCGCGCAGTGGATCGCGCTCGACGACGGCAACGGCGCGGCGGGCCGCGAGCTGCCGGCGGTGCGCATCGAGGACTGGCCCGACCTGCGGCGCCGCGGCGTCATGCTCGACGTGTCGCGCGACAAGGTGCCGACGATGGCGACGCTGCACGCCCTCGTCGACCGCTTCGCCGACTCGAAGCTCAACGAGCTGCAGCTCTACACCGAGCACACCTTCGCCTATCGCGGCCACGAGGTGGTGTGGCGCGACGCCTCGCCGCTCACTGCCGAGGAGGTGCGCGAGCTCGACAACCACTGCGCGTCGGTGGGCATCGAGTTGGTGCCCAACCAGAACAGCTTCGGCCACTTCCACCGCTGGCTCGTGCACGAGCCGTATCGGCAGCTCGCCGAGGTGCCGGAGGGGCTCGAGCACCCCTTCGGCGAGCGGCACGAGCCGTTCAGCCTCTGCCCCACCGACCCGCGCGCGCTCGCGCTGCTGGGCGACCTCTACGACCAGCTGCTCCCCAACTTCAGGAGCCGTGAGCTCAACGTCGGGCTCGACGAGACCTTCGACCTCGGCAAGGGGCGCTCGGCCGAAGCGGTGGCCGAGAAAGGGAAGGTGCGCGTCTACCTCGAGTTCCTGCAGCAGGTGCACGCGCTCGTCGCCGCGCGCGGGCACCGCATGCAGTTCTGGGGCGATATCATCATCGAGCAGCCGGAGCTGATCGCCGAGCTGCCGCGCGACGCCGTCGCCCTCGAGTGGGGATACGAGGCCGACCACCCGTTCCTCGAGCACGCGCGGCGCTTCGCCGACTCCGGCCTCGAGTTCGTCGTCTGCCCGGGCACCAGCAGCTGGTGCAGCTTCGCCGGCCGCGCCGCCAACGCGCTCAAGAACCTCGCGCTGGCAGCGGTGGCTGGACGCGAAGCGGGAGCGCGCGGCTACCTGATCACCGACTGGGGCGACTTCGGCCACCTGCAGCCGCTGTCGGTGTCCTACCTCGGCTTCCTCGCCGGCGCCGGCTTCGCCTGGAACGTCGACGCGGCGGCCGCGCCGCTCGGCCACGATTGGCGCGGCCTGCTCGACCGCTGGGCCTTTGACGACCCGACCGGCGCGCGGAGCGAGGCGGCGTTGACGCTCGGCGACGCCTACCTGCGCACCGGCGCGTCGCAGAAGAATGGCACGGCGCTCTTCTACCTCCTCGCCTTCCCGCAGCACGACCTGACGAATCGGCGCTACAACGGGCTCAGCGACGAGGGCCTGCAGGAAACCGAGCGCTGGATCGAGAGCGGCACCGCGGCGCTGCAAGCGGCGGCGGCGGCGGACGAAGGAGATGCCGAGGCAGCCCTGGTACGGCGCGAGCTGCTCTGGGTGGCGGGACTGCTGCGCCTCAGCTGCCGCCTCGGTCGTGCGCGGCTCGCCGCCGGTCCTACCGTGCCGGTGCCCGATCTGCCGGCCGCCGAGCGAGCCTCGCTGCTCGCCGAGCTCGCGCCCTTGGTGGACGAGCACCGCGAGATCTGGCGGGCGCGCAACCGCCCCGGCGGTCGCGAGGACTCGGTAGCACGCCTCGAGCGCCTGGCGCGGCTCCTCGCCTGAGAAGGAAAGGCGCGGCTACGTCCGTCTAATCAGCCATGAGCCGAACCATGGGGCGCGGAACGATGTTGCTGCAGGCGATTTTGGCGATCGTGACTCTGGCGACGTCGACGGTTGCGCCCGTCGCTGCCCGGCCGGCGTTCCTGTCCGCTGCCGCTCCGACATCGGACGAACCGGCGGGCGGCGCCGCCGCGCCGGCTGCCGAGCCGGTCGAGCTCGCTGCTCCGCCAGCCCCTGCGGTCAGCACAGTCGACAGCGGCGCCGGTTCGACCGGCGGCGACGCCCCCGCGGAGCGCGCGCACTGGCGGGACGAGCTGCTCGTCGCGCTGGCGCAGCGGCGCGCCGACCTCGGTCTGCCCGCTGTCGCCGGCGACGAGCGGCTCGACCGCGCCGCGCAAACCCACGCCGACGAGATGGTGACGCAAGGGTGGTTCGACTTCATTTCGCCCGCTGGCACCTCGGTCGAACGCCGCGTCGAGGCAAGCGGCTACTCGGCGAAGCTCGTCGCTGCCAAGGTCTACCGGGCGCCGCTCGCCGACGCGCCGGACGTGCTCACGGAGCGCTGGTGGAAGGACACAAGCCCGAGCCGCCAGAGCGTCTTCCACTCCGGCGTCGACACCGTCGGCATCGGCATCGCCGGCACCTCCACCGAGCGCTTCTTCGTTTTCGTGCTGGCGAGCGGCGCATCCGCGATCCCGCGCTCGCTCGGCGCCGACACCGCCGAGCGCCGCACCGCCTTCTTCGCCGCCGCCAACGGCGAGCGCGCCGAGCGCGGCCTGCCGGCGCTCGCCGCCGATCCGCGCCTCGACCGCGCCGCGCAGCAGCACGCCGAAGCGCTGCTCGCCGCGTTGCGCGCCGGGAAATCGCCCGACGGCGTGCCCACGCTCGCGGCGCTGCTCAACACCGGCGCGGCGGGAAACCCGGCGCTGATGGCGGTCGATCGCGCCAACGCCGGCGGTAGCGCCAACTACTCCAGCAAGACGCCCGGCCGCGAAGGCGACAAGCTCGGCGGCGGCGCCATCGGCAACACCATCCTCGTCGACGCGCTGAGCCCGCAGGCGGCCGTCGACGCGGCCTCGCGCCTGGCCAACGCCGACCTCCTCGCCGCCGGCTACCGCCGCCTCGGCATCGGCGTCGCCGTCGACATGAGCGGCGCCGCGCCGCACGTCGTCTGGGTCGCCTGCCTCACGCGCCGCTGAGCGGCGCCGTTGAGCGCAGCGTCATCACCGACCCGCCCCGCGTCCCTCACCGCGCGGCCGACGCGTCAGCCCGTGCGCGGCTGGAGCCCGAGCACCGCGCGCGTGACGTGGCCGGCGATCGCCGGGTTCTCGCGCAGGCGGCGCAGCGAGTAGAGGTACCAGTCCTCGCCGAACGGCACGTAGACGCGCAGCCGGTGGCCCGCGGCGACGAGGATGCGGCGCAGCTCGTCCTCGACGCCGAGCAGCATCTGGAACTCGTAGCGCTCGCGCGGCACGCGGTGCTTGTCGAGCAGCGCCACGGCGGCCGCCACCAGGTACTCGTCATGCGTGGCGATGCCGACGTAGATGCCGTTCGCGAGCAGCTTGTCGAGCGCCGCCACGAAGGCAGCGCGCACGGTATCGAACCCCTTCCACGCCACCTCGCGCGGCTCGACGTAGATGCCTTTGCAGAGCCGCACGTTGGTCGGCCAGTCACCAGCCGCTCGGTGCTCTGGCAGCTCGCCGACGTCGCGCAGCGTGCGCCGCATGTAGGCCTGCAGCACCACGCCGACGTTGCCGTAGCGCGCGTAGAAGTCGCGGTACATCCGCAACGTCGCATCGGTGGTCGTGCGGTCCTCCATGTCGATGCGCACGAAGACGCCCTTCGCGTGCGCGGCCGACACCAGCCGCTCGATCTGCTCGCGGCAGAGCCCCTCGTCGATCTTCAAGCCGAACATGGTCGGCTTGATCGACAGGTTGGCGTCGAGCTTCTCGTCGACGATCGCGGCGAGCACACGCAGGTACTCCTCCGTCGCCGCCTCGGCGCGCGAACGCTCGCTCACCTCCTCGCCCAGCACGTCGATCGTCGCCATGGCGCCCTCGCCCTGCAGCCGGCGCACCGTAGCGACGGCGTCGGCGAGCGAGGGCCCGGCCACGTAACGCCGCGCCACGCGCCAGACCAGCGCCTTCGGCATCAGCGGCAGCGTGCGGACGACGAGGCTCGTGAACAGGCTCACGCGGCGCGAAGGCTAACCTAAATTCACCAGCAGCCAACGACGTGTGGAGGGCGGGTTCCGCACCCGCCATCCGGGATCGGCGCCAAACCCGGATGGCGGGCGCGGAGCCCGCCCTACGAACGCGCCGGCAACGTTCTCAGCAGCCGCTCGCCGAGTCAGCCGCCAGCGACGCCTTGCGCTTCGCCGACGGCGATCGACGCCGGGTGCCCGTTGCCGTCGCCGTTGCTAGTGGCGGGCTCGTCGACCACCCAGCGCACCGACTTGCTGCACGGGCAGACGCCGCCGACTCGCCGCAGATTCGGTGTCGCGGCGCTGGCTTCCTTGAGCGTGATCTCGCCCTTGTGGAGCTTGCGCAGGAGCTCGACGAAGCCCTGGAAGTCGCGGCCGGCGAGGTACTGCTCGGGGAGCGTCGTCGCCAGGTAGCGCACGTAGCTCTCGACGTCGTCGAAGGTCTCGCCGCCGACGCCGGCGAGGCGGAAGGCCGGCTCGCCGCGGCGGCGGAAGTACTCCCTCGCCGGCATGCGCAGCAGCTCCTCGGGCTTGGCGACGCCCTCCACCACCTCGCCGGCGACCAGCCGCTCGAGCACCGCCGTCGCCTGCGCGTGGTCGAGCTCGGGGTTGCGCGCCCGCACGAAGCGGAAGTTGAGGTCGCGGATCATCTTCGCGACCTCGTTGTAGTAGGCGTCCTGCGCCTCGCGATTCTTCATCGGCTTCAAGCCGTACTTGACGTTGGTGTCGCCGCCGCGCTCGTCGCCGAACATCTCGAGGCCGCGCGGCAGCCACTTGTTGAGGTGCCTCTGCAGCGTCTCCATCGACGTCCACACCTCGCCGCGCGCCGCGTCCTCGACCATGCGGCGCCAGGGCACGACGCCGGTGGCGAGGTGGAACGCCTCCTCGCGCAGCATCTGCGGCATCGACTCCGCCATCGGCTGGTAGGCGGAGACGCGCTGCATCGACAGCTGGAACTTGCCGACGCGGTCGATGAGCGCGCAGAAGACGACGTTGTCGACGAAGGAGTCGAAGTCGATGTTGAAGGCGCCCAGCACGTGGCTGCCGGTGCGCATCTGGAGGATCTCCTCCACCATCTCGGCGCCCGGCTGCTTCGACACCTTCGACCAGTCGTCCTCGAGCAGCAGGTGGAGCATCTGGTAGCCGTGGCGCAGCTCCTCCGCCATCATGCGCAGCACCCAGAACTGGTCCTGCTCGTTCTGCGCCCGCGCCAGGGTGAGCTGGTGCTGCTGGATGGAGCCGAACTCGGTCGACGCCTGGGCGCGGATGGCGGCGAGCAGGTGGTGCCCCTGCTCCTCGCTCATGTCGCAGGCGCGGGTGAACTTCGGCTTGCCCCTTCTCGTCGCCGACCTCGATCGTCGTGCACATGCCGCACTCGCGGTGGGCGCAGAGGCGGAAGGGCTCGTCGTTGGGGAAGAACTTCTCCCAGTTCTCGAGCAGCAGGCCGTAGTCGGGCAGGAAGCGCTCGCGCCAGCGCTCGACGGCGTCGTGGAACTTGCCGGGCAGCGTGGTGGTCGTCGTGGCCATCGTGATCAGAGCTCCAACGCCAGCGCCTTCACGGGCGCCGGCTGGAAGCCGAGCGAGTGGAAGAACTGCTCGATCTGCGGCATCCCCTCGTCGACGAGGGTGCGCACGCGCTGGGCGCCCTGGGCGCGGAAGTGGTCGAGCATGGCGGCGGCGAGGCGGCGCCCGACGGCGCGCCCCTGGAAAGCAGGATCGACGCCGAGCACCTCGATCCAGCCGGTGGGCTCCTCCATGCCGAACTCGCCCGAGCGCACCTCGCCGAGCATGAAGCCGACGACGCGGCCGCCCGCCGTGGCGACGAAGGAGCCCTCGGGGTCGCGGCGGAGGTAGTAGAAGATCCGCTTCTCCCACACCTCGGGCCGGTAGCGGCCGCCGATGCCCTCGTCGATGGCGGCGATCTCCTCGATGTCGAGCTCGTCGACGGGGCGGATCGCTACCTCGGTGGCGGTGTCGAGCATCAGGATCCTCGCGGCGGGGATGGACGATGAGCCGAGCGGCGGGCCGGCGAACGGCCCGCGACGATTGTAGCGGCTGCTGGAAAAGCGGCGCAACGCGAGGTCGCGCAACGCCAAGCGACGCAGATCAACCGCCGCCGCGGGAGCGACGATCAGCCGCTCTCAGCCGCTCAGCCGCCCGCGGCGGCGAGATCGTCCTTCACCGGCCACTTCTCCACCGCGTTGCGCACCGGCTTCACCGTGCGCAGGTGGTCGTAGATGGCGCCGAGGTCCTCGTCGCTCATGCCGGCGAAGAGCGTCCATGGCATGACGGTGTTGTTGCCGCCGGGGCCGACGGCGGGCGTGCCGTTGGCGTAGCCGCGGAAGCGCGCGATGAACGCTTCCTTCGTCCAGCCGCCGATGCCGGTGAGCTCGTCGGGCGTGATGTTCGCCGAACGCACGGTGCCGAAGTCGTGGCCGCCAGCGTACTCCTTCCCCGGCACCGCCTTCCCCTTGTCCTGCGGCGAGTGGCAGAACTCGCAGCCGGCGATCACCGACATATAGCGCCCGTACTCGGGAGTGCCGGGCTGCGGCGTGTCGGTGCGTAGTGTGGCCGGTTGCGGCATCGTGCGAACGACGAGGTTCAGTGGGAAATCGAAGCTCGGCGGCGGCGTCTCGTCGCCGCCGGGGGGTAGCGTGCGCAGGTAGGCGATCAGCGCCTCGGCGTCCGCCTGCGAGAGCTGCGCGTACACGGGGTACGGCATCAGCGCGAAGAGCGGCCGGCCGTCGGGGCGAATGCCACTGGTCATGGCGCGCAGCAGCTCGCCGTCGCTCCACTCGCCGATGCCCACCGGCGTCAGGTTCGGCATCGGCACCTCGCCGGGGAATCCCTGCGCGTGCCCGAAGACGTCGCCGCCATGCCCCAGCGTGCCGGGCATCACCGGACCGGCGTAGCGGCCCATGTCCTTCTTGCTGTGGCAATCGAGGCAGACGGTGACGTGATTCGCCAGGTACGCACCGCGCGCCACTTGCTCGGCCGTGCCGGCGACCTTCAGTGCCGGCGGCGGCACCGCCTTCGGCAGTGCCAGGAACAGGTAGGCGAGCGCCGCGCCGACGGCGACGAGGATCAGGATGACGAGCACGACGAGCACCTTGAGGATGCGGCGCATGGGTGACCTCAGCTTTCGGTTGTCCGGAGCGCGGCGGATTTTGCACGAGTCGGGCGTCATCGCCAAGGGCGACGACGCGCGACGTCGGTGCCGCTGCTTCGTTTCAGCGTAGGAAACGGCGCCGGGCGTTCACCGTACGGAGCGCTCGGCTCGGCCGATGCGCGATCGATGCGGGCCGTGCGCGGCGCCGACGTCGGTCGCGCCGAACGTGAAAAGGGGCCCCACCCGCGCGTCGGATGGGGCCCCGGCCCAGAGATCGCTCGAACGGAAGCTAGGGACCCGCGGTGCCGCGCCAGCGGCGGCGCCAGGTCTGCTGGCGCCCGAGCGCAGCGAGGCCGTGGGCTACGTTCTCTCTTCGGTCTCGATCAGGTCCGTCGCGTGCGGGCGGTCGCGCGGGTCGCGGCGCGAGCCGCCGTGATGCAGCGTGCCTGGATAGTTGTCGAGCAAGCGCCGGGGTGACTCGCCGGCGGTCGAAGACCGCTGCGGAATCACGCTCGTGCGCTGGCGGTGTATGTCCTCGCGTTCCATGGCGAAGCCCTCCGTGGTTGCAGTGTCGCGGGTGTTGGGATCGTCTTGAACGCGCACGTCGATCGGAACAGCACGCGGCGTGCCAGTTGGCGGCAGCTCATCGATCGACGCGCAGCGCAAAGCCCCGCCGCGCGACCTGCGCGGAGCGCTCGCGCAGCCATAGCATCCGCGGCGTGTCGCGACCGCCAACGGCAGATCGACCGCCGCCCACCGGAGCGGACATCAGCGTCTCCGCGATACCCGCCTCCGTACACCTCGTCCTCGTCTTCGTACAGCTCCTCTTCGCCGGCTTCGCCGTCGTCGGCAAGCTGGTCCTCGAGCACCTGCCTCCGCTCGCCGTCGCCGGCCTGCGCGTGATCGGCGCGACGCCGCTGCTCTTCCTCGTCGCCGCGCGCAGCGGGCGAGTCATACCGCCGCGCCGCGACCTGCCGCTGCTCGCGCTCCTCGGCCTCCTCGGCGTCACCGCCAACCAGGTGCTCTTCGTCTTCGGGCTGCAGTACACCTCGGCGACGAACGCCTCGATCCTCATGCTGTCGATCCCGGTGTTCACCGTCGCCCTCGCGGCGGCGATCGCGCGCGAGCGACCGGCGGCGGCGCAGCTCGGCGGCGTCGCGCTCGCGATCGCCGGCGCGCTCGCGCTGCTCCACCCCCGCCGCATGAGCCTCACCGACGGGACCACCGTCGGCAACGCCCTCATCCTCGCCAACTGCCTCGCGTTCGCGCTCTTCCTCGTGCTCCAGCGCCCGCTCCTCCGGCGGCTGGGATGGAGCGCGGTGCTCGCGTGGTCGTTCCTCTTCGGCGGCATCGCGGTGATGCCGTTCGCCTGGCCCGACCTCGCGACGTTGCCGTGGCGGCAGATCGGCGCCGGCGTCTGGCTCGGCGTCGCCTACATCGTCTTCGTCGCCACCCTCCTCGGCTACGGCCTCAACGCCTGGGCGATGCACCGCTCGTCGGCGGCTCTGGTCGCGACCTACACGACCGCGCAGCCGCTCTTCGCCGCCGGCCTCGCCGCCGTCTTCCTCGGCGAGCGCCTCGGCTGGCAGGAGGTCGTCGGCTTCGCCCTCATCGCCGCCGGCCTCGCGCTGGTGACGCGGGCGCCGGCCATCGAAGCGGCGGCCTAGCGAGGCTCAGGGCGCATGGGTAGCAGCCGGCGACGTAGGCGCCGGCGATGGCCTCGCGACCGGTCCGGAGACCGCGGCGGGGGGCTTCGCTAGTTCGGCGCGCGCCCACGCTTCGACGTCCAGGGCAGCCGACAGCTTCGGATCCTTGGCCAGTGCCTTGCGCGCCGCGACCAGAGCGGGAGCGGCAGCGCCAAGCTCGCGCAAGATCTCGGCGGCTTGGACGCAGAAGCGCCCATCGGCGGGAAGACGAGCGAGGCCCAGATCGACGTAGAGGGCGCGCGTCTGTTCGGGGACACCCGTCATTACGGCGAGCGCGAAAAGAATCAGCGGATGAGATGGATCGAGCGAGTAGGCAGCGTCGAGGATTGCTTCAGCGTTCTGAGCATTGGGATGAAGCATCACCCAATCGATCTCGCGCTCGATGTGCTCGGCTACCGTGAGCGTGGCGTACGGCGAAACGGCGCGGGTACGGGGGTCCGCCACGTACCAACGCAGGATGCGGTCCCACTCCCCACCCACGGGCGCGCGCAGGCTCCGCGCTCCGGCCACCGTCAGTCGGCGTTCCAGAGGTACATCGACCAGGTATCCGTCGTCGGACACCTGCTCGGCAGCGAGCATCTCGAAGGCGCGGTGGATGTCGGGGACGCGTTGCGGCCGCACGGCTTCCCACATGCGCACGACGCCGTCCGCACCGGCGGTGATGACCTGACGCCCGTCGGGGCTGAAGCTCGCCGTGTAGACGCCGTCGTGCCGCATCGGGACTCGGAGCGGCAACCCGCTCTCCGCATCCCACAACCTGGCGGTGCCGTCATCGCCGGCGGTCAACACCCAGCGGCCGTCGGGACTGAAGCTCGCGGCGAGAAGAGGCCCTTGGTGCCGCATGCGAGCTCCTACCCGCGCTCCGCTCGCCGCGAGCCACACCTGGGCGGTGCCGTCGTTGCTCGCAGTCACCACTCGTCGGCCGTCGGGGCTAAAGTTGGCGGCGACGACCGCGTCCTGGTGCGGCATCGCTGCTCTCAGCGACTCTCCCCTTACCGCATCCCAGACCCTGGCAATGCCGTCGTCGGTCCCGGTCACCACCCAGCGTCCATCGGGGCTGAAGCTCGCGACCGCGACCGGACTGCGGTGGCGCATCGGTGGTGTAACCGCCCGTCCACTGGCGGCGTCCCAGACCCGCGCCGTGGCGTCATAGCTCGCCGTCACGACCCGGCGCCCATCAGGGCTGAAGCTGGCGGCGGTGACCGCATCCTGGTGGACCAGGGCCGGAGCGACGGGCCGTCCGCTCGCCGAATCCCACACCCGCGCCGTCTTGTCGCTACTCGCCGTGAGCACTCGGCGCCCATCGGCGCTGAAGGTCGCAGCGCTGAGCGAATCCGCGTGCGCCATGGGCGCGGAGACGGGGTGTCCGCTCCTCCCGTCCCACACTCGAGCCGTGTCGTCGTCGTTCGCCGTCAGCACCAGGCGTCCATCGGGACTGAAGCTCGCCGCGAGGACGGCTGTGCCAGGCTCGATCGGCGAGCCCCACGCTTGCCCGTTCGCCGCCGTCCACACCTGCGCGACCTGGGCGTCGCCCGCCGTCACCAGCAAGCGCCCGTCGGGGCTGAAGCTCGCCGAGTTGACCCAGCCGTCCTGGCGGATGCGCTCGGCCACCGAGCGGCCGATCGCGGCATCCCATATCCACGCGGTCGTGCCGCTGGTCAGCAACCAGCGTCCATTGGCGCTGAAGCTCCCCACCAAGATGGGGGCGTCGGCCCGTATCGGCGACCCGATCGGCATGGCGGTCGTCGTCGCCCAGAGGCGCGCGGTATTGTCCGCACCGGCGGTTGCGATGCGGCGACCATCGGGGCTGAAGGCGGCGGTGCGGATGCGGTCGTGGGGCAGCTTGCCAAGCGCTTCGCCGGTTGCACCATTCCAGGTTCTCGCTCCGCTCTCGCCCACGGTCAGGATCCAGCGCCCATCGGGGCTGAAGGCTGCTTGGGTGATGCGCTCCCTGTGCCGCATGACCTCGCCGACCGGCTCGCCGCTCGCTGCGTTCCACATCCGCGCCGTTCCGTCGGAGCTCGCGGTCACGATTCGCTGCCCGTCGGGGCTGAACCTCCCAGCCGACATCGGAAGCCGGTGACCGATGAACGCTCGGACAGGCTGTCCCGTCGCGGCATCCCAGGTTCGGGCGGCACCCCGGCCGCCCATAACAGCGGCGCCGTCCTGACCACCCGTGACCACCCAACGTCCATCGGAGCTGAAGCTCGCAAACGACATCCGACCGCCGTGGACCATGGGTGCTCCCACCGGCTGGGCGGTCACTGCGTCCCAGAGTCGGGCACCCTCTCCCGTCCACGTCAGCAAGCGGCGGCCATCGGGACTGAAGGCCGCCGACAGGACCGGCCAATTGTGGCGCATGCGCGGACCGCGAGGACGCCCGCTCGCCGCATCCCACAACTGCGCGCCGCCGTCGACGCCTGCGGTCACGATCCAGCGCCCATCGGGGCTGAAGCTCGCCGCCAAGACGCTCCCCCCATGCCGCAGCGGTGGTGCAGCCGGCCGGCCGCTGGCCGCATCCCACACCCTGGCGGTGCCGTCCTCCAGACTCACGGTGAGGACCCGAGAGCCATCCGGGCTGAAGCTTGCCGCGACCATCGGGTCCTGGTGGCTCATGGCGGTTCCGACCGGCAGCGGGGCCGCTATCGCTGAATCGATCAGGTACGAGGCCGCCATCACCCGCACTCGCTCGCTCCGTGGGGTGTAGCGCAGTGCTTCCGCGAGGTAGGCCAGCCCTGCTTGGGGGTCCCCGCGCTCGAAGCTCGTCTGAGCGGTGCCCAAAGCCTTGCGGGAGGCCTCCTCGACCAAGGCAGCCGCGCGCTTGGCGGAGTTGCGGGCAATCAAAGCGAAGACCAAGGTAGCGATGGCCGCCACCGACACGGCAGCGACGGCCCAGCGTAGGCGAGCGCGCTGACGGCGGGCCGCCTCTTCGCGCGCCCGCACCTCGCGTTCTTCCGCCTCGGCGCGCTCGGCCCGTTCCCGTTCACGACGCCGGTCGCGCGAGCGCAGCACGAGCGGTGTCAGCACGTCGTGGGTGATCTCGAGCCGTTGGATGCCGCCGCGATCCTCGGCCGCCAATAGGCGGCCGTTGACCAGATGGTCGAGCGCACTACCCGCACTCTCGACGCCGGCGTCACGCAGCTCGGCGACCGCGTCCTCGCGCGCCACCGTATTGCGGTGGCCGCCAACGGTGATCATCCGGTCTTCGACGTAGCGGCGCACCTCGACTGGCAGTCCGACGAAGCTGCGGTCGTAGAAGTTCTGCAAGATGTCCGCGCCCTGCTGGTCCACCTGCTCGGCGCCGATCGCCGACGCCGGAGGCTGGGCGCCGAGGCGCGTCTGGTTGAGCTCGTAACAAAGCAGGCTCAGCAGGGGCGGCACCGCGCGGATCTCCTCCAGAGGAGTGCCGATGGGACGCTTGGCGACGAAGCACACGATCCGCTTGCCCACCTCCTCCCTCACCAGCTCGCGCCCGCCCAAGCGACCCGGCTCGACGACAGCGGCGAGGGCGTTCACGCCGGTGAGCAGGTCCAGGGCCATGCGGTTTCGCATCAACGCCGGGAGCGTCTTCCTCCAGGCCTCGAGGTTCGAGAGATAGTCCTCGCGGAGGGTCAGCACCACGCGCGCCGGGCTGGCGGCGAAGTCGAGCTCGGACGCCAGCGTACGATCGGCACGCAGGCGCTGCTGCAAAGAAGCAGGTGGGCGGTTCTCGATCAGGTCCGCCAGCTCCTCGAACAGCGCCTCGGCCTCGCGCTGGCGCACCGGCGACGGCTCGGTGAGGGTGAAGATCTCCTCGAACTGGTCGAGGATGAGCACCGGGCGCGCGACGGCCGAGCTCGACAGCCGCAAGCGCCGGTGGTGAAAGCGCTCCCATAGAGTCGCTGCCGCCGAGCCGTCACCGGGCTCGTTTGCCGCCGCCTGGCCGGTCTGCGTCAGCGCATCGAGGGCTGCCGAGACCTGCGCCGACAGCGGCGGCGCACCGACTTCATAGCGCAGCCGCAGCAGCGCCGGCTGGTAGCCCTCCGCACGGAGCTTGGGCACCAGGCCGGCGCCCAGCAAGGAGCTCTTGCCGAGACCCGAAGGACCATACAGCACCGTCAGCGAGTGCTCGCGCACCCGCAGGAAGACGTCACGGATCTCCTGATCACGGCCGAAGAAGAACCGTCGAGTGGCCTCGGTGAACGGCAGCAGGCCGAGCCAAGGGCGGTCCTCGCTGACCTCGGGACTGCCCTGACTGCCGTCGCTCATTTGCCCTCAGCCCCGAGGACGCCCCGAGACGTTGAGCTCGTCCACGAGCATGCGCATGCGGCGCACGAAGTTGACCAGCGTGGCGCCGCTCCAGCGTTCGTGATGGATCTTGCGGAAGCGCTCCGGCTCGAGCCGCGGCGCGACCTGCGGATCCAGGTCGAGCACCAGGGGCACGTAGAAGACGAGGCCGTCCGGCTGGCGCTCGGCGGCCCAGGCACGCTCGCGATGGACGTAACGCCCAGAGTCAGCCTCGGTCGCCTTGGAGATTAGGGAAACGAAGAAGCTGGCTTCCTTGACCGCCCCTTCGAGATTGCGCTCGTAGTCGGTGCCGGCCTGCAGCCGCAACTTGTCCATCCAAACCGGCACGCCCCCGCCTTCGAGGGCGCGGGCGAGCGTCACCGCGGCGCCGAGATCGTCTCGCGAATAGCTGAGGAACACCGCGCCATGCGCGAGCTCCGTCGGCATCCGTTGCAGGAACTCCTCATCGCTGGCAGCGGCGCCATAGCGGCCGCGCCAGTTCCTTGCCAGCTCGCCGACGAATTCCTCGGGCGGCCCTTCGATGACGCGCGTCGCCTTCAACGCCGTGTCGAAGAACAGGATCATGGCCTCGCCGAGGTTGCCGCGATGGTCGGCGACGTAGTCGCGTGGCTGGCAATCGGACAGTCGCTCCTGGCGAGCCACGCGAAGGAAGAAACGAACGATCCAGTCCTCGGCTGGAGCGCCCAGGAAGAGCAGGTGACGATGCCTGAGCACCCGGAAGAGGTTCTCCATGGTGCCGGCGCTCTCCAACAGGCCGCAAACGAACTCCATGTAGTCCTCTTCCCAGACCGCGAAGTCCGGGAAGGTCTGGGCATCTCCCAAAATGTAGTGCAACAGCGGGCCTTCGAAACTCTTGGGCAGATCGCCCGCGGCCTTGTCCGACGGATGGAAGCGCAGGACGTTGTGGTCGCGGGAGAAGCCGGGACGCTCGCGCGTCAATGCCTTGCATAGCAAGTCGTCCGGTGACGTGCTGATGAAAAGGTCGAAGTCGCTGATCGCCGCGAGCTCGAGAAGCGCCGTCGGCGGCTCGGCCGTGAGCTGCCCGAGGAGCTCGCGCAGCTCGTTGTAGATCGCCCATCGATCGCCGCCGCCGCGTAGGTGAGCCCGCGCCACGTCATTCCAGGAACCGAACCGCTGCGGCTCCGCCAGACCCAGCGCTTCCGCAAGAGCCGGCGCAAGGTGCTGGCGCACCGGGATCTGGACACCCGTGACTGGATCCGGAATGGTGGCAAGCCCGGGTCCGACGACCGGCACCACCTGCCGCGCGTGGACCAAGCGCAAGAGATCGCGCCAATCCCGTTCGGAAAGCGACATGGTGTGGAGACATCCTACCCTTTGCGCCCGCAGGCGCCCGCGGTGCGAAGGACAGCCTGGAGCGGCTCGAAGTCGGCTCAGCTCGCCGCGACGGCAGCCGAACCGCTCGTTGCTACGACGGCCACATGCTCGTGCGCGTGGTAGGAGCTGCGCACGAGTGGCCCCGCCTCGCAGTGCGCGAAGCCGAGATCGAGCGCGTAGGCCCGGTGCTCCGCGAACTCGTCGGGGTGCACGAAACGGTCGACCGGCAGGTGACGCGAGGTCGGCTGCAGGTACTGGCCGATGGTGAGGATCTCGACCCCCGCGCTGCGGATGTCGCGCATCGTCTCGCGCACCTCGGCCGGCGTCTCGCCGATGCCGACCATGATGCCGGTCTTGACCCTGCCGGCGTAGTCGCCGCGGTCGCGGCGAGCGGCGGCGTCGGCGAGCAGCGCCAGGCTGCGGTCGTAACGGCTGCCAGGCCGTGCGGCGCGATAGAGCCGCGGCACCGTCTCCATGTTGTGTGAGAAGACCTCCGGCCGCGCGCCGAGCACGACGTCGAGCGCATCGGGCACCCGCCGGAAGTCGGGCGTCAGCACTTCGACGGCGGCGTGCGGGTTGCGCCGGTGAATCGCCGTGATGACCTCGGCGAAGTGCCGCGCGCCGCCGTCGGGCAGGTCGTCACGGTCGACCGAAGTAACGACGGCGTGGCGCAGCCCCATCGCCTCGACCGCCTCGGCCACGTGCTCCGGCTCGTTCGCGTCGACCCCCGGCCGCGGCCGTCCCGAGGTGACGGCGCAGAAGCCGCAGCGGCGCGTGCAAACGTCGCCGAGGATCATGAAGGTCGCCGTGCCGTGCTCCCCCCAACACTCGTAGATGTTCGGGCAGCGCGCCTCCTGGCAAACGGTATGGAGCTCGAGCCGCGACACCAGCTGCTTCACCTTGTGGTACTGCCCCGGCGTCGCGATACGGATGCGCAGCCAATCCGGCCGCGCGGTGCGCACCCGTTGTGCGCCGTCGCCGGCCGCAGGGCGGCCGATTTGCACCAAGCCGTCGCTCATCGCCGATGAGTGTATCGGAGCGAGGCAGTCGCCCTCGCGAGCGCGATCAGCCCTCTCTCACCTTGCGCTCACCGTGGCCTCGCGACGAGGACGACGCCCGCACGGCATCGTGATCGTGTCCGCAATGATGCGGGCAGATCAGGAGGCTCCCGATGACCCTCTCCGACCTCGGGCTCGTCCTTCACCGCCGTGCGCGATACCTCGTCGCAGCGACGCTCGCCGTCGCCGCGTTCACGGCGTTCGGCTGCAGGATCGCCGGTGCCGAGCTGCCGGCGCCGGCGGCGTGGCGGACCTACCAGAACGCCGCACTCGGCATCGCGTTCGACATTCCCGAGTACTTCGTCGTCAGGGAAGACAAAGGCGGCACGCTGTTCCGCTTCCAGGGCGGCAACGCGGTGCTGCTGCGCTATGTCGACGAGGAGGAAGGCCGCGGGCGTGGGTTGTGGATCGACGAGCAACCCGCAGGGGCGGTGACGCTCGGCGGCCGCAGCGGCCTGCGTTACGTCTACCGGCACCACGACGGGCCTATGTATAGCGTCACCGAGGCTTACGTGGTGACTCATCGGGGCAAGCAGCTCGGGCTCGAGTTCCGCAGCCAGAACGACGGTGCCGTGCGCGAGCGGATGCTGACGAGCTTCCGCTTCCTCGACGCCGCCGCCGCGGCCGCCGGCGGTTAACCCGTCGCAGCGGTTCGTCGGTCTGTCGCTGCGCGCCGGCGCCAGCCGAGGCCCCAGGCGACGCCGGCGCCGAAGAAGCCGCCTTCGAGCAGGCTGACGGCGAGGCGGGTCGCCGGGCCAGCGCCGCGCTCGCCGAGCGGCGGCGGCTCGCCGAGGTACGTTCCCAGCGGTGCCATCACGCGGATGCCCTTCAGCGCGTCGGCGATGGCGTCGAGGCTGATTCCGGCGAGCCGGGCGCCGGCGGCGGCGAGCACGCCCGCCGCGATCGCGCCGCAGACGCCGGCGGCGAGCACCGAGGCCGAGCGTCGCTCCGCCGGGGCGGCGATTGCCGCTCGTCGCCAGTGCGAGCCCAAGCGCGACAGCCCCGCCGAGGACGACGCCTTCCAGCGCGCCGCCGAACGCCGTGAGCCGCCGGCCGAGGAGCTCGCTCATCGTCCAGCCGACGAGCTGGTGACCGATGGCGCCCGCCAGCCCGCCGCCGGCTGCGCCCAGAAGCACGCTCGCCGCGCGAGGCCAGCGTAGCTGCGCGGCGCCGAGCTCGATGCCGGCACCGACCGAGCCGCCGCCCCACGCTCCGACGGCCGCGCCGATGGCGCAAAGAACGGGCAGCAACGGCCAGTGACCGCCGCCCGCGAGGATGAGCAGAATGCCGAGCAGCAGCGATGCCGCGAGACCGGCGGCGCCGGCGCCGACCGCGCCGCCGAGCAGGCCATCGAGCACCGCGTCCACGTCGCTCCGCACGGTCCCTTCGCCGCGCGTTCGCTGCACGCGCCATCTCCGAGTGCTCCGCGGCCGGGCCAGCTCGATCGCCGGTCGCCGTCAGCCGCTGCGCCAGCCTGCCGCTGCCGAGCGCGCCGCCCCGCGCGCCGACCCAGGCTCCATCGGCGCCGCGTCGTCCTCCTCCCTCACCTCGGGGAAGACGAACTGGTAACCGTGCCGCGCCGCAGTGCGGATGAAGCGTGGCTCGCGCGGGTCGTCGTCGCCGAGCGCGCGGCGCACCGTCCGCACCGCCTGCGTGAAGGCGCCGTCGGTGACCGCCACGCCACCCCAGACGAGCTGGTGGATCTCCTCGCGCTCCACCACCCGGTGACGCTCGGCGACCAACAACATCAACAAATCCAAATACCGCGGCGCCAACGCCACCGGCTCGCCACCCCGCAGCAGGAGCCGCCGGCCCGGCGAGAGGACCACCTCGCCGAAGCGATAGCGGGGGCGCGGCGTTTCATTCATGGGTCGCGGCGTCTCGGTCCCGGCGTGCGGAGCCGGCTCGGCGCGACGGATTGTAGGACCGCTTTCCAACGCTCCTCGTGGATTTCCTGTGGAGAAATAGCGTCGAACCGCGGATTTCCGGGGCCTAACCACCGTGCTTCCAGTGATTTCCGCTCACCACACCATCTTGTGGTGCATATCTCCCGCGCCCCGCTACATCTTGCGTAGTCGCCTGACAGACGTCTATACTGCCTTTCGCGCATTCCTGGAGCTCCTTGTAGCCCCAACCCGTTCGCGGCCGCCTCTCTGTACGCCAGCGAGGCCCCGGCGAGCGGGTAACACCGGGATGGAATCGACAACCCCGGCTTGTCGCGACGCCAATGCCGGACGGAGGGCCGCCGATGCTCGCCACCAGAGTCGTCAAGCGCACGGGCGAAGTCGTCACTTTCGACGAGGGGCGGATCCGCAACGCCATCCTCAAGGCGGTGCTGGCCACCGGCCGTCGAGACCGAGGTGACCGACGAAAGGCTCGATGCGCTCGTCGACCGCATCGGCGACGAGATCCACAACCGCTTCATCGACTTCTACCCCAACGTCGAGAACATCCAGGACATCGTCGAGAAGCACCTGGTGCTCGACGGCCTGTACGAGATCGGCAAGGCCTACATCCTCTACCGCGCCGAGCGCCAGTCGCTGCGCCAGCAGGCCAAGCAGCGCCTCATCGAGGACGCCCGCCTCGGCAAGCTCACCGTCGTCAAGCGCAACGGCCGCACGGCGCTCTTCAACGTCAAGAAGATCGAAGACGCCCTGGTGCGCGCCGCCGATGGCCTCAACGGCGCCATCCAGCCCGAGCTCCTCATCAAGGAGGTGCTCAACAACGTCCACGACGCCATCCCCGCCGAGAACATCGAGCGGGCGATGGTGCTCGCCTCGGCGGCGTTCATCGAGCGCGACCCCGCCTACAGCTACCTCGCCGCCCGTCTGCTGCTGCAGAAGCTCTACAAGGAAGTGATCGGCAGGAGCACGCGCGG
Organism: Thermoanaerobaculia bacterium; assembly: GCA_963846495.1. Lineage (GTDB taxonomy): Bacteria > Acidobacteriota > Thermoanaerobaculia > Multivoradales > JAIOJS01 > DASYQD01. The sequence goes on along the minus strand of CAWJWP010000029.1, from coordinate 255,734 downwards.
CGACGATCTCGACCGCGCCTACCGCGAGGCGTTCGTCAACGGCATCCGCCGCGGCGTGGCGCACAAGAAGTTCGACCCCGCGATGCAGCAGCGCTTCGACCTGCCGCTGCTCGCCAACAGCCTCAAGCCCGAGCGCGACCGCCTCTTCCAGTACCTCGGCATCCAGACCCTCTACGACCGCTACTTCGTGCGCGCCGACGAGCGCATCCTCGAGCTGCCGCAGGCGTTCTGGATGCGCGTCGCGATGGGCCTCGCCATCCAGGAGGACGACCCCAACGAGCGGGCGCTCGAGTTCTACGACCTGATCTCGAACCTGCTCTACGTGCCGTCGACGCCGACCCTCTTCCACGCCGGCACCTCGCACCCGCAGCTCTCCTCCTGCTACCTCACCACCATCCAGGACGACCTGCGCAACATCTTCAAGGGGCTCGCCGACAACGCCCAGCTCTCCAAGTGGTCGGGCGGCATCGGCAACGACTGGAGCAACATCCGCGGCACCGGCTCGCCGATCAAGTCGACCCACGTCGAGAGCCAGGGCGTCATCCCGTTCCTCAAGATCGCCAACGACGTCACCAACGCCATCAACAGGAGCGGCAAGCGGCGCGGCGCCACCTGCGCCTACCTCGAGACCTGGCACTACGACATCGAAGACTTCCTCGACCTGCGCAAGAACACCGGCGACGAGCGGCGCCGCACCCACGACATGAACACGGCGAACTGGATCCCCGACCTGTTCATGAAGCGGGTGATCGCCGACGAGCAGTGGACGCTGTTCTCGCCGGATGAGACGCCCGATCTCCACCACCTCTACGGCGCCGCCTTCGAGCGCCGCTACGAGGAGTACGAGAAGAAGGTCGAGGCTGGCGAGATCTACCTCTGGAAGCAGATGCCCGCCAAGACCCTGTGGCGGAAGATGCTGACGATGCTCTACGAGACGGGGCATCCCTGGATCACCTTCAAGGACGCCTGCAACGTGCGCTCGCCGCAGGACCACGCGGGCGTCGTGCACAGCAGCAACCTCTGCACCGAGATCACCCTCAACACCTCCGACGACGAGACGGCGGTGTGCAACCTGGGCTCGATCAACCTGGCGCGCCACGTCCGCGACGGCCACCTCGACGCCGATCTGCTGGCGAAGACGGTGCGGATCGCCATCCGCATGCTCGACAACGTCGTCGACATCAACTACTACCCCACCGACCAGGCGAGGAACTCCAACCTCCGCCATCGCCCCATCGGCCTCGGCGTGATGGGCCTGCAGGACGCCCTCTACCAGCTCGACCTCGCCTACGAGTCGGAGGCGGCCCTCGAGTTCTCCGACGAGATGATGGAGGTCGTCTCCTTCCACGCCATCGGCGCCTCGTGCGAGCTGGCGAAGGAGCGCGGCGCCTACGCCACCTTCCGCGGCAGCAAGTGGGACCGCGGCATCTTCCCCCTCGACACCGTCGACATGCTCGAGCAGGAGCGCGGCGTGCCGATCGAGGTGTCGCGCAAGCAGCGGCTCGACTGGCGCGAGCTCAAGGACCGCGTCAGGCAGCACGGCATGCGCAACTCCAACACCATGGCGATCGCGCCGACGGCGACCATCTCCAACATCTCCGGCTGCTTCCCCTGCATCGAGCCGATCTACAAGAACATCTACGTCAAGGCCAACATCTCGGGCGAGTTCACCGTCGTCAACGACTACCTGGTCGAGGACCTCCAGCGGCTCGGCCTGTGGAACCAGGAGATGCTCGAGCAGCTCAAGTTCTACGACGGCAGCGTGCAGCAGATCCCCACCGTGCCGCCGGCGATCAAGGCCAAGTACAAGGAGGCCTTCGAGGTCGACCCCATCTGGGCGCTGCGGCTGACGGCCGCGCGCGCCAAGTGGATCGACCAGAGCCAGTCGCACAACGTCTTCATGAAGGGCAGCTCGGGCAAGCTCCTCAACGACATCTACGTCAGCGCCTGGAAGATGGGGCTGAAGACGACCTATTACCTGCGTACCCTGGCGGCGTCGCAGATCGAGAAGAGCACCCTCGACGCCGGCAAGTACGGCTTCACCCAGAAGCGCCAGCAGAGCGAGGTGACGACGGCGGTGGCGGTGCCGGTGATGGCGGCGGATAGCGAAAACGGCGGTGCGGCCATGCTCGCGATCGCGGCGATGTCAGCCGCGGCGGACGAGACGACCGCGATTTTCGCCACGACGGTTGGAGTCGCCGGCGAGGTCGTCGTCAGCGCGCCGATCGTGACGGAGCCGCTCACCGCGACGCCGATCGGCGACCCGCAGCCCAAGCTCTGCCGCATCGAGGATCCCGACTGTGAGGCCTGCCAGTAGGGTGCGCCAGACGCACGCTACTCGAGGGGAGAACCAGTGACGATCATCAACTCGTCGAAGACCGATCCCAACAAGATCCTCCCCATCCGCTACAACTGGGCGCGGGAGTACTACAAGTCCGGCGTCGCAAACAACTGGACGCCCGAAGAAGTCTCGATGCAGAAAGACGTCGAGCAGTGGAAGGCGCCCGGCTTCCTCTCGCCGACGGAGCGGCGGCTCATCCTCTGGAACCTCGGCTTCTTCTCCACCGCCGAGTCGCTCACCGCCAACAACATCGTGCTGGCGGTCTACAACCACATCACCAACCCCGAATCGCGCCAGTACCTGCTGCGCCAGGCCTTCGAGGAGGCGATCCACACCGACACCTTCATCTACTGCTGCGACTCGCTCGGGCTCGACCCCGACGAGATCTACAACATGTACAACACCATCCCGTCGATCGCCGAGAAGGACGCCTACGTCGTCGACATCACGCGCTCGGTGTTCGACCCCCACTTCAAGACCGAGGGCATCGAGAACATCCGCCGCTTCGTGCGCGACCTGGTGGGGTTCTACGTGATCATGGAGGGGATCTTCTTCTACGCCGGCTTCGCCATGATGCTGGCGCTCAAGCGGCAGAACAAGATGGTCGGCATCGGCGAGCAGTTCGAGTACATCATGCGCGACGAGAGCCTCCACCTCGCCTTCGGCTGCGACCTCATCAACACCATCCGCGCCGAGAACCCGCAGGTGTGGACCGGCGCCTTCGGCGACGAGGTGGTGTCGCTCATCGAGCGCGCCGTCGAGCTGGAGAAGAAGTACGCCCACGACGCCTGCCCAGAGGGCCTGCTCGGCATCAACGCCGAGAAGTTCTGCCACTACGTCGAGTACATCGCCGACCGCCGCCTCGAGCGCCTGCAGCTCCCCAAGAAGTACGGCCGCGAGAACCCCTTCCCCTGGATGTCGCAGGCCACCGACCTGGCGAAGGAAAAGAACTTCTTCGAGACCCGGGTGACCGAGTACCAGATCGGCGCGACGCTCGAGTGGGACTGAAGCTACACTGATGCCGACGGTCCTTCGTCACGGGCCGTACCGGTTCTACTTCTACAGCCATGAGCCCCACGAACCGCCTCATGTTCACGTGGACCGGGACGACGACTCCGCCAAATTCTGGCTGGATCCGGTCGGGCTCGCGCGCAACTTCGGCTTCCGACCGCACGAGCTTCGGGAGTTGGAGCGGCTGGTGACTGAGCATCGAAACGAGCTCTTGGAGGCTTGGCGTGGGCATCACGGCGACGAGGGCTGACGAACGGGTCCGCTCGGTGTCGTTCTCCGACGACACGTTCACGGTCGAGCTCAAGGACGGTCGTTCGATCACCACTCCGCTGGCCTGGTTCCCGCGGCTGCTGCACGCGACTCCAGAGCAGCGAGGCAATTGGACGGTAGCCGGAGGCGGCTACGGCATCCACTGGCCGGACATCGACGAAGACTTGTCGACCGAGGGGCTGCTCCGTGGCGCGCCAGCGCCGCGAGGGAGCTTCGCTCCGGCCCCTTCTCGCTGACTCGGCAGGCATTAGTGAACTGCGCGACTGTCGGCGAGCGATCTCGTTGACAGTCGCCGGCGCAGGTTGACGCCTACACTCGCTGGCGGGCAGCCTGGGCGCTCCGCGCCGCAGCGATGCTGCCCGGGAGGCGCCGATGGCGTCGGCTGAGCGCAGTGCTCTGATCGTCGGCGAGGACCTCGCTCGGGTCGACGCCGTCGTGCCGCTGTTGCGCCGGCTCAACCTCGACGTGCGGCGCGCGGTGCGGGGGTCGGCGGCGAGCAAGATTGCTCACGAGGGGCCGCTCGACCTCGTCGTCGTCGTGCTGCCGTTTCGGCAGGCGCGCGACTTCCTCATGCTGGTGCGCGGGCCGCGTTCGCCTTGCCGGCACGCGGCGGTGTTGCTCGTGCGTGGCGGCGAGCCGATGGCGGACGACGAGGAGCTCGGCCCGCTCGCCAATCGCGAGCTTCCCGGAGGCGCCTCGGCGGAGGAGTTCCTCCTCGCCTTGGACCTGTTGCTCAACGTCGCTCCACGCGTCGAGATGCATACCTCGCTGCGGATGCGGCTCGGCGGCTCGCCGGCTGATCAGCCACGGGTCGCGCAGGTGGAGAACCTGTCGACGTCGGGGATGTTGCTCAGCGCGCCCGAGCCGCTGCCGGTGGGCAGCGTCTTCGGCTTCGAGCTCGACCTGCCGTCGCAGAAGGACCCCATCCGAGGACGGGCGCAGGTCGTGCGCCACACGTCGACCGCCGGCGGCCGGGCCGGGCTCGGCGCCAGCTTCCTGTCGCTGGGCGGCGAGGGACCGGAGCGGCTGAAGAACGCCGTCTTCCGCGAGCGGGCGGCGACTGGAGCGCGTCGCTGGATCGACGGCAACGCCAGCGGCCCGGCTGACCTTCCCGCCCCCTCGCCGGCGGATCGCGCTCGCACCGGCCGCGCCAGCGCGGCGGACGTGGTGATGGTGCAGGAGCAGCTCGCCGAGCTCGAGCCGATGCTCGACGAGCTGCTGCGCCAGGGCCTCCACCGCCGGCTCGGCGTCGCCGACTGGTACGTCACCGGCGTCGAGCTCGGCCTCGAGTCGCTGCGCACCTTCTCCGCCATCCTGGAGACGGTCTATCGCGGCAACGTCAGCACGATGGAGACCTCGAAGCGCAACGCCGACCTGGTGCAGGTGCGCGAGCGGCTCGGCGAGTTCGCCAAGCCGCAGCAGGACATCAAACGGCGGACGGACATCTTGCTCGAGATCCGGCCGTCGCTCGAGCGGCTGCTGCGCGAGCTGGGCGAGGAAGGGACGACGACCGCCGACCAGAGCAGCGCGGCGCGGCGTCGCGGCGTGGTGTCGCAGCTCAACGCCGACATCGGCCGGCTGGCGCGGAGCCGGCGCAGCCTGGACGAGATGCGCGGGCAGCTGCTGGACCTGCGCCGGCCGCGCTACGCGATCGCCCGCGGCACGCTGCGGCGCCGGGCGGCGGAGATCTCCCGCCAGTACCGCGGCTACGGCAGCTCGCTCCACCTCGACCTGCCGCAGCTTCTCCTCCGCCGGCAGGGCCGGAAGGAGGCGTTGGCGGCAGTCGAGCACGAGATCCAACGCATGGACGACTGGCTGGCCGCCATCCACGGCAAGGTCTACACCCCGAAGCTCGCTCGCGCGGCGACGGGCGACCACGCGAAGGACTTCGCCACCGAGCGCCTCCACCCCGTCCTCGCCGAAACGCTGGCCGCGGGCTACGAGTACCTGGTGCGTGCCTACAGCGCCTACCGCCACGCGCTCGAAGCCATCGGCGCCGACGCCCGCCTCCTCGACCGCGTGGCGGGCCTCGCGGCGTCGATCGCCAATGCTCCCCAACCGCCCACGGCGCCGGCGCGCCAGGCTCCTGCGGTCCGCCCGATTGCCGGTGAGCCGCCCCATCCACGCCTGACCACTTAGCTTGCAGGCTCAGGTGTGAGAGCCTGAGCCGATCGGCATGTCGCCCGCATTCGCGGGCGAACCTGGAGGGAATACCGTCATGAGAAGTCAGGGCAAGGCGCCGACGACCGCGGTTTGGCTGATCTGCCTCGTCCTCTACCTGCTGGCGCTCGCCATTCACTTCGCGATCATCAAGATCGACCCGCAGCTCGGCGGGTGGGCGTGGATCATCGGCTTCGGCCTGCTGCTGCTGGCCTGCCGAGTCCGCGGGCTCTAGCGTCGCCTCGCTAGCGGGCTGGCTACTTCAAGTAGCGGTCGAGCCAGGCCACGGTGGCCTGCCAGGCGAGCTCTCGCCTTCTCGCGGTTGCGGAAGTTGAAGACGTGGCCGGCGCCGGGCACGACGAGCAGCTCGACGGGTGTGCCGAGCTCGTGCAACCGCGCCGCGAGCCGCTGCGATTGCACGACCCCGGCCGAGCGATCGCGATCGCCGTGGACGAGCAGCACCGGCGCGCGAATGCGCTCCGCGACGCGCAGCGGTGAGGCGCGCGCGAGCAGCGTGCTGAACTCCGCCTCGTCGCGCGCGCCGGACTGCTTGAAGAAGTGGCGGCGGATCAGGCGAAACACCCACTGCTCGCGGCGGCGCCGCCCCGGCTCGGCGAGCCACTGCTCGAAGTCGGTGACCGGGTAGTAGGCGACGACCGCCGCCGCGCCGCCGGTCTCGGCGGCGATCGACAGGCTGTAGACGCCGCCCTGCGAGAAGCCGAGGAGGCCGATGCGCTGCGCGTCGACGCGCGGCCGCGCGCGCACGTAGTCGAAAACGGCGCGCGGGTCCTCGCGATCGCGCCAGGTGAAGAGCGTGTTGCGGTAGCGGCCGCCGATGGCGCGCCGGTAGTCGGCGGCGACGGCGAGGTAGCCGTGCGCGGCGAGGTCGCGCAGCACGCCGCGCATCTCGCGCGCCTCGTGCCCGGCTTCCGGGTGGACGATCACCGCCGCGAACGGCCCCTCCCCCGCCGGTGCCGCCCACTCGAGGCGGACGCGCAGCTGGCCGCGCACGATCGTCTCCTCCCACTCCTCGACGCCGCTCGGCGCCGTACGCGGATGCACGAGCGCATGGTCGACGCAACCGGCCGCCGCGAGCACGACGCAGACGATGACGACGCAGGCCCCGCCCCCCCGCGCCGCCGCGGCGTCGGCGTTCTACGCCACCAGCGCCGCCAGCACGCTCTCGAGCTCACGCAGCTCCACCGGCTTGGTGATGTGGCGGTCGAAACCCGCCTGCGCCGAGCGGCGGCGGTCCTCCTCCTGGCCCCAGCCGGTGATCGCCACCAGGACGATCGCCTTGCCCTCCGCGGTCTCGCGGATGCGGCGGGCCGCCTCGTAGCCGTCGATCGTGGGCAGGCCGATGTCGACCAGCGCCACCTGCGGGCGGAAGGTGCGCACGGCCTCGATGGCGGCGAGGCCGTCGTAGCAAGTGTGCACCTCGTGCCCCTGCACGCCGAGCAGCATGGCGAGGCTGTCCGCCGCGTCCCGGTTGTCGTCGACGACGAGGATGCGTCGCGAGAGGACCGCCGGCGCCGTCTCCCGCTCTCCCGTCGACACCGGCTCGCGGCCCTGCTCGGCGGGCAGGAGCGGCAGGCGCACGACGAGCTCGCTTCCCTCCCCGGGTCCGGCGCTGTGGGCCTCCACCGCGCCACCGTGCATCGCCACCAGGCGGCTGACCAGCGTCAGGCCGATGCCCAACCCTCCCTGCGAGCGGTCCAACGAGCGGTCGACCTGGGTGAACATGTCGAAGATGCCGCTGAGCATCTCGGCCGGGATGCCGATCCCGGTGTCGCGGACGCGAATGACCGCCATGGGCGCCGTCGCGCTCGACGACGAGGGAGATCTTGCCGCCCGGGTCGGTGTACTTGCATCGCGTTGTCGAGCAGGTTGAGCAGCACCTGGCCGAGGCGGACGGCGTCGCCCTCGACCACCAGCGGCTCGGCGGGCAGGACCACGGTCAGCTCGTGCCCCCGCTTCTCGATGGTGGCGCGGCTGGTTTCGAGCGTCGTGCTGACCAGCGTCGACAGCGCGAGGCGCTCCTTGCGCAGCTCGATCTTGCCGCGGCTGATCCGCGACACGTCGAGCAGGTCGTCCACCAGCCGCCCCATCTGGCTCACCTGGCGGTCGATCACCGCGCGGGCCCACTGCAGCTCCGGCAGGGCGGGCCCCGTGGTCGTTGAGGATCTCGACCGCGTTGCGCAGCGGCGCCAGCGGGTTGCGCAGCTCGTGGGCGAGGATGGCGAGGAACTCGTCCTTGCGGCGATCCGCCTCGGTCAGCGCGTGCAGCAGCTTGGCGCGCTGCTCTTCCGCCCCGCGGCGCTGCAGCATCACCGCGGCCTGGTTGGCGGCGACGGTCAGCAGCAGGCGATCGGTCTCGTGGGGAAAGTCGGCGCGGACGGCGCCCGCGGCCAGCAGGCCGACGTCGTGCTGATGGCCGAGCGGCAGCACCACCAACCGCAGGCTGCCCGCGCCGGCCGGATGCGGTACCACGCGGACCTCGTCGACGCCCGCAGGCACCAGCCAGGGAGCGAGCGCGGCGACGGCGGCGTGCGCCGCCTCACCGCGCAGCGGCGCCCGCCGGTCGTGCACCGTCTCTACGTCGGGCTCGCTGCCGCCGCGGACGCTCACGTAGGCGAAGTCGAGCCCGACGGTGCGGATGAGGAGCTCGCCCAGACCCTCGGCGATCTGCGGGCGGCTGGCGTTGCTCCAGATCGCCGGCAGGGTGGAGAGGGCGACGAGATCGCGGACGCAACGGCGAAGCGCCTCGTTCTCTTCCGAGCTCTCGCGGGCCGGCTGCATGCTCAGGCGGTATCGCCCGGCTCGCCTGCCCGGGCGCGCTCCCTCAGCTCGCGGAGGAACTCGTCGGGCGGCACGAAGAAGGGGTTCTCCTGCAGGATGCCGCCGATGATCACCATCGGGTGAGTGCGCAGGATGTCGAGGACCACGTTGGCACCAAACTGGGCCAAGTCGTACGTTCAACAGACGGCGTCGTCGTACTTGGGCAGCACGAAGTTCAGCCGCGCCTCGTACTCGACGATGTCGTCGACGCCCGGCCGGTCCTCGAGCGCCCACTCCATGTTGGCCACCAGGCGCGTCAAGGGGAACCCCCTCGCCTTGCCCTCCTGGAGCACCTCTTCGATGAGGGCGAGCATGCGGTTCTGGTCGAAGTGGCCGTCGCGCAGGTAGGCATCCTCCCAGCGCATCACCTGCAGCTGGCCGCGCTCTTCCGCCGCCGCGACGTCGATCCCCGCCTCCCCCAGGCGACGCAGGTGCTCGGCCCGGTGCCGCGGATCGACGATGTGGAAGGCGCGATGGCCGACGTCGAACCCCTCGGTCACGAACGGCAGCAGGACGCGGTACTCCTCCTCCTTGCTGTTGAAGAAAGCGCACACGTGCCGCTTGCGGTCGAGGACCGCGCCGGCGAGCCTAACCCCTTCGTTCTTCATCACTTGCTCCGTTTCCGCGGTTGCGCTGCGCAAAGATTTCCGGCGCAGGTATGCAAGCTTCATGCGGCGGGATCGCCCGCCTGGTGGCCGCGGCTCCGCGAGCCGCCGGCGAGCTCACCTCGCCACGAGTTCGCCACGATCCGCCAGCCCGCGGCCCGCCGCCCGCCGCCGCGGCGCCCGCGAGCGGTGCTGTACTGTCTCGCGCACCCGGCGAGGGTGGCATCGACAGCGGCGGCGGGCCCGCCAGGAGGTTTGGCTGTATGCGCGTTCGTCACGTCCTGCTCTCCGCGGGTGGGATCTCCATTGTCTGCGTGAGCGCCGGTCTGCTCGCCTTCAACGCCTGCAAGAGCGGCGAGAAGCCCGGCGCCAAGCCGAGCGCCGCGGTGGCGCCGGTCTCGGCCGCCGCGCTCTCTCCCGTCTTCGGCACGCTCGGGCCCGAGGGCGTGATCCCACGCCAGCTGGTCGTCGAGCTGGCGCGCCCGATCGCCCCCGAAGGCGCCGAGGCCGCCGAGGCCGAGGGCAGCCGCCTCACCTTCGAGCCTGCGGTCGAGGGCGAGCTGCGCCGCACCGGCCCATCGACACTCCTCTTCGAAGCCAAGGAGCCGTTCGCTCCCGGCACCACCTACGTCGCCACCCTCCACGCCGTGCGCACCGCCGACGGCAAGGAGCTGCGCGGACCCAAGGGCGGCTGGACCTACCGCTTCACCACCCCCGCCTTCGCCATGAGCCGCATGTCGCTCGTCGGCGGCGCGGACGAGAATTCCAAGGACCGTCACGGCACCGCCCTCGTCGACCTCGTCTTCACCGCGCCGGTCGAGCTCGACTCGGTGCGCACGCGGGCGAGCTTCTCCGTCACCGACAGCTTCGGCCGCCCAGCGCGGCTAGCCATCGGCGCCGCCGACAAGCAGGCCCCGAACATCGTGCGTCTGCGCGTCCGCGGCGACGCCATGCGCCCCAACCGCACGCTGCGCCTCGAGCTCGCGGCCGGCGCCGAGCAGGACGGCGGCCCCGGCATCGCTCCCGCGGCGCGCGACGAGGTGACGCTGCCGAAGAGCGGCAACGGGGTGGAGATCAAGGCCCTCTACCCCGCCGAGGCGACGAGCGGCTTCTACGTCGAGATCGTCTGCGACGACGCCGCGGCGTGGAGCGACAGCGACACCCGCTACCGCAACCGCCGCTGGTACTGGGACCGCGTCACGCAGCGGAGCTTCGGCCAGCTGTCGCAGCGCTGCCAGTTCTCCGACGAGGAGCTCGCCGACAAGCTGCACATCACGCCGGCGGTCACCTTCACCACCGCGCCCTCGGGCGGCGGCATGCGTCTCTTCGGCGACTTCAAGCGCGGCCCCTACTCGTTCCGCCTCGAGGCAGGCGCGCGCACGGTCGACGGCGGCACGCTGCAGGGCGACTACGAGACGACCTTCTCGGTGCCGGCGCGCGCGGCGCAGGTGACCTTCGTCGCCAAGGGGCGCTACCTGCCGCGCAGCGCCTGGCGGGCGCTGCCGGTGCGCCACCTCAACCTCGACGAGGTGACGGTCGAGGTGCGCCAGGTGCCGCCGAAGAACCTCGTCTTCTGGATGAGCAACGACGAGAACGAGGCGGCCGACGAGCGCACCGCGGATCTCGTCGTGCAGCGAAAGATCACCGTGCGCGGCGAGCCGGACAAGCCGGCGACGACCTACGTCGACGTCGCGTCGTGGGTGCCGGCCGACACCAAGGGGATGCTCGAGATCACGCTCTACAGCGCCGGCGCCAAGGACACCGCGCGGCTGCTGCTCACCGACCTGCAGCTGGTGGCGAAGCGCACCGGCATCGAGTCGAAGGGCGAGGCGTCGACCGGCGGCGCCGACGGTGGCGGCCGGCCCGATGTCGGCAAGCACGTGCACGTGTGGGTGTTCGACAGCCAGTCGCTCGCCCCCGCCCGCGGCGTCGAGGTGCAGCTGCTGCGCAAGAGCGGCTTCGTCCTCAACAGCTGCAACACCGGCGCGACGGGCGCCTGCGCGCTCGAGGTGCCCGAGCCCGGCGTCGACAAGGGGCTGCCCTTTGCGTTGCTCGCGAGCAGCGGACGCGACCTCACCTACTTGAAGTTCGCCGACCTGCAGGCGGAGGTCGACGAGGCGCGCGTCGCCGGCGAGCCCTACAGCGGCGGCGAGCAGAAGTACCGCGCCGCCGTCTACGGCGACCGCGGCGTCTACCGCCCCGGCGAGACGGCGCACCTGGTGGCGATCGTGCGCGACGCCAAGCACGTGGCCCCGCCGGCGGGGATGCCGGTGCAGGTGAAGCTCGTCGACCCGCGCGGCAAAGTGATCCGCCAGCACACGCTGCAAGTCAACGGCGCCGGCGTCGTCACCCTCGATCCCAGCTTCGCGGCGTTCGCGCCCACCGGCCGGTACGAGGCGCAGGTGGAGATCGCCGGCAAGCCGGCGGGCAGCCACTCGTTCCGCGTCGAGGAGTTCGTGCCCGAGCGGATGAAGGTCGACGCGAGGCCGAGCGCGCCGCAGTTCCTGCTCGGCGAGGAGGTGCCGATCGCCGTCGAGGCGCGCTACCTCTTCGGCGGCGTGCCGGCGGGCGCCAAGGTCGAGCTCGGCTGCGAGCTGGCGCCGGCGAGCTTCGCGCCCAAGCAGAACGCCAACTTCGTCTACGGCGTCTGGCGCGGCGAGGACAAGGAGCCCGAGAAGGCGGTGCCGCTGGGCGCCGCGCAGGCCGAGCTCGACGAGAAGGGCACGACGACGCTCGCCTGCCCCGAGGTGCCGCACGCCGGCACCTACCGCGGGCCGTCGCGCATCGTCGCCCGCGCCGCCGTGTTCGAGGCCGGCAGCGGCCGCACCACCGTCGGCGAGGCGAGCGTGCCGGTGCACCCGGCGCGCTACTACGTCGGCCTCTCGTCGGGCGCCAAGAAGGTGACGACGGGCGCCGAGCTGCTGGTCAACGGCGTCATCGTCGACTGGAACGGCAAGCCGATCGACGAGGTGAAGACGGTCGACCTCGAGCTGGTGCGGCTCGAGGAGGAGTACGGCTGGTACTACGACGAGAACCTCGGCGACGAAAGCTGGCGCCGCTACCTGCGGCCGGTCCCCGAGGACCGCACGCAGGCGACGGTCAACGGCGGCCGCTTCTCGATGAAGTGGCGGCCGCAGGGCGAAGCTTCCGGCTACCTCGTGCGCGCGCACGCCGGTGCCGCGCACACCGACTTGAAGCTCGAAGGCGACGGCGGCTGGTACTGGTGGGAGCCCGAGGAGAGCGAGGCCTCGCGCACGCCGCGGCCCGACCGGCCGACCTGGATCGACGTCAAGGTGCCGGAGAAGGCGCAGGTGGGCCGTCCGGTCGAGGTGAAGCTGCAGGCGCCGTTCCGCGGCCGCGTGCTGCTCACCGCCGAGACCGACGAGCTCGTGACGTCAGAGTGGCGTGAGGTGCAGCCCGGTGAGGTGCGCTGGTCGTTCACGTTGCCCAAGTTCGTGCCCAACGTCTACGTCACCGCCTTCGCGGTGAAGGACCCGCGCGTGGCGCCCGAAGGCGGACTGCTCCCCGACCGCGCCTTCGGCGTGCAATCGATGCCCGTCGAGCCGGCGGAGTACACGCAGGCGGTGAAGCTCACCGTGCCGGCGGAGATCCGCTCGAGCGCGCGGCTGCCGGTGACGCTCGACCTCGGCAAGGTGGAGGGGCCGACCTACGCCACGGTGGCGGCGGTCGACGAGGGGATCCTCTCGCTCACCCGGTTCGAGAGTCCCGACCCGAGCAAGCAGATCTTCACCCGCCGCGCGCTCGGCGTGCAGACCTTCGAGACCGTGGGCTGGACGCTGGCGGTGCCGCCCGCCGGTCCGGAGCGCACCGGCGGTGACGCCGCCGGCAAGCTCGGCCGCGTGCAGCCCATCAAACCGGTGGCGGTGTGGTCGGGCCTGGTGCCGGTGCCCGCCGACGGCAAGCTGCGGCTCAACCTCGACATCCCTGCCTACCGCGGCGCGCTGCGGGTGATGGCGGTAACCGCCGGCAGCAAGAAGATGGGGCACGCCGACGCGCAGGTGATCGTGCGCGACCCGCTGGTGCTGCAGGTGACGCTGCCGCGCTTCCTGTCGCTCGGCGACGCCATCGACGTGCCGGTGGCGGTGACCAACTTGTCGGGTGCGCCGCGCAAGGTGAACGTGACGCTCGCGGCGGAGGACCTCGCGGTGGGAGGGCTCACCCGCAAGTGCCCAGGCGCGACTGGCGGCGCTTGCCCGCCGCTCGTGGCGGTCGAGAGCGGCGAGCAGAGCCTCGACCTGCAGCCGAACGCCAGCGGCACAGGTCGTCTTCCACGCCAAGGCCGACGGCGGCCTCGGCGGCGTGACGCTCGTGGCGCGCGCCCGCGCCGGCGACCTGCGCTCGGAGGAGAAGCAGGACATCCCGGTGCTGCCCGCCGGCCCGCGCGTGCGCAGCGTGCAGCGCATCGAGCTGCAGCAAGGCGAGTACGAAGTCTCGCCGCGGCTGCGCGGCTGGCTGCCGCTCACCGAGCGCACGACGTTGTGGGTGACTGCCAACCCGTATGGCGAGGCGTTCGGCCACCTGCGCGAGCTGATGCACTACCCCTACGGCTGCATCGAGCAGACGACCTCGACGACGCGGCCGCTGCTCTACGTCTCGCACCTCGTCGGCAGCCTCGACCCGAGCTTCGCCGGCCCCGGCAAGGTCGAGCAGATGGTGCAGGCCGGCATCGAGCGCATCCTGTCGATGCAGACGCCGTCAGGCGGCTTCGGCTACTGGCCCGGCGACTCCGAGCCGACGCCTTGGGGCAGCGCCTACGCGACGCACATCCTGCTCGACGCCCAGCGGCTGCGTTACCCGGTGCCGCAGGGGCGCATCGACGACGCACTGCAGTGGATGGAGCAGCGCATCAGCAATCACTACGAGCGCGGCGGCAAGGACTACGACTGGCACGCGAAGACGTCGGAGCCCTACATGCACTACGTGCTGGCGCTCGCCGGCAAGGGACGGAAGGGCCGCGTGCTGCGGCTCATCGAGCAGCTGCCCGCGCAGCCGCAGCACGAGGAGCGCGAGCAGCTCTACATGCTGAAGGCGGCGCTCTACCTCGCCGGCGACCACCGCTACGAGCGCGACCTGCGCCACCCCGACGTGTCGCCGCTCGACGGCTACCGCGAGAACTACTGGACCTTCTACTCCGACCTGCGGATGCGCGGCTTCATGCTGTCGGTGTTCACCGATCTGTTCGGCAACGATCCGGGCGCGGAGCGGCTGGCGGCGCTCGTCGCGCAGGGGCTGCAGAACACCAAGCCGAACCATTGGTACACGACGCAGGAGCTGGCGTGGGGCATCACCGGCCTGGGCAAGACGCTCGAGGCGGGGGCGCAGGACTTCGCGCCGCCGACGCTGGTCGCCGACGGGCGGCAACTGCAGCCGGTGACGCTGCCGCCGGGCGTCAAGCGCAGCGACCGCACGTGGGACCTGCCGCGCGCCGGCGAGTACGAGCGGCTGACGATGACCGTGCCGCGCAAGGGCGAGGGCAAGCTGTTCCTCATCCTGGTGAGCGAGGGCGTGCGCGAGGAGGACGGCGCGCCGTACGGCGGCGAAGGGCTGCAGCTCGAGCGGCGGTGGCTCGATGCGCAGGGCAATGCTCTCGGCACGTCGACGGGCGCGGGCACGAGCGCGCCGGCAGGCGTGAAGCTCGGCGAGCTCGTCTACGTCGAGCTGACGCTGCACAACACGTCGGGCGAGCGCATGAGCAACATCGCGCTCGTCGACCGCATCCCCGCCGGCTGGGAGATCGAGAACCCGCGCCTGGGGCGGAGCGACGCAACGCCCGAGTGGGTCGACGAGGACCGGCTGTGGCAGGCCGACCACTTGGACCTGCGGGATGACCGGCTGGAAGTGTTCGGCGAGCTCCAGAAGGCCGAGATCCGGCAGATCGTCTACGCCGTGCGGGCGGTGACGGCGGGCAAGTTCCAGCTGCCGACGGCGGACGCGGAGGCGATGTACGACCCGCGCAACTGGGCGCGCGTGCGCGGGCGGCGAAGTCGTCGTCGAGGGCCCGTGGCACTGACGACTCGCTCTCGGCGCCGCGTCGTGCTGGCGGCCGCTCTGCTGGCGGCCGCCGGCGTGCCGCTCGCGCTCGTGTGGCTGGTGCCGCTGCCGGCGCGGTTGTCGGTGCCGCCGTCGACGGTGGTGGCTTACGCGGACGGCTCGCCGGCGTATGTCTTCTTGTCGCCCGACGACAAGGTGCGGATGCGGGCCGATCTCGACGCGGTCGATCCCGACTACCTGCGCGCGCTGGTGCGCTTCGAGGACAAGCGTTTCTGGGCGCACCCGGGCGTCGATCCGGCGGCACTGGTGCGCGCGGCGTGGCTGAACGTGCGCGGCGGGCGGCGGGTGTCGGGTGGGTCGACGTTGACGATGCAGCTCGCGCGCGTGCTCGAGCCACGGCCGCGCACGTTGCGGAGCAAGGTGGTCGAGGCGTTGCGGGCGGTGCAGCTCGAGGCGCGGCTCGGCAAGCGCGACATCCTGGCGGCGTATCTCACCTTCGCGCCGTACGGCGGGAACCTCGAAGGTGTCGAGGCGGCTTGCTGGGCGTACTTCGGACACGCCGCACGCGACCTCGTGCCGGAGGAGATCGCGGTGCTGCTGGCGGTGCCGCAGCAGCCGGGAGCGCGGGCGCCTTCGCCGCGCAATGCCCAGCGGCTCGCGGCGGCGCGCGCGAAGGTGGCGGCGCGGCTCGTCGCAGCCGAAGCGTTGCAAGCTGAAGGCAGCGACCCCGCCACGTGGGCGGAGGTGCCGTCGCGCCTGCGGCCGTTGCCGCGGCATGCGCCACACGCGGCGTTCTGGCTGCGGGCGCGGCACCCCGATCGCGAGCGCATCGACACCACGCTCGACCGCGGCGCGCAGCTGCTCGCCGAGCGGGCGATGGCGCGCGCGCAGCCGGAGATGACGCGGCTGGGCATCCACAACGGCGCGGTGGTGATCGCCGATCACGAGAGCGGCGAGGTGCGGGCGCTGGTGGGGAACTTCGACTTCTGGGACGGCGAGCACGGCGGGCAGATCGCCGGCTTCGACGTGGCGCGCTCGCCGGGCTCGGCGCTCAAGCCGCTCGTCTTCGCGCTCGGCATCGACCGCGGGCTGGCGCTGCCCGAGCACCTGGTGCCCGACGTGCCGGTGGCCTACGGCAACTACACGCCGCAAAACTTCGACGGCCGTTTCGCCGGCCTCGTCTCGCTCGACGACGCGCTGTCGCTGTCGCTCAACGTGCCGTTCGTGCACCTGCTCGACCGCATCGGGCTGGAGTCGTTCCTCGGCACGCTGCGCAGCGCCGGCTTCCACCACTTGAAGGGCGAGCCTGGTTTCTACGGGCTGTCGGCGGCGATCGGCGCCGTCGACGTGACGCCGCTCGAGATGGCGGGGCTCTACGCCGCGCTCGCCGAGGACGGGCGCTGGCGGCCGTTGCGCGTCGTCGCGACGCCGAACGAGCGCTCCGCCGCGCCGGCGCGCGAAGCCGCGCATGGCGAGATGCGCCGCGTCGCCGCGCGCGACGACGACGAGCTGCCTCACCTCGTCTCGCCCGCCGCGGCCTGGCTCACCCGGCGCACGCTGGCGCGGCGCGACCGTCCCGACTTCCCCGAGCGCCGCAAGTGGTCGGGCGCACCGGCGCACGTGCACTGGAAGACGGGCACCAGCTACGGCCACCGAGACGCCTGGGCCGTGGGCTCGGGCTCGCGCTACACGGCGGCCGTGTGGCTGGGCAACTTCGACAACACGGGCGCCTTCGACCTCGTCGGCGCCGACGCTGCCGGACCGATCCTCTTCGACCTGCTCGAGACGATGGAGCCGCGGCGGCTGCCGTCGCCGCACGCCGCGCCGGCCGGCCTCGAGTGGCTGAACGTCTGCGCATACTCCGGCTACCTGCCTGGCGCCGCCTGCCCGACGCGCAAGCGCGTGCTCGCCGTGCGCACCGCAGTGCCGACGCGCCGCTGCCCGTACCACGTCGCCGTCGACGTCGACCTCGCGAGCGGCCTGGCGCTGCAGCCCGGCTGCCGCGGCGAGCGGCGCTGGGAGACGCGCAGCTACGTCACCTGGCCGGCGAGCCTGCGCCGCTGGCTGGGTGAGCACCATCGCTGGCTCCCCGAGCCGCCGCCGCTCGCGCCCGGCTGCGAGGCGCCGCCCGAGCCCGGCGAGCTGCGCATCCTGTCGCCGCCGCAGGGGCAGGTGCTGGTGCTGTTGCCCGGCGTGTCGCCGGAGCGCCAGGAAGTGCCGCTGCAGGCGGAGGTCGGCGGCGGCAGCGCGCTGTCGTGGTTCATCGACGGCGAGTACTTGGGCAGCGCGCCCGCCGACGAGCGCCTCTGGTGGCAGCCCGTCGCCGGCCGCCACCGCATCGTCGTCGTCGACGCCGCCGGCCGCACCGCGATGCGCGAGCTGCAGGTGCGCGAAGGGCTCGCCGGCGGCGCGCTCGCCAGCGACGCGGCTCCCGCGGGCCGCTAGCGCGCCCGCGCTCTTCCCTGCTCTGCGCTCATCCGAACGCCGCCTCGACGGCGTAGGTGAGGCGTCCACGATGACCTCGGAGTCAAGGGAGAGCCCCCATGCAACGCCTCACCGTGCTCGCCGTCCTCGGCTCTGCCGCGCTCGCCGCCGGCATGATCGTCGCCCAGGATCCATCCCCGGATCCCACGACCATTCCGCCGCGGCCGCCGATCATTCGCCCGCCACTGCCTCGACCCACGACCACCATTCCGCTTCCGCAGCCGCTGCCGACGCCGATCTCGACCGCGACGCCGTTGCCGGCGCCTACGACCGCGGTGACGGCACCGCCCATCTCGACCCGGCCCAACATCGTCCTCATCGTCGCCGACGACCTCGACCGCTCCGCCTTCGAGGTGAAACGCACGGACGCCGGGAACACCGACAAGCCAGCGCTCCACAACGTGCTCACGAGGATCGCCGGGCAGGGGGCGTGGCTGCCCAACTACATCATCGACCAGGCCCTCTGCTGCCCGTCGCGCGTCTCCATCCTGCTCGGCCAGTACGTCCACAACCACCGCGTGTTCAGCAACAAGAAGGACCCCGCCGCCATTCGCGACGGCGGATACCAGAAGTTCCGCGGCAAGAACCCGACGAGCCCAGCGGACCTCGAGCGTTCGACGGCGGCCAGCTGGCTGCAGATGCTGATACCGAACGGCTACACGACCGGGCTGTTCGGCAAGTACCTCAACGGTTACCCGCTGGGGAGCCAATCGAAGGTGGAGATCCCCTTCGGCTGGAACCGCTGGTTCGTCGACGTCGACATGCGTTTCCCCGCTCCGCCCGACTACCCCTTCTACGACTACGTCTCGAACCTCGACGGCAAGCTCGTCACCTTCGCCCACGGCAATGCCGACTACAACACCGACCAAGTGGCGCTAAAGGCGGTGGACTTCGTGAAGAACGCTCCGCAGCCGTTCTTTGCTTACGTGGCACCGCACGCGCCACACCTCCCGGCACCGCCGCCGCCAAACCTTCCCAACGGCTTCATGGGAGTCCAGCTGCCCACCACCGACGGCTCGTTCAACGAGCCGGCCGTGGGGGACAAGCCCGGCTTCATCAGGAAACTGCCGCTGCTCGACGCCGCCCAAGTCGGGGAGCTCAACAGGATCAACCGCGTGCGACTGCGCGCGAGCCAGGGCGTCGACGACTTGGTAGGGAAGATCCTCAACCAGTTGGAGACCGATGGTCGGCTAGCGAACACCTACGTTTTCTTCCTTTCGGACAATGGTTTCCACCTTGGCGCGCACCGTCTCGGGCCACGGAAGGGGACGGCTTACGAGGAGGACATCCGGGTTCCGCTGGCGGTCCGTGGTCCGGGCATCTCGGGGGGGCCCATCCTGGACCTGGTGGGCAACATCGACATCGCGCCCACGCTCTACGAGATCGCCACCGGGCTGCCCAATCCGCCGGCGGGCACCAACGGCCGCCGCGCCGACGGCCGATCGCTGCTGCCGCTGCTGCGCACGGGGTCGGTCCCCGAGTCGGCACGCCGGAAGGCATTCCTGCTCGAGCACTTTCCCACCGCCTTCGGCGAAGGGCCGGAATTCGAGGCCGCGGTCGCGGACGAGGACCCGACCTTGGTGAGCTTCCCCGCTCCCGGCGTGCCGCCTTTCGTCGGCATCAGGACCTCCCGCCACACCTACGTCGAGTACAAGAACGCCATGAACGAGCGCGAGCTCTACGACGTCATCGCGGACCCCAAACAGCTCTGCAACCTGCTGCCGAAGACTGCGCAGACCTGCGCAGCGGAGATGCAGATCCCGCCGGTCCCCGCGACCCTCGTCACGGCCTTCGCCCAGCGCACGGCGGCGTTGCGGACGTGCAGCGGCCAGCAGTGCCGCGACCTCGAGAACATGCCGCTGAGCGCTGCGGCCGCGCCGACGCCGGTGCCGACGTTGACACCGCCGTTTCCCACGCCGACGCCGTTTCCCACCGCGACACCGTTCCCGACGGCCACTCCCCAACCGTCGCCGAGCCCGACCGCGTCGCCGGCGCCGTCGGCCACTCCGACGCCGGCGCCCGGCGGCGGCGCGCTCGTCAACGGGGGCTTCGAGGCGGGTGCAGCACCGTGGGTGTTCAACCAGGAGGCGACCTTCCGCAGCGGCGACGGCGGTGCGCGCACCGGCTCCGGCTACGCGCGGGTCGCGCTGGCCTCGTTCGGCGGCGACTTCGAGCAGACCTTTACCGTGCCCTGCACGGCGACGAGCCTGAGCTTCCAGCTCGCCGTCGAGACGCGAATCACCGGCACCACGGCGTTCGACAAGCTGTTCGTCGAGTTCACCGAGCCGTCGAACCGCATCCTGCGGATCTTCGCCACCTACTCGAACCTGAACGCCGGCGGCTATCAGCTGCGCGGGCCGTTCGACGTCACCGCCTTCCGCTGCCAGACGGTGCAGCTGAGCTTCCGCGGCTCGCCGAGCCCGACCTTCGGCGGAGCGACGACGTTCCGCGTCGACGACGTCCTCGTGCAGTGAGCCACCGCGCCGGCGGCCGCGGGCGGCGTTGATAGTCTCAGCCGAGATGACGACGAGCGAGACGAAAACGCCAGACGTGGCCGCCGGCGAGCCTTGCCTGCAGGAGCGCTACGCGCCGCACAACCGCTGTTTTGGTTGCGGGCCGGCCAACGAGAAGGGGCTGCGCATCCGCAGCTTCCCGGCCGACGACAACGCCGACGAGCTCGTCTGCACGTGGACGCCGGAGCCGCACCACGAGGCGTTCGACGACGTGCTCAACGGCGGCATCGTCGGCGCCGTTCTCGACTGCCACAGCAACTGGACCGCCGTCTGGCACCTGATGCGACGCGACGGCCTCGACAAGGCGCCGTGCTGCGTCACCGCCGACTTCCACGTCCGCATGCGCCACCCGACGCCGAGCAAGGCGCCGGTCGTTTTGCGCTCGCGCGTCGCGGAGTCGGAGGGCGGGCGCGTCAAGGTGCACGCCGAGCTCTCCTCGGGCGGCAAGGTCACCGCGACGTGCGACGGCACCTTCGTCGCCGTCGGGCCGGGGCACCCGGCCTATCACCGCTGGTGACGCAAGCGCGAGGCGCCCGCGCGGCCCGTGCCCCGGGTAGCCGCCGTCAGCGCACCGGCGCCGTCTCGACAGCGGCCTCGAGCGCCGCGATGTCGATCTTCTTCATCTCCATCATGGCGTCGAAGGCGCGCTTCGCGACCTCGCGGTCCGGGTCGGCGACCAGCTCCATGAGCCGGCGCGGGGTGATCTGCCACGACAGCCCGAAGCGATCCTTGCACCAGCCGCAGGCGCTTTCGCTGCCGCCGTTGTCGACGATCGCGTTCCAGTAACGGTCGGTCTCCGCCTGGTCGTCGGTGTAGACCATGAACGACACCGCCTCGTCGAAATGGAACTCGGGACCGCCGTTGAGGCCGAGGAACGACATGCCGAGCACGGTGAACTCGACGGTGAGCACGTCGCCCTCCTTGCCGGAGGGATAGTCGCCGGGCGCGCGAACCACTTTGCCGACGCGGCTGTCGGGGAAGGTGGCGGCGTAGAACTTGGCCGCCTCCTCCGCGTTCTTGTCGAACCAGAGGCATGGGGTGATGCGGTTCATCAGGGAGCCTCCTTTCTGTTAGGGGCAGCTGATTGCCGCAAGTTTCGTGCCCCGACGAGCTCAAGCGGGCGCGGCGACGGAAGCGGCGGCGGCCTGAAAGACCGTCAGGTGACGCTCGTCGGCGTCGCCCACCCATCGCGCCAGGCGCCTGCCCAACGCGAAGCCCAGCGACAGCCCGCCGCCGTTGAAACCGCAGGCGTAGGCTGCCGCCGGCACGTTCGGGACGCTGCGCACCCACGGCAGGCCGTCGGCGGTGCGCACCATGGTGCCGGCCCAGCGATGGAGCACCGTGGCGTGAGGCGCGGGGAACAGCTCGTCGACCGTCGCTTCGAGCCGCGCCTGGCCGGCGGCCGTCGGGGCATCGAGAAAGCCGCCCGCCACCTCGCTCTCGACGGCAATCGACGCGACGGTGGTTCCGTCGGCGAGCTGCCGCATCGACAACGCTTGCGGCTGCACGACCCAGAGACCGGCGAGACGCGGCGGCACTGGCGCGGTCGCCAAGGCCTCGACGCCCATCAGACGTAGCTTCCCCGCTACCGCCGGCACCAGCGGACCGACGTGCGAGTCCACGGCGAGCACCACCGACCGCGCCAGCAGCTCGCCGCCGGCCCAGATCAAGCGCGCGCGCTCGCCGGCCGGCTCGAGGCCGCGCACGGCGATGCCGGTGCGCACCTCGGCGCCCGAGAGCGTCAGCAGCCTGCGGCAGAGCGCCACGGGATCGACACCGCCGTCTTCGGCCACGCAAAGCGCGCCACCCAGCCTCGCGCTTCCCGACGCGCGCCGCACCTCGCCTGCCTCGCGCCAGTCGACGGCGAAACCGTGCAGCGCCAGCCACTCGGCCGTGCGCGCCCACTCCGCCTCGGCGGCGCTGCCGGCGGGCGCCGTGCGCCAGCTCCCTTCGACCCGCCAGCCGCAGTCGACCTCGCCGGGATCGAGGATCTCGCGCCGCAGCAGCCGCAGGTTCTCCTGCGACAGCTCCCACAAGCGCAGCGCCCGCTCCTCCCCCACTACGTCGGCGATCGGCGCCAGCGGCTGCAAGCCGCCAGTGACGAGGAAGCCCGTGCTGCGTCCCGTCGCTCCCGCCGCCACGCGCTGCCCTTCGAGCACGACGACGCGGCGGCCGGCGCGCGCCGCCCACCAAGCTGTCGCGGCGCCGAGGATGCCGGCGCCGACGATCGCGACGTCGCACTCTTCCCGCGTCGTCGAGCGCGAGAACCAGTAGGACGGCGGCAGCTCGATCACGCCGTCTCCACGATCAGAGCGATCCCCTGTCCGCCGCCGATGCACGCCGACGCGACGCCCACACCGCCGCCGCGCCGCTGCAACTCCTTGAGCAGCGTCAGCGTGAGCCGCGTTCCCGTGGCGCCCAGTGGATGCCCGAGCGCGATGGCGCCGCCGTTGACGTTCAGTCGCTCCTCGTCGATGCCCAGCTCGCGCACCACCGCCAGCACCTGCCCCGCGAACGCCTCGTTGATCTCGAACAGATCCAAGTCGGCGAGCGTCATCCCCGCCTTCTCGAGCGCCGCGCGGATCGCCGGTGCCGGCCCGATGCCCATGCGCGAAGGATCGACGCCCACCGCCGCCCACGCCACCAGACGCCCGAGCGACGCGAGCCCGCGCGCCTTCGCCCACTCCTCGGTCGCCAGCAGCATCATCGCCGCCCCGTCGACGATCCCCGACGCATTCCCCGCGGTCACGAACCCCGACTCGTCGAACGCCGTGGGCAGCGCCGCCAGCACCTCCATCGTCGTCTCCGGCCGCAGGTGGTCGTCGCGCTCGACCGTCTTCGCCCGCTTCCCCTGGTCTCCTCGTTTGTCGGGCTTCGCCCGACCGCCCACCTCGACCGGCACCACCTCCTGCGACAGCCTGCAGCTCTCCCACGCCGCCGCGGCGCGCTGCTGGCTGCGCAGCGCGAAGGCGTCCTGCTCTTCGCGCG
This sequence comes from Thermoanaerobaculia bacterium, assembly GCA_963846495.1. Lineage (GTDB taxonomy): Bacteria > Acidobacteriota > Thermoanaerobaculia > Multivoradales > JAIOJS01 > DASYQD01. The sequence continues at coordinate 232,512 of CAWJWP010000029.1, read as the reverse complement.
TGATGCCGTAGTCGCGCGCCAGGTTGTTGCTCGTCTGCGCCATGTAGCAGCCGCAGAAGCTGTCGTAGAGCGCCGCCATCAGCGAGTCTTCGAGCTTCCCCTGGCCGAGCTTGAAGCCCTGCCGCGCGCCCCAGATGACGTGCGGCGCCTGCGACATGTTCTCCATGCCGCCGACGAGCGCCGTCGTCGCCTCGCCGGTGAGGATCAGCCGCGCGCCGCCGGTGATCGCCTCCATCCCCGAGCCGCAGAGGCGGTTCACGGTCAGCGCCGGCCGCTCCTTCGGCACGCCCGCCTTCAGAGCCACGTGCCGCGCGCCGTAGATGGCGTCGGGCGAGGTCTGCATGACGTTGCCGACGACGACGTGGTCGATCGCCTCCGGCTCGACGCCGGTGCGCGCGAAGAGCGCCCGCGCCGCGTGGGCGCCGAGCTCGATGGCCGAGGTGTGCGCGAAGGCGCCGTTGTACTCCGCCATCGGCGTGCGCACGCCGTCGACGAGCACCAAATCGCGCGGTCCCATCAGCGCTTGCCCTTCTCCGCCACCTCGATCGTGGAGCTCGGCCGCGCCTTCGCCGTCTGCACGATCCCCGACGGCCAGGTCACCTCGACGCTCTCGATCGCCTTGGCGCCGTCGAGCCCGAAATAGAGCGGCATCGAGCTCTGCGACAGGTAGCCCGACTTGCCGTCGTGCCACTGCGTGTAGGTCTTGCCGTTCGCCTTCACCACCACCTTCGCCCCGAGGCCGTCGCGGTTGCTCTGCGTGCCGCGCAGCCGCACCTGCAGCCAGGAGAGGTCGGGCTTCTTCTGCGCCAGGTCGGAGATCAGCACCTGCGGCTCGGCGTTGAAGTCCGAGGTGACCAGGTCGAGGTCGCCGTCGCCGTCGATGTCGAAGATCACCGAGGCCCGCGAGCCGAGCGTCGTCATGCCGCGCACCTTGCCGGTGCGCCCCTGGCAGGGCGTCTTGTCGCGGTCGCCGCCGTCGCACTCCCAGGTGGTGAACTGGGTGTGGGTGCGGCTGTTGCGCCGCGGCTCGACGCCGAGGATGAACTCGGCATCGCGGAACGCCTTGCCGCCGTCGTTGAGCAGCAGCGAGTTCACGGCGTAGCGGAAGGGGAAGCTCATGCTGGCGGTGATGAAGAGGTCCTGGAAGCCGTCGGCGTTGAGGTCGCCGGTGGAGAGACCCCACGGCCAGTAGTTCTCGACGCCCATGGCGTCGGAGACCTCCTCGAAGCGCCCCTCGCCGAGGTTGTGGTAGAGCGCGTTGCCGAAGACGTTGTTGGCCCCGCCCTGCAGCATCTGCTCGGTCCACTGCATGTTCGACTTCTTCTTCTCGTCGGCCACTCCCACCTCGATGCTCATGTCCGAGTGCATGTCGGTGAGCATCAGGTCGGGGCGTCCGTCGTTGTCGTAGTCGAAGGCCTTGACCCCCATCGCGCCCCACGGCGTCTTGGCGAAGTGCGCCGCCGTTTCCTCCACGAAGCGCTTGCCGCCGTCGTTCCTGTAGAAGCGGTTGTCGCCCTGCATGTTGGGCACGTAGAGGTCCTGCCAGCCGTCGCCGTCGGCATCGAAGGCGGTGGCGTCGCCGCTCCAGGCGACGTGCTCGAGCACCGTTTTCGAGACGTTCTCGAACTTCCCGTTGCCGAGGTTGCGATAGAGGATGCTCGCCTCGCTGCGGTCGGGATGGAGGTGTCCCTGAAAGGCGTCCTCCATGCCGACGAAGAAGCCGCCGCGCCCCACCGCGTCGGTCGTGTAACGGCCGACGTTGGTGAGGAAGAGGTCGAGCTTGCCGTCCTCGTCATAGTCGAAGAAGACTGCCCCCGAGGAGTGGCCGCTGTAGTCGAGCCCGGCCTCCTTGGTGACGTCGGCGAAGCGGTTCTTGCCCTCGTTGCGGAAGAGGTGGTTCCCCTTGCGCACGGTGGTGACGAAGAGGTCGGCGTCGCCGTCGTTGTCGTAGTCGGCAAAGGAGGCGGTGACGCTGATCTGGTCGGCGAGGCCGACGCCGGCGCGGGCGGTGACGTCCTCGAAGTGGCCGTCGCCCGTGTTGCGCCAGAGCTGGTTGCTGCCCAGCTGGGTGATGAAGTAGAGGTCGAGCTTGCCGTCGCCGTCGACGTCGGCCACCGCGAGGCCGTTGCCGTGGTCGTAGTGGACCATCTTGTAGGTGCGGCCGCTGTCGTCCACCGCTTCGTGCTTGAAGGTGATCCCCGAGAGCGACAGCCGGTCGGAGAAGCCGAAGTCGTTGAAGGCGCCGATGCTCGCGGCGGTGGCGAGCTGCGCCTTGCGGCGCTCGGGCAGCGCCGCGACGCCGGCGTCGGGGTCGGGGTAGAAGAACGCGGGCGCCGGCGCCGAGTCGTCGCTCGCGGCGACGATGGCGCCGTTGGCCGGGCGTGGCGCGGGCGCGGCGGGCGGCGGCGACTGGGCCGGCGCAGGCGTCGCCGCCGGTGCCGCGGTCGCGGCGGGCATCGCGTGCTCGTGCCCGCCCTGCGCCAGCGCCGCGGCGGCAAGGCAGACGCCCGTCATGGTGAGGAAGAGTGCCCGCAACGGGCGGCGAAGGATCGGCTCCATCTCTACGCTCCTGTCTCGGCCTGTAGGGTGAGTGAGTATCGTAGCTGGGAGTCAGCTGGCGAGCGCCGGCCGCACCTCGGCGACCACGTCCACCGCGAGCCGGTGGAAGCGGCGCCGCCAGGGCGCCAGGTCGAAGCTCGGGCTCTTGCGGTGGGTGAGCAGCACGGCGACGAGGCTGCGATCGGGATCGCTCCAGCAGCTGCCGCCGGTGAAGCCCACCATGCCGAAGGCGTGCGCCGAGAGCGCCGGCCCGGCATGGCCGCGCATCCGCCGCCACCACCAGCCGAGCGCGTAACGCTCGCCGTAACCCAGCGCGTCGGCGACGTCGCCGCCCTGCAGCACGCGGCCGGGCGCCAGCCACTCGCGGCTCAGCTTCCAGAGCGCGCTGGCGGTGCTGAAGAGGCCGCCGTTGCCGGCCATGCCGCCGAGGAAGCGGGCGTTGCCGTCCTGCACCGTGCCGTGCGGGATCTGGCGCACCGGCGCGATCTGGAAGCCCTGCGCCCGCGCCAGCTCGATCTCGCGGTCGTTCGAGAGCCGGCACTGGGCGACGTCGGGGCGCGGCCCCGGCGACGGCGTCATGTTGTGGATGTTGAGCGGCTGGAAGAGCCGCTCCTGCAGCATCTGCGACAGCGGAGTGCCGAGCACGTCCTCGGCCGCGAACCCCCACAGGATGTAACCGAGGTCGCTGTAGGTCTCCCCTTCCGCCGACTGCAGCTCGCCCGAGACGAGGAGGTCGAGCGCGTCGGAGCGCGACTCGCAGCGGGCGAAGAGCGGCGTCCACGGCGCCAGGCCCGAGCGGTGGCGAAGCAGCTGCCCCAGCCGGCGCTTGCGCAGCCGCGGATGGGCGTGGCCGAAGATCTCGCCGACGGTGAGGTCGAGCGGAAGCTTGCCTTGCTCGTCGAGCACGAGGGCGAGGGTGGCGACGACCGGCTTGGTGAGCGAGGCGAGGTCGAACAGCGTGCCGGGGGTGGCGATGCTCGCCGGCTCCTCCACCGACCGCCCCACCGCCTCGACGGCGAGCACGTCGGTGACGTTGCCGAGCAGCCCGACGCCGGCGCTGATGCCGCCGGTGTCGAGGAGCTCGTCGAGGAACTCCTTGAGCTGGCGCTTGCGCGCCTGGACTTCGAAGAGGTCAGGCATAGTTTGAAGGGTCGCCGGTCTGGAAGACGACCGCCCGCTCCCCTTCGCGTAGCACACCGCGCGCCGACAGCGTCTCCAGGGCGACGAAGGCGGCGGCGCCCTCGGGGCCGGCTTCGATTCCTTCCGCGCGCGCGAGGCGCACGGTCGCGTCGGCCATCTGCTCCTCGCTCACCGTGACGCCGCAGCCGCCGGTCGCGCGCACGGCCGCGAGCACCTCGGGCGCGGCGAGCGCCTTCGGCACACGCAAACCCCAGGCGCGCGTGTGCGGATCGGGCCAGGGCTCGGCATCGCCGCCGCGCTCGAGGGCGCGCACGATCGGCGCGCACCCTTCCGCCTGCACGCTGACGAGCCGCGGCAGCCGCGCGCCGACGAGGCCCAGCTCGTGCAGCTGCTGAAAGGCGGCGAGCATGCCGACGATGCCGGTGCCGCCGCCGGTGGGATAGAAGATCCAGTCGGGCAGCGACCAGTCGAGCTGCTCGGCGAGCTCGAGCCCCATCGTCTTCTTCCCCTCGACCCGGTAGGGCTCGCGGAAGGTCGAGAGGTCGAAGAGGCCCATCGGCCGCTCCTGCAGCGCCGCCCGCGACTCGACGAGCGTGGCGCCGACGAGCAGCACCTCGGCGCCGAAGGCGCGACAGCGCGCCGGGATCGCCGGCGGCGTGTCGGCCGGCATCGCCACCCGCGCCGGCATCGCCGCGGCGGCGGCGTAGGCGCAGGCGGCGAGCGCCGCGTTGCCGGCGCTCGCCAGCTCGACGCCGGGAAGGCCGAGCTCGCGGGCACGGCTGATCGCCAGCGCCATGCCGCGCGCCTTGAACGAGCCGGTGGGGTTGCGCGCCTCCTCCTTGACCAGCACCTCGACGCCGGGCGGCGCGAGACGACGCAGCGGGATGAGCGGCGTACCCCCTTCGCCGAGGTCGACGCGCTGCTCGAAGTCCGCCATCGGCAGCAGCTCGCGGTAGCGCCACAGGCACCACGGCCGCGCGCGCAGCGCGTCGCGCCACGCCTCGCCGTCGCGACCGGACAAGTCGTAGCGCACCAGCCAAGGGGCGCCGGCCGGCGACAGCGACGCCGGCTCGTCGAGCGGAGCGGTCGCGCCGGTGCGGGCGCACTCGAGGTGGCTCGCCCAGCGCGTCGCGGCCGCCGCCGCGAGCGGGGGCTCTAGGACTCCAGTCATGCGTCTTCGATCATGCGCGGCCGGCCGCCGTCCCCGCGCAGAGGATAGCGCGTTCCTGTAGCCGCTCGCGTCGTCCGCACCACGTGTACGCGCGCCGTCGCGACGAGGGCGCCGCGCCTCCAGGGCCAATGGTGTGAACGTGTTAACATCTCCCGCCCCTCCCATGCGCAACATCGGAAAGTACGAGGTCGTCGAAAAGATCGGCGAAGGTGGCTTCGGCACGATCTTCAAGGGCTTCGACCCGCACATCCGCCGCTTCGTCGCCATCAAGAGCTGCAGCTCGGAGGAGCAGGAGCTGCGCAGTCGCTTCTTCCACGAGGCGCAGATCGCCGGCAACTTGCAGCACCGGCACATCGTCACCGTCTACGACTTCGGCGTCCAGGACGAGGTCCCGTACCTGGTGCAGGAGTACCTCTCGGGCGAGGACCTCGACCGCAAGGTCAAGCGCAAGGACCACATCCCGCTGCCCGAGAAGCTGCTCTACCTGATCCAGGTGGCGCGCGGGCTCGACTACGCCCACTCGAAAGGCGTCGTGCACCGCGACATCAAGCCGGCCAACATCCGCGTCCTCGAGGACGGCACGGCGAAGATCATGGACTTCGGCATCGCCAAGCTGACCAACCAGGACACCGGCCTCACCCAGACGGGCATGACCCTGGGCACCGCCGCCTACCTCGCGCCCGAGCAGATCCGCGGCGAGCCGATCGGCCCCGCCACCGACATCTTCTCGTGGGGCGTCACGGCGTGGGAGCTCTTCTCCTACCAGCGGCCGTTCACCGGGCAGCACATCTCGACGGTGCTCTACCAGATCCTCAACGAGCGCCAACCGCCGCTGCGCGACGTGGCGCCCGAGGTGCCGGCGGAAATCGTCGCCATCATCGATCGCTGCCTGGAGAAGAAGCCGGAGCGTCGCTACGCCAGCTGCGCCGAGCTGCTGCGCGATCTCGACCGCGCGATCCAGGCGCGGCGGGCGGGGCCGCAGAACGCGCTCGCCAGTCTCGCGGCGGACTCGCAGGCCGAGATCACGGAGACCCGGTCGATCAGCCCGCGTCCGACCGCGACCGAGAACGCGCGCACGGCGTCGATCAAGACGGCCACCGCCTCGGCGGGCATCGGCGACCTCGACCTCGAAGGCACCGCCGACGTGCGCCGCACGCCGCACTCGATCAGCGCCACGCAGGCGTTCAAGAGCCGCGGCTTCGCGTGGGGCGCCTGGGCGGCGGCGGCGGCCGGCATCCTGCTCCTCGCCGCTCTCGGCGTCTGGCTGGTGCAGCAGGCACGCGAGTCGCGGCGCGAGGAGGAGCGTGCGGCGAAGCTGGCGGCGGCGGAGCCGGGGCTGGCGCTCGCCGCCTCGGTCGACAAGCAGGAGCAGCCGATCCCGACGCCGACCGCGCCGCCGGCGACGCCGACGCCTACGCCGGCGCCCACACCCACCGCGACGCCGACGCCGCGGCCGTCGTACCTCGTCGTGCCGGCGGCGTGGAGCCCGGATGTCTGGGTGCGCGTGGACGGCCAGCGCCGCCGCCTCGACCGCGAGCAGCGCTTCGCGGTGTCGCCAGGCACCACCAAGGTGAGCTTCGAGTACAGCAGCGACGGCTGGCGCGACAGCGCGCAGAGCACGGTGCGCGTCGGCGAGGGCGACACGACGAGGGTCGTCGTCCCGCTCGCCGCGCCGGGACTCATCCAGGTGCAGCAGAAGCTGGGCACGCCAATGGGCCGGGTGGTGCTCGACGGCGCCGACCTCGGCACTCGCATCGTGCGCCAGCGCGCCAAGGCGGGCGTACACGAGGTGCGCATCGAGCCCGCGACGCCGGGCGTTGCCGCCATCGCCGAGACGGTCGAGCTGCGCGCCGGCACCAGGCTCGTCCTCACCTTCGACCTCGCCAAGGGTCAGCTGCAGAAGGTCGAAGGCGCGCTCCCGACCCCCTGATAGCATCGCCGGCCTGATGCGAAGCGACCACCGCGCGCGGCGCGGGGCCGGCCGGCTGCCGCTCGTCGCGATCGGCCTCGCCCTGCTCCTCACCGTCGCGACCGGTGGACGGAGCGGCGCGCAGGTGACCGGCGAGGACCTCGGACAACCGGTTCCCGCGCCGACGCCGATGGCTCCTCCGCCCGTCGCGCCGCCGCCGACCGCTGCGGCCGGGCTGACCCTCGAGCAACAAGCCGAGGAGAAGTACGCCGCCGGCGACCTCGAGGGCGCCGCCGCGCTCTACCGCCAGCTCGCCGTCGCGACGTCGGCGCCGCAGGAGCGCTTGCGGCTGCTCGTCGCCGCCGCCTGGCTCGAGCAGCAGCTCGGCCACGGCGACGTCGCTTACGACCTGCTGCGCCAGGGGCTCACCGACTTCCCCGAGTACCCCTTCCAGCCGCAGAACTACAGCCAGGAGTTCGTCGACGTCTACCTGAAGGCGCGCGACCGCGCCGTCGCCGACCGGAAACAGCGCGCCAACGAGCTGGTGCAGCGCAGCCTGCGCGAGATCGGGGCCGACGATCTCCAGCGCGCCCGCGCCACTTTGGTGCAGGCGCTGGCGCTGGCGCCCGACGACCCGTTCGGGCTCTTCAACCTCGGCCTGGTGGAGATGAGGAGCGGCAAGCGCGACGCGGCCGTCGCGCAGTTCGAGCGCTTGATCGCCGTGGAAGCGGGCAAGCCCGGCACGGTGCCGAAGGAAGTCCACTCCTCCGCCCTCGCCACCCTTGGCTCGCTCTACTACGAAAAAGACTTCCAGGAGGACGCGCGTCGCTACCTCGAGCAGGCGGCAACGCTCGATCCTTCGAGCGCGCGGACGTGGAACCAGCTCGGTCTCGTGTTGCGGAAGAGCAGCGACGCCGCGGGTGCGGAGCGCGCCTTCCGCAAGGCGCTGGAGATCGAGCCCGAGCATCCGCAGGCGGCCAACAACCTGGCGCTGCTCTTCATCTCCGCCCAGCGCTGGAGCGACGCGGTGGCGCTGCTCACCGGCGTCACCGCGCGCAACGGCAGCGACGCGCTCGCTTGGCTCAACCTCGGGCTCGCCCAGCGCGGCGCCGGCGACCGCGTCGCCGCCGCGACCTCGCTGCAACGCGTCATCGCGCTCGACGGCGAGAACCGGCAAGGGATGGCGGCCCGCGCCGCGTCGTATCTCGCCGTGGTGCGCTACGAGCAGCAGGACAACGCCGGCGCCGTGGCGGCCGCGCGGCAGGCGATCGGCTGGCGGCAGGACGACGTCGAGGCCTGGATCTACCTCGGCCTCGCGCAGCGGCTGCAGAACGACCTCGCTACCGCCCGCGACAGCTTCCAGCGCGCGCTGGCGCTCGACCCCGCACGGCCCGAGGTCCACAACAACCTCGGCACCGTCCTCATCGCGCTCGGCGACCTCGCCGGCGCCGAGGCGGCCTTCCGGCAGGCGTTGACGCTGCGGCCCGGCTTCGCCGAGGCGCAGAGCAACCTCGACCAGGTGCTGGCGCGCCAGCTCGCGGCCCAGCTGAGCAGCACCACCGGTAGCTCGGCGAGGCCCGAGAGCGGCCGGTCGCGGCGCCAGCCGAAGTCGTTCGGCGTCCGCTTCTCCGACGCCGACTTCACCTACCTGGGCATCAAGGGCGCCGTGGTCGAGTCGGTGATCGCCGAAAGCCCGGCCGAGCGGGGCGGAGTGCGCAAAGGCGATGTGGTCCTGGGCGTCGACGGCAAGCCGGTCGAAGGCCCGCAGGCGCTGCTGCGCTACCTGCGCAACTTGACCGGCGAGCGCGACTACGTCGAGCTCGACATCCTCCGCGACGGCGCGCCGAAGCGGCTGCGCGTCGACATGTTTTGACCGGCGAAGGCCGGTCAAAATCCCGAGGAGCGCAGCGACGAGGGATCTCGATCTCCCGCGTGACGAGCCAGTCGCCGCAACGGCGGCCGCATCGCGTCGTCCCGAAGCGCTGCGGCTCGCGCTGATCGTCGTCGCGGCGCTACTGCCGACGTTCGCCGCCTGGCTCTACTTCGTGGTGTGGGCGCACACGCCGTGGATGCGCGTGCTCTACGGCGCCAGCAAGGTCGCGCAGGGCTCGCTGCCGCTGATCGGCTGGTGGGCGCTCGACATGCGCCGGCGGCCGGCGTGGTCGGGGCGGCGCTCCGGTTGGCTGCGGGCCGCCGCCGCCGGGATCGTCTCCGGCATCGTGCTGGGCGGTCCGGTGCTCGCCGCTTACGCTGCCGGGCCGTTGCGGGCTTGGCTGCCGCTCGACGAAGCCGCGGCGCGCATCCACACGTTGCTCGTCGACTTCGGCGCCGCGACGCCCGCGCGTTACCTGCTGCTCGCGCTCGGCTTGAGCGTCGCGCACTCGCTCTTCGAGGAGTACTACTGGCGCTGGTTCCTGCTCGGCCAGCTCCGCGAGCGGTTGCCGTTCGCGCTCGCGCTGACGCTCGGCAGCCTCGCCTTCGCGTCGCACCACTGGATCGTCGTCGACAGCTTCCTCGGCGGCGAGCATCGTGTGCTGACGACGCTCGTCACGCTGTTGGTCGCTGCCGGTGGCGGCCTATGGGGGTGGCTCTTCCACCGCCACCGCACGCTGCTCGCGCCGTGGCTCTCGCACCTGCTGGTCGACGGCGCGCTGATGCTCGTCGGCTGGCAGCTGATCAAAGACGTCTTGTAGCGCCCTACCCGCCGGCGGCCAGCCGGTCGCGGACCACTTGCATGTCCTCCCACGTCGGCCGCTTGAGCGCGTCGTTGCGCAGCAGCGCGGCCGGGTGGTAGGTGACGCGCAGCGGGACGCCGAAGACGCGGTGCCAGTCGCCGCGCATGCGGCCGACCGGCAGCTCGTTGCCGAGCAGCGTCTGCGCGGCGACGCGGCCGAGAGCGACGATGACGCGCGGCGCGACGAGCCGCACCTGCTCCTCGAGGAACCCGCGGCAGGCGGCGACCTCATCGGGCTGCGGGTCGCGGTTGCCCGGTGGCCGGCACTTGACGACGTTGGCGATGTAGACCTGCTCGCGGGTGAGGCCGATGGCGCCGATGATGCGGTTGAGCAGCTGCCCTGCGGGACCGACGAAGGGAAGGCCCTGCCGGTCTTCTTCGGCGCCCGGCCCTTCGCCGATGAACATCAGGTCGGCGTCGGCATTGCCGGTGCCGAAGACGACGGTGCGGCGGCCGCCGGCGAGGCGGCAGCGGGCGCAGGCGCCGGCCTCGGCGCCGATCTCGGCGAGGCGGGCCGCGCGCTCGGCCGGCGGTGCGGTCGGCGTGGGGGCCGAGGCAGGCGCCGCCGCGGCGCCGCTCGCCGCCGGAACACGCCGTGGCGCGCTTGCACCCGCGACCGGCCGTGCCCCGCTCGCAGCCTCGCCTGCCCGTGCGCCGGTCGCAGCTGGGGCTTCGCTTCCGCGAAGCCGCGCTCCGGCCGGCACGTAGACCTCTTCCCAGCCGATGCCTTGCAGGTACTCGAGCACGCTGGCGAGATCGGCGTTCACTGTGGCCGCACCCGGATCGTGATCGTCACCGCAGGGTGAGACGACAACGTCGTGCGCTCGCGCATCATGGCGCCGGCTCCGTCGCCGCACCAGCCGGCTGGCGCTCGCGCTTCTCCGCCATCGCCTCCGCGAAGAGGTCGAGCAGCGCGCCCGCCAGCGACTCCTTGGGCTGCCGGGGCAGCGCCAGCGGCTCGCCGTCGCGGCGGAACACCGTCACCTCGTTCCAGTCGCTGCCGAAGCCGATGTCGCCGCGCGAGACGTCGTTGGCGACCAGGAAGTCCACGTTTTTCCTTCGCAGCTTGGCCGCCGCGCGGCGCGGCAGCTCTTCGGTCTCGGCGGCGAAGCCGACGACGACGCGCTCGCCCGGCTGCGCCGCCAGCTCGGCGAGGATGTCGGGGTTCTCCACCAGCTCGATCTGCGGCACGCCGGCGTCCTTCGTCAGCTTGCGCGACGCGGCGAGCGCCGGCCGGTAGTCCGCCACCGCGGCCGACATCAGCACCAGGTCCGCCTCGCGCACCCGCCGCAGCATCGCCTCGCGCATCGCCTGCGCGCTCTCGACGTCGGTGCGCCGCACGCCTGGCGGCGTTGGCAGCGCCACCGGACCGGCGACCAGCTCGACGGTGGCGCCACGCCGCGCCGCCTCGGCGGCGAGCGCGAAGCCCATCTTGCCGCTCGAGCGGTTGGCGATGACGCGCACCGGATCGATGGCCTCCCACGTCGGTCCGGCGCTCACCAGCACCTTGATGCCGCGCCACGAATCGCGCGCGCTCGCTGGCGACGTCATCAGCTCGAGCACCGCATCGGCGATCGCCGCCGGCTCCGCCATCCGCCCGAGCGCCACCTCGCCGGAAGCGAGCGGTCCCACCTCGGGGCCAATGAAGCGCGCGCCGCGTGCGCGTAACGTCGCCACGTGCTCGCGCGTCGCCGGGTGCTCCCACATCCGCGCGTGCATCGCCGGAGCGAGCAGCAACGGTGCCGGCGTCGCCAGCGCGGTTGTGGTCAGGAAGTCGTCCGCCAGGCCCAGCGCCAGGCGCGCGATGAGGTGTGCCGTCGCCGGTGCCACCACCAGTACGTCGGCCCACTCGCCGGCGACGAGGTGCGCCTCGTCGGGACCGCCGCCGGGCGCCAGGTAGCCCTCGTCGTAGACCGCGTGCCCGCTCAGCACCTCGAGCGCCAGCGGCGCCACGAATGAGCCTGCTGCGCGGGTGAGCGCGCAACGCACCTCGCAGCCGCGCTCGCGCAGCCGCCGCACGAGATCAGGGGCCTTGACCGCGGCGATGCCGCCACCGATGCCGAGGAGCACGCGCGGCGTCGCGATGTGCGGCGCAGCGTCTCGCGGCGCGGCCACCGGCGGCGCGGCCACGACTCAAACTCTACGAGGAGGCGCCGCCCTCGGCCGGCGCGGCGGTGCCCTCGCCCTCCGGCAGCTCGGCGGCGGGAGCGGCCCCGTACGACCACGGGACGAGCCCGCTCTTGACCTCCTCCATCGCCACCCGCGTCGGCTTCTTGCTGATCCCCTCGAGCTTCGGGCGGGCGCCGCGCACCAGCTGCTCGGCCCGGATGCTGGCGAGGAGGACGAAACGGAACTTGCTGTCGTACTGCTCGAGGGCCTGGTCGAGATCCAGGCTCCGGCTCTGCGCGTGCGGCATGGTGACCCTCCGGATGTTGCAGCTGTCGGGTGAGTGTCAGACCTTCGCGCTCTCGGCCGGGGAAGACTCGAGAGGCTCGCGTTCGAAGGCTTCCTGGAAGTCGCCCAAGACCGCCTCCGCCCGCTCGTCCATCCGCTCGCGGCGGTGGCGTCTGGCGAGGATGATCGCCGCCAAGGCCTCACTCGCCCGGGCCGCGTCGTCGTTCACGATAGCATACTGATAGAGGCTGTAACATCGGATTTCGCTGTAGGATACGGCCAGTCTCCGGCGCATCGCCTCGGCGCCGTCGAGCCCGCGCTGCGAGAGACGCTGCCGCAGCGCCTCGAATCCCGGCGGTAGCACGAAGATGCTCACCGCTTCGGGATAGCGCCGCAGCACCTGCTCGGCGCCCTGGACCTCGATCTCCAGGATGACGTCCTCGCCGCGCTCGAGGCGCGGCCGCACCTCGTCCCAGCTGGTGCCGTAGAGGTTGCGGTTGTACTCGGCGTGCTCGAGGAAGCGGCCCTCCTCGATCATCCGCTCGAAGGTCGGGCGGTCGACGAAGTGGTAGTCGGTGCCGGCGACCTCGCCGCGCCGCGGCTCGCGCGTGGTGTGGCTGACGGAGAAAACGAGGTCTTTCAGCGTCCCGGTGCCGCCGCGCAGCATCGAGTGAATGAGCGTCGTCTTGCCGGTGCCCGAGGGCGCCGACAGGATAAACAGATCGCCGCGCGGCATTGATTCGAGGCTACCACGCGAGCCGAGAGCGCCCGACCGTCTCGCGCCGGCATGGGTCCCCAGCCCACGGTGCTCGCTTCGCTCGCTGCGCCGGGCAGACCCGGCGCACGCCGCTACGCGGCGCCGCGGGTCCCCTGCCCATGCTCCGCGCTACGCGCGGCCCGCCGGCAGCCGGCGGCGGCGCTTCGCGCCGTCATGGGTCCCTACTCGACGTTCTGCACCTGCTCGCGCAGTTGCTCGCAGAGCACCTTGGCGTCGAGCACGGTGCGCGCCATGACGGCGTCGCGGCACTTCGAGCCCAGGGTGTTGAGCTCGCGCAGGATCTCCTGGCTCAGGAAGTCGAGCCGCTTGCCGAGGGCGCCGCCGGTCGTCAGCAGCTCGCGAAAGTGGACGAGGTGAGCGTCGAGCCGATCCAGCTCCTCCACCACGTCGCCGCGCTCGACGAGGAGCGCCACCTCCTGCGCCAGCCGCACCTCGTCCATCGGCCGCGCCTCCAGCAGGTCGTGGAGCCGCCGCTTGAGCGCGGCGTGCAGCTCCTCGCGCACCGCCGGCGCGCGAGCGCGTAGCCGCGCCGCGGCCTCGACCAGCTCGGCGAGCCGCTCGCCGAGGATGCGCGCCAGCTGTACTCCCTCCTGATCGCGCGCCGCGACGAGCTGCACCAGCGCGGTGCGCGCCGCCGACTCGGCGAGCGCCTGCTCCGCCTCGCCCACCTGGTCGGCGGCGAGCTGGATGGAGACGACCTCGGGCAGACGCAGCAGGTCGCCGAGGGTGAGCTCGGAGCCGACGAGGCCGCGCTCGGCGAGGTCGTGCCAGGCGCGGTGCAGCCCCTCGACGACGCCGGTCTGGATGGTGACCTGCGCCGGCAGCGGCTGCAGCGGCCGCACCTCGACGTTGGCTTCCACCCGGCCGCGCCGCAGCTCGCCTTCGAGCAGCGTGCGCAACGGCGCCTCGAGGGCGCGGTAGGGCTCGTCGAGGCGCAGCACGAGGTCGAGGAAGCGGCCGTTGACGCTGCGCAGGCTCACCGAGACGTGGTGGCGGTCGCCCGTCGCGCTCCCCTGCCCGAACCCGGTCATCGATCGCATGGTGGCGTCAGGTCTGGAACTGCAGGTCGTAGAGCCGCTTGTACACGCCACCGCGCTCGATCAGCTCCTGGTGGGTGCCAAGGTCGACGATGCGGCCCGCCTCCATGACGACGATGCGGTCGGCGTTCATCACCGTCGACAGCCGGTGCGCGATGACCAGCGTCGTGCGCCCGCGCATCAGGTTGCCGAGCGCCTTCTGCACCAACGCCTCCGACTCGCTGTCGAGCTGCGAGGTCGCCTCGTCGAGGATGAGGATCGGCGCGTCCTTGAGCAGCGCGCGGGCGATGGCCAGCCGCTGCCGCTGGCCGCCGGAGAGCTTGAGGCCGCTCTCGCCGATCGGGCTGTCGTACCCCTGCGGCACCTGCATGATGAACTCGTCGGCGTAGGCCGCCGCCGCCGCCTCGCGTACGCGCTCGAGCGAGAGGTCGCCGCGGCCGTAGGCGATGTTGTTGCGGATGGTGTCGTTGAACAGCACCGTCTCCTGGGTGACGATGCCGATCAGCGAGCGCAGGGTGGCGAGCGACAGCTCGCGCACGTCGACGCCGTCGATCGTGATCCGCCCCTCGTCGGGGTCGAAGAAGCGCGGCAGCAGGTTGACCACCGTCGACTTGCCGGCGCCCGACGGCCCCACCAGCGCGATGATCTCGCCCGCCTTGATGTCGAGGTCGAGGTCGAGCAGCACCGGCTCGCGCTCGTAGGCGAAGCGCACGCCCTCGTACGAGATGCCGCGCTCGACGCTCGCCAGCGGCCGCGGGTGCGCGGGCTCGGCGACGTCGAGCGGGATGTCGATCAGCCGCACCACGCGCTCGCCGGCGGCCAGCGCCTGTTGCAGCACCAGGTTCACCTTGTTGAGCTTGCGGATCGGCTCGTACATGGCGAGCAGCGCGGTGAGGAAGGTGACGAACTCGGAGGCGGTGAGCTCGCCGGCGCGGATGGTGCGCCCGGCGTAGACGAGCAGCGCGGCGGCGCCGACGACGCCGAGGACCTCGACCACCGGCCCCGAGGCGTTGGAGAGCACCTGCGCCCGCAGGTTGCTGCGCAGGTGGCGCCTCGACGCCTCGGCGAAGCGGCGGTTCTCGAACTCCTCCATGCCGAACGCCTTCACCACGCGGTGGCCGCGCACCACCTCCGCCACCAGGCTGGCGAGGTCGGCCATGCGCTCCTGGATGCGGTGGCTGGTGCGCCGCATGCCCTTGCCGAAACGGATGATCGGGTACAGCAGCACCGGCGCGGCGACCACGCACACCAGCGCCAGGCTGAGGTGGATGGAGAGCAGGAACCAGAGCAGCACCAGCAGCACCAGCGGCTGCTGGAAGAGGTCGAGCAGCTGCCCCGAGATGGCGTTCTGGATCAGCTGCAGGTCGGCGACGACGCGGCTCACCAGCTCGCCCGACGGGTGCTGGGTGTAGAAGCGGCTCGACTGCTCGAGGATGCGTTTGTAGAGCTGATTGCGCAGGTCGGTGGTGGCGCCGAGGGCGATGCGCTGGAAGGCGTAGCCGCTGACGAAGCCGGCGACGCTGCGGATGAGGGCGATGAGCAGAAACAGCCCGGGCACGAACCACACCGCATCGTCGAGGCCGATGTCCCAGCGCTTCTTGACGCTGCGGTAGGAGCTGGCGAAGTGGTTGGTGAGGTCGCCGCGGCGGCCGAGGATGCCGCGGTCCTTGCGCTCCGCCGTCGGCGCCGCAGTCGGCTGCTCCTCGGCGCCGGGCACGGTGAAGCTCGGCACCTGATCGGAGAGCAGGACCTCGCGGAAGATGGGCTCGATGAGCGAGACGACCCCCACCGTTCCGGCGGCGAAGAAGATGGCGGCGCCGAGGCCGATCAGGCCCCAGGTCAGGTGGCGGCGGAAGTAGCGCGCCAGCACCCGCCAGCGAAGCGCCGAGCTCACGCTGCGTCCTCCGCCGGCGGCAGCGCCAGCAGCTGCGCCACGGCGGTCGCCGCACGCACGCTGGCGCCCGACGCGCCCAGCCGGCCGCGCACCTCGCCGAGGCGCTGCCGCATCGCCGCCCGCGCGCGCGGATCGGTGAGCAGGCGCAAGGACTCCGCGGCGATGCGCTCGGGGTTCGCCTCCGCCTGCAGCAGCTCGGGCACGACCTCCTCGTCGAGGACCAGGTTGACGAGGCTGAACCAAGGCAGCCGCACCATCAGCTTGCCCAGCCAGTAGCTGCCGCGGTGCAGCCGGTAGAGCACGAGCAGCGGCGTGCGCAGCAGCGCCACCTCGAGGGTGGCGGTGCCCGAGGCGCAGAGCACGAGGTGGCTGCTCGCCACCACGCAGAAGCGCTGCTCGCTGTCGACGACGTCGACCTTGACGCCCGCCGCGGCGAGCCCGGCCTCGTCGAGGTGCCGCTGCAGCTGCTCGAGCGCGATCGTCTGCGCGCGCACCAGCGTGACGCACAGCGGCACCTGTCGCGCCAGCTCGACAGCCGACTGCAGCATCACCGGCAGCAGCTTCTCCACTTCGCTGCGCCGCGAGCCGGGCAGCAGCACCAGCCGGCGCGGACCGTCCGCCGCGTGCGGCGCATCCCACGCCTGAGGCAGCTCGGGAACCTCGTCGACCAGCGGATGGCCGACGTGCTCGACCTGCACGCCGTGCGCGTCGTAGAACGCCTGCTCGAAGGGGAAGAGCACCAGCATGCGGTCGACCCAGCGGGCGATCATGCGCACGCGGCCGCGGCGCCACGCCCACACCTGGGGGCTTACGTAGTAGACGACGCGCACGCCCAGCCGCTTGAGCTTCTTGACCAGGCGCAGGTTGAACTCCGGGAAGTCGACGAGCAGCGCCACCGGCGGCCGCCGCTTCGCCGTTTCGGCGACGAGCAGGTCGAACACCTCGCGCGCCCGCGGCAGCACGCGCAGGACCTCGGTGATGCCAACGACGGCCACCTCGCGGCTCTCCGCCAGCAGCTCGACCCCCGCCTTCGCCGACTCCTCCCCCGCCATGCCGAACGGCCGCAAATCGGGGCGCACGCGCTTGAGCTCGCTGAGGAGTCGCGCCGCGTGCAGGTCCCCGGAGGCCTCGCCGGCCACTACCAGCAGGGGTATTCCTCCCCCGCCTTCGCTCATGGGATCGGCGCCGGCGGCCCCGACGGGAACGGATACATCAGCCACGCCACCAGCAGGCCGCCGCCGACCATGCCGAGGAAGAGCTGGAGGAAGAGCACCACCTGCTCGCGCCGATGGCGGCGCCAGAGCACGGCGAAGAAGACGCTGAGCAGCAGCGCATAGACGATCATCAACAGGAAGTGGCTCATCTCGGCGGCTACTCCTTCCGCCCGCTGCCGATGTCCCAAGCGTCGAGCGCCAGCAACAGGTTCATCAAGCCCGCCGAGAGCAGGAACGCCGTGCCGTAGTCGAAGCCGGCCGAGGTGACGTCGCCCTGGTAGTGCAGTGGATAGAGCAGCAGGAAGTACGGCAGCCCCATCCCCATACAGCCGATGGTGGCGAGGTAGGTGAGCGGGTGCCCCTTCACTGGCGTGTAGAGATTGCCCAGCAGCTGCACGCCCAGCACGATGGCGACGAGCACGATGGCGGCGAACAGCACCGCCCGCCCCTTGCGGCCGAGGTAGAGGTGGCCGAGGCCCGGGAAGACGAGGGCCAGGATCGCGGCCAGCGCGCCGCGCCGCTTCGCCGCCGCGTCGAGCGCGGGGACAATCGTGTCCTTCGCCGCCGGCGTCTCCGGCCGTGCGTCCTCGGAGCTCACCGGCGCGGTCAAGCCGACGCCTCCGCCGCCAGCGCGGCGAACAGCGGCCGCAGGCGGTCGCGCGTCTGCAGCAGGTCCTCGGGGACGAGCCGCGTGTCGGCGATCACGGTCATGAAGTTGGTGTCCCCTTCCCAGCGCGGCACGACGTGCAGGTGGTAGTGGTCGGGCACTCCGGCGCCCGCGACCTTGCCGAGGTTCAATCCGGCGTTCATTCCGTCGGGGCCGTAGGCCGCCTCGAGCACCCGCTGGCAGAGCAGCACCATCGACCACGACTCGGCGCGCACGCCGGCGGACGCCTGCAGGGGCGACGCCACGTGCTCGCGCGGCGCCACCATCAAGTGGCCGTTGGTGTAGGGGTGGCGGTTGAGCAGCACGACGTGGTGCGGCGTCGCGTGCACCACCAGCCGCTCGGCGACCTCGGGCGCCGCCGCCGCCTCACAGAAGAAGCAGCCGCCCGCGCTCTCCTCCCGCGTGCCGGCGATGTAGGCGTACCTCCACGGCGTGAACAGGACCTGCATCCGGGGAGGACCTACTCCTGGTTGAGCAGCTCGCGCAGCTCCTTGCCGGGCTTGAAGTAGGGGATGCGCTTGGCCGGCACGTCCACTTTCTCGCCGGTCTTGGGGTTGCGCCCCATCCGCGAGTCGCGCTGGCGGATGCGGAAGCTGCCGAAGCCGCGCAGCTCGATCTTCTCCCCCGTCTTCAGCGTCTCGACGATGCTCTCGAAGACGGTGTTGACGACGATCTCGGCCTGCTTCTTGGGCAGGCCGGTCTTCTCCGACACCTCTTCCACCAGCTCCGCCTTGGTCATGCCGCCCCTGGACACCTCATCCTCCTCTGGAAGGCGGCGCCCCGGCTGCGGATTCGTCGGCGCCACCACGATCAGGTCTCCTCGGCCTCGTCGCTGCGCTCTTCGTCGTCGGCTTCGCCGCTCTCATCCTCGGCGGACTCGTCCGCCTCGGCGGTCTCGCCCTTGCGGCGGCGCTTCGGCCGCTCCTCGTCCTCGGCCGCGGCGCGCACGACGGCGGCCTCGCGCACGGCGGTAGCCTCCTTCTTGCGCTCGCTCTGCGCCGCCTCGAGCTCGGCGACCTCGTCGCTCGTCGGCTGCGAGACGCCGCGCATGGTGAGGCCGACCTTGCGCTCGCCGTCCTCGATGCGCAGGATGCGCGCCCGCACCCAGTCGCCGGCGTGGAAGTGGTCCTCGAGACGGGCGCCCGACGGCACGTCGATCTCGCTCACATGGGCGAGCCCCTCGAGGCCGTTGTAGATGTCGATGAAGAGGCCGAAGTCGGTGACGTTGACGACCTTCCCCTCGAGGGTGTCGCCGACGCGATGGTCGGCGACGAAGGAGTCCCACTCGTCGTGCAGGAACTCCTTGATCGACAGCGAGACGCGCTGGTTGGGCACGTCGATGTGGGTGATGCGCGCCTTGACGACGTCGCCCTTGCGCAGCACCTCGCTCGGGTGCTTGACGCGCTTCGTCCAGCTCATGTCGGAGACGTGGATCAAGCCGTCGATCCCCTCGGTGATCTCGACGAAGGCGCCGAAGTCGGTGATGTTGCGCACCTTGCCTTCGATGATGGCGCCCACCGGATGGCTCTCGCCGAGCTCCTCCCACGGATTGCGCTCGGTCTGCCGCAGCGACAGGCTGATGCGCCGCTGGTCCATGTCGAGCTCGGAGACGATGGCGTCGAGCTCCTGACCGACGCCGAGCACCTTCGCCGGGTTGACGACCTTCTTCGTCCACGACATCTCGGAGACGTGGATGAGGCCCTCGACGCCCTCCTCGAGCTCGACGAAGGCGCCGTAGTCGACGATCGACACCACCTTGCCGTGGACGCGCGCGCCCACCGGGTACTTCTTGTCGACCAGCGTCCAGGGATCCTCGCTCTTCTGCTTGTAGCCGAGCGAGACGCGCTCGGTGTCGGGATCGAACTTGAGGACGACGACCTCGACCTCCTCGCCGACGCCGAAGTGCTCGGAGGGGTGGTTGACGCGCCCCCACGAGATGTCGGTGATGTGCAGCAGGCCGTCGATGCCGCCGAGGTCGATGAACACGCCGTAGTCGGTGATGTTCTTGACCGTGCCGGTGAGGCGCTTGCCTTCCTGCAGCAGCTGGATGGTCTCGGCCTTCTTGTGCTCGAGCTCCTTCTCCAGCACCGCCTTGCGCGACAGCACGATGTTGTTGCGCCGGCGGTCGAGGCTGATCACCTTGAAGTCGAAGACCTTGTTCTTCAACGCCTCGAGGTTCTTGATCGGCTTGATGTCGGCGAGGCTGCCGGGCAGGAAGGCGCGCACGCCGACGTCGACGGTCAAGCCGCCCTTGATGCGGTCGATGACGCGCCCCTCGATCGGCTTGCCCTCGCGGTAGGCGCGCTCGATCTCCTCCCAGACCTTCATGCGGTCGGCCTTGGTCTTGGAGAGGAGGATGTGGCCTTCCTGGTCCTCGGTGCTCTCCAGCAGCACGTCGACGTGGTCGCCGATCTTGACGCGGATCTGGCCGTCGCGGCCGACGAACTCTTCCAGCGCGATCAAGCCTTCGGACTTGTAGCCGACGTCGACGATGACGTTGTTGTTGGTCACGTCGATGACGCGCCCAGTCACCACCTCGCCCTCGGAGAGATTCTTGAGGCTCTCCTCGTACATGCCGAGCAGATCCTCGTAGGACATGGAGCCGGCCTCGCCGCCCCCTTCCTCGATGCCCGTCGCGGGCGCAGGGACGTCGCGGTCTTTCTCCTTCGTCGAAACCATACCGATCTCTACCTCCTGGGCGTGGATTTCTTCCCGATTCGTCGCTGGTTCGTCGAAGGTGGTTCGGCTAGACCGGCGGCGGGGGGAAGGGCGAGTCTACGCTAAGTATTGCGGACTCGGGGTTTTGGAGTATAGGTGCGCGGGTAGGCCGAGTCAACGTAGACGCGCGATGACGAAAGGCGTCTCTACAATGCGCGCATGGACGCGCGGCTCGCGGCGGCGCAGCTCAAGTCGTGGGCGCTCGAAGCGGGCTTCGACCGCGCCGGCATCGCGACGCTGGAGCCGCTCGCGCACGGCGACGCGTTCGTGCGCTGGCTCGAGCGCGGCGAGCACGCGGGCATGGGCTACCTCGAGCGGCGCGTCGAGGCGCGGCTGCAGCCCGCGACGGTGCTCGACGGCGCGCGCAGCGTGTTGTGCGTGGCGCTGCGCTACTGGCCGCTCGAAGGCGAAGAGGAGCCGCAGGGCGACCTGTGGCCGCGCGTCGCCCGCTACGCGCGCGGCCGTGACTACCACGCGCTGATGGAGGAGCGGCTCGACGCGGTGGCCGTGCGCGTCGAGGCGGCGTTCCCCGCCGCGCGCAGCCGCCGCTACGTCGACACCGGTCCCGTGCTCGAGCGCGAGCTGGCGGCGCGCGCCGGCATCGGCGTCGTCGGCAAGAACACGATGCTGCTCGACCGCGAGATGGGCTCGTGGTTCCTGCTCGGCGAGCTGTTCCTCACGCTGGAGCTCGTCGCCGACGAGCCGCTCGCCGAGCTGTGCGGCGGCTGCACGCTCTGCCTCGACGCCTGCCCCACCGGCGCGCTCGTCGAGCCGTTCCGCCTCGACAGCAACCGCTGCATCAGCTACTGGACGATCGAGCACCGCGGCGCCTTCGACGACGAAGCCGCGGCGATGGTGGGCGACTGGGTCTTCGGCTGCGACGTCTGCCAGGAGGTCTGCCCGTGGAACCGGCGGCGGCACGCGCTGCCGCCGGCCGACCATCCCGAGCTCCAGCTGCCGCCGCAGCGGCGCGAGCTCGACCTCGCCGGCCTCCTCGCGCTCGATCGCGACGAGTACGTCGAGCGCTTCCGCGGCAGCTTCGATGAAGCGGGCGCGGCTCGCCGGTCTGCAGCGCAACGCCGCCGCGGTGATGGGCAACTCGCGCGACGAGCGGTACGCGCCCGCGCTCGCCGCCGCCGCGGCCGATGACGACGATCCGACGGTGCGCGAGCAGGCCGAGCGCGCGCTGGCGCGGCTCGAGATTGGCGCTCCGCCCGTTCTTGTAGACTAGCCGCCGCCGCGCTGGGTACTGCCAGAAGGCCAAGGCCCTACAACCGCCACTTGCGGTCGCGCGCCGCGCCATCGATCTCGCGCAGCGCCCGCGGCGAAATCCAAGCCAGACAAGCAAGGAGCCGGAATGGCCATGTTCGAGCAGGTGGCGAAGATGGGTCACGAGCGGGTGCTGATCTGCTCGAACCCGGAGGTGGGGCTGAAGGCGATCATCGCCGTGCACTCGACGGTGCTCGGCCCCGGCCTCGGCGGCGTGCGGATGTGGAACTACGACAGCGAGGAGGCCGCGCTCACCGACGTGCTGCGCCTCTCGCGTGCGATGACCTATAAGGCGGCGGCCGCGGGCCTCAACCTCGGCGGCGGCAAGGCGGTGATCATCGGCGACGCCAAGAAGCAGAAGAGCGAGGCGCTCTTCCGCGCCTTCGGCCGCTTCGTCGACTCGCTCGGCGGCCTCTACATCGCCGCCGAGGACGTCGGCACCGACATGGAGGACATGGAGCTCGTCTTCACCGAGACGCGCTGGTGCACCGGCGTTTCGCCGTCGCACGGCGGCAGCGGCGACCCCTCGCCGGTCACCGCCTACGGCACCCTGCAGGGGATCAAGGCCGCCGTGAAGTGGCGCTACTCGTCGACCGAGATGCGCGGCCGCACGGTGGCGGTGCAAGGACTGGGCAGCGTCGGCCACCACCTCGCCGGCTACCTGGCGCAGGAAGGCGCCAAGGTCTTCGGCTGCGACATCGACGCCGACGCCATCGACCAGGCGCGCCAGCTCGGCGTCGAGATCGTGCCGCCCGACCAGATCTTCGACGTCGAGTGCGACATCTTCTCCCCCTGCGCGCTCGGCGCCGCGCTGAACGAGGAGACCATCCCGCGGCTCAAGTGCCAGATCGTCGCCGGCGCCGCCAACAACCAGCTCGCCGACGACAAGCGCGACAGCGAGCTCCTCGAGCAGCGCGGCATCCTCTACGCCCCCGACTTCGTCATCAACGCCGGCGGCCTGATCAACGTCTACAACGAGCTGCTCGGCGGCTACAACCGCGAGCGCGCCCTGCGCATGACGCGCGGCATCTACCTGAACCTCACGCGCGTCTTCGAGACCGCCAAGCGCGAAACCATCACCACCGCGGTGGCCGCCGACCGCGTCGCCGAAGAGCGCATCGCCACCGTGCGCAAGATCGGCAGCAAGCACTGGGGCCGGCTGCTGGCGCGCTGAGCGCGCCCGCACCTACGGTCGAGCTGAGCGCTGCAGCGGCGGCGGCAGGCGGTCGCCGCTACGGTCTGCCGGCGACGTGATCCGGAGCGCGTTCGGCGATCGCCGCGGCGAGGTGGGCGACCACCTCGTCGCGCGTCATCTCCGAGGTGTCCACCCGCTCGTAGCTTGGATCCCAGGCGAGCGGCGAGTGGGCGCGCTCGCGGTCGCGGCGGTCGCGGGCATCGAGCTCCGCGCGCACGGCGTCCTCGGTGGCGTCGCGGCCGGCGGCGTGGAGCTGGTCGAGGCGGCGTGCGATGCGAACGTCGGGGCGGGCATCGAGGAAGAACTTGAACGGGGTGTCGGGGAACACGACGCTGCCGATATCGCGGCCTTCCATGACGGCGCCATGGCGGCGCCCGAAGTCGCGCTGCAGCTCGACCAGCCGCTCGCGCACCGCCGCCTGTGCGGCGACCCGCGAGGCCGCCTCGCTGACTCGGAGCGAGCGGATGTGGGCCTCGACCGGCTCGCCGTCGAGACGGACTTCCACGAGGCCATCCGGCCGCGGCAGGAGCTCGATCGCCGCGGCGCGCGACACCTCGGCGACGCGCCCTTCGTCGGCGAGGTCGACTCCGCCACGCAGCGCCAGCCAGCCGATGGCGCGATACATCGCGCCGGTGTCGAGGTAGCTGAGCCCCAAGTGGCGCGCAACGGCACGCGCCACGTCGCTCTTCCCTACCCCCGCCGGGCCGTCGATGGCGACGACGATGGGCCCTCCGCCTGCGCCTCTCAACGGCTTCGCGCCGGACGAAGGAGACGGAGCGTCCGCGGTCACCGCTGCCGCTCACGCCGCTTCGCAGCCGGTCGACGCGGAGGCCGCGACGAGGGGCGGCGCGGCGGGCGCTCGCCGGGGCCGGAGCGCGGGCCGCTCGCGCGGGCGCCGGCGGGTGCCGGCCGCTTACGGCTTTCGAAGCCGCCTTCGGCTGCCGCCTGCACCGGCTCTTGGCGGCCCTGCAACTTCGCCGACGTGCGCCCGGCCTTGCGCAGCTGCTCGACTTCGACGTCCGTGAGCTCGCGCCAGGCGCCGAGCGGCAGCGACGCGTCGCGCAGCGGGCCGATCGCGACGCGGTGCAGCTTGAGCACGCCGTGGCCGATGCGGAAGAACATCTCGCGGATCTGGCGGCTACGCCCTTGCCTCAGCACCACTTCCCACCAGGTGTTGCCGACCTCGCGGCCGCGGCCGGTGGTGCGCAGCAGGCGCACCTCGGCGGGCAGCGTGCGGGCGCCGTCGATCCACATGCCGCGGCGCAGGCGCTCGACGTCGCGCTCCTCGGGCATGCCTTTCACCTTGGCCTCGTAGGTCTTGGCGCAACCGTAGCGCGGATGGGAGATGCGCTGGGCCCACTCGCCGTCGGTGGTGAGCAGCAGCAGGCCCTCGCTCTGGAAGTCGAGGCGGCCGACCGGCACCAGCGCCTTGCGCAGCGGCGGCGGCACCAGGTCGACTACGGTCGGACGCCGCTCGGGGTCGGACACCGTGCTCACGTAACCGGGCGGTTTGTTGAGCAGCAGGTAGCGCTGCGGGACCGGCGGCGGCACGCGCCGCCCGTCGATCTTCACCGAGTCGACCGCGGGGTCGGCCTTGTCGCCCAGCGAGGCGACGGTGCCGTTGATGGTGACGAGGCCGCCGGCGATCAGCTCCTCGGCTTTGCGGCGCGAGGCGATGCCGGCGCGGGCGAGGATCTTCTGCAGCCGTTCCTGCGCCATGGCGTTACGGCTCCCCGCCGCCGTCGCCGTCGAGCACCGTGGCCGGCTCGCGTTCTTCGTCCTCGAAGTACGCGTCGTCGTCGGCTGACGGCGTCGCGAACGTCGCCGCCACGGCCTCCTCGGCCGCTTCCTCGCGCAGCTCCTCGTGGACTTCGTCGAGGTCGAGCTCGCCGACTTCCTGCATCACTTCCACGCGCTCGCCAAGGTGCATCTCCTCGGGCGTGTCTGTCTCCACCTCGTCGCCCGCTTCGCCTGCGTCATCGAGCTCGGCGCTCGCGCGCGCCACTTCCTCCTCGCGGTCGCGCAGCGGCGGCTCGCCGCCGCCTTCGAGCTGGAACAGCTCCTCCATCTCCTCGAGCGGCGGCAGGTCCCCGAGCGCGCCGAGCCCGAAGTGGAGCAGGAACTCGCGCGTCGTCGCGTAGAGGAACGGCTTCCCCACCACCTGCTTGCGGCCGGAGATGCGGATCATCCGCCGCTCGAGCAGCGTCTTGATCACCGTCACCGACTGAGCGCCGCGCAGCTCGCTGATCTCGGGCCCGGTGAGCGGCTGGCGGTAGGCGATCAGCGCGAGGGTTTCGAGCGCCGCCATCGACAGCCGGCTCCTCCCTTGCACCTGGAAGAAACGCTTGAGATACGAGTTCAGCTCCGGCCGCGTCGCCAGCCGCAGGCCGCCGCCCACCTCCTCGACCATGATGCCGCGGTCCTCGCCGCCGCGGTAGCGTTCGAGCACGGCGGCGAGCGCCAGCGCCGCCTCCTCGCGCTCGGGCTCCTCGAACAGCTCGAGCAGCCGCTCGCGCGGCAGCGGCTCGGGGGCGACGAAGAGCACCGCCTCGATCGCCGCTTCCATGTCGGCGCGGCTGGTCATCCGTGGATGCCCTCCAGCGCGTCGATATCCAGCTCCTTCGCGGTGCGATACAGCAGCACCGAGCCCGATTTCGTCTGGTGGAGCCGCACCAGCCCCAAGCGCGCCATTTCCAGAATCGCGAGAAACGCCGAGATCGCCTCGGCGCGGCAGGAGCGACTGCGCAAATCGTCGAGCGCGTCGAACGGTCGTCCGCCCTCGAGCCGCTTCCACAGCCGGTGCAGCTGGTCGCGCACCGAGAAGACCTCGCCGTGCAGCTGCATCTCCGGCGGGTGCTCGCGCTCGTAGCGCTCGAGCACGCCGTTCATGGCGCGCAGCAGGTCGTAGAGGCCGATCTCGGAGAAGGCGACGGTCTCGGCCTCCTCGTTCTCTTCGGCGGCGAGCTGCTGCAGCTCCTTCCCTTTCCGCGTCCAGATGCCGCGGCGCACGCTGTGCACCTCGGCGAGCGCCTGCGCCGCATCCTTGATCTTGCGGTACTCGAGCAGGCGCTGCACCAGTTCCTGGCGCGGGTCCGGGATCGGCTCGCCGTGGGCGTCGACCTGCCGCGGCAGCAGCATGCGCGACTTCAAGTGGATGAGCAGCGCCGCCTCGTAGACGTACTCGCCGGCGACGTCGAGGTCGAGCTCCTCCATCAGCGCCAGGTACTCGTGGAACTGGTCGCAGATGCGCGCTACCGGGATGTCGGCGATCTCCACCTGGTTGATCTTGACCAGGTGCAGCAGCAGGTCGAGCGGCCCCTCGAAGACCGGCAGGCAGACCCGCCACGACTCGGGCAGCGTGGCGGTGTGCAGGGTCGTGTCGGACATGACGGACGTGCTTCGTTCTGGAGAAGGTCGTGCGCTGCGAGGTGTCGGGCGGCCGCGCCGCTCAGGCCGGCCCGATGGTGCCGGCGAGCGCCGCCACGCGGCTGCCCCACTGACGATAGTCGAGCTTCATCGCCGCCCGCGCCAGCTCCAGCGTCTCGCTCGCGCGCTCGCGCGCCTTCTTCGACCCCTCGACGAGGATGTCGCGCAGCGTGTCGGGGTCGCGCAGCAGCTCCTCGCGGCGCCGGCGGAAGGGCTCGGTGTAATCGACCAGCACCTGCGCCAGCAGCCGCTTGTCCTCGACGCAGCCGATGATGGCGGCGCGGCACTCGCGGTCGACGCGCTCGCGCAGCTCGGGGGTGCTCACCAGCTCGTGGAAGCGGAAGAGGTTGCAGACCTCGGGCCGCCCCGGGTCGCTCTTCCGCAGCCGCTGCGGGTCGGTGAACATCTGCATGCACTTCTTACGGATCTCGTCGGGCGGGTCGGTGAGGTTGATGGCGTTGCCGTACGACTTCGACATCTTGCGGCCGTCGAGGCCGGGCACCTTCGGCGTCGGCGTCAACAGCGGCTGCGGCTCGGGGAAGACCTCGCCGTAGAAGCCGTTGAAGCGGCGGCAGATCTCGCGGCTGATCTCGAGGTGCGCCACCTGGTCCTCGCCCACCGGCACGTAGTGGGCGCGGTACATGATGATGTCGGCCGTCTGCAGCACCGGGTAGCCGAGGAAGCCGAAGGTCGAGAGATCCTTGTTCTCGAGGTTCTTGATCTGGTCCTTGTAGGTGGGCACGCGCTCCAGCCAGCCGAGCGGCGTCAGCATGGAGAGGAGCAGGAACAGCTCGGCGTGCTCGGGCACCATCGACTGCACGAAGATGACCGAGCGCGCGGGGTCGAGGCCGCCGGCGATCATGTCGGCCGCCACGTCGAGGGTCGTCGCCGCCACCTGCGAGGTGTCGGCGTAGTCTGTCGTCAGCGCGTGCCAGTCGGCGAGGAAGTAGTAGCAGCGGTAGCGGTCCTGCAGCTCCGCCCAGTTCTTGAGCGCCCCGAAGTAGTTGCCGAGGTGCAGCCGCCCGGTGGGGCGGATGCCGGAGAGCACGACTTGCTGCTGCGTCTCGCTGCGCTGCGTCTCGCTGATCATGGGAGTCATGGAGTGGCGGGGCCCGCGGGTGGCGGCGGAGTATAGCCCGCAGTCGCGGCCTCGGCCGCCGCGCCGAAGGCGGCGAGCCGCGCCTCGCCGCGGCGCAGCGCGCGGCCGGCTTGCAGCAGGAAGACGACGTGCAGCAACGCGGCGGCGGCGAACGCCGCATGGTGCGTCCACGCGGGCCACGACTTGACGAAGACCGGGAAGCCGGAGGCGAAGAGAAAGACGAGCGCAGCGATGCCGAGGAGCGGCCAGAGGGCGACTGAGCGCACGAGCTGGCGGCGCTCGGCGAGCCACTCCGCGGACAGCGCCAGCTCGGCTGCCGTGCGACGCACGATGCGCAGCGTGCCGGTGAGGTAGATCAGCACGCAGAAGTCGGCGAAGAGCAGCGTGCCGGTGGGGAACAGCGCCAGGGTGAGGTGACTCTGCGCGGCTGGTTCGTCGGCGATGCGGTAGCCGGTCGCCGCGGTTGCCAGCAAGAGGAGCAGGCCGATCCAGCCGACGACGACGACGGCGCGGATCACGCTCTCGCCTCCGAGGTGCGCGGCTCGCGGTCGGCGTCGCGCTCGCGCTCGGCCGCCGCCGCTAGCTCGCGCGCGTCCGCCCAGGCGCGCACCAACCAATCGTGATGCCGCGGCAGCTCGGCGAAGCGGAAGGGTTGCGCTCCCGCCTGCCGCTCGCCGAGCAGCTCGCCGGGGCCACGCAGGCGCAGGTCTTCCTCGGCGATGACGAAGCCGTCGCAGGTCGACGCGAAAGCGGCGAGCCGCCGCGCCCCCAACTCGCCGGCGGCGCCGTGGACGGCGATGCACCAGGACGGCCGCGAGCCGCGGCCGACGCGGCCGCGCAGCTGGTGCAGCTGCGCCAGCCCGAAGCGCTCCGCGCCCTCGATCACCATCGCGGTGGCCGCGGGCACGTCGACGCCCACCTCGATGACGGTGGTGGCGAGCAGCAGGCGGATCTCGCCGCGGCGGAACCCTTCCATCACCGCTTCGCGCTGTGCAGCCGGCAGCTCGCCGTGGAGCACCGCGGTTTCGACGCCGGCGAAGCCACCGCGCAAACGCTCGCCGAGGCCGGCGAGCGAGGCTTCGCGCGGCGAGTCGCCGTCCTCGCCAATGGCGGGGAACACCACGTACCCCTGCCCGCCCGCCGCCAGCTCGTCGCGCAGCCGCGCGTACGCCTCGCGCCGCCGCGCCGCCGGCAGCACCGTCGTGGCGATCGGCTGCCGGCCTGCCGGCAGCTCGTCGAGCACCGCCACGTCGAGGTCGCCGTGAGCGGCTAGGGCCAGCGAGCGCGGGATGGGCGTCGCGCTCATCACCAGCAAGTCGGGCCGTGCGCCCTTGGCGGTGAGCGCCTGGCGCTGGCGCACGCCGAAGCGGTGCTGCTCGTCGATGACGACCAGCGCCAGGTGCTGGAAGCGCACCGACCGCTCGAGCAGCGCCTGGGTGCCGACGACGAGCGGCACCTGCCCGCGCGCCACCGCGCGCCGCTCCGCCTCGCCGCCGCGGCCGCCGGCGAAGAGCGCGATCGGATAGCGCGGGCCGAGGAGACGCGACAGCGTGAGGAAGTGCTGCTCGGCGAGCAGCTCCGTCGGGGCGAGGAAGGCCGCCTGCAACCGGCTCTCGGCTGCGATGAGGAGCAGCATGGCGGCGATGACCGTCTTGCCGCTGCCCACGTCGCCTTGCAGCAGGCGGCGCATCGGCCGCGAACGCTGCAGGTCGGCGACGAGCTCGCCGAGCACTCGTTTCTGCGCCGCGGTGAGACGGAACGGCAGCAGCGCCCGCGCCCGCTCGCGCACGGCGTCGTCGACGCGGTAACGGTGCGCCTTGTCGACGCGCCGCTGCGCCGCGGCCTTCGCCGCGAGCTCGAGCTGCTGCTCGAGAAGCTCGCCATAGGCGAGGCGGTGATGCGCCGGCGTCTCTCCGGCCGCGAGCGTTTCAACATCAGCCGTCGCTGGCGGTTCGTGCAGCCAGCGCAGCGCCGCGGCGCGCTCCGGCAAGCCGTGGCGCTCGAGCAGCGCCGGCGGCAGCGTCTCGGGCAGCAGCCGTTCGAGGTCCAGCCGCGGCAGCGCCGCGGCGATCCAGCTGCGCAGCTGCGAGCCCGGCAGCCCGCCCGCGTCGGGATAGACCGGCGCCACGACCGGCGCCTCGTCGCCCGCCGGACGCCACTCCGGGTGCGAGAGCACGAGCCGCCTCCCGGCGCGCTGCACGCGCCCGTGCAGCACCACTTCGCCCGCCTGTCCGAGCTTCTCCACCAGCCACGGCTGACCGAACCACGTTACCGGTAACGCACCGGTCGCATCGCGCAGCGTCGCCTCGACGATGGCGCGACGGCCCATGCGGCGCAGCCGCACGTTGTCGAGCCGGCCGCGCAGCTGCACCGCATGGCTCGCGCTCTCACCGCCGTGCGCAGCGGCGAGAGCTTCGCGCACGGTCATCGTCTGCCGCCGGTCCTCGTAGGTGCGCGGTAAGTGCCAGACGAGGTCGCCGACGGTCTCGATCCCCGCCGCCGCCAGCATCGCGGCCTTCCTCGGTCCGATGCCGGGCAGCGCGCGCAGCGGCGAGCGCAGGTCGAGGGGTGAGCCGACGGTCGAGGTGGACGCGGCGAGCAGGCGGCTACTCGCGGAAGGTCACCTTGACGAGGCCGAACTGCACTTCGTCGCCGGGCCGGACCTCCACCGGCACGCCGGTCTCGACGCGCTCGCCGTTGACGAAGGTGCCGTTCATCGTCCCGATCTCTTCGCAGACGAAGAACTTGCCGCCGCGGCGGTAGATCTTGGCGTGGCGCCGGCTGGTCGAGCGCTGGGTGTCGATCGGCGTCAGGTCGACGTCGGGATGGATGCCGGTGACCGGGTCGCGGCGGCCGACCAGCGTCTCGGAGCTGGTCGAGAGGTGCATCTCCATGCCGGTGGCGTGCACCAACTTTTGCGGCGCCATCGCCGACGGCGCCGGCGGCTTCTCGGGCGCCGGCATCTCGGGGGCCTGCATGGCGGGCACGGCGTGGTCGGGGGTGCCGAGCGCCTGGCGCAGCATCTGGTCGGTCTGGCGCAGCCGCCGCGACAGCTTGCGCATGATCCGCACGGCGATCTCGGGCTTGGTGCGCAGCATCTGGTCGAAGGTGGCGCCGTTGATGCGGATGACCTTGCAGTCGCTGACGGCGCGGGCCGAGGCGGTGCGCGGCAGGTCTTCGAGCAGCGACATCTCGCCGAAGAAGTCGCCCTTCTCGAGGATTGCCAGCTGCTCGTCGACGCCGCTGACGGACTTGAGGATCTCGACTTGCCCTTCCTGGAGGATGAACATCTCGGTGCCGAGCTCGCCCTCGCGGAAGAGGTAGCCGCCGGCGGCGTGCTCTTCGGTGAACTGTGGCGCCGGGGCCTTCTTGGGCGGCGGCGGCTGCGACGGCTGCGCCGGGGTCGGCGAGCCGGCGACGCCGGTGGACTTGAAGACGGGCTTGGTCATCGGTCGGGCACGGTCAGCGAGCGGGATCGATCACCAGCTCGGCGTTGCGAGCGTCGAGCGTGGCGTACGCACCAAGCGGCAGGGTGAGGTTGGGAGTGCCATGGCCGCAGGGGAGGCCGACGGCGAGGGGGCCGGGCAGGGCGAGGACGGTCTCGCGGTGCCAGGCAGCCGCGAGCCGGGTTTCCGCACCGCCGGTCTCAGCGCTGCCGATGTGGCGAATGGCCTGCTCCCATTCCCTTCCGAAGTGACCTGCGATGACGCCGCGAACGCCGGTCAGACTACCGGACAGGCGGAGGTGGGTCAACATGCGGTCGACGCGGTGGAGGGGCTCGTTGACGTCTTCGATGAAGAGGAGGGCGTCGTCGAATGGCGTGGCCCAGGGGGTGCCTAGGACGGCGGTCAGGAGGCTTAGGCAGCCGCCGAGGAGGGGACCTTCGGCGTTGGCGTCGGCGTCGGCGGCGTGCAGCGGGTGCAGCGGATAACGGAGCGGGGCGTCGCCGGCGAGCGCCGTGCGGAGGGAGTCGGATTCGTAGGCGTCGAGGCCGCGTGCTAGCTCGGCGCCGACCATGGGCCCGTGGAAGGTGACCAGGTTGAAGCGTGCGATGACCTGGAGGAGGAAGGGGGTGAGGTCGCTGTAGCCGACCCAGGCGCGGGGGCGGCGGCCTACGAGGTCCCAGTCGATTCTCGGGAGGAGGCGGAGGATGCCGTGGCCGCCGCGGGCGAAGATGACTGCGGCTAGGGAGTCGTCGGCGATCAGGTCGTGGAAGGCGGTGAGCCGTTCCTCGTCTGGGCCGGCGAGGATGCCGTAGCGGGAGTAGAGGTTGCTCGCGGGGACGGGCTCGTAGCCTAGGGCGCGGAGGGCTGTCGAGGCCGCGGGTGAGGGACTCGGGGTCGATGGCGCTGGAGAGGGCGGCTACGCCGATGCGATCGCCGGGGCGGACGGGCGGGGGCCACGAAGCTCGCATGGACCGCGCAGGATAGCGGAGGCGCGACCAACCGGCCGGCGGGTGCGGAGCGGATTCGGGGGCCGCCGCCGCGGGACCGGCGCGCCTTCACTTGACTACGGATGAGGAGCGGCGCGCCTCCGCCCTCCAGCCGCTGATACGACACTAGACCTCGCACCATTCACGAAGCGGCTTCCGGGAGGTCCCGCCGCGGCGGCCCCCGAATCCGCTCCACACCCGCCTCCAGCCATGGCGTTCGACGCGTCGCGCCGAATCACCGATGAGCCGCGCCGGCGTGTCACCGAGCGACGGTCGAGTGAACGGTCTGCAAGCCCAACCGTGGTTCCGATCCAGGGTCGTTGCCCCTGACTCGCAACGCGCGCGTTTTCGCGGTGTGGCCGCGCCCAGGTGGCCTTGTGCGACATGATCGCGCCGCTCCAACAGTGTGATGAGCGAGCCCGTTTCCATTCCTTCGACCGAGCAGCGCGTGCTGCGCTCGACGGCCGCTTCGTGGGCGATTCAGCTGGCGCGTCTCGGGATCAACTTTGCGGCGCGGTTGGCGTTGCTGCGGTTGGTGCTGCCCGAGGGGCATGGGGTTTACGAGTTGGCGTTGCGGATCGTGACGGTGGCGGCTGCGGTTCGCGATTTGGGGTTGCCGTATCACTTGGTGCGGGATCCTCGGCGGCCTTATGGGACGGTGCTGGCGTTCGTTACGGCGAGTGGCGCGTTGTTGACGTTGGCGCTGTTCTTTGCGGCGCCGTGGGTTGGCGGTTTGGCGCCGCATACGCCGCAGTTGCCGGGGGTGTTGCGGGTGTTTGCGGTTTGGGTGTTGCTCGATGGGTTGGCGGTCGTGCCGCGGGCTTATCTTCGAGCGGGAGATCACGATTGGGGCGTCTGGTGGCGCCGGAGATTTGGCGTGGGGTGGCGGTGGCCGTGGTGTCGGTGGGGCTGGCTTGGGCGGGGTGGGGGTACTGGAGCTTTGTTGCGGGGATTTGGCGGGAGCGGCGGTGCTTGCCGGGTGGTCGTGGGCGAAGGCTTGGGGGAAGGTGCCGTTGCGGTTGGAGCCGGCGCTGGTGCCTGATTTGTTGCGGAAGAGCGCGCTGCTTTTTTTCATCTGGATCGCGGTGCAGTTGGTGACCAACGTCGATGCGTTCGTCGTCGAGTGGTTTCGCAATGCGGCGACGGTGGGGCTTTACACGAAGGCTTATTGGGTGGTGTTTCTGGTTGCCATCGTCGCTTATCCGCGGGCGCTCTTCCCTACTCTCGTCGAGTACTTGCACGACCGGGCGCGGTTCGTCGAGCTGTTTCGGTTGAGCGCTATTCAGCTCGTCGCCTGTCAGTCGGTGGCGAGTTGGTTCATCGCCTGCAATGCCGAGACGACGATCCGCGTGCTCTTCGGGCCGGACCCGCAGTGGCAGGCGGCGGCGCCGATCCTGCGCGTGCTCGCGTTCGTGCCGCTGTCGTATTACACGACGTACGTCGGCGGCGAGATGTTGAAGGCCGAGCATCGCGACCGGGAGTGGCTGGCGATCGAGCTGCTGAACCTCGTCTCGCTGGTCGGGTTCGGGATTTGGCTGACGCGGAGGTTCGGCGCGGCAGGGATGGCGGCCGCGAACTTCCTGCTGCTCGGCAATCTGGTGATGGGCTGGGAGGTGCATCGCGTCTTTGGGACGAAACGCTTCCGCGGGCTGGTCGCCGACCTGGCGTTGCTGCTGCTCGCTCCCCTGCCGTTCTTCGCCCTCGTCGTGTGGTTGCTGCCGGCGGCTTCGTGGACGCGATTCGCGGCTTCGCTCGTCGCCGCGGCGCTCGCGGCGGCAGTGATCGCGGCGCGTCACTGGCGTTCGTTCCGCGCCTTCTTCGCCAGTCGGCGGGGCGCGCCGGTGGAAGTGCCGTGAGCACCACTGCGTCGTTGTCGTTGCCCTACGAAGCCGAGCTGCGCAAACCGGTCGGCCGCGCCAAGGAGATCGTGAAGCGACTGCTGTCGGTGTCGGCGCGACCGCTGGGGACGCTCGTACGCGTCACCACCGACGAGCCGGCGATCGCGCTGACTTTCGACGACGGGCCCGACCCGGAGGAGACTCCGCGCGTCCTCGACCTGCTCGCCCGGCACGGCGCCCGCGCCACGTTCTTCATGGTCGGCAAACGGGTCGAAGCGCATGCGGAGCTGGTCGCGCGCGTCGCGGCTGCCGGGCACGCCGTCGCCAACCACTCATGGGACCACGCGTCGTTCCTGCGCATCGACCGCGCCGCGCGGCGCGAGCAGCTCCGTCGCGGGGCGGTCGCGATGGGCGCTCACGCGGCGGCGACGCCGCAAGGACGGCCGCTGTTCCGTCCGCCGTTCGGCGAGCAAAGTCTCGCTTCCCTGCGTGACATCCGCCATGCCGGCTTCGAGGTGGTGACATGGGACGTGGTGCCCGAGGACTGGCGCGATGATCCCGCCGACCTGCTCGTCGCCCGCACGATGCGCCGGCTGCGCCGCGGCAGCATCGTGCTCTTTCACGACAGCCTCTACGTCACGGAAGACGCGCGCTATCGCGACCGTGCGCCGATGCGCGCGGCGCTCGCCGTGCTGCTCGCGCGGCTGGCGCTAACGCACCGTCTCGTCACCGTCCCCGAGCTGCTGCGGCTCGGGCGGCCGGTCTACGCGCACCACTATCACCGCCTGCCGGCGGAGCTGCATCAGCGGATGACGTCGTTCGCCTGAGGCGGCGCCAGCACACGCACGGTCCAGCTCCCTTTCGCGTTGCTGACCGTCGTCGCCTCGAGCAGCCGGTAGCGGCCGAGCAGCGACCGCACGACGGCGTCTGCGCGCCGCGATCCGAAGGTCGAGACCACGAACGCGCCGCCCTCCGCGAGCACCGCTTCGAAGCGCTGCAGCGTCGCCAGGGGCTGGTGGAAGTAGTAGACGCTTTCGTTGAAGACGACGACGTCCCACGGGCCTTGCGGCGGCGGCGCCGCCTCGGCGTCGACGGCGACGAACGACGTCGACTCGTCGGTGCGTGCCGCGGCCTGGGCGATCGCCGCCTCGGAGACGTCGAGGCCGAGATAGCGCCGGTAGCCGTGCGGCCGCAGCTGGTCGACGAGCAATCCCTCGCCGCAGCCGACGTCGAGCACGGCGCCGCCAGGCGCCAGACGCTGCACGAAGACGGCGATGACGCCGTAGCGCGCCACCTCGTCGAGGCCACGCATGAAGCCCCAGCGGCCGGCGCGGTACTGCTCTTCCCAATCGAGCTTCGCCGCCGGTGCGTCGCCGCGCCCAGTCGCTCGCTCCCACGCCCAGACGCGATCTTGCAGCCATGTCGCGCCGGGGAACCGCCGCCCGAAGAGCAACGAGTAATAGAGCCAGTAGACCGGCTTGAAGGCGCGGCGGGCGAGCGAAAGCGCCATCGGGCGCCGAGCCTACGCGCTTCCGGTCGCCACGGGTCTAGAATGGCCGCGGTCATCTACCCTCGGCAACGGCACGTAAGCTCTCCGGGAGGAGAGAGACGATGCGCCGACACCTGCTGGGCTTCCTGTTCACGATCGCGGCCGTCGCCTGCGCCGCGGCCCCTGCGCCCGCCGCGGAGCCCGACTACGCCGAGTGGAACCGGCTGCTCGCCGGGTACTACGACCCCGCCAAGGGGATGGACTATCGCGGCCTCAAGGCGCGCGAGACGCCGGCGCTCGAGCGGCTGCGGCAGTCGCTCGCCAAGGTCGATCCCGCCGCCCTCGACCGCAAGGAGCAGCTCGCCTTCTGGCTCAACCTCTACAACGTCAACGTGGTGGCGCGCGTCGTCGAGGGCTACCCCACCGACTCGATCCGCGACCTGTCGACCGATCCCGTCATCCGCCTCAACGTCTTCTCCAAGGAGACGATGCCGTTCGGCGGCGGCAAGGTATCGCTCAACTGGATCGAGAACGACAAGGTGCGCGAGGGGTTCAAGGACCCGCGCATCCACTTCGCGCTCAACTGCGCGGCGAAGAGCTGTCCGCCGCTGCGCAACGAGGCCTACGTCGGCGCGCGCGTCGACCAGCAGCTCGACGAGCAGGTGCGCAAGTTCTTCAGCGGCCCCGCGCTGCGCGTCGAGAACGACGGTGGCAAGCACGTCCTCCACGTCACCAAGATCTTCGACTGGTTCGAGAAGGACTTCGTCAAGTGGGGCGGCGGGGTCGTCCCCTTCGTGCGCAAGCACCTGCCGCCCGAGAAGGCGCGCCTGCTGCCGCCCAACGTCAAGGTCGAGGTCGAGCACGACGACTACGACTGGTCGCTGAACGACTGGAAGCGATGACTCAACCGCGCTCGCCGTCTCCGAGCTTGTGGTCGCTGCTGCGCGACCCGGTGACGGCGGAGAAGCGGGCGCTGCTCGCCGCGCGCTGGGAGGAGCTCGACCCGGCGGTGCGGCTGCCGGGGCAGGGGCTCGGCCGCCAGGCCACCGGCTGCGGCGCCACGCTCGGCGTGCACCCGCGCTGCGACTTCTCCTGCACCGGTTGCTACCTGGGCAGCGAGGCGAACGCGATCCCGCCGCTGCCCGTCGACGCGGTGCTCGCGCAGCTCGACGCGCTGAGGGCGCGGCTGGGGCCGAAGAGCAACGTGCAGATCACCGACGGCGAGGTGACGCTGCGGCCGCTGCCCGAGCTGCTCGCCATCCTCCGCCACGCGCGCACCATCGGCGTGGTGCCGATGGTGATGACCCACGGCGACACCTTCCGCCGCCAGCCCGGGCTGCTCGAGCGGCTGGTCGAGGACGGCGGGCTCAGCGAGGTGGCGATCCACGTCGACTCCACCCAGCGCGGGCGCGACGGCTACCGCGGCGCGCGCGACGAAGAGGAGCTGATGCCGCTGCGCGACGAGCTGGCCGACCTCGTGCGCGCCGCCCGCCGCCGCACGCGGCGGCCGCTGCGCGCCGCCACCACGATGACGGTGACGCGCGACAACCTGGCGGGCGTCGCCGCCGTCGTGCGCTGGTGCCTGCGCAACCGCGACGCCTTCGGCCTCATCAGCTTCCAGCCGCTGGCGAAGGTGGGGCGCACGCGGCGCGGGTTGGAGGGCATCTCGCCCGCCGAGCTGTGGGCGGAGATCGGCCGCGCCACCCGCGACTTCGGGCTCGAGATCTCGCCGGCGCCGCTCCACTTCGGCCACCCCGAGTGCACGCGTATCGTGCCGCTCCTGCTGGTCGAGCGGCGCGGCGAGCCGCGGCCGCGACTGCTGCAGGTCGTGCGCGATCACCCCGAGGACCGCTCGATGCTCGAAGAGATCTTCGCGCGCGGCCTCGGCGGCGCCGCGTTCCGCGACGACTCGCCGTTGCAGAAGCTGGCGCGCGGCATCGGCCTGTTGCGGCGCGCGCCGAAGTGGATCGCCGGCGATCTACGGCGCTGCGTCACGCGCCGCTTGCGGAATGAGGCTGGCGCTGGGCCTGCAAAGCTGCTGCTCGAGGGGCTGCTCGGGCGCGTGCGGCTCGGCTCGTTCACGCTCACCAGCCATCACTTCATGGACGCCGAAGAGCTGGCGACGCCGGTCGGCCAAGCGCGCCTCGCCGCCTGCGTCTTCCGCCTGCCGCAGCCTGACGGCCGCATGGCACCGATGTGCGAGGTGAATGCGGGAGGGTTGCGGGCCCGCGCCTACGCGATGCAGCGCAGCGGAGCGGATGGTGCGCAGAGCGCACCCTACACGGCCAGCGTCGGCGCGTAGTTGTCGCTGGCGGACCCGTAGGGGTGCGCGCTGCGCACCGTCTTCGCTCGAAAGAGGCCGGAGAGCCTCGTAAGCCGAATCCTGTGCCGGCCTCGCGGCCGGTGGCGGTCATTCCTCTAGGCGCGTCGTTGCCGCCGCGCTCCAGCGGCCTACCCGGGGGCGGTGCCGCCGCCGGCTTGCGCCGTCGACGGCATCGGGACGGGCAGCCCAGCCCGCCCCCCTATTTGGCCTTGCTCCGCATGGGGTTTGCCGTGCCCCCCACCGTCGCCGGGGGGGCGGTGCGCTCTTACCGCACCGTTTCACCCTTGCCGGACGCCGCCCGGTGTTTCCACCAGATGACGCCCGGCGGTCTGCTTTCTGTTGCACTTTCCGTCGCGTCGCCACGCCTCGCCGTTGGCGAGCATGCTGCCCGTGGGAGTTCGGACTTTCCTCCCCACGTCCGGACCGGCCGAAGCCGACCCGACCGTGCGGCGACCACCCGAGGCTCTCCGGCCCCGCAAGATGATAACAACCGAGCGGCGGGGCGGTGTTCCCGACGGATCGATAGCGGAATGCCGAGGCGATCGCGGCGCGACGCGCGCAGTCGCCCCGGCGGCTCTGCTACGCTGCCGAGCGGACCTCCGAAGGGCGCTTCGATCGACACCGATGCCTAGCCGCGCCGCGCGCTGCTTGGTCCTCGTCGCCGCGCTGCACTGTGCGTGGCCGGCAGCGCCGGCAGCCGCCGCCGCGCCAGCATCGCAGACGGAGGCGACCTACGCCGGCCGCCCGCTCGCTGCGGCCCTGCGCTCGTTGCAGCGCCAGGGGCTCGCGATCGTCTTCACCAGCAGGCTGGTGACGCCGCAGATGCGCGTCGCCGCGGAACCGACTGCCACCGCGCCGCGCCGCGTGCTCGACGAGCTGCTGATGCCGCACGATCTCGCCGTGCGCGAGGACAGCTCCGGCGTGCTCGTCGTCGTCCGCGCCGCTGCCGTCGAGCGCGCGGCACCGGTCGCCGCGCCCGCCGATGCACCGCCGGCGCACGAGCCGCTTCCCGTCGTGCGCGAAGAGATCGTCGTCCGCCCCAGCCGCCTGCCGCTTCTCGCGCCGTCGGACGCCTCGACGGTCGCCTTCGACCGCGAGGAGATCGAGCGCCTTCCCCACCTCGCCGGCGACCTCTTCCGCGCCGCCTCGCTGCTCCCCGGCATCGCCTCGAACGACGTGTCGGCGCAGCTCGGCGTGCGCGGCGGGCGGCGCGACGAGCTGAAAGTGACGCTCGACGGCCAGGAGCTCTACGGCGCCTTCCACCTCACCGACTACGACGGCGCGATGAGCGTCGTCTCCGAGCGCCTGCTCTCGGGCGCCACCCTCACCACCGGCGCGCTGCCGGCGAGCGAGGGCGACCGCATGGGCGGCGTGCTCGACTTGCGCACGCAGGCGTCGCCGACGCGGCGCGAGCTCACCGCTTCGATCAGCGTGCTCGACGCCCTCGCCGCGGCCGGCGGCGGCTTCGCGGGCGGCGCCGGCGGCTGGCGACTGAGCGCGCGCCGCGGCTCGCTGCTCTTCGCCGAGCGCGCCATCGGCGACGAGCGGCCGAGCTTCTGGGACCTGCTCGGCAAGGCCGAGCTGACGACGCGCGCCGGCAGCCTTCGCCGTCAATGCGCTCGCCACCGGCGACACGCTGGAGGTGAACACCGTCGAGGAGGAGGACGTCGAGCGGCTGGAGAACGACTACCGCAACCGGTACGCCTGGCTGAGCCACCAGACGGGCAACGAGCGCCTGCTGGCGCAGACGCTCGTCTCCTGGTCGCGCCTCGTGCACGACCGCTTCGGCGAGGCGGCCGAGGAGAAGGGCGAGTTCGTGCTGCGCGACGTGCGCGAGGTGCGCGTGCTCGGCCTCGAGCAGACCTGGAGCCTGCCGCGTGCCGAGCATTCGATCGAGGCCGGTTGGGAGGCGCGCCGCTACGACGCCACGTTCGACTACGCCTACGCGCGCGAGCCGTTGATCGTCATCGTCGGCCCGCTCGCCGCCGAGCGGCCGGCGGCGCGGCGTTTCCACCGCGACCTGCGCAGCGACTACGCCGCGCTGTGGGCGCGCGACGTACGCAGCTGGGGCGAGCGGCTGACGCTCGAGACCGGCCTGCGCTACGACCGCTACGACGAGCCGCGCGAGGACCTGCTGAGCCCTCGGCTCGCGCTTGCCCTACGCACCGGCAGCCGCAGCGTCGTGCGCGCCGCCTGGGGCCGTTTCGCACAAAGCCAGCGGCCCTACGAGCTGGCGGTGGGCGACGGCGAGACGCGGCTGCGCGAAGCGGAGCGCTCGCAGCAGTGGGTGCTCGGCTACGAAGGCTCGCCGGCGCGCGCCGCGGCGGCAATCGGCGGCGTCCGGCTCGAGCTCTACCACCGCAGCGTCGCCAACCCGCGGCCGCGCTTCGAAAGCCTGCTCGAGGCGCTCAATTTCTTTCCCGAGATCGAGCCCGGCCGCGCCTTGCTGGCGCCGACGAAGAGCGTGGCGCGCGGCGCCGAGCTGTTGGTGC
Source organism: Thermoanaerobaculia bacterium (assembly GCA_963846495.1). GTDB lineage: Bacteria > Acidobacteriota > Thermoanaerobaculia > Multivoradales > JAIOJS01 > DASYQD01. The sequence continues at coordinate 192,734 of CAWJWP010000029.1, read as the reverse complement.
GCGGAAAGCCTGGCGAGCGCGGCAGCTGGTGGCTCGCCTACACCTGGTCACGTTCGGAAGACCGGCTCGACGTCGACGGAGCCGGAGGCGGCGGCAAGCGCTGGGTGCCGCGTTCCACCGACCAACCGCACGCGCTCACCCTTGCCACCTCGCGCCGGCTGCCGCGCCAGTGGCAGCTCGACCTCGCCTGGCGCTGGCACACCGGCTGGCCGACGACGCCGGTGACGCCGCTGCCGCCGGCGCCGCCGGAGGAGCCGGAGCCGCCGGAGGATCCCGACGATCCGCCTGACGATCCCGATGCCTCCGCGTCGGTCAGGTCAGCGGACGACGAGGAAGAGCCGGTCGTCGGAGTCTTCGGCGAGCTGGCCAGCCGCCGATTTCCGCCCTACCACCGGCTCGACCTGCGCCTGAGCCGCCGCTGGAGCTCGCGCTGGGGCGCCTTCACGTTCTTCTTCGACGTGCAGAACGCCTACAACCGCCACAACCTCGCCGGCTTCGACGTGACGATCGAAGATGACGGGACGCTGGGCTTCGACGGCGAGCACTGGCCCGGCATCGTCCCGTCGCTGGGCTTGACGTGGCAGCTTGGCGGCTGAGGCTCAGGGAGCGGAGCGCACGATCAGCGTTCCGTCGCGTAGCTCGGCCTCGAGGCCGGCACCCGGGAGGAGCGCAAAGGCCGCCCGATCCGGCGGCACCGCGCCGGCCGCGCCATGGAGCACCGCGGTGGCCGCCTCGTGCTGTGCGTCGCCCTCGTAGCGCAGCCGCCAGCCGGTCTCGCGCGATACCCAATCGAGCAGCTCTGCCACCGTGCGGCCCTCGCCGGCGAAGGGTGGCGCTGCGGTGAGCACCCAGGCCCAGTCTTCCCCTGACGACGCCGCCGTGCGCAGGGCTGCGTGTCCTGCGCGATCCACCACTAGCTCTTCACCCGCGTGTGCCGTATGGCTGCCGCCTCCCGTCGCCGCCGCAACGGCGCCTTCGCGTACGCGCACTCGCAGCTCGCGCGCGCCGTCGGCGAGGCGGACGGTGAACTGGGTGCCGAGCTCGCGCACGTCGCCGAGCGGCGTCTGCACCGTCACCTTCGACTCGGCGGCAAGGCCGCTGTCGACGTAGACGGCGCCTTCGTCGAGCGCGAGCTTCTCGGCCGTGAGGACGCGCAGCCGGGTGCCGGCGTCGAGGCGCACGCTGCCACCGCCGGCCAGCCGCAAGGAGACGAAGCTGCCCTGGCCGCCGGTCGCTCCCCCGCTGCGCAGCTCCGAGCCTGCCGGAACCGCATCGCCGCCGGCGAGGGCACGCCATGCCTCGCCCGCTCTGCCGATCTGCACGTCGCCCTTGACCGTCTCGACGCGCGCCACCAGCACTTGCGGCCGCACGGGCCGCACGTTTCGCCACCACACCAGGCCGATCGCGATCGCCAGCCCGGCGGCCATCGCCAAGCCGAGCACGACAACCCGACGCTGCGCCCATCGTGAATGCGCCACCGGCGCCGTCGAGGCCGCAAGGGCCGGCGAGTCAATAGACGCCGGCGTGGCCGTCGGTCCCTCCGACACTTCGGTCTCGACCGCCGCCGCCCGCTCCTGCCACGCCTGGCGGACCATCGCCCGCACCTGCGCCAGCTCGTCCGCCGGCAGCTCCGGCCGCCGGCCCGCCGCGGCGAGCAGCTGCGCCACCATCGCCTCGTCCTCGGCGCCGTGCGCGGTCGCCCCGTCGATCTCTTCGCCGCGTGGTTCGTCGCTCATGGCTGGATGCTCGCTGGCCGCGCGCGCTCACCGCCGGCTGCGCCGGAGGCGTCGCGCGTGTAGTCCTCGAAGGTGTTGCGGAAGCTCCGGCGGGCGCGGCTGAGGAGCGACTCGGCGGCTTTGAGGCCGAGGCCGAGCCGCGCCGCGATCGTCTCCACCGGCAGATGGTCGACGTACTTCCACTCCAACACCTCGGCGTAGCGTTCGGGCAGCGAGTCGAGCGTGAGGTGGACCCGCTCCGCCCGCTCCTTGTCGAGCAGCGTCGCCTCGGCGTCGGCGTGCCGGCCGATGTCAGGCATCGCCTCGAGCACCTCCGGCTCCACCGCGGTGACGCGCGAGCCCGCCCGCCGCCGGTGCATGAGGATCTCGTTGCGGCAGCAGGAGCAGAGCCAGGTGAGCAGCGCCGCCTCGCCGCGATAGCTGTCGAGATGCGCCAACGCTTTGGTGAGGGTCGTTTGCACGATGTCACGCACCAGTTCGCGGTCGCCTCCCAATCGCGAGGCGGCGAAGCGATAGAGCGCCGCCCCGTACCGTTCGCCGAAGCTCTCCAGCGCCTGGCCGTCGCCGGCCAGCATGCGCGCCACCAGCACGCGGTCCTCGTCATGCGCCGGCGGAGCTGCGGGCGATGCCGCGTCCTCGCGTAGCGAAGCGAGCGACCAGCCGGCGGCGCGCATCCCGATGGCAGCCCTCCGCTCAGCGGCTGAAGGAAGTGAGCTCGATGTCGTCATCGATGACGAGGCCCACTCCCGGGCAGTAGACCTTGGCGCTCTCCCCGGACTCGAGGGCGCTCGTCTCGGCGACGGCCACGCAGTCGCGCAGCCGACGTCCGGCGAGATTGAGCGTCAGCCCCATCTCGACGTTCTCGGCGCGGTCGAGGGCGATTCCGGGCGCCAGCTCCTGGTAGTAGCGGGCGCCGAGGAGGAAGCGAGCCGGCACCAAGATGCCGGGCTGGGCGCCGTCGACGCCCGCCTCCCACGAGCCGTGGTGGTCGACGATCTGCCCGTTCTCGTAGAAGTCGACCTCCTCGCCGAAGTAGAACACGTCGTTGGTCTGCCGGCAGCGGGCGAGCCAGTTGCGCGACACCTCGTGCAGCTCGCCGTCGACCCACTCGCGCTCCTCGACAACGCGGGTGACGACGCGCATCGCCCGGCCGCCCGGAGCCACGAACTCCACCGTCTTCGTGGCCGCCAGCACGGTGATCTCGAGGCGCAGCGTCTCGCCGTCGTCGTCGCCCTCGAGCACCAGCCGGCTGCCGGGCTGGAGGCTGAAGTAGGGGTTCTGCCCGCCGCTGTTGGCGAAGCCGCAGCGGTCGATGGCGAAGTCGCTGGTGAAGTCATCGTCGGCCAGAGTCGGCGTCACCGATGCGACGAGGAGCAGGGCCGTGCAGATTCCACGTAAGGTCGGGCGCTTTGCGCTCATGTTCGGATCCTCCTTGCCTGCCTTGGATGCGGCGGCCGGCAGGATCCTTCGCACGCCCCAGCGGGCGTTTAGTGGCGTCTCAGCGCCGCCAGCCCCGGCGCTCTTTCCCCGACTGCACGCCCAACCGATCCAGCCCGTCGAGGGCGTCGGGCTGGTTGGGCACCCGCTCGACCACCGCCTTGTACTCCTCGATGGCGTCCGTCATGCGCTCCATGTCCTCGAGCAGGCGGCCGAGCTTGACGCGGTAGGCGGTGTCCTCGGGCGCCAGCCGCACCGCCTGCTGCAGGTTCTCGAGCGCCGCCTCGCGCCAGTGCGGGTTCTTCGCCTGCGCCTCGGCGAGCAGAGCGTAGGCATCGGGGTGCGGGTCCCACGCCACCGTCTCGCGCATCAGCTCGACGACGTAGTGATACTGCTCGGCCTTGAGCATCGACTGCGCGCGGCGGAAGCTCTTGCGCGCCATGTCGCGCCGTACATCGGCGAGCTCCTCGGGCGAGCGCAGCTCGGGCTCCGGCCGGCTCGGGTGCTCGCGGTCGTAGTCCTTGCGCTTCTGCGGATCGCTGAGCACGAGGTAGGCGTTGGCGGCGTGCTCGAAGAGCACCCGCAGCACTCCCTCGGGCACGTCGAGCCAGGTGGCGAGCGACGGGTGCACGCGGCGCCCGAGGTCGATGAAGGCCGCCGTCACCTGGCCGGTGGTGGCGCCCACCGAGATGCCGAGCAGCTCGTAGTGGCTGACGTTGCCGGCGCGCGTGACCAGCTCGCTCACCTCGCGCTTGAGGCGCTGGCTGTCGAGCGTCGGCGGCGCGTCGAGGAGGTCGTCGTTGATGCGCGCCTCGAGACGCTCGAGCAGCGCCTGCGGCACGAGCCCTCCGAGGCCACCACCAGGGCCGCCGCCCACGCCTCCCGGTTCGCCCGCTTCAGACATGCGGTGGGCGCATCCTAACCCGGCACCTCGCCGTGGGCTGGAGTTTCCGGAAGCGGCGGCGGCGCGTGCAGCTGCGCGTGGATGCGGTCGCCGAGGCGCGGGCCGAGCGCCGTCTGCAGCTCCTCACGCGTGGCGCGCTGCACCCCGGCCAGGCTGCCGAAGCGCTGCAGCAGCATGCGCCGGCGGCCGGGACCGATGCCGGCGAGGTGGTCGAGGCGGCTCACCAGCGTGCGCTTCTGCCGGCGGGCCCGATGGCGTGAGACGGCGAAGCGGTGCGCCTCGTCGCGCACCTGCTGCAGCAACTGGAGGCCGGCGTCCTTGCGCGGCAGCTTGAGCGGCATCGGCCGCGCCGGCAGGTAGATCTCCTCCTCGCGCTTGGCCAGCGCCACCACCGGCGTCTCCTCGACGCCCAGTTTGGCGAGCGCGTGCAGCGCCGCGTTGAGCTGGGCGCGGCCGCCGTCGATGAGCACCAGCTCGGGCATGGCGCCGACTTCCTCGAGCACGCGCTTGTAGCGCCGCTCGACCGCCTGCGCGATCGACGCCGGGTCGTCGGGGCCCGTGAGGTCGCGCACGTTGAAGGTGCGGTAGTCGGATTTGCGCATCTTTCCCGCTTCCCACACCACCAGAGATGCAACTGTCTCGCCGCCCTGGAAGTGGGAGATGTCGATCCCCTCGATGCGCTGCGGCGGCTCGGCGAGGCCGAGGTGGCGGGCGAGCGCCACCGCGCCGGCCTGCTCCTGCTTCTGGCCACGGAAGCGGCGGCGGTGCGCCAGCTGCGCGTTGTGCATCGCCAGCTGCACGCGCTGCGCCTTCTCGCCGCGCTCGGGGAAGCGCACGTAGACGCGCTCGTCCTTGCGGCCGGTGAGCCACTCCTCGAGCGCCTCGACGCCCTCGACCGGCAGCGGCAGGTGGATCTCCTTGGGGATGAAGGTCGTCGTGGCGTAGACCTGCGGCAGCAGCTCGGCGAGGAGGCGCGCCGGCTCGACTTGCCCTTCGCCTTCCCAGAAGAGCTCGCGGCGGTCGAGCACCTGGCCGCCGCGCATGACGAGGATCACGACGGACGCGTTGCCGCCGCCGACGTGGAAGCCGTAGACGTCGACGTCCTCGCCGCGCACCGAGGCCAGCTTCTGCCGTCCCTGCACCTCCTCGACGTCGGCGAGCAGATCGCGCAGCTGCGCCGCGCGCTCGAACTCCAGTGCCTCGGCGGCGGTTTCCATGTCGCGGCGCAGCCGGCGTATCAGCTCGTCGGTGCGGCCGGCGAGGAAGAGACGCGCCTGCTCGACGGCGCCGCGGTACTCCTCGTGTGTGGTGAGCGCGGCGACGCAGGGGCCGAGACAGCGGTGCATGTCGTAGTAGAGGCAGGGGCGCGGCAGGCTGCCGTCGATGGGGATGCGGCAGACGCGCACCTTGAACAGCTTCTGCACCAGCTTGATGGCGCGGCGCGCGAGGCCTCCGGGGAGGAACGGCCCGAAGTAGGCGGCGCCGTCGCCGCCGAGGCGGCGGGTGAAGACGAGCCGCGGCCACTCCTCCCCCACCGTCAGCTTGAGGTAGGGGTAGGTCTTGTCGTCGCGGAGCCGGATGTTGTAGCGCGGCTGCGCGCGCTTGATCCAGCTGTTCTCCAGCAGCAGCGCCTCGGCCTCGGTGTGCGCCGCGACGAACTCGAGGTCGGCGGCCTCGCCGACCATCGCCTGCAGGCGACTGTCGGCCTGCTCGCCGATGTAATGCACGACCCGCTTACGCAGCGATTTTGCCTTGCCGACGTACAGCGGCTGACCGCCGGCGTCGCGGAATACGTAGATGCCCGGAGCGTCGGGCAAGGCGCGGATGCGGTCCTGAACGTCAGAGTGCATGGCTGGTTCCGGCAACTGCCGGACGGCTCATAGCGTAGACCGCGCTGGGTTAACCGTCCTTGGAGGCCTCGCGCCCGAGCGTCGTTCTGCATGGTCCGCTGAGGTTGACAGTGGTTATCGGAGAATGCCTTCAAATCGAAGTAAGACTCTGCCTACATTTGGCTCGCCTCTTGCTCGTGGTTTCGACGGGCAATGATGCCCGCGCCAACGAGCGAGGAGCTTCACCATGGGTGACCGGGACGATCGGGATGAGGGCAGTGGCGGGCAGCAGGCCGAGAGCGGGAGCCATTCGGGTGGAGGGAGCCAGTCGGGCGTCGGCACCCCATCGGGCGGAGGCAGCCAGACCGGCGGCGGCGGCGGTAGCAAGTCCGGCGCGAGCAGCCAGTCGGGTGGCAGCAGCCAGCCCGGCGGCGCGAGTCAGTCGGGCGGCGGCAGTAAGACCGGCGGCGGCCAGTCGGCCGGCAGCCAGTCCGCAGCCGGCGGCCAGACCGGCACCGGCGGCCAGCAGGGCGGCGGCGCCGGCAAGCCACAGCAGGCCGCTGGCGACGGCAGCCAGCAGCCCAACGGCGACCAAAAGCCCGCCGGCGACAGCGACAGCGAGCAGGACGGCGACAGTGGCCCCAGCGGTGGCGGTCAGGAGAGCGTTTCCTAGAGATCCGATAGACCTGCGCTCTGGGAGCTGCCGCAGCGCTCCGCAAGGCGGCCTGGCGACAACGCCGGGCCGCGTTCTTTCACTCCTTCACGCGGTCTTCCGTGCCTTGAGCACCAGCGTGCGGAACTCCTCGAACGATCCCCGCGCGTCGAGGATCTCGCGGTACCAGAGGTCGTCGAACCACGTCTCCAGCTCGAAGCCGCACGCCTCCAGCAGCTTCAAGACGTCGCCGGCTTCGAACCGCCGCCATGACTCGGCGTCGAGCCAGTTCAGCGGGTCGGTGAAGACGAGCCAGCCTCCAGGCCGCAGGATGCGCGCGCACTCGCGGAAGGCGGGCTCGGGTCCGCGCGGCAAGCGATCGACGATGTTGACGCTCAGCACCAGGTCGGCACAGCCGCTGGCGACCGGCAGACGCTCGACGTCCGCCAGCGCGAGGAACACGTCTTCCTGCCCGCGACCGGGGATGCTCAAGCTCGGGAACCCCGCGTCGCCGAGGTCGACCACCACCGGTGCGTGGCCGCGCACGATGCGATCGGCGAGCTCGAGCATGAACGGCGAACCGTCGAAGCCCAGCACGGTTCCCTTGGGCGCCAGTTGCGCGCAATCGGCGGTGCTGCGTCCTACTCCACAGCCGGCGTCGACGATGACCGGCCCACTCTCTCCGGCGGGCCTTTGGGCAAGCGCCTCCGCTGCCAGCGAGGCAACCGTCCGGTAGAGCGGCTCGTCGAGACCGCTGTGCCGCGTGGCGTAGCCGTAAGCCCACAACGCCGCGTACCGCTTGGCGTAATCGGGCGTGTACTTCCCCGGATCGATCTGGGCGAAAGCGAGCAGCCCGTTCTCGCTCGCGAAGACATGGCGCTCCGTGCTCGCGCACTCGAGCTGCTCGGCCGTGCCTCTCAGCGGCTCACCACAGTCGGGACACCTTAAGACCGCCAGGACCTCGGCAGCGATCTCCATGTGCCCTCCTCGGCAGATCGGCGGACGGCCCTCAGCTCGCGGAGCGGAGCGGGCGCACCGGCCGCAAGCATCGCACCGGCGCGACCTGCGGAAACGCCACTTCTTCGCCCGCGCTCACCTCGCCACTGGCGCCCACGAGCCGTTCAACGGTCTTCGCCTCTCCGAGGTTGGCCAGCTCGACGTCGAGCCAGCGCACCAGCGAGTTGTCCTCGAGCGCGGCGCGCACACGGCGGATGTCTTCGTCGAGCGGCCGGTCCATCCACAATGGCTGAGCGAGCTCGCGAATCCGCCGGTAGGCCAGCGCCACTCCGCACCGGCCGAGCTCGTCGAGAGTGAGCGGACCGCGGGTCAATTCGCCAAGGAATCTCTCCCGCTCCTCTTGGCGCGCCTCTTTGCCTTTGGCGGGCTTGTCGTCCGCGCGGGCGGACAACTCGAGACGGACACGCCACTCCAGCGCCTGCGCCGCCACCAACAGCTCGATCGCGAGCACCGCCTGCGCGTTGCGCAGCACCGTACGCAGCTTACGGGCGGCGATCGTCCCCATCGCGTTGTGGTCCTCGCTGTTCGACGAGGTGGGGATGGAGTCGACCGACGCCGGATGGGCGAGCACCTTGTTCTCGGAGACGATGCCCGCCGCGCAGTACTGCGCGATCATCCAACCGGAGTTGAGGCCCGCCATGGGGACCAGGTTCGCGGGCAGGTTGCGGTTGTGGTCGGAGTCGAGCAGCAGTTGCGTACGGCGCTCGGAGATGTTGGCGAGCTCCGCCAGCCCGATGGCGAGGAAGTCGGCCGCGAAACCCAGCGGCTCGCCGTGGAAGTTGCCGGCGGAGAACGACATCCGCCGTGCGCCGTCGTAGTCCTCGGGCCAGCGCTGCCAGAAGCCGCCGTCGAACGGCAGGGCGGGGCCTGGCCCGAAGAACAGTGGGTTGTCGGTCGCCGAGTTGATCTCGGTCGCGACCACCATGGAGGCGTAGGCCACGGCATCGCGCGCCGCCCCGTGCACTTGCGGCGCGCAGCGCAGCGAGTAAGCGTCCTGGACCTCTCCGGAGGTTTCTACCTGCTTGTTCGCTGCGAGGAGGTCGCGCAGGTTCTTGGCGCTGTCGATCTGTCCTTGGTGGGCGCGCACCTTGTGCACCCGCTCGTCGAGGGCACGCATACAACCGCACACTGCCGCCATTGCCATGCTGGCAGCAACGTCCGCGGCGTTGGCCAAGGCCTCGGCGTCGTGGACCGCGAGCGCGAGCAGCGCCGCCGTGAAATTGGCCCCGTTGGTGAGGCCCAGACCTTCCTTCTCGACGATGGGTGGCATGTCGCCGCGCGCGATCCCGAGGTCGCTCGCAAGCTGCGCGCGCGCCTGCCGCCGGGCCGCCGCCACGGCCCGCAGCGTGCGGCCGGCGGCGGCATCGATCCGTTGCACGTTGCCGCGCAGCTCTCCCCACTCGCGCGGACAGCTGCGCGCTCCGTCGGGGATGACCCAGTAGCGGCCCTCCCCCAGGAGCACCGAGAAGAGGTGCGAGAGCGGAGCGAGGTCGCCGCTCGAGCCGACGGAACCGTGCAGCGGCACGAGCGGGACGACGCCACGATTGAGCATGGCGACGAGCGCGGCCACCAGCGACTCGGTGACGCCCGAGTGCCCGCTGAGGAAGGCGTTCAGGCGGATGACGAGGACGGCGCGGACGACCTCGGCGGGAAAGTAGCTCGCCGGGTCGCCCGCATCGGAGCTCAGCGCCGGCTCCCGCGCAGTGGCTGAGCACGAGGTTGCGCTGCAGCTTGCGCAGCTTGGAGGGCTCGATGGGGATGCGCTTGAACTCGCCGAAGCCGGTGGTGATCCCGTAGTCGAGAAGAGGTTTCTTCGCTGTCGGATCGCGTTCCCAAGCCTGGTGGTCGCGCGTGTACTCCCGGACGAGCTTTTGGACCTGCGCGCGGCTCTGGCGCACGCGCTCCAGCGCGGCCGGAGCACACACGACGCGCACGCCGGGATCGCGAGCGATGCGCACCAGCTCGGCGACGGTGAGGCTTCTCCCCGTCGAGCACGACCTCGCCGGCCGCCGCGCCCTCCATCGCTCAGGCGCTCTCGATCTGGCTCAGCAGCTCGCGGACGCCGTCGACCAAGTTGTCGCGGCCGATCTCACGCTGGCCGGGACGCGCGCCCAGCCACTCCTCGCGGCGGGCGAGGGCTTCGGCCTTTTGCCGCCCCGCCTCCATGTCCTTGAGCGTGACGACGCTGCGGTCGCGCTCGCTGGAGCCGTAGAGCAGCGCGATCGGCACGCCGACCAGGTCGGCGTAGCGCAGCTGCTTGCCGATCCCTTTCTCGGTGCCGAGGTAGAGCTCGGCGGGGATGCCGGCGCGCCGCAGCTGCCAGGTCATGGCGATGTACTCGTCGCGCAGCGACTCGTCCATGTAGGTGACGAGCACCTTCGCCGTCGCCCGGCGCTTGCCGGCGCGCCCGAGCTCGACGATCGCCGCCAGCAGCCGGTCGACGCCGATCGAGGCGCCGGTGGCCGGCACGCGCTGGCCGAGGAAGCGCATGACGAGGTCGTCGTAGCGGCCGCCGCCGAACACCGAGCCGAACTGCGGCGCGTCGAGCAGCACCGCCTCGAACACGGGGCCCGTGTAGTAGGCGAGCCCGCGCGCGATCGAGAGGTCGAGCGCCACCCGCTCGTCGGCGTAGCCGAGGGCGTAGAGGTGGTTGGAGATGCGCTCGACGACGTCGATCTGCGCCGCCGCCTGGGGCAGGCCGCCGAACAGCTCGCGCAGCGCCGCGAGCACCTCGCGGCGATTGGTCGGCTCGATGGCGAGGAAGCGCTCGATCCGCTCCACCTGCGACGCCGCCAGGCCGAGGCCCGGAATCGTGTCGCCCGAGGCATCGACGTAGCCGGTGGTGAGCTCCTTCCGCACCTTGTCGATGCCCATCTTCTCGAGCTTGTCGAGCACCCGAAACACGTCGGTGCCGCGCTCCCCGGGGATCTCGGCGTAGCCGAGCACCAGGTTGAGCATCGCGCGGCTCGAGAAGCGCACGCGGTAGCCGCCGACTTCCAGGGCCTCCAGTGCGTCGGCCATGCCGGCGATGATCTCGGTGTCGGCGACTTCGCTCTCCACCCCCACCGAGTCGAGGTCGAACTGCGTGAACTCGCGGAAGCGGCCCTTGCCGGGCTTGTCGGCCCGCCACACCGGGGAGACCTGATAGCGGCGGAACGGCCGCTGCAGGTCGGGGTACTGCGCCACCACCCGCGCCAGCGGCACCGTGAGGTCGAAGCGCAGCGCGAGCGGCTCCTCCTCCGGGCCCTGCACCTTGAAGATCGACTGCTGCGCTTCCTCTCCCGCGGCGGAGCCGGTCAACACGTCGAGATACTCGATGGCCGGCGTCGACAGCGGCACGAAGCCGTACAGCTCGTACACGTGGCGGATGCGGTCGATCATCCGCTGCCGCGCGAGCATCTGTTCGGGCAGCAGGTCCGCGAGGCCCCGCGAGAGGCGCGGCTCGACGGTTTCGGCCATTCAGGAATGCCCCCCTAGCGAGCTCCCGCGGCGGGAGCCAACATCATTCGGGATCGGGAAGGTGGCACCGGCGATGGGATTTGAACCCATGCCCTCCTGATCCACAGTCAGGCGCTCTAACCGGGCTGAGCTACGCCGGCACGCGAGCGCGAATCCTAAGGGCCGCCGCCGGGGTTGTCAAAACGACGTCGCGCGCCGCAGGCGAGCTCAAACGGCGACGAAAAGCGCGGAAGCGAAGCGGCGACGATCGTCGAACCACGTGCGGCGCAGCGCGAAGCCGCCGTGCGCCGCGAGCGCCGCCAGGTCGTCCGCGTCGAAGCGGTAGGAGCTCTCGGTGTGGATGCTCTCCCCGTCTTCGAACGCCACGGTGAGGCCCAGTGCGCGGATCGTCACTTCTTGCTTGCGGCGGCTGACCAGATGCATCTCGATACGGCTGCGCTCGTCGTCGTAGCGGGCGAGGTGACGGAAGGCGCCGAGGTCGAAGTCGGCACCGAGCTCGCGGTTGATGCGCAGCAGCAGGTTGAGATTGAACGCCGCGGTCACCCCCAGCGCGTCGTCGTAGGCGGGCACCAGCTCGGCGGCGGGCTTCTTCCAGTCCACGCCGAGGAGAAAGCCGTCGCCGGGCGCGAGGATGCGGCGAACCGACGCCACCAGCTCGCGCTGCTCGGCGGGATCGAGGTTGCCGAGCGTCGAGCCGAGGAAGAGCACGAGGTTCGCCGCGTCGCGACGACTGCGTTCGGAAGCGAGCCGTTGCAGACCCGGCGCGTACTCGCCCGCCAGGGCCTTTACGTCGAGATCGGGATAGTCGCGCACCAGCTGCTCGCCCGCGCGCACGAGCGCCGACTCGGAGATGTCGACGGGCACGTACGCGAGGCGGTCCTGACGCGCCAGGATCGCGTCGATGAGCAGCCGCGTCTTCTCCGACTCGCCGCTGCCGAGCTCGATCAGCCGCAAGGGCGTGGGCAGCGTCGCCAGACCTCGCCGGCGTGAGCGGCGAGGATCGCCGTCTCGACGCGGGTCAGGTAGTACTCGGGCAACAGGCAGATGGCGGCGAACAGCAGCGAGCCCATGTCGTCGTAGAAGTACCTGGGCAGGAGGAACTTCGGCGACGAGGTGAGACCGCGCCGCACGTCGTCGGCGAAGGTGGGAACGCCGGCGGGCGCGTCCGCTCGCCGCAGCTGGAAGCGGGCCGCCGGTTCCTCGGCGCGAAACGACGATCGCAGCGGTTCTGGCATGCGGTTCACCCCTCGCAAGAGCCGCGCCGCTCGCGAGGCGCGCGGATGCTAGCACCGCGCCAGAAAGCGCCGGTGAAGGTCGCACGCCGTGGCTCGAGCGGCCGCGCGCACACCGGAACGCGATTGACATTTCCGCGCCGCCTGCCCTACGCTCAGTCCGTGATCGCGAAGCTGCGCGCCGGGTTCGTCCACCATCATGGCCCCTACAGGCCAGGGGGTGACGTGTAGCGGCTTCGTAGCCCACCGTCGACAACGACACCCACCGCGGCCCGTGGCAACCCACGGGCCGCGGTTTTTTTTGGCCGAAAGGAAACCACCATGTTGCGCATCGCACTCCCCAACAAGGGCCGCCTCGCCACCGGCGCCCGCGAGCTCCTCGAACAAGCCGGCCTCGCGCTCGAGCAGCGCGGAGACCGCACCCTGCACGCCACCCTCGGCGGCGAGCTGCGCGCGCTGTTCATGCGCGCCCGCGACATCCCGGAGCTGGTGGCGGACGGCGCCGCCGACGCCGGGATCACCGGCCGCGACCTGCTGGAGGAGTCGGGCCGCCGGCTCGACGTCGCGCTCGACCTCGACTTCGGGCGCTGCCGGCTGGCGGTGGCGACGCGCGACGAGTCGCCGATCCGCGAGCCCGCCGACGTGCCGCCGGGGGCGCGGGTCGCCACCTCTTTCCCCAACCTCACCACCTCCTACTTCCGCCGCCAAGGGCGCGAGGTCACCCTGGTGCCGCTGTCGGGCGCCGCCGAGATCGCCCCCCACCTCGGCGTCGCCGACGTGATCGTCGACCTGGTGTCGACCGGATCGACGCTGCGCATGAACGGCCTGCGCGAGATCGGCACGGTGCTGGACTCCACCGCCCTCCTCGTTGCCCGTCCCGAGCTGGCCGCGGACCCCGCCTCGGCGCGCAAGCTGGAGACGCTCGCCGCCGCGCTCGAGTCGGTGCTGCGCGCCCACGGCAAGCGCTACCTGATGGCCAACGTGCCGCGCACGGCGCTGACCGAGATGCGCCGCATCCTGCCCGGGATCACGGCGCCGACGGTGATCGACCTGCTCGACGCCAACGGTCACGTCGCCGTCCACTCCGTGATCGACCAGCGCGACGTCTACCGCATCATCGCCGAGCTCAAGAGCGTCCGCGCCGAAGGCATCCTGGTGACGCGCATCGAGAGGCTGATGCCATGACCGCCGTCGAGTCGCCGCCGCGCGCTCTCCCGCCGCCGGCAATCGCTGTCGAGGGCGCGGTCGGGCGGCTGACGCCGGCGCAGGAGTCGACGCTGCTGTCGCGCGGTCGCGCCGCCGATCCACGCGTGGCACGCGCGGTGGCCGACGTCGTCGAGGCGGTGCGGACGGGAGGTGACGAGGCGCTGCGCGCGCTGGCGCGGCGGTTCGACGGCGCCGAGCTGACGGCGCTCGAGGTGCCGCGCGAGGTCGTCGAGCGGGCGCTCGCCGAGCTGGCGCCCGACGTCCGTCGCGCCTTGCAGCAGGCGGCCGACGCGATCGCCGCGTTCCATCGCGCGCAGCTCGCGACGTCGGTGGAGCCACTCGAGCTCGAGGTGCGGCCGGGGGTCCGCCTCGGCCGCAGAACCGAGCCGCTGCGCCGGGTCGGGGTGTACGCGCCCGGCGGGCGGGCCGCCTACCCGAGCAGCGTCCTCATGGGTGTGGTGCCGGCGCGCGTTGCCGGCGTCGAAGAGATCGTCGTCTGCTCGCCGCCAGGACCGGACGGCCTGCCGCCGGCAGCCGCGCTCGCGGCCTGCGCGCTCGCCGGCGCCGACCGTGTCTTCGCGCTCGGCGGCGCCGGCGCGGTGGCGGCAATGGCGTTCGGTACCCCCAGCGTTCCGCGGGTCGACAAGGTCGTCGGCCCAGGCAATGCCTACGTCGCCGAAGCCAAGCGACAGCTCGCCGCGGTGATCGCGAGCGACTGCCCGGCGGGACCCTCCGAGATCCTGGTGATCGCCGACGAGAGCGCGGCGCCGCGGCTGGTTGCCGCCGAGCTCGTCGCGCAGGCCGAGCACGATCCGGATGCGTCGGCCGTGTTGGTGAGCACCGACGCGCGGCTCGTCGAGCGCGTGCGTGACGCCCTCGTCGAGCTGCTGCGCGATGCTCCGCGCGCGGACATCGTCCGCGATGCGCTGGCCGCTCGCGGCGCGCTGCTCACCGCGGTCTCGCTCGACGAAGCGCTGGCGTTCGCCGAGCGCTACGCGCCGGAGCACCTCGCGCTCCTCGTCGCCGAGCCGCGCGCCGCGCTGGCGAAGGTGCGCTGCGCCGGCAGCGTCTTCCTCGGCGCCGCCAGCTCGGTGACCTTCGGCGATTACCTGACGGGCGCCAACCACGTGCTGCCGACGGCAGGATGGGCCCGCAGCTGCGGCGGCCTGTCGGCGGCGGACTTCGTGCGCAGCTTCACCTGGCAGGAGGTGTCGCCGGAGGCGGCCGCGCTGCTCGCGGCGCCGACCGCGCTGCTCGCGGAGACCGAAGGGCTGCCAGGACACGCTCTCGCCGCACGGCTGCGAAGCTTCGACGAAGGCGCCGCCCTTGTCGCGCTCGATGTCGCGTCGATCGAGCTCTCTGCGAAAGCGGCGGTGCCGTCGTCCGCTGTCACCGACTCGCACCTGCAGGCGCCGATCCCGCGGCCCGAGCTTCGCGACGTACAGCGCTACCGCGGTGCCGGCGGCGAGCGCGTTCCGCTCGACCTCTCCGACAACACCAACTTGTTCGGCGCGCCGCCGCCCGCCGCTCGCGCGTTGCTCGGCGGCGTCGACGATGCGCTCGTCACCCGCTATCCCTCGCCCTACGCGGACGAGCTGCGGGGCTGTCTCGCCGCTCGGCTCGGCGTGGCACCCGAGAACGTCACCACCGGTTGCGGCTCCGACGACCTGCTCGATTCCGTGCTGCGTGCCTTCTGCGCGTCCGGCGACCGCATGGTCCATCCCTCGCCGACGTTCGGCATCGTGCCGTCGTTCGCCCGCGTCAGCGGCGCGGTGCCGTTCGCGGTGCCTCTGTGCGGCGACCTTTCGCTCGACGTCGATGGGTTGGTCGCGGCTCGCGGTGCGGTCACCTACCTGTGCCGGCCGAACAACCCTACCGGCACCCTCTTCGCCCGCGCCGACGTCGAGCGGCTGGCCGCTTCGCTGCCGGGCCTGCTGCTGCTCGACGAGGCCTACGCGGACTTCGCGGGCGAGGGCGAGGTCTCCCAAGGCTTGGGCGCGTGGAGCGTCGCCTCGCGCAACGTGGTGTCGCTGCGCACGCTGTCGAAGGCGTACGGGCTCGCGGGTCTGCGCGTCGGTTACGCGGTCGGTCCGGCGGAGCTGATCGCCGCCGTCGAGAAGGCGCGCGGGCCGTACAAGGTGGGCGCCCTCGCCGAAGCTGTCGCGCTGGCCGTGCTGCGCGAAGACGACGATTGGGTGCGCGGCCGCGTTGCCGCGACGCGCGGGGTCCGCGAGCGCCTCACTGGTGAGCTGCGCGACCGCGGCCTGGCAGTGCTCGAGTCGGCGGCGAACTTCGTCTTCGTACCGCTGCCGCCCGAAAGCGGTGGCGCGACCGCGCTCGCCGCTACGCTGCGCGAGCGCGGCGTCGGCGTGCGTGCCTTCGGCGGGCTACCGGTGATCGGCGAGGGCATTCGCGTCACCGTCGGTCCCTGGCCGCTCATGCAGCGTTTTCTCGATGCGCTCGACAAAGTGCAGGTCGTTGCGGTCGACCGCGCCAAAGAGATCTCGGTGACCTCGTGACCGCGCCATCCCCATCCATCGGCTCTGCCGCTCCGGCCATGGACGTCGCCATCCTCGACTACGGCTGCGGCAACCTGCACTCGCTCGCCAAGGCGCTGCGCTGCGGCGGCGCCGAGCCGCGCGTGGTGAGCGACGCCGCACTCGCGGCCACGGCCCGCGCCGTCGTCCTTCCCGGCGTGGGCGCCTTCGGCGCCGCGGCCGAACGGCTCGGCTCCGGCAGCGAGGCGCTGCGCGACGCGCTCGCGCGCGGCCTGCCCTGCCTCGGCATCTGCCTCGGCATGCAGCTGCTCTTCGCCATGAGCGAGGAGGGCGAAGGCCGTGGCCTCGCGGCGCTCGCCGGCAACGTGCGCCGCTTGCGCGCGTCGCGGCTCCCGCACATGGGCTGGAACGACGTCGTTCCCGAGCGCCCCGACCCGCTGCTCGCCGGCGTCGACCCACTCGTCGCTTACTTCGCACACAGCTTCGCCGCCGCGCCGGCCAACGCCGGCGACGTGGTTGCCTGGACCACCCACGACCGCGACCGCTTCCCCGCCGTCGTTCGCCGCGGCAATGCCTGGGGCGTGCAGTTCCACCCCGAGAAGAGCGGCGCCGCCGGGCTGCGGCTGCTGCGCAACTTCCTGGAGCTCGCGGCGTGATCGTCTATCCCGCCATCGACCTGCGCGGCGGACGCGTCGTCCAATGGATCGGCGGCCGTCCCGAGAGCGAGCAGGTGAGCCTCCCCGACCCTCCCGCGATCGCGCGGCGCTGGCAGGAGGCCGGCTTCGCGGCGCTGCACGTCGTCGACCTCGACGCGGCGCTCGGCAACGGCGACGACAATCGCGCGGCGATCCGCGCCATCCTCGCCGCCACCGATCTGCCGGTGCAGGTCGGGGGCGGCGTGCGTAGCACAGAGGACGTGGACGAGCTGCTCGCTGCCGGCGCCGCGCGCGTGCTGGTGGGCACGCGCGCCGTGCGCGACCGCGGCTGGCTCGCCGAGGTGACGGCAGCGCATCCCGGCCGCATCGTCGTCGCCGCCGACTACCGCGACGGCGAGGTTCTCACCCACGGTTGGACGGCCGGCGCCGGCCTGCCGGTGCGCGACTTCGTCGCCGGGCTCGACGAGCTGCCGCTCGGCGGCGTGCTGGTCACCGACGTGGGCCGCGAAGGACGGCTCTGCGGTCCCGACATCGCTTTTCTCGTCGTCCTCGTGCGCGACACCGCCCACCCGCTGCTCGCTGCCGGCGGCGTCCGCGGTCTCGACGACCTGGTGGCGCTCGACGCCGCCGGCATCGCCGGCGCCGTGCTGGGCATGGCGCTCTACCGCGGCGACCTCGATCCGCGCCGCGTCGCCGCCGCGTTCGGCATGGCGAAGGAGGCTTCGGCGTGAGCACTCTCACCCGCGAGACGAAGGAGACGCGCGTGCGGCTCACCTTGCGAGCGGCGCGCCCCGACGAGGAGCCGGGCGTCGTCGCGACCGGCGAGCGGTTCCTCGACCACATGCTGCAGACGCTGGCGCGCTACGCCGGGATCTATCTCGCCGTCGAAGCGAGCGGCGACCTGCGCCACCATCTCGTCGAGGACGTCGCCATCGCGCTCGGGCTGGCGCTGCGGCGTGAGGTGCCCGCGGCGTGCGCCCGCTACGGCGCCGCGCTGGTGCCGATGGACGACGCGCTGGTGCAGGTCGCCGTCGACCTCGGCGGCCGCAGCTGGTACGAGGGGCCGCTGCCGGTACCGCTGTGCGACCACGCCTTCCGCTCGCTGGCCGAGAACGCGGCGATGAACCTACACGTCGTCGTGCTGCGCGGCAGCGACCGTCACCACGTCGTCGAAGCGGCGACGAAGGCGCTCGGACTGGCGCTGCGACAGGCGCTGGCGCGGGGCGATGCGGTGTTCAGCACCAAGGGCGCCGTGCGCATCGAGTGGGAGGAGGAGGAAGAGCGCTGATGCTGCGCAAGCGCGTCATCGTCTGCCTCGACGTGCGCGACGGTCGTGTCGTGAAGGGCGTCAAGTTCGTCGGGCTGCGCGACGTCGGCGACCCGGTCGAGCTGGCGGCGCGCTACCAGGCCGAGGGGGCCGACGAGGTGGTGTTCCTCGACGTCTCGGCGTCGCAAGAAGGACGCCGCACGCTGCTCGACGTCGTGCAGCGCACGGCCGAGCAGCTCTTCGTGCCGCTCACCGTCGGCGGCGGCATCCGCGACGTCGACGACGTCGGCCGCGCTCTGCGCGCCGGCGCCGACAAGGTGAGCGTCAACAGCGCCGCGGTGGCGCGCCCCGAGCTGCTCGCCGAAGCGGCGGCGCGCTACGGCCGCCAGTGCGTGGTGGCCAGCATCGACGCGCGCGCGGAGCCATCCGTCGAGCCCTCTGCCAACGGCAACGGCAAGCGCCGCTGGCAAGTCGCCACGCACGGCGGCACGCGGCCGACGGACCTCGACGCCGTCGAGTGGGCGGAGCGTTGTGCCGAGCTCGGCGCCGGCGAAGTGCTGCTCACCAGCATCGACTGCGACGGCGGCCGCGACGGCTTCGACCTCGAGCTGACGAGGCGCGTCGCTGCCGCCGTCGACGTGCCGGTGATCGCCTCCGGCGGCGCCGGGACGGCGGAGCACTTCCGCGACGCGTTCGTCGTCGCCCGCGCCGACGCGGCGCTGGCCGCGGGCATCTTCCACGAGGGCATCACCTCGGTCGGTGCGGTGAAGCGCGCGCTGTGCGAGGCCGGTGTGCCCGTGCGCCTGGAGGTGAGCGCATGAATCGGCTCGACACCACCGCTTCTACCTCGCTTGCCAGCGCGGCCGACCTCGACCGCCTCGACTTCGCCAAGGGCGGCGGCCTCCTCCCCGTCGTCGCGCAGCAGGCGACGACGGGCACGGTGCTCATGCTCGGCTTCGCCGACCGCGAAGCCCTCGAGCGTACGCTGCGCGACGGCGAGCTCTGGCTCCACAGCCGCTCGCGAAGTCGGCTATGGCGCAAAGGCGAGACGAGCGGCAACGTGTTGCGCGTCGTCTCCCTTCACGCCGATTGCGATGCCGACGCCGTCCTCGCCCTCGTCGCCCCGGCCGGCCCCACCTGCCACACCGGCGCCCGCAGCTGCTTCGACGCCGCTCCCACGCTCGCGGCACTCGCCGACGTCATCGCCGACCGCGCCACGGCCGGCGACGAGGCGAGCTACACGCGCCGCCTGCTCGCCGACGACAACCTGCGCCTCAAGAAGCTCGGCGAAGAAGCCGTCGAGCTCGCCCTCGCCTGCGCCGCGGGCGACGCCGATCGCGTCGCTGCCGAGGGCGCCGACCTCCTCTACCACCTCCTGGTCGCCTGCCAGGCGGCGGGAGTCGACTCTCGAACGCCTGCTCGCCGTCCTCGAGGCCCGCCGGCGCGCGAGCTAGTCTCGTGCATCGCGGACTCGCAGCGGGCTCGCCGACTGCCGCCGCCGGCCTGAAACCCGGCCCTGCGCGCAGGCGTAAAAGCCCCAGGAGGACAAACCATGCCCGAGCTCGGCCGTGAGATCCGCGTCGCCCTGCGCGCGATGCTGCGCGACAAGACCTATGCGCTGCCGGTGCTGGTCACGCTGGCGCTGTGCGTGGCCGCCAACGCCGTGGTCTTCACGGTGGTGAGCTCGGTGGTGCTGCGGCCGCTGCCGCTGCCCGAGCCCGAGCGCCTGGTCCACGTCGCCAACTCCTACCCCAAAGCCGGTGTGGAGGAAGCGGACAACAGCGTCCCCGATTACTACGACCGCCGGCAGGCGATCCACGCCTTCGCCGACCTCGCGCTCTACGACTCCGTGGGTCGCACGCTGGGCACGGCGGCCGGCGCCGAGCGCGTCACCGGCATGGTGGCCACGCCCTCCCTGTTCTCGCTCCTGCGCGCCCGCGCCGCGCGCGGCCGGACGCTGATCGAGAGCGACGGCGTTCCGGGCCAGGAGCAGAAGGTGGTGCTCTCCTACGGCCTCTGGCAGCGCTTGTTCGCCGGCCGCGAGGACGCCATCGGCAAGACCGTGCGGGTCAACGGCGCTCCCCACACGGTGGTCGGCGTGATGCCCCGCGACTTCCTCTTCGTCGATTCGGAAGCGAGCTTCTGGTTGCCGCTCGCCTTCACCCCGGAGGACCGCGCCGACGACCGGCGCCACAGCAACAACTACCTGATGGTCGCGCGGCTGCGGCCGGGCGCCACGCTCGCGCAGGCCCAGCAGCAGCTCGACGCGCTCAACCGGGCGAACCTCGATCGCGTGCCGAGCTACAAGCAGGCGCTCATCGACGCCGGCTTCACCACCAACGCGACGCCGCTGCAGGAGCAGCTGGTGGCTCCGGTGAAGAACACCCTCTACCTCCTCTGGGGAGCGGTCCTCTTCGTGCTCGTCATCGGCTGCGTCAACGTCGCCAACCTCGCCCTCGTCCGCGCTGTCAGCCGGGCGCGGGAGGTGGCGGCGCGCCAGGCGCTCGGGGCGGGACTCGGCCGGCTCCTCCGCCAGCTCCTGGTCGAGAGCCTGCTGTTGAGCGGCGCCGCGAGCCTGGTCGGGACCGCGCTCGCGTACGGCTTGCTGCGCACGCTCGCCGGCAGCGCCTTCGCCAGCCTGCCGCGGGCGAGCGAGATCACCCTCGGCGCGCCGACGGTCGTGCTCATCGCGGGGGTGAGCCTCGCCGTCGGGCTGCTCCTCGCCCTGATCCCCCTCCTGCACGGCAGCCGCTCCAACCTCGCCCGCACCATCCGGGAAGAGGGACGGAGCGGCACGGCGAGCCGCAGCACCCGCACGGTGCGGCGGCTGCTCGTCGCCTCCCAGGTGGCCATCGCTTTCGTGCTGCTGCTCGGCGCCGGCTTGCTGCTGGCGAGCTTCCGCGAGCTGCTGCGGGTGGACCCGGGCTTCGAGCCGGCGGGCGTGTTCACCGGCAAGCTCAGCCTGCCGAGCGCCACCTACGCCGACGAGGCCGCCCTGCCCGCCTGGCACTCCCGCTTCCTCGAGCGCGTGCGCGCGCTCCCCGGCGTGACCGCCGCCGGGCTCGGCAGCACGCCGCCGCTGACCGGCAGCACCAACGACAGCGTCATCCTCGCCGAGGGCTACGTCGCGGCGCCCGGCGAGTCGCTGATCTCGCCGTCGAACAACGTGGTGACGCCGGGCTACTTCGAGGCGCTGGGGATCGAGGTCAAGCGCGGCCGGCCCATCGACGAGCGCGACACCGCCAGCTCGCAGCCGGTGATCGTCATCAGCGAGAAGCTGGCGGAGAAGTTCTGGCGCGGCAAGGACCCCATCGGCCGGCGGATGTACCAGCCGCAGAACGCCGAGGAGGTCAGCGGGCCCACCGCCGAGACGCAGTGGGTCACCATCGTCGGCGTCGTCGCGGAGGTGAAGCAGCGCGGGCTGGCGGGGACCGACGAGCGCTTCGGTGCCTACTACTACCCCGACGCGCAGCAGCCGGCGCGGTCGATGACCCTGGTGGCGCGGGTCGACGGCGACCCGACGCGCGGTGGCGACGTCGGTGCGCCGCGAGCTCGCCGCCATCGACCCGGAGCTGCCGCTCTACGACGTGCGCACCATGCAGGAACGCGTCGAGGTCTCGGTGGCCGGGCGAGCGGGTCGCCATGCGCCTCGCCGCCGGCTTCGCCTTCGTCGCCCTGCTGCTCGCCACGGTCGGCATCTACGGCGTGCTCGCCTACCAGGTCAGCCAGCGCCGGCGCGAGATCGGCATCCGCATGGCTCTCGGCAGCGAGAGCGGCCGCGTCTTCAAGCTCGTCCTCGGCGAGGGCGCGGCGCTGCTGGCGGTCGGCCTGGCCATCGGCCTCGCCGGCCTCTTCGCGTTGCGGGGAGCGCTGGCGGCGCAGCTCTTCGGCGTGACGCCGTTCGAGCCGAGCGTCCTCGCCGCGGTCACAGGCCTGCTGGCGTTGGTGGCGCTGGCGGCATGCGTGCTGCCGGCGCGCCGGGCGGCACGGATCGATCCTGTGGTCGCCTTGACGGATTAGCGCCGAGCCGAGCGCCGGCGTTGCGGGTCTGCTCAGAGCCATTCGCACTCGAGCATCCAGAGGTTGCCGAGCACGTCACCCGCGGTGAAGTGCCCGCGGGTGACGGCGACGCAGGTGAAGGGAGCCGCGCCGTAGAGGGTGTCGAGGCAGCGGCCGTCGGAGGACCAGATCTTCACGGTGTTGTCGTCAGAGGCGGAGAGGATGCGCGTGCCGTCGGGGGAGTACGCGCAGGCGCTGACCGAGTCCGAGTGACCTTCGAAGCGGCGGAGCTCCCGGCCCGAGGAGCGGTCCCACTCGCGAACGGTTCGTTCGCCAGAGGCGGAGAGGATGCGCGTGCCGTCGGGGGAGTACGCGCAGGCACTGACCCAGCGCGAGTGACCTTCGAAGCGGCGCAGCTCCTGGCCCGTGGAGCGCTCCCATTCGCGAACCGTGCCGTCGACAGAGGCGGAGAGGATGCGAGTGTCCTCGGGTGAGTACGCGCAGGCATTGACCGAGCCCGAGTGACCTTCGAAGCGGCGCAGCTCCTGGCCCGTGGAGCGCTCCCATTCGCGAAGCGTGCCGTCGACAGAGGCGGAGAGGATGCGCGTGTCCTCGGGTGAGTACGCGCAGGCAGTGACCGAGCGCGAGTGGCCTTCGAAGCGGCGGAGCTCCTGGCCCGTGGAGCGCTCCCATTCGCGAAGCGTGCGGTCGACAGCGGCGGAGAGGATGCGCGTGTCGTCGGGTGAGTACGCGCAGGCATTGACCGAGCCCGAGTGACCTTCGAAGCGGCGGAGCTCCTGGCCCGAGGAACGTTTCCATTCGCGAACGGTTCCGTCGCCGGAGGCGGAGAGGGTGCGCGTGCCGTCGGGTGAGTACGCGCAGGCAACGACCTCGCCTGAGTGACCTTCGAAGCGGCGAAGCTCGTTGCCCAAGGAGCGCTCCCATTCGCGAAGCGTGCGGTCGACAGCGGCGGAGAGGATGCGCGTTCCGTCGGGTGAGTACGCGCAGGCATTGACCGAGCCCGAGTGACCTTCGAAGCGGCGGAGCTCCTGGCCCGTGGAGCAGTCCCATTCGCGAACGGTTCTGTCGACAGAGGCGGAGAGGATGCGCGTGCCGTCGGGTGAGCACGCGCAGGCATTGATCGGGCCCGAGTGACCTTCGAAGCGGTGGAGCTCTCGGCCCGAGGAGCGGTCCCATTCGCGAACCGTTCCGTCGTCAGAGGCGGAGAGGATGCGCGTGCCGTCGGGTGAGTACGCGCAGGCACTGACCGACCTCGGGTGACCTTCGAAGCGGCGGAGCTCCTGGCCCGTGGAGCGGTCCCATTCGCGAACCGTTCTGTCGCCAGAGGCGAAGAGGATGCGCGTGCCGTCGGGTGAGTACGCGCAAGCACTGACCCAGTCCGAGTGACCTTCGAAGCGGTGGAGCTCCTGGCCCGTGGAGCGGTCCCATTCGCGAACCGTTCCGTCACCAGAGGCAGAGAGGATGCGCGTGCCGTCGGGTGAGTACGCGCAGGCAGTGACCAAGCGCGAGTGGCCTTCGAAGCGGCGGAGCTCCTGGCCCGTGGAGCGCTCCCATTCGCGAAGCGTGCAGTCGACAGAGGCGGAGAGGATGCGCGTGTCGTCGGGTGAGTACGCGCAGGCATTGACCGAGCCCGAGTGACCTTCGAAGCGGCGGAGCTCCTGGCCCGAGGAACGGTCCCACTCGCGAAGCGTTTTGTCTCCCGAGGCGGAGAGGATGCGCGTACCGTCGGGTGAGTACGCGCAGGCATGGACCCGCTCCAAGTGGCCTCGGAAGACGCGTGCGCCACCGAGGTTCACGGGATGCGAGAGTCGAATCCTGGGGCGGAGCCCGGGGACGAGGCTGTCGATCTCGCCAGCGGTCGCACCCGCGGAGCGCAGGCGGTTGTAGAGGACGCCTTCGAGAGCTCCGGGATCGCCGTGGAGCCATGCTGCTTCGAGTCGAAGGGCGTGTTCGATGCGACGGTTGTCGTCGCTGGGGGCGCGGTCGGCGAGGAAGGCGAGGTCGGCGAGAAGGGCCGAGACGCCCGACGCGGCGATCTTGGCGCGGAGCCAGGTCACGCTGGTGACCAGCGTGTCGGCGGTCGCGCTCTCCCCCGCGCCGAGCAGGTGGTGGAAGAGGTGACGCCACAGGTACGTCTCGCTCGCCGGCAGGACGCCCAGCGCGCCGGTCCCTCCTCGCCGCCGGAGCAGAGGCGAAGGTGCGCGGCGAGGAGGCAGGCGTGGGCGGCGGCGAGTTCGCGGGCAACGAGGCGGAGGTAGTCGCCCTGGAGGTCGTGCAGGCGCACGGTGCGGTCGGGCGCGTCACCGGCGAGGGAGAGCAGCGCCTTGTCCGCGAAGCTGCGCAGGAGCCTCCCCGCCTGCTCGCGCGTGAGCCGGGATTCTCCCCACAGGCGAAGGACGACGGCCTCGGGAACGGCAGTGTCCTCGGGAAAGACGGCCAGCTCGCGGCAGCGATCCGCATCCGCGGGGGCAAGCGCCCGCAGGCTGAGGCTCAGCGACTTGAAGACGCTGCGGTGCGCGTGATCCAGGAACTCCAAGTCGCCCGCGCGGAGCGCCGCCAGGAGGTCGGCCCAGGGCGTTCCGCCGGCGACCTGGGCACCGGCGAGCGAGAGCGCCAGCGGGACGTAACCGCACTGCTCGGCGACCGCGGCGGCCTCGCCGGGCAGCGCCTCGGCGTCGACGCCCGCCCACTTGGCGATCAGCCGCTTCGCGTCCGCGGACTCCAGGACGTCGACGTTCTCGGCGCGGCGCCGAGCGCGCGGAGGATGCCGGCGTCGCGCGTCGTCACCAGCAGGCGCCCGCGCTCGCCGAGCACGTCGAAGGCGGTGGCGTGAGCGCCGTGCCACACGTCGTCGAGAACGAGCAGGCAGCTCTTGTCGCCGAGCGCCTCGCGCAGGGCGACCTCGCCGAGGTTCGTCGACACGAACTCTTCGCGCCGGCCGGTGACCATCTCGAAGAGCAGGCGCTGCAGGGCCGCGAGGTCCGGCTCCTGACCCACGGTGAGCCAGAAGACGCCGTCGGCGAAGGCCCGGCGGACCTCGTCGTCCTGCGCCAGCGCGATGGCCAGCACAGTCTTGCCGATGCCGCCTTGACCGTGCACGCCGGCCTTGGCGACCGCGCCAATGCCGTGGCGTTGCTCGCGCCCCTCGAGCAGCGCGCGCTTTAGCGCCGCGACGGCGGAGGCGCGCGGCACGAAGTGCGGCGGCAGCGGCGGAACGCCGTGGAGCATGCCGGGCTGCCCACTCCGGAGAGGAGAGAGCGCAGAAACCGCACGGCGGGCGTCGGGCGATGGCGGACCCGGAAGACCGCGGGTCGAGAACGCCAGTGCTCCCTCCGCCCCCTCACTCCGGGGCTTGCGAAGAGATCGAGCCGCTCAGATCTCCGTCTGGCTGTCGGGATCGTCCAAGTCGGCGACGACCAACGCCGTTCGTCCAGGCGCACGGCGGAAGCGAAGCCGCATGGTTTCGGCGGTGACCCAGCCGTCGCGGTCTGCGGCGACCGCGACGTACGCGACGCCAACCAGCCGATAGACCTCGGGACGCTTGCTGTCGCGATCGATGACCACCACCTCGCGCACCGACAGCTTGGCGAAAAACGGCAGCTTCTCGTAAGTCTCGTCGCCCGGCGAGCGGATCTCGATCACCGCGTCCGGACCACCACCCCGCAGCCCGTCCTCGACGAGCAGCGCCTCACGCCCGGCGCCGACAAACGTCGCGTCGGGGATCCGGTAGTTCTCCTTCGGCGATGACTCATCGAAGACGTTGATCCCTGAGCGAAGCGTGCCCCGCCGCGTGCGCTCCAACAGCGGCACGAGGAATACCACCAGCTTGTCCAGGATCCTCTGATGCTCGTTGCCGGGCGCCGGCGTCATGTGCAGCACTCCCTCCCACATCTCGTCCCAGCGATCGGCGCCGATCGCCTTGCGGTGCGCCAGCTCGGCCGGGCTGACCTCGAGGAGGACGGCTCTCATGACGCGATCGTACTCCCGCTATGCGTAGATCCGCAGCTCTTTCAGCTCCTTGAGCTGATCCCTCACCTTCGCGGCTTCTTCGAACTCCAGCCGCTTGGCGTGCTCCTTCATCTGCTTCTCGAGCGTGGCGATGCGCTCGTTGAGCGGGATGGCGGAGTCTTCGGCGATCTCCGACAACCGGCGCGGCGTGGGGTCGTAGAGGTCGAGCTCGGAGAGCCGCACCAACGGGTTGTGGATGTCCTTGAGGATGGTCTTCGGCTCGATGCCGTGCTCGAGATTGTGGGCCGCCTGGCGCTCGCGGCGGCGCCGCGTCTCCTCGAGCGCGCGCTGCATCGAGCCGGTCATCTGGTCGGCGTAGAAGATCACCCGCCCGTTGAGGTTGCGCGCGGCGCGGCCGGCGGTCTGGATGAGCGAGGTCTCGCTGCGCAGGAAGCCTTCCTTGTCGGCGTCGAGCACCCCCACCAGCGCCACCTCCGGCAGGTCGAGGCCTTCGCGCAGCAGGTTGATCCCCACCAGCACGTCGAACTCGCCGCGGCGCAACGCGGTGAGGATCTCGACGCGCTCCAGGGTCTCGATGTCGGAGTGCAGGTAGCGGACGCGCACGCCGAGCTCCTGGAAGTAATGAGTCAGCTCCTCGGCCATGCGCTTGGTGAGCGTCGTCACCAGCACCCGCTCGCCGCGCTCGACGACGGTGCGCACTTCGCCGAGCAGGTCGTCGACCTGCCCGCTCGCCGGCCGCACCTCGATCTCGGGATCGATGAGGCCGGTGGGGCGGATCAGCTGCTCCACCACCACGCCGCCGGTGCGCTCGAGCTCGAACGGCGCCGGCGTCGCCGAGACGTAGAGCCGCTGGCCGATCTTGTGGTCGAACTCGTCGAAGGTGAGCGGCCGGTTGTCGAGCGCGCTGGGCAGCCGGAAGCCGTACTCGACGAGGGTCTCCTTGCGCGAGCGGTCGCCGTGGTACATGCCGCGCACCTGCGGCACCGTCTGGTGGCTCTCGTCGATGACGAGCAGGAAGTCGTTCGGCAGGTAGTCGAGCAGCGTCGGCGGCGGCTCTCCGGACGCGCGGCCGGTCAGGTGGCGCGAGTAGTTCTCGATCCCCTGGCAGTGGCCGAGCTCCTTGAGCATCTCGAGGTCGAAGCGGGTGCGCTGTTCGAGCCGCTGCGCCTCGAGCAGCTTGTCCTCGGCGTAGAGCTGCGCCAGCCGCTCCTCGAGCTCCGCCTTGATGGTGACGATGGCGCGCTGCATCCGATCCTTGGGCGTCACGTAGTGCGTACGCGGGTAGACGGCGATGCGCTCGACCTCCTCCAGCACCTCGCCGCGCAGGGCGTCGAAGCGGCTGATGCGCTCGATCTCGTCGCCGAAGTACTCGACGCGGATGCCCAGCTCGTCGTAGGCGGGCAGCACCTCGAGCACGTCGCCGCGGGCGCGGAAGCTGCCGTGCCAGAGGTCCATGTTGGTGCGCTGGTACTGCATGTCGACCAGGCGGCGCAGGGCCGCGTCCATCCCCGGCGCCTCGCCCTTGTCGAAGAAGAGCAGCATGTCGTAGAACGACTCCGGCGAGCCGAGGCCGTAGATGCACGACACCGAGGCGACGATGAGCACGTCGCGGCGCTCGAACAGCGACTTGGTGGCGCGCAGCCGCAGCCGCTCGATGTCCTCGTTGATCGTCGTCTCCTTCTCGATGTAGGTGTCGCTCTGCGGCACGTACGCCTCGGGCTGGTAGTAGTCGTAGTAGGAGACGAAGTACTCGACGGCGTTGTTGGGGAAGAAGCTCTTGAACTCCTGGTAGAGCTGCGCCGCGAGGGTCTTGTTGTGGGAGAGGACGATCGTCGGGCGGTCGAGGGCCTCGACCATCTGCGCGACGCTGAAGGTCTTGCCCGAGCCGGTGACGCCGAGGAGGACCTGCTCTCTGTGGCCGGCCTGGAAGCCTTCGACGAGCTGAGCGATCGCCTGCGGCTGGTCGCCTTGCGGGGTGAAGGGAGAGACGAGACGGAATCCGCTCATGCCGGGAGTGTAGCGGGCGGTGTGGAATTTATTTGACTAGTCACGCATTATTAAAGGCATGGCACTCTCGTCGTCTTCCCAGCCCCTTCGGCCTTTCCTGGACGCCGCTCCTGCGGCCTACGGCGTCGCGGCCCCCGAGCACCGTCTCCCCGCGACGACGACGCTCGGCCGCGTCGTCCTCCAGGTCGCCGACCTGGAGCGGTCGCTGCTCTACTACGAGGGCGTCCTGGGCCTGCGCGCCGTCGAGCGGTCGTCGGGCCACGCGGTGCTAGGGCCGCACGGCGGAGACGCGGCGCTCGTCGAGCTGCGCGAGCGGCGGGGCGCCCTCCCGGTGCCGCGGCGCGGGCGGCTCGGCCTCTTTCACTTTGCGATCCTGCTCCCCGAGCGCGCTGACCTCGGCCGCTTCCTCGCCCACCTCGGCCGTCTCGGCATCCACGCCGGAATGTCGGATCACCTGGTGAGCGAGGCCATCTACCTCACCGACCCGGACGGCCTCGGCATCGAGGTCTACGCCGACCGCCCGCGCGACACCTGGCAGTCGCGCGACGGCCAGCTGGTGATGGCCACCGAGCCGCTCGACGTCGACGACCTCCTCGCCGCCGGCCGCGGCGAGCCGTGGACGGGCGCGCCGGCCGGCACGCGGATCGGCCACGTCCACCTCCACGTCGGCGACCTCGAGCGCGCCGCCGGCTTCTACCACCACGGCCTCGGGCTCGACCAGACGGTGTGGAGCTACCCTGGCGCGCTCTTCCTCTCCGCCGGCGGCTACCACCACCACCTCGGCGTCAACACCTGGGCGCGCGGCGCCGAGCCCGCGGGCGAGGACGACGCGCGGCTGCTCGAGTGGGAGGTGCTGGTGCCGACTCGCGACGACGCGAGCGCGGCGCTCGACAGCCTCGCCGGCCGCGGCGCTGCTGTCGAGAGGTCCCCGGAAGGCGGCCTGGCCCGCGATCCGTGGGGAACGGCCGTGCGAGTGCGCGCGGCCGGATAGCGTCAGGGCCGGAAGCCCGTCCAGCGGATCAGCGTGCCGCTCTCGAAGCCGTCGGCGAACGGCAGGTCGGGCGCCGGAAAAGGCGCGGCGAAGGCGTCGTAGGTGCCGTTCAAATCGTTCACCGCCAGGTTCGACGCCGTGCTGTGGAACACGATGCGGGTGCCGGCGGCATTCACCAGCGGCAATTCGGACCAGCCGTCGCCGGCGACACCAGCGGCGTTGGCGCTGATCAACGTCGTCGTGCCCGTTACCAAGTCGCGGACGAATGCATCGCCCTTACCGTTGGCGTCGCCGGCCACGACGTCAGGGGCGAAGCTATCGAAGCTCACCAACCTGCCGTCGGCGCTGATCGAGAAAGACGACGACTGCCCGCTGGCGGCGGTCGTTCCGCTGGCGTCGACGCTGACCAAGGTAGTCGTCCCCGACTGCAGGTCGCGCACGAAGACGTCGGAGAAGAAACCGTTGTCGTCGCCGGTCACCAAATCGTTGGCTCCGCTGTCGAACGCGACGTAGCGCCCGTTGGCGCTCATCGCCCGGGCAAACGAGTGATCGTTGCCGTTGCCGGTGGCGGCTAGGTTGCGACTCACCAGCACCGTCGTGCCGGCCTGGCGGTCGCGCAGGAAGACATTGTTCCTGCCCGGGGTCAGGCCGCTGCCCAGATTGCTGGCGAGACTGCCGAACAGCACGTACCGGCCGTCGGCGCTGATCGCCGTCCCCCTCGAGCTGGCGTTGCCACCACCGCTGCCGGCCGCATTGACGCTGACGAGCTCCGTCGTCCCGCTCTGCCGGTCTCGTACGTAGACCTGCGTCAGGCCCGCGCCGACCGTGAGGGCAACGAGGTTGGTCGCCTCGCTGTCGAACACGACGAAGCGAGCGTTGGGAGTGAAGGCTACGGCTGTCGACCGGCCGTTGGCGGTCCCCGACCCGGCGGCGTTGGTGCTCACCACCACCGTAGACGCGGCCTGGAGGTCGCGCACGAAGACGTCGGAGAAGCCGTTGGCGTCACTGGCGACCAGGTCTGTGGCATCGCTCGAGAAGAGCACGTGCCCGCCGCTGGGGGTGATGGCCCGCGCCTCCGAAGACAGGTTGCCAGGGGCACCGCCGGCCGCGCGCACGCTCGCCAGCGTCGTCACGCCCGCTTGCAGGTCGCGCACGAACACGTCCCAGGCGAAGTCGCCGTCGACGACGCCGCTGACCAGATCGGTTGCAACGCTGCTGAGGAGCAGGTAACGGCCGTCGGCGCTGATGCCAGTGGGATAGCTCTCGTAGTTGCCGCCCGCGGTGCCAGCCGCGTTGAGGCTCGCCATGGTGGTGACGGCGCGCTGCAGATCGCGCACGTAGACCTGTTGCTTGCGGTGGGTGGCCACCGGCACCACGTCCGCCGACCGCGTGGTGAACGCCACGAACCGGCCGTCGGCGCTGACGGCGTCGAGCGTGCCCAGCGCCGCGCCGGAGCTTGGTGTGGCGGACACCGGCAGCGCCGCCCGCGCGGAGACCACGCTGGTGCTGCTGGCCTGCAGGTCGCGGACGAAGAGGTCGTAACCGCCGTTGAAGTCGGCAACGACCATGTCGTCGGCGAAGCTCGCCAGCACGACATACCTTCCGTCGGGCGTGATCGCCGTGCCTATGGACGCGCTGTTGGCGCTCTGCCCACCGGCAGCCGCCACGCTCGCCAGCGTGGTCGTGCCGAGCTGGCGGTCGCGCACGAAGACGTCCTGACTCGCGTTGAGGTCGGCGGCCGCCAAGTTGGTGGCGATGCTGTCGAGCACCACGTAGCGTGCGTCGGCGGTCATCGCGATGACGAGCGAGCTCCAATTGGCCTGGGTGCCGCCGCTGGTGCGGCTCACCAGCGCCGTCGTGCCGAGCTGCAGGTCACGGACGAAAGCGTCGGTATTGCCGCCGTCGCCGGCAACGAGGTCGTCGGCGCTGCTGTGAAACGCGACGTAGCGGCCGTCGCTGCTGATCGCCACCGCGGTCGACTGCCCGGCACCGGCAGCACTTCCCGCGGCGTTGACACTGGCCAGGGTCGTCGTCTGGAGCTGGCAGTCACGGACGAAGACGTCGAGATTCCCGTTGGCGTCGGCGAGCGCCGTCAAGTTCGAGGCGGCGCTGCGGAAGAGGACGTAGCGCCCATCGCCGGTGATCGCCACCGGCTGGGACGGGATGTTGCCCGTAGCCGTGCCGGCGACGTTGGCGCTCACCAGCTGGGTGACGCCGGCCTGGAGGTCGCGGCGGAAGACGTCCGCGCCACCGTTGCTGTCGGTGACTCCGCTCACCAGGTTCGTGCCCAGGCTCGAGAAGCTCACGTAGCGGCCGTCGTCGCTGATCGCGACTGCCTCCGAAAGCTGGTTGCTGCTGTCGGTGCCGGAGCTGTTGACGCTGACCAGCGTGGTGACTGACGTCTGCAGGTCGCGCACGAACACGTCACGCCTGCCGTTGGTGTCGGTGGCCGCGAGCGTCGTCGCGTCGCTCGCGAACAGCACGAAGCGGCCGTCGGGGCTCATCGCCGCCGCCAGCGAATTGCCGTTGCCGGGGCTGATGCCGTCGATGGCGACGCTCACCAGGGTGGTGACCCCCGCCTGCAGGTCGCGGACGAACACGTCGGTCGAGTTGTTGTTGTCGCCGCTCACCAGGTCCGTGGCATGGCTCTCGAACAGCACGTAGCGGCCGTCGCTGCTCATCGCGCTGACGGTGGACAGGTGGCTGCCGGGCGCGGTGCCGTCCGCCCTCACGCTCACCAGCGTCGTCGTGCCGCTGAGCAGGTCGCGTACGAAGACGTCAGGAGCGCCGTTGCCGTCGAGCGGCGAAGCGACGAGATCCGCTGCCGAGCTGTCGAACGCCACGTACCGCCCGTTGGCGCTGATGGGGAACTCCCTTATCGAAGTCATGGGGCCGCCTGTTGCCGGCACCGGCATTCCGTCGGCGCGCGGAGAGGCCAGGATCGGCTCCGCGCGCACCGCTGTCGGCAGGAGCGCGACGGCGAAGGCGACGATCAGACGGCGTGATTCTCGTGAGCGCATACCTCACCCCTCGGCGACATGCTGGACAACGGGAGCGCGAATGGTAGCACCCGCGCGACAGATGTCGGCTATCGCCGCCCCCGGCTCGACGCGGGGCTCAGCCGGATCGAGGGGAAACGGCCGGCAATGCGGGGGCTCCGGGCGCCGTCTCGCGCGCCGGCACATGCCCGGCCGCCTTCTCCACCGCTTCCGTCAGCCGCAGCACCTGCTCGCGGCTGAGCCCGCGGTCGACGTCGGTCGCCAGCGCCATGAGCTCGCGCTGCAGCGACTGCACGGCGATCGGGTCGACCTTGCCTTCCTGGATGGTGCGGTAGAGGTCGGCGAAAGCGGATTTGAACCGTGTGCGCTCCTCAGCGGTGAGGTCCGCCGGCAGCTTCGCCTCCACCTGCGCCTCGAGGCGCTGGAGGAACCACACCAGCATGCGGTTGACGTTCATCGCCAGGCCGACGGCGCCGATGCCGAGGAGCAGGACGAGCACGCCGCAGCCAATCAGCGCGCCGCGGCCGCAGCCGGGGCTTTTCAGCGGGCGCGGTGCGGGTGCGAAGGGCTCCGGCAGCGGCGGCAGCGGGGCC
Organism: Thermoanaerobaculia bacterium; assembly: GCA_963846495.1. Lineage (GTDB taxonomy): Bacteria > Acidobacteriota > Thermoanaerobaculia > Multivoradales > JAIOJS01 > DASYQD01. Next base: position 160,262 of record CAWJWP010000029.1, on the reverse strand, counting down.
TGCGGGTCGCTCATCGCGGCCGAGTCTAGTGGCGGTCGCGCTGCGGCGCCACCGAAACGCCCGCAAGGCGGCCGGATTCCGCCACGACGCGGCACTACAATCGCGCACCATGGACTACGAGCCGCTCCCCGAGGCGCCGGCCGGCCCGCCGCCGCTCGCGGAGCAGACGCCGCGCGGCCCGTTGCGCGTGCAACGGCCGGGCAAGCTGCAGCGCACCGGCGGCCCGCGCGGCCCCGGCCGGCCGCGAGCGGTGCGCGGCCACCTCTGGAAGTGGGCGTGGGCCTATGCGCTCGGTCTCGGCGCCTGCAGCGGCATGTTGGTGGCGGCCGTCATCCACATGCCGGAGGTCGACAAGATCGAGGACTTCCGCCCCGGCCTCGTCACCGAGCTGTTCGACCGCCACGGCGGCCCGTACGCCAACTACTCGCTCGAGCGCCGCGTGCTCCTCCGTCAAGGGCAGGTGCCGAAGCTGCTGCAGGACGCCATCGTCGCCGTCGAGGACGAGCACTTCTTCCAGCACGGCGGCGTCGACCTCTCGGGCGTGCTGCGCGCCGCGGTCGAGAACGTGCGCGCCGGCAAGATCGCGCAGGGCGCCTCGACGCTCACCATGCAGGTGGCGGAGAACGTCTTCCACACCCGCGGCCGCAGCTGGCAGCGCAAGATCGAGGAGGCCCTGCTCGCCGTCGAGATCGAGAAGCGCTACAGCAAGCAGCAGATCATCACGCTCTACACCAACATCATCTACATCGGCAACGGCAACTACGGCATGGCGGCGGCCGCTGCCGACTACTTCAACAAGCCGGTGGGACAGCTGACTCTCGTCGAGGCGGCGACGCTCGCCGGCATCCCGCAGCGGCCCAACGATTACAACCCGTTCCGCAACCCCACCGGGGTCGTCAAGCGCCGCAACCACGTGCTGCGCCGCATGCTCAGCGGAGGGAAGATCGACGAGCCGACCTACCGCGCCGCCGTCGCCGAGCCGCTGCTGCTCGCGCAACGACGCCGTACGCCGCAGGAGAGCGGCGGCACCTACTTCGCCGAGGAAGTCCGCCGCTACCTCGAGCAGCGCTACGGCTCGCAGCGGCTCTACGGCGCTGGCCTGCGCGTGCAGACGACGCTCGATCCCAAGATGCAGCGTGCCGCCGACGACGCGATGCGCCGGCACCTGCTGGCGATGGACCACCGCCGCGGCTGGCGCGGACCGCTGGTGCACCTCGACCGCGAGGACCCCGAGAAGCAGGTGCTGCCGTCGTGGCGGCGCGGCGAGCCGGTGGTGGCGGGGCGCTGGTACGAGGGCGTGGTGCTCAGCGCTGCGGCCGACTCGGCGGAGGTGCGCATCGGCGAGGAGCGTTTCGCGCTCGGGCTCGACGGCATCAAGTGGACGCGCAAGACCAAGGTGAGCGATGCGCTACGCCGCGGCGACGTCGCGTGGTTCCGCCTCGAGGAGCCGCCGAAGCCCGACGAGAAAGCGCCAGCGGCGGCGAGGCGGCCGGCGGGCGGCCCGCCGCGGCTGCTGCTCGAGCAGGAGCCGCGCATCGAGGGCGTGATGTTGGTGCTCGATTCGGCGAGCGGCGCGGTGCGCGCGATGGTGGGCGGCTGGGACTTCGAGCGCAGCAAGTTCAACCGCGCCACGCAGGCGCAGCGGCAGGTGGGCTCGGCGTTCAAGCCGTTCGTCTACGGCGCCGCCGTCGAGCAGGGGTACACGGCGGCGGACACGTTGTTCGACGCGCCGACGGCCTTCATCGGCGCCGACTCGAAGCTGAGCTACCACCCGCAGAACTACTACCACCGCTACGCCGGGATGATCACGCTGCGGCGCGCGCTCGAGCAGTCGGTGAACATCCCGGCGGTGAAGCTGCTGGACTTGATCGGCGTGCGACGGGTGATCGACTACACGCGGCGGTGCGGCATCGCGAGCCCGCTGCCGCCGTATCCGAGCTTGGCGTTGGGGAGCGCGGATCTGGTGCCGCTGGAGCTGGCGGCGGCGTACGCGGCGTTCGCCAACGCGGGGCTGTACATGCAGCCGTACTTCGTCGAGCAGGTGTCGACGTCGGAGGGCGAGGTGCTGGAGCACCACACGGCGCAGGCGCGCAAGGCGATGGATGCGCCGGAGGCGTACGTGTTGACGCACATGCTCGAGGGCGTGATCGACCACGGCACGGCGTTCGCGTTGTCGCAGTTGGATGTCGACATCGCCGGGAAGACGGGGACGACCGACGACTACTCGGATGCTTGGTTCGTGGGGTACACGCCGAAGCTGACGATCTTGACTTGGGTGGGGTACGACGTAAAGAAGAGCTTGGGGGGTGGGATGACGGGGGCGGCGGCGGCGCTGCCGCCCTGGAAGGAGTTGGCGGAACGGGGGCTCGCCGAGGGGTGGATTGCGAAGGGCGAGCGGTTCGCGATGCCGCCGGGGGTGACGATGTTGGCCATCGAACGGTACACAGGGTTGTTGCCGCCGCCGGGCGGGGGCAGTTATTTGCGGCTGCAGCAGGAGGCGTTCGTCGCGGGGACGGAGCCGAGCCGGCCGTGGGATGGTTCGACGGCGACGGCGCGGGCGTTGCCTTGGTATCAGCAGCGGGCGTTCTACTTGCCCAAGGAAGGCGAGCGGATGCCGTAGGAGCGAAGCTCGCACCGGCCGTGGCTTTCCGGCCGGCGGGTGGCGGCGGGGCCGGGGGCCGCCGCGGCCGGGCACGCGGCGCGCTCTGTTGTTACTCAAGAGGTTGGCGCGCCGCTCGGGAGGAGCACGCCGGGATAGCCGCTGCCTCTCACCTATCGGCGAAGCGCGCTCCTCCAGGCCCGGCCACGGCGACCCCCGGCCCCGCTCGTACCCGCCTCCATCTTTGGCCGCGGAGCTTCATAGCGCGAGCTCGAGCGCTGCCGTGAAGATCGGACCACTTTGCCTTGCGGCCAGCGGTCGCTATGGCCGGTTTGCCCGTCACGCCGCTCATCAACCGCGGACGACGCCCCGGCGTACCGCCTGGAAATACTCGCGGCACGACTTGTGGTCGCCGGAACGAACCAGTCGATCCTTCGTGCGGCTCGGCGCTCACCTCCACACTTGGTCAGTGTTGGACACTGAAACTGACCCCTCGCGGGAACCCGGGACAAATGCGCATCACGAGACGCTAGGGTGCGGCCGCACGGTCGGTCGATGCCCGATCCTGCTCTTCGTGTTCCGGCGACCACCAGTGTGCCGCGAGTAGTTACGGACAAAGGGCGGCGCGCATCCCGGCAATGAGCGGCACGACAGACTTGCGGCCGTAGCGACCGCCCGCCGCAAGGCAAAGTGGTCTGGCCTTCACGGCGGCACTCGAGCTCGTCACCAGGTCGCTCGACGATCACAGATGAAGGCGTTCGCGCCAGCGGGGCCTGGGGGCGATGCGGCGGGGGGCTCCGGAGGGCGCACTCGTCAGACGGTCGAAGGCAGGGCCGTTAGGCGCGCCCGGAGGCGAGCGCGCAATCTCGGCTTGCATACTTCATATTGCGCGCGTCCCCCCGACGCAGCGCCCCCAGGACCCGCAGGCGAACGCCGGCCGGAGAGCCGCACGCCGCCCGACAACAACGAGCGCCGATTCCGACTCTGCCGTTCCCGCGCTAGACGCCGGCGAACGCCGCGTCCGTCACTCCCACTCGATCGTTCCCGGCGGCTTGCTCGTCACGTCGTAGACGACGCGGTTCACCTTCGGGACTTCGTTGACGATCCGATTTGCCACTCGGCCCAACAAGTCGTAGGGCAGCTGGCTCCAGTCGGCGGTCATGAAGTCGCGCGTTTCGACGGCGCGGATGGCGACGACGTCTTGGTAGGTGCGCTGGTCGCCCATCACGCCGACTGACTTCACCGGCAGCAGAACTGCGAATGCCTGGCCCACCTTGTCGTACCAGCCGGCCTCGTGCAGCTCTTCGAGGAGGATGCAGTCGGCGGCGCGCAGCGTGTCGAGGCGGTCCTCGCTGATCTCGCCAATGACTCGCACTGCTAGACCCGGCCCGGGGAACGGGTGGCGCCGCAAGATCTCTTCCGGCAAACCGAGCTCGCGCCCCAGCTGACGCACTTCGTCCTTGAAGAGCCAACGCAGCGGCTCGATGAGGTCGAAGCCGAGCTCTTCGGGGAGGCCGCCGACGTTGTGGTGGGTCTTGATCACCTCCGACGGGCCCTTCACCGAGACCGACTCGATGACGTCCGGGTACAACGTTCCTTGGGCGAGGAAAGAGACGCCGTGCTGCTCCGCGGCGGCGACCTTGGCGGCCTCTTCCTTGAAGACGTCGATGAACGTGTGGCCGATGATCCGTCGCTTCTTCTCCGGGTCCGTGACGCCCGCCAGCGCGCGCAGGAATCGCTCGCGCGCATCAGCCAGGTGGATCGGGATCTTCAGCTCGTGCCCCAGCGTGTGCACGACCTGCTGTGCTTCGCCTTTGCGCAGCAGACCGTTGTCGACGAAGACGGCGGTGAAGCGGTCGGGGATGGCGCGGTTGAGCAACGCGGCCACCACCGACGAGTCGACGCCGCCCGAGAGCGCGCAGATCGCTCGCCCCTCCCCCACCTGCGCCTGCACCGCTGCGGCCGCTTCCTCGAGGTAGTCGGCCATCCGCCAGTCGCCGCGCGCGCCGCAGATGCGGTAGAGGAAGTTGCGCAGGATCTCGCCGCCGTTGGTGGTGTGGTGCACCTCGGGGTGGAACTGGATCCCCCACAGGCGGCGCAGCTCGCTCTCGAAGGCGACGGCCGGCGCGTTGCGGGTCGAGGCGCAGAGGACGAAGTCGGGCGGCAGCTCGCTGATGCTGTCGCCGTGGCTCATCCACACCGTCTGCTTCTCGTCGAGGCCCTCGAAGAGCTGGCCGCGGTAGTCGACCTCGATCTCGGTGCGGCCGTACTCGCGGTGCTCGTACGGCTCGACCTCGCCGCCCAGGGCCTGCGCCATCAGCTGCATCCCGTAGCAGATGCCGAGCACCGGGATGCCGAGCTCGAACAGCTCGCTGCCGCGCACCGGCGCGCCCGGCGCGTAGACGCTCTGCGGGCCGCCGGAGAGGATGATGCCGATCGGCTGGCGGCGCTGGATCTCCTCCTCGGGCAGGTCGAAGGGGTGCACCTCGCAGTAGACGCGGTTCTCGCGCACGCGGCGGGCGATGAGCTGGGTGTACTGGCCGCCGAAGTCGAGGATGAGGACGGTCTGGTGGCTCATGGTCGGCGATTTGTAACACACGGCGCCCGGCGAGCGCCGCGGGCCGGCGCTGTGGCGAACGCGACCCGGGCCCCCTGCTGCTAGCCTCGCGCTCTGTCCGGAGCCGCCTGGTGAGCGAGCCGTTCGATGAGACCCGCGCGCTGACGCGACCGCCGTCGCCTGCGCGTGCGCTGTCCCCCGGCGCCGCGCTGGGGCCGTACGAGATCGTGGAGCTGCTCGGTGCCGGCGGGATGGGCGAGGTCTACCGCGCTCGCGATCCGCGGCTCGGACGCGAGGTGGCGGTGAAAGTGATCCGCGGCAGCGAGCCGACGAGCGAAGCGCTGCGGCGCTTCGATCAGGAGGCGCGCGCCGCCGGTGCGCTCAACCATCCGAACCTGCTCGCGGTCTACGACGTCGGCGTGCAGGACGGCGCGCCGTTCGTCGTTACCGAGCTGCTCGAGGGGGAGACGCTGCGCGAGCGGCTGCGGCACGGGCCGCTGCCAGCAGACGAGGCCATCGCGCTGCTGCGGCAGGTGCTCGCCGGCGTGGGCGCCGCGCACCAGAAAGGCATCGTCCACCGCGACCTCAAGCCGGAGAATCTCTTCCTCACCGCCGACGGCAGGGTGAAGATCCTCGACTTCGGCCTCGCCAAGCGGCTCGAGCCGGCGCTCGCCGGCGAGGAGAGCCTCACCGGCGTCGGCACCGTGCTCGGCACCGTCGGCTACACGGCGCCCGAGCAGCTGTGCGGCCAGCCGGCGCTGCCCGCTTCCGACCTCTTCGCGCTCGGCGCCGTGCTCTACGAGATGGTGTCGGGGCGGAAGGCCTTCGCCGGCGCGACTGCGCTCGAGACGATCGGCCTGGCGCTCTCGGTCGAGCCGCCGCCGCTCGCCGCTGCCGGATGCCTGCCGGCCTGCCGCGATTGGTGCAACGTTGCCTCGCCAAGCGGCCCGCGGAGCGCTACGGCAGCGTGCGCGAGCTGCTCGCCGACCTCGACGCGCTCGACAGCGAAGGCGGCAGTGTCGCAGCGGCGACATCGTCCACGCCGCCGCGCCCGTCGATCGCGGTCCTCCCCTTCCGCGACCTGGCGAGCGAGCCACGGCAGCGCGCACCTTCGCCTCGGCCTTGCCGACGCCACCATCACCGAGCTCGCGCACCACCGGGCGTTGGTGGTGCGGCCCGACCTCCGCGATCGTGCGCTACCAGGACTCGACGCTCGACGCCGCTGTCCGCCGGGCGCGAGCTCGGCGTCGAGACCATCGTCGACGGCAGCTTCCTGCGCGCCGGCGGCCGGCTGCGGGTGACGCTGCAGCTCGTCCGCGCGGCAGACGGCGTCTCGACGTGGGGCACCAAGGTCGAAGGGGACGCCGAGGACCTCTTCGCGCTGCAGGACGAGGTGGCGCGGCACGTAGCGGCGGCGCCGCCACCGGCGCGCCGTCAGCCGCGTCGCCGCCGGCCGCGCGCCGGCGCCGCGCCCGCCGGCGACGCCTACGACCTCTACCTGCAGGGCCGCGCCCGCCTGCTGCGCGACAACGCTCTCGACTACGTCGCCGCCATCAACTGCTTCGAGCGCGCGCGCGACGCCGATCCCTCCTTCGCGCTCGGCTGGGCCGGCCTCGCCGACGCCTACGCGCGGATGGCGTTCAACTTCCAGCCCGAGGGCGACTGGCACCGCCGGGCCGCAGGCGGCGTGCGAAGAGGCGTTGCGGCTCGATCCGACCGCTGCCCGAAGGGCTCTACGCGCGCGGGCGCCTGCGCTGGACGCCGCAGCAGAGCTGGGACCACGGCGGCGCCATCCGCGACCTCTATGCCGCCGTCGAGGCCGTGCCCGGCTTCGCCGATGCACACCAGAGGCTCGGCACCGTCCTCTACCACGTCGGGCTGATCGAAGAAGGCGAAGCGCACCTCGAGCGAGTGCTGGCGATCAACCCCCGGCACATGACCGGCCTCGGCCAGCTCTCGTTCTGCCGCTACCACCAAGGCCGCTTCGCCGAAGCCCTCGCGCCGTCGCTCGAGGTGGCGCGCACGATCGGCGCCCTGGGACCTCTACCAGGCGGCGATCTGCCAGCTGCGGCTCGGGCTCGACGCCGACGCCGCGGCGACGGCGGCGCGCATCGAGGAGGAGCACGCGCGGCACCCGCTCGCCGCTGCCATCCGCGCGCTGCTGGCGGCGCGGCGCGGCGACGCGACCGCGCGCACGACGAGGTGCAAAAGATGACCGCCAACCGTGCCGCGTTCGGGCCACTACCACCACGCGCAATACGACATCGCCTGCGTTCATGCCCTGCTCGGCGAGCCCGACGCAGCGGTCGACGAGCTCACGGCCTCAGCCGACAACGGCTATCCGTGCGCGCCGTTCTTCGCCGTCGATCCGCTGCTCGGCGTCGCTGCACGGCCACCCGCGATTCGAGGCGTTGCTTGCGCGGTTGCGCGCGCAGCAAGACGGTTTCGCGCGCCTCTACGCCGAGCTGCGCGCCGGCGCCTCGACGAGTTCAGAGCGCCGCTTCCGACTTGAGCTCGCGGAGCATCAGCTCCTCGACGGCGCGGCGCGGCTCTTTGCCGCCGTGGATGACTGCCACCATCTGCTCGCAGATCGGCATCTCCACCTGCCGCTGCTCGGCGAGCTTCGCGATCGCCCGCGAGGTGCGCACGCCCTCGGCGACCTGGCCGGTCTCCTGCTCGAGCTCGGCGAGCGCCTCACCGGCGGCGAGGGCGAGGCCGGCGCGGCGGTTGCGCGAGGCGGCGCCGGTGCAGGTGAGGACGAGGTCGCCGAGGCCGGCGAGGCCCGAGAAGGTCTGCTGCTGGCCGCCGTAGGCGAGGCCGAGCCGCGTCATCTCGTGCAGGCCGCGGGTGATCAGCGCGGCGAGGGTGTTGTGGCCGAAGCCGAGGCCGGAGACGACGCCGGCGGCGATGGCGATGACGTTCTTCGCCGCGCCCGCCAGCTCGACGCCGACGACGTCCGGGCTGGTGTAGAGGCGCAGCTGGCGCGTCGACAGCGACTCCTGGAGGCGGCGCGCGAAGCCCTCGTCGCTACCGGCGATGACCGCGGCGGTCGGCACGCCGAGGGCGAGCTCGGCGGCGAACGACGGGCCGGACAGCACCGCGAAGCGCAACGGCGTGCCGGCGCGCTGAGTTTCCTCTGCGCTGACCTCGCTCATCCGCGCCAGCGCCTCGTTCTCGATCCCCTTCGTCGCCGAGACGACGGGCAGCTCGCGCCCCGCCGGCCAGTGGCCGAGGAGCGCGCGCAGCACGGCGCGGTAGCCGTGCGAGGGCACCGCCATCATCACCACGTCGGCGCCGGCGACGGCAGCGAGGTCGGTCGTCGTCGTCACCGCCATGGGCAGCTCGGCCTCGGGCAAGTAGCGCTTGTTGCGGTGGTCGCGCTCGAGGTCGGCCGCCGCCTCGGCGCGCCGCGCCCACAGGGTCACCGTGCAGCCGGCGCGCGCCGCGTGCACGGCGAGCGCGGTGCCGAAGGAGCCGGCCCCGACGACCGCGAGGTTCGTCAGGGCGCCTCCTCCAACGACTCCGCCGTTGCCGCCGCCTTCGGATCGCCCAGCCGCCGCTCGGTGCCGGCGAGCAGGCGGCGGATGTTGCCGCGGTGCTTCCAGATCGACAGCGCCGGGATCAACGCGCAAACGATCAGCGATGGCCTCGTCGTGCGGCGCAGCGCTGCGCCAGCCGAGCAGCAGCACGAACAGCGGGAAGCTCGCCATCCCCAGGATCGAGCCGAGTGAGACGTAGCGCGTCACCACCACCACGACGAGGAAGACGACCGCCGCCAGCGCCGCCGGCAGCGGCGCCACCACGGCCAGCGCGCCCGCCGCCGTCGCCACGCCTTTGCCGCCGCGGAAGCGCAGCCAGACCGGGTACATGTGGCCGATCACCGCCGCCGCGGCCGCATACGACTCGACGAGCGGCGTCGTGCCGATGGCGCGCACGATGAGCACCGGCGCGATGCCTTTGGCGACGTCGAGCAGCAGCGCCAGCGCGCCGGCACCGCGGCCGGCGGCGCGCATGGCGTTGGTGGCGCCGACGTTGCCGCTCCCCACCGCGCGCACGTCCTTGCCGGTCTTCCAGCGCACCACCAGCCAGCTGAACGGGATCGAGCCGATGAGGTAGGAGCCGACGAAGACGCCTACCAACCAGAGCACGAGGTAGACCCTGTGAATGGGCTCGATCTGGAGGTCGATCTGCGAGATCACGGCGCCTCTCCGCCGCGCAGCGGGAAGCGCTCGAGCACCTGGTACTGCGCGCCACGCGGCGACAGCCGGCTGCGGTAGAGCAGCCCCTCGGCGGCGACGAACTCCTCGCCCCACGAGCCCTGCACTTCGGAGTGGAAGCGCTCGACGAGCGTCCGCGGCCAGGTCGGGTTGCAACGCGTCAGCGTCACGTGCGGGTGGAAGGGGCGCTTCTCGGGCTCCCAGTCGAGCACGCCGGCGGCGGCGTCGGCGACGTCGTGCTGCAGCGGCTGCATCTCCGGCGGCGCCTTGACTCCCACCCAGGCGACGCGCGCCGGCCGCCCCTGCGGGAAGGTGCCGCCGCCGTGGAGGCGCAGCGACAGCGGCGGGTAGCGCACAAAGGTGGAGCGCAAGGCGGCGACGAGCGGAGCCAGCCGCTCCTCGGGTTGGTGGCCGAGAAACGCCAGCGTCAAATGCGCGTGGTCGGGGTCGACCCAGCGCGCCTGCGGCAGCAGCGAGCGCAGCCGTGCCAGCCGCCGCCGCATCGCCGCGCGCACCTCGTCGGGCAAGGCGAAAGCGACGAAGAGCCGCAGCGACGAGGGCGCGGCGCCGTCGTCGTCGGCACTGTCGCGGCCGCTCGGTCCGTGCTCTCCTCTCATCGCCGCGCGGCGTCCATCAGCGGACGGCCTCGGCCGCCTGCGCAACGGCGGTTTGCGCTGCATCCGGCTGCGTCGCGGCGCGCCGCAGCAGCTCGCGCCGCAACAGCTCGAGCGCGAGCTGGCTCGTCTGCCAGCGCACGCGCTGCCGCTCGCCGGGGAAGCGCGCCTGGCGGTGGACGAGGTCGCCCTCCGGTCCGGCAAGCGCCACGTGCACCGTGCCGACGGGCTTGCTCTCGCTGCCGCCGCCGGGGCCGGCGACGCCGGTGATGCCGATGCCGAAGGTGGCGCCGGCCGCGGCGCGAGCGCCGGCGGCGAGAGCGCGCGCCACCGGCTCGCTCACCGCGCCGTGCTCGCGCAGCAGGTCGGGCGGCACGCCGAGCAGCGACTCCTTCACCTCGTTGGCGTAGGCGACGACGCCGCCGAGCACGTAGTCGCTGCTGCCCGGAACTTCGGTGAGGCGCGCCGCCACCAGCCCGCCGGTGCACGACTCGCCGGTGGCCACCGTGGCGGCGGCCTCGCGCAGGAGGCGACCGACCACCGCCTCGAGCTCCTCCGCTTCCTCGGTGAAGACCGCATCGCCGAGCAGCTCGCGCAGCCGCGCGCGGGCGCGCACCAGCTCGTCTCGTCGCACCGCCGCGGCGCCGCGCGCCGTGACCTCGACGAGGATCTCGCCCGGCTTGCACAGCACCGTGATCCGCTCGCGGCCGAGCTCGGCGTAGGCGGGGGCGATGCGCTCCTCGACCTCCGACTCGGGCACGCAGGCCACCTTGAGCACCGCCGTCTCGGTGCCCTCGCCGCCGCTGCGCGCCGCCAGCCAGGGCTCGACCTGCTCGTCGAGCATCGGCCCGAGCTCGCGCGGCGGACCGGGCAGCAGGAAGATCGTCGTGCCCGCGTGCTCGAGCCGCTGGCCGGGCGCGGTGCCGCGCGAGTTCCAGAGCAGCTCGGCGCCCTCGAGCCGCTGCGCCTGGCGCGCGTTGACCTCCGGCATGCGGCGGCCGAGCCGGCGGAACTTCTCCTCGATGTCCGCGACCACCGCGGGCTCGTAGACGAGCGCGCGGCCGCAGGCGCGCGCCACCGCGTCGCGCGTCACATCGTCGGCGGTGGGACCGAGCCCGCCGCAGACGAGCACGAGCTCGTAACTGCCGAGCAACGCCACCAGCTCGCGCGCGAGGTCCTCTTCGACATCGCCGACCACTGCCTTGCGGCGCAGCTCGACGCCGTGCCGCCGCAGCAGCGCGGTGGCGAGCAGCGCGTTGGTGTCGAGGCGGTCGGTGCCGAGCAGCTCGGAGCCCACGGCGATCCACGCGGCGCGCATCGCGAGCGATCATATCGGCACGTCCGAAGCGACGGCCGGCGGCCGAATACGCCATACAGGCCAACAATTTCGTTGACGCAGCCAAAACGTGCTTGCTAGACTCCCGCCTCCCGGAGAGAAGAGGCCGATGATCAAAGCGGACATCGTCAACCGCGTCGCCGATTCCTGCGACATCCCCCGCATCAAAGCGGCCGAGGCGGTGGACACCATCCTCGACGCGATCAAGGACGCGCTGACCGGCGGCAAGCGGATCGAGCTGCGCGGCTTCGGCGTCTTCCAGGTGCGCAACCGCAAGCGCGGCGTGGGGCGCAACCCGAAGACAGGCGTCGAGGTGGCGATCTCTCCCGGCAAGACGGTCCGCTTCAAGCCCGGCAAAGAGCTGAAGGCGCTGTAGAGTCGCCGCCCCGTCCGGGCGCATTCCGGCACATGCCGGCGCGCGGGCCGAGCCGACATGCAGCCAACTCCTGATTGGAGCCCGCCGCCGGGTTGGCCCAGCGACGCGCCGGCCGCGCCGGCTCGACAAGACGTAGCAGCTAAGTCACACGGCAGCTGGCTGCTGGCAGCGGCGCTCTTCGTCGCCGTCTTCTTCACCGCCACGACGGCCGGCGTCGACTGGGTGCTCGCCGCTCGCACCGACGTCATCTCGCCGATCCCGCAGGTGCCCTTCGTCGGCGCCGTGCTCTCGCCGCGCGTCGTGCGCATGGTGTGGAGCGATCCGGCGCTGCTGCGCGTCGGGCTCAGCTTCTCGCTGCCGATGATGCTCATCCTGCTCTGCCACGAGCTCGGGCACTATGTGCTCTGCCGGCGCTATCGCATCGTTGCAACGCCGCCCTACTTCCTGCCGGCACCTTTCGCCTTCGGCACCTTCGGCGCCTTCATCCGCATCCGCTCGGCCATTCGCGACAAGCGGCAGCTGTTCGACGTCGGCGTTGCCGGACCGATCGCCGGCTTCGTGGTGCTGGTGCCGATCCTCGTCTACGGCATCGCGCACTCGGTGCCGGCGCGCATCACGCCGGCGGCCGAGGATGGGCCGGCGACGCTGCTGCTGCAGCCCGGCGCGAGCCTGCTCTCGCTGCTGGTGACGCGGCTCGTGCACGGGCCGCTGGCCGCCGGGATGGTCCTCGACCCGCACCCCTTCGTGCTCGCGGCGTGGGTCGGGCTCCTCGCCACCAGCCTCAACCTGCTGCCGATGTCGCAGCTCGACGGCGGGCACATCCTCTACGCCGCGGTCGGCAAGCTGCAGTGGAAGCTGGCGACGCCGCTGTGGCTCGTGTTCCTGCTCGCCGGCTTCCTCTTCCCGGGCTGGTGGTTGTGGGCGTTCATCGTGCGCGTCATCGGGCTGCGCCACCCGCCGGTGGCCGACGAGAGCGTCGAGCTCGGCCCCGGGCGCCGCGCCGTCGCGCTCTTCGCGCTGCTCATGCTGCTGCTCTGCTTCATGCCGGTGCCGCTCGAGACGACGTTTCTCGCGCCCTGAGCACCGCCGTCATTCGGGAGCGGCCCTTATTGCGCAGCGGCGTTCATTCCGCAGCAGCACTTGGCGGCAGCTCGAGCACGAAGGTCACCGGGCCGTCGTTGACGAGCTCCACTTCCATGTAGGTGCGGAAACGGCCGGTCGCGACCGGCAGCCCCTCGGCGCGTAGCGCGGCGACCAGCGCATCGACCATCGGCTCCGCAACGTCGGGCGGCGCGGCGTTGTCGAAGGAGGGCCGACGGCCGCGCGCCAGCGAGCCGGCGAGGGTGAACTGCGAGACGACGAGGAAGGCGCCGCCCACCTCGGCGGCGGCGAGGTTCATGCGGCCCTCGGCGTCCTCGAAGAGGCGCAGGCCAGCGAGCTTGCGCGCCGCCGCCGCCACCTGCTCGGCACCGTCGCCGCGCTCGATGCCGACGAGCGCCAGCACGCCGCGGCCGATGGCGCCGACTTCCTCGCCGTCGACGGTGACGCGGGCGCGCGTGACGCGCTGCAGCACCAGCTTCATCGAACGTTTCCTTGCAAGGTTTTGCGCGCCGTTTCCGTCTGTAGCGGTCAACGGAAGGAGGCGCGGGCATGATACTTTCGCCCACCCAGTACTTATCCCCGACGGATGCTTCGGGCCCACCCGCTGCAGCCGGCGCCGGGCAACCCGGCAGGAGGTCTTGGCGACCCATGGTGAACAAGGTGATCCTCGTCGGCAACCTCGGCCGCGATCCCGAGGTGCGCTCGCTGCCCAACGGCAACCCGGTGGCGAGCTTCAGCGTCGCCACCAGCCGGCGGTTCAAGGATCGCGACGGCAATCGCCAGGAGCAGACCGAGTGGCACAACGTGGTCTGCTACGGCCGCCAGGCAGAGATCGCCGGCCAGTACCTCACCAAGGGGAAGCAGGTCTTCGTCGAGGGACGCATCCAGACCCGCTCCTGGGACGACAAGAGCACCGGCGAGAAGAAGTACAAGCACCGAGATCATCTGCGACAACTTCCAGATGCTCGGCAGCCGCGGTGAGGGCGGCGGCGGCCGCGGCGGCGGCATGCAGGCCGGCCCCGACTACGACAGCGAGCCGCAGTACGGCGGCGGCGGCGGTGGCGCGGGCGGCGGCGCCGCGGACGACGACGACATTCCGTTCTGATTTCGGCGGCGAGCGCCGCCGGTCAGCCGGGGAACACGGCGCAGCCGTCTACGAACCGCGCGTGCGACTTCGTCATCGCGAGGAGCGCAGCGACGAAGCGATCTCGATGCTGCGCCGCTCGCCGCTCGCTCAGCCCAGCCGACTCTTCAGCTCGTGGAGCAGGTTGAGCGCCTCGATCGGCGTCATGCGGTCGACGTCAGCGCTGCGCAGCGCGCGTGCCACTGCTTCTTCAGCGGCGGCGAAGAGCTGGAGCTGCGCCGGGCTGGCCAAGGGTGACGCCGGCGCCGTCGCAGCGGCGCTCGCGGCCTCCTTGCCGCCGCGTGGCTTGGCGAGGCGCGGACGGCCCGAGAGGTCGTACTCCTGCGCCTCGAGGTTGGCGAGCACTTCGGAAGCGCGCTCGACGACTGTCGACGGCAGGCCGGCGAGGCGGGCGACGTGGAGGCCGTAGGACTTGTCGGCGCTGCCGGCGGCGACGCGGCGGAGGAAGATGATGCGGTCCTCCCACTCCTTGACCGCCATCGTGCGGTTGACGACGCGCGGCAGCAGGGCGGCCAGCTCGGTGAGCTCGTGGTAGTGGGTGGCGAAGAGGGTCTTGGCGCCGATCTGCTCGTGGAGATGCTCGGCGATCGCCCAGGCGAGCGACAGGCCGTCGAAGGTGGCGGTGCCGCGCCCGACCTCGTCCAGCACCACCAGGCTGTGCGCCGTGGCGTGGTGGAGGATGCGCGCCGTCTCGATCATCTCCACCATGAAGGTCGACTCGCCGCGCGCCAGGTCGTCGCTGGCGCCGACGCGGGTGAAGATGCGGTCGACGACGCCGACCTCCGCCTCGGCGGCGGGCACGAAGCTGCCGGCCTGCGCCATGAGCACGATGAGCGCCGCCTGCCGCAGGTAGGTCGACTTGCCGCCCATGTTGGGGCCGGTGAGCACCACCACCCGCGCGCGCTCGGCGTCGAGCTCGAGGTCGTTGGGGACGAAGGGATCGCTCGCCAGCGCCTCGACCACTGGGTGCCGGCCGTCGCGCACGACGATCGGGCCGCCGGCCTCGCCGATGCGCGGCCGCACGTAGCGCTGGCGTGAGGCGGTCTCGGCGAAGGCGGCGAGCACGTCGGCCGCGGCCAGCGTCTCGGCGAGCCGCCGCACCTCGGCGGCGCGCGCGGCGACGGCGGCGATCAGGTTTCGGAAGTGCTCCTCTTCGAGGGCCAGCTGCCGCTCCTCGGCGCCGAGGATCGCCGCCTCGAGGTCCTTGACCTCGGGCGTCACGAAGCGCTCGGCGTTGGCGAGGGTCTGGCGGCGGATGAAGTCGTCGGGCACGAGGTGCTGATTGGCGCGCGACACCTCGAGGTAATAGCCGAACACTTTGTTGTAGCGGATCTTCAGCGAGCCGATGCCGGTGCGCTGGCGCTCGCGCACCTCGAGGGCGAGGATGTGGCGCTTGCTGTCGCGGGCGAGCGAGCGCGCCGCGTCGAGCTCGGGATCGAGGCCGTCGGCGATGACGCCGCCGTCCTTCGAGCGACGTGGGAGGGCTCGGCACCAGGCAGCGCTCGAGCTCGCGATGGAGGTCGGCCAGCGCGTCGACGGCGCCGAGCTCGCGTAGCAGCGGCGCCTCGGCGGTGGCGAGCTCGGCGAGCGCCGACGGCACGCGCGCGAGGCCGTCGCGCAGCGCTGCCGCCTCGCGCGGCGTCAACGTGCCGAGCACGGCGCGGCCGGCCCAGCGCTCGGGGTCGCCGAGCGCGGCGAGAGCGTCGCGCAGCCGCTCGCGACGGGCCGGCTCGGCGAGCAGCTCCCCCACCGCCTCGTGGCGAGCGCGGATGGCGGCGACGGCACGTAACGGGCGCCGCAGCCAATCCTTGATCAGGCGGCCGCCGGCGGGCGTCACGGTGCGATCGAGCACCGCCAGCAAAGTGCCGCGGCGGCCGCCCTCGCGCAGGCTGCGCAGCACCTCGAGGTTGGCGAGCGTCGTGGGGTCGAGCAGCAGCGCGTCGGCGCTGTCGCGCAGCGCCAGCGCGCGCACGTGGCCGAGGTCGCTGCGCTGGGTGTCGCGGGCGTAGACGAGCGCCGCGGCGGCGGCCTCGACGGCCGCTTCGCCGTCGTCGAGGCCGAGGCCCTTCAGCGTCGCGACGCCGAGCTGCCGCTGCACCAGCTCGGCGGCGCGCCGTCCCGACGGCGCCTGCTCGTCGCCGAGCGAGCTGAGGCAAACGCCGGTACGCTCCGCCCAGCGGATGAGGACGGCGGGCAGCTCGGCGCCTGCGTCGCTCTCGGCGGGGACGAGCAGCTCGCGCGGGCGCAGCAGCTCGAGGTCTTCGAGCGCCTCCTGCGCGTCGCGGCAGCGGCGGACGAAGAAGGCGCCGGTGGAGACGTCGAGGAACGCCGCCGCGCCGCTGCCGTCGCTGCGGAAGCGCACGCTGGCGAGGAGGTTCTCCTCCTTGCCGTCGAGGAGAGCGGGCTCTGACAGCGTGCCGGGCGTGATCACCCGCGTCACCTCGCGGCGCACCAGTCCCTTCGCCGTCGCCGGGTCTTCCATCTGGTCGCACACCGCCACCTTGAGACCCGCGCGCAACACCTTGCCGACGTACGACTCGAGCGCGTGGTACGGCACGCCGCACATCGGCGTCTCGTTGTCGGTGCCGCGGCCGCGCGCGGTGAGCGCCACCTCGAGGAGCGGCGCGGCGCGCTGCGCGTCCTCGAAGAAGAGCTCGTAGAAATCGCCCATGCGATAGAAGAGCAGCGCGTCCGGGTGCTGCGCCTTCATCTCCAGGTAGTGGCGCAGCATCGGCGTCGGGTTCGCCGGCCTGGGGAGCATGGAGCGGCGAGTATACGGGCCGGCTGACGAGCGGCCTGGCGGCTCGGCGCACGCAGCTCCGCACGCGGCTCGGCAGCTCAGCGGACAGACGGCCGTCCATATACTCCGCCGGTGCCCGCGCGCCCGCTGCTCGCCATCGACACGGCATCGCCGGTGGTCAGCGTGGCGGTGGCGCTCGGGGATCGCGTCATCGCTGCGCGCGAAGGAGCGCAGCGCGAGTCGTCGGCGCGGCTGATCGACTGGATCGACGACGTGCTGCGCGAGGCGAACGTCGCGCTTGGCGACCTCGCCGGTGCCGTGGCGCTGCGCGGGCCGGGGAGCTTCACCGGACTGCGCGTCGGGCTGGCGACGCTGCTCGGCTTTCACCAGGCCATCGGGTTGTCCGTCACCGGCCTGCCGACGCTCGCCGTGCTCGCCGCCGCGGCGCCGGCGAAGCGGCGCGTGCTCGCGCTCGTGCCCGCCGGACCCGGCGAGTGGTTCGTACAGCCCTACGAAAGCGAGTGGCCGCCGCGCGAGCTCGACGAGCCGCGCCGCTTACCGGCCGAGCAGCTCGTCGGCTGCCGCAGCAGGGTATCGATCTATTGGCAGTCGCCACCGGCGAGCGAAGCGGCACGGCTCGGCGATCCACCACTGCCCGTGCACGTCGCCGGCGTTCTCGCTCCGGTGGCGGCTCGCCTCGCCAGCCTGCATCCGCCGAGCTGGGACGCTGCTCTGCTGAGCGCGCCGCTCTACCTGGCGCCGGCGCCGGTGACGGTTCCCGGCGCGCCGAAGCCGGTGCTTCCGCTTTCCGTGCCGATAGCCGTCGCCGAGCGCAGGGAGCGCGGACGCTGAGCGCCGTCTACGATTCGCCGCCACCGCTGCTGCGGCCCGCCGTCGCCGCCGACGCCGCAGCGATGGCGGCGCTCGAACGACTCGCCTTCCCGCAGCCGTGGACGGCGGCGCAGCTCGACTCCGAGCTTCGCCAGCTCACCTCGTCGGGGCTCGTCGCCGAGGACGGCGCCGCCGGGATCCTCGGCTACGCGCTCTTCCGCCGCGTGCTCGACGAGGCCGAGCTGCTGCGCCTCGCCGTCGTCGCCGGTCACCGCCGGGAGGGCCTCGCCACCGCGCTCGTCGAGCACGGCCTCGCCGAGCTGCGCGAGGACGGCTGCACGGCCGCCTTCCTCGAGGTGCGCGAGGACAACCCCGGCGGCATCGCGTTCTACGAGCGCACCGGCTGGCAGCTCGCGGGACGGCGCCCGCGCTACTACCCCGACGGCGCCGACGCGCTGCTCTACCGCCGCCTCGTCACGCCGCCCTGAGCTCACGCGCGCCGAGCGTGCCCGCCGCCGGCGCGCTTCACCGTCACTGTCGTCGCAGCACGATCGGCTCGGGCCCCATGCCGATCAGCCGCAGACCGGTCACCTTGCCGCCCTCCTCCACCGCCTCCACCACGTAGGCCGGCGGCAACCCGTCGAGCCCGAAGCGTGCCGGCGAGCGCGCGACGAGGAGGAAGCTCTTTTCGCCGACGAGCGTCAGACGCAGCCGTTCTCCGGCGCTCTCCACGATGACCTTCATCCCGTCCTCGCCCGCGTAGGTGCCGTGCAGGCGCTCGCGCTGCTCGGCGCTCAACGCCACTTCCTTCGGCGGTAGCTCGACGGCGAACGGCGGCCGCTCGATCTTCGCCACGCAGGAGGTGTCGAGCCCGCGCGCGGCGCCCTTCTCCACCAGCTCGTCGAGCAGCCGCTCGACGCAGTCGGCGCCGGTCATCCCCTCGAAGCCGTGGCCGCCGTCGGGAACGATGACGTGCACCGCGTTCGGGAGCGTGCGCGCCACCTCGTCACCCCAACGAGCCGGCGTCACCGGGTCGCGCTCGCCCGAGACGAGCAGCGTCGGAACGTCGCTGGTGACCGGCGCGAGCTCCGCCGTTGGCGCGGACTTCACCTTCCACTCGCGGCAGGCCGCCTGCTGCGCACGGATGCGGAAGTCGTCGAGGAAGGTGCCGCGCACGGCGTTCGCCGCTTCCTCCACGCCGATGAACGGCACGTCCTCGGCACACGTGACGGACAAGAAGAAGCCGTCGCTCATGCCGCCCGCGAACCGCGCGAACAGCGCCGCGGTGTCGCCGAGCGGCTGGAAGTCGCCGGCGGCGGCGGCGTGGACGTAGAGCGGCACCAGCACCGCAGTGGTCGGAATGTAGAGCATGTAGCGCACCGTCTGCGCGACGCCGTGGCGGCTGAGACGCAGCGGGTGCGATTCGCCGCTCTCCGGGTCGCGGACCGTCACCGTCACCGGCTCGCGCTCGACGCGCGCCAGCACCGCCGCGAGCTCTTCTGCGACGCGCGGGAAGGCTTTGCCGCACGCCGGGTCGGCGGCGCACTCGCGAATCGTGCCGTCGAGCGCCGCCTGCGCGTCGCGTGCGAAGGTCACCGGCGCGCGGGTGTCGGGCGGCACCAGCCCGATCAGGCCGAGCGTGCGCACGCGCTGCGGGTGCCGGCGCGCAAACTCGAGCGCGCTGCGCGTGCCGTAGGAGCCGCCCCAGGCGTTGGCGCGCTCGTAGCCGAGGGCGGTGAGCACCTCGGCGACATCGTCGACCGCCACCGCGGTGCGGTACTGCGACAAGTCGCGATCGGCGTAACCGGCGTGGCACTCACGCACGCGGTCGGCGGGCAGGAAGTCGTCGAGGAAGCCCTGCACACCGTGCTCGCCCATCATCCCTTTGCAGAACAGCGGCGCCGATTTGCCGGTGCCGCGCAGGTCGACGAGCACGACGTCGCGGCGCTCGCGCAGCTTCGCGTGCACCATGGCGAAGCCAGGTGCCTCCTCGACCGCCGACTGGCCGGGACCGCCGGCGAAGCTGACCACCGGGTCGGGGGCGCGGTCGGTGCCCGTCGCCGGCAGCACGACGACGTGGAGCGGCACCTTGCGCCCGTCGGGCTTGGCGCGGTCCTCCGGCACCTCGTAGGTGCCGCAGCGGGCGGGGCCGGTGACGCCGGGAAGCTCGCAGGGGGCGAGGGTCAGGCTTGCCGCCGTGGACGGGCTCGGCGGCGCCACGCAGGCCACAAAGGCGGCGCAGGTGATGGTGCGGGCGAAGGTGGGCGCGATTCGCGGCATGGGGCTGTCTCCTCGACGCCCTTTACGCGTTCCGCCACCCCGCGGTTTCGCCGCGATCGAAGGCAGCGCCGCGCAGTACACTCCTCCAACTCAATCCCGGAGGACGCCCCCTGACTCGCCGCGCCGCCATCCTGCTGCCGTTGCTGGCCCTGCTCGCCGTCGCGCCGCTCGCGGCCGACGTGGCGCAGGTGCCGCCGCCCGAGGTGCTCGAGGCGATCGTCGACGAGGACCCGGCCCCGCTGCCCCGCGGTCTCGGGCCCGGCGAGTCCGTCCCCGAGTCGAACGCGCACGTCGCGCCGCGCACCCCGCCGCCGGGCGACATCTACACGCCTCCGGAGTACGCGAAGAACCGCGGCCTGCTGATCAGCTGGGAATCGTTCACCTCCGTGCTCACCGCGATGACGGTGGCGATCACCACCGGCGATCCCGACGCCAAGGTCTGGGTGGTCGTCGACGACGCCTCCGAGCAGACGAGCGCCGCCTCGACGCTGGCGTCGGCGGGCGCCGACATGTCGCAGGTCCAGTTCATCGTCACTCCGACGAACACGGTCTGGATCCGCGATTACGGCCCGCGCTTCGTGGTGGCGGACAAGCAGGCGGCGAGCGTCGACCACGTCTACAACCGGCCGCGGCCGCAGGACGACGTGCTGCCCAACGCCGTCGCCGCCGCCTGGGGTCACCCCGACTACGACCTGGCGCTCGTCCACGGCGGCGGCAACTTCCACCTCTTCGGCGACGGCCGCGCCTTCATGACCGAGCTCGTACTCACCGAGAACCCGGGCCTCACCGCGCCGCAGATCCAGCAGCTCTTCGCCGACTACGAGAACCTCGACGTGACGATCTGGCCCGGCTTCCCCACCACCTACGACTCGACGCGACACCTCGACATGTGGATGCTGCCCGTGCGCGACGGGGTCGCCATCGTCGGCGAGTACGCGCTGAGCGAAGGCAGCGGCGTGCCGCGGCAGATCACCGAAGACGCCGTCGACGACCTCGAGGCCCTCGGCTACACGGTGTTCCGCACGCCGGGTTGGCGGAGCTTCGGGACCCACTACACGTACACCAACGCGGTGGTGCTCAACAAGCTCGTCCTGGTGCCGACTTACACGGATTACCCAGTGGAGAACGCGCAGGCGCTGGCCACGTTCGCCGCCGCCTTCCCCGGCCATCAGATCGTCCCCATCGACTCCGACGCGGTCGTCTCCTCGGCGGGCGTCATCCACTGCATCGTCATGCACGTCCCCGATCCCGCCTTCCTCTCCTGGCACGACTTCGAGACCGGCGACACCTCGACCTGGTCGGCCGTCTCGCCCTGAGCAACGCCGGCCGAGGGCACCCCGCGAGCCGCCGCGGCGTGCCTTGCGAGGCTCTCGCACGCAGGTGTAACCTCGAATCCACTCCGAGGAGGATCTGCATGCCGAACCGTGACGCCCTGCGCGAAGAGCTGCTGCGCACCGACGAGCGCTTCCGCCAGCTCCACCAGGAGCACCAGGCGCTCGAGCAGCAGCTCGAGGCGCTGAACCTGAAGACGCTCCACTCCGAGGACGACGAGACCGAGACCAAGCGCATCAAGCGCGAGAAGCTGCGCCTCAAGGACGAGATGGAGCAGCTGCTGCGCGCCCGCGACGTCGCGCCGGTCGGCTGAGCGGCGCCGCGGCAGGCACGCGACGCGCATATGATGCGCGCATGAGGTTTGCGCGCGAGGCCTGGCCTTTCGTCGCCCCCTTCCCGCTGCTGGCGCTGGCGCTCGCCGCCACCGGCCGCAAGAAATCCGCTGCCGGCGCCCTGCTCGCCGGGAGCGCCGTGCTGCTCTTCTTCCGCGACCCGGAGCGCAGCTACCACGGCAACGCCGACGTCGCGGTGGCCGCCGCCGACGGCGTCGTCACCCTCGTCGACACCGTCGAGGACCCGGCCGTCGGCCCCGGCCGCTACCGCCGCATCGTCACTTTCCTCTCCGCCTTCGACGTGCACGTGCAGAAGGCGCCCACCGACGGCGTCGTCGTCGCCTCGGCGCTCACCCGCGGCAAGAAGCTGGCGGCGTTCAAGCCCGACGTCGACAAGGTCAACGAGGCGCACCTGACGGTGATCGAGCGCGCCGACGGCGAGCGCGTCGGCGTGCGCCAGATCGCCGGCCTCATCGCCCGCCGCGTCGTCTGCTACCTCTCCCCCGGCCAGCCGGTCCATCGCGGCCAGCCGCTCGGCCTCATCAAGTTCGGCTCGCGCGTCGACCTCCTGGTGCCCGAATCATGGGAGGTCCTCGCCCGCCAGGGGGACCGGCTGCGCAATGGCGAGACGCCCGTCGCTCGCCGGCGTTGACGGCCCGCGCGCCGTCGCCCGGCGGCGGCGCCTGCAGCGCGGCATCTACCTGCTGCCCAGCATCTTCACCATGGGCAACATCTTCCTCGGCTTCTGGGCGATCATCCGCGGCCTGCGCGGCGATTTCCAGACGGCGCCGCTCGCCATCGCCGGCGCCGCCGTGCTCGACGCCCTCGACGGCCGCATCGCGCGGCTGACCGGCACCGAGAGCGAGTTCGGCCGCGAGTTCGACTCGCTCGCCGACGTCATCACCTTCGGCGTGGCGCCTGCCCTGCTCGCCTACCGCTGGGGGCTCGACGGCTTCCCGCGCCTGGGCTGGCTGGTGCCGCTCTTCTTCGTCGTCTGCGGCGCCACCAGGCTGGCGCGCTTCAACGTGCAGACCAAGGTGCACGACAAGCGCTTCTTCGCCGGCCTGCCGATCCCCGCCGCCGCCGGCGCCGTCGTCTCGGTGCTCTACTTCGATCCCGACCGCAACTGGCGCACGTGGATGGCGGGCGGCGTGCTCGTCCTCATGGTGCTCATCGGCCTGCTGATGGTGTCGACGGTCCGCTACCGCAGCTTCAAGCAGGTCGACCTGCGGCGGCGGCGCAGCTACCGCGTGGTGGTGGTGCCCCTCGTCATCATCGGGCTCATCGCCTGGAAGCCCCACGAGGCGCTGGTGGTGCTGGCGCTCGGCTTCGCGCTGTCGGGGCCGCTCGAGTGGGCGATCGGACGGCTGCGCGGGCACCGGCCGCCACCGCCGGACCCGGACGGCTCGGCGCCGTCTACCGCCGCGCCGCCGGACGCGGTGCCGTGAAGGTCGCGGCGGTCGTCTCGCCGCTGACCTTGCTGGCGAAGGAGCTGCGTGAGCGGCTCGCGTCGCGGCCCGAACTCGTGCGCGAGCAGCGGCTGCTCACCAGCAACGAGGAGGAGGTCGGCACGCTCACCGACAGCGGCGGCGCGGCGGCGGTGGTCCAGGGCTTCACACCGGAGGCGCTCGAGGGCGTCGACCTGCTCTTTCTCTGCGGGCCCGCGGACGAAAGTCGCAAGGTGCTGGCGCAGGCGCCGTCCGGCACGCGTGCGGTGCTGCTGTCGCTCGACGCCACCGCGGCCGACGCTCCGCCGGTCGTCGCCGGCGTCAACCTCGGCGACGAGGCGCCGGGGCCGGTGCTGCTCAGCCCGCACCCGGCCGCCATCCACCTCGTCCACCTCCTCCACCCGCTGCGCCAGCACGGCCTCGTGCGCGCCGAGGCGACGCTGCTGCAGCCGGTATCGGTGTTCGCCGCCGAGGCGCTCGACCAGCTCTTCGAGCAGGCGCGCAGCCTGCTCACCTTCCAGCCCGTCGTCGAGTCGCCGCACTGGTCGCGCCAGCTCGCCTTCAACCTGCTCGCCACCGAAGGAGCGGCCGACCACGTGCGCGAGGAGGTCGAGGCCGTCCTCGACGGCGGCGTCGCGGTGAGCGCGCAGCTCGTGCAGGCGGGCACCTTCCACGGCTTCGCCGCCAGCGTCCATCTCGCCTTCGATCCCGATCCCGGCGCTGCCGCGCTACGCGACGCCTACGCCGACCGTCCTTCGCTGCGCTGGGCCGACGAGGAGCCGCTCGGCCCCGTCGACGCTGCCGCGGCCGACGACGTCCTCCTCGGCCACCTGCGCCCCGAGGCCGGCCGCCCGGGCTCGTACTGGCTGTGGAGCGTGATGGACAACCTCACGCGCGGCGGCGCCTCGAACGCGATCGCTCTCGCCGCAGCTCTTTTGCGCTGAAGCTCTCGGACGCCCGTGCACGCCGTGCGGCGGATGTGATGCAGCGCACCGACGCGAAGCGGCAACGCCGTCAGCGATGTGGCAGCCGCTTTGCTATCACGCCTCCCCGTGAGGAGGCCCACAACCATGATTCGCACGCAAGTGTATGGCTTCATACTCTTTGTAGCCATCGTTCTTACTTCTTCGCTGCTCCACTTCCAATTCCGCGAGGGCGAGCCCGCCGCCGCGCAGACGCCGCAGCGCACCGCCGACACCTCGCTCTTCTACTCGGCGGTGAGCCAGCACTTCCAGATCGGTCCGCAGCAGGTGCGCCAGCTCGTCGACGGAGGGCTTCCCCCCGAAGACGTGGTGGTGCTCTACTACATCGCAGAGCACTCGCTGCGGCAGCCCGGACAACTGCTCGCCGACCGCAAGGCCGGGCGCAGCTGGCGTGACATCGCCACCGCCGCGGGCTTGCAACCGGAGTCGTTCTATTACCCCATTTCTTCTTTTTCCCGCGGGCCGTTCGTGAACGTCTACGCGCTGTACCACCAGCTGCCGCGCGACCGCTGGAGCTGGGACCGGCTGCAGCTCACCGACAGCGACATCGAGAACCTCGTCAACCTGCGCTTCCTGGCCGCGATCGGCGGCCCCAGCATGCCCGATCCGAACCCGACCAACACCGTGCAGCGGCTGCGCGCGCAGGGCTACGACTTCGTCAGCATCCACCACTTCCTGCTGAGCGGCCAGCAGACCGCGCAGCACGAGGCGGGGATGCCGGCGGCGGGGCAGGCGCGCTCGTGAACGACACGCGGCCGATCCGTCTGCCTCACGCGGCGCCGCGGCCGGTCGATCTGCCGACGACCGGCGAGCTGGTGAGCTTCGACGCCGTCGGCGCCACCGACCGCGGCCACGTCCGTGCCAAGAACGAGGACGCCTTCGCGGTCGAGCCGCTCGCCGGCCGCCACGGCCTCCTGCTGGCGGTGGCCGACGGTCTCGGCGGCGCCCACGGCGGCGAAGTGGCGAGCCGCATCGCCATCGACGTCGTCGTCGACGAGCTGGCGCGGCGGCCGGTGCCAGCCGACCGTACGCTGCGGCTGACGTTGCGCCGCGCCGTCGAGCGTGCCGGGCAGGCGCTCAACGAGACGGCGAGCGCGCGTCCCGAGCTCGCCACCTTCGGCACCACCTTGACCGTCGCGCTCGTCGCCTGGCCGGAGGCGTGGATCGCCCACGTCGGCGACAGCCGCGCTTATCTGTGGCGCTCCGGCCGTCTCGAGCGGCTCACCCGCGACCACACGATGGCGGAGCGGCTGCGCGAGGAAGGCATCGTCGGCCGCCGCCAGAAGGTGCCGAACTGGGAGTCGGTGCTGTGGAACGCCCTCGGCCCGTCCGGTGAGGACGCGCAGGTCGAAGAGCGCCACGAGCGCCTCGAGCCTGGCGACCGCCTGCTGCTGTGCAGTGACGGCCTCACCCGTCACCTGCGCGACGACGAGCTCGAGAAGCGGCTCGCCCAGCGCTCGCCGGCGCGCGCGCTGTGCGACGAGCTGGTGGCCGCTGCCAACGCCGCCGGCGGCGAGGACAACGTCACCGCCGTCGTGGCGCGGGTAGCGGCGCCGAAGCGCTGACCGCGGCCTCCGCGCGCTTCGTAGGGTAGAGCGGGCGCCTCGGCCGGCCGAAGACGAAAGCTGAAGATCTCGGTGCGCCGGCCCTCGCGCCGGCGCACCGCTCAAGACTATGTCGACCGGCGCAGAGCCACGAAGCCGAGGCCCGCGAAGACAGCGATCAGCAGTAGCAGCGCCATGCCCGACAGGGTCGGGATGACCGCCAACGGCTGACCGCCGACGACGGTGTCGGTGTCGGACGCCGTGCCGTTCGCCGGCGTCGGGTCGACGACGCCCACCGGCGGCGTGATCGTCACCGTGTTGACGATCGTGCCGCTGGCGCTCGGCGAGACGTTGCAGGTCGCGGTGTAGGTGGCGGTGCCGCCCACCGGCAGGTCCACCGTGTCGTTGATGTTGCCCGAGCCCGCCGCCGTGCAGGTGCCGCCGCCGGCACCGACGCAGGTCCAAGTGCAGGTGAGGCTCGGCGGGAAGGTGTCGGTGACGGTGGCGCCGGTCACCGCGCTCGGCCCGGCGTTGGAGGCGACGATGGTGTAGGTGACGGTGCCGCCCGGCGTCACCGTCGTGCTGCCGTCGGTCTTGGTGATCGACAGGTCGGCCTGCACGCCCACCGTGTCGGTGTCGGTCGCCGAGTTGTTGCTCGGGTTGGGATCGGTGACGCTGCAGGCGCCCTGCAGCCCGGCGGGGCAAGCCGCCACCGTGGCGGTGTTGACGATCGTGCCCGACGCCGAGGGCGAGATGCTGCAGCTCGCGGTGTAGGTGACGCTGGCGCCGGCCGGCAGGTTGACGGTGTCGTTGATGTTGCCGCTTCCTGCCGCCGTGCAGGTGCCGCCGGCGGAGCCGACGCAGGTCCAGGTGCAGGTGAGCGAGGCCGGGAAGGAATCCACCACGGAAGCCGTCGGGGCGTTGCTGGGGCCGACGTTGTTGACGATGATGGTGTAGGTCGTCGAGCCGCCCGCCGTCACCGTCGTCACGCCGTCGGTCTTGGTGATCGACAGCTCCGCCTCCTGCCCCACCGTGTCGACGTCGGTCGCCGAGTTGTTGCTCGGGTTGGGGTCGGCGAGGTTCTGGCAGCCGAGGGGGGTGTCGGCGCAGAGCAGCACGGTCGCGGTATTGCTGATCGAGCCGCTGGCGGTGAGCGAGACCGTGCAGCTCGCGGTGTAGGTGACGCTGCCGCCGACCGGCAGGAGCACGGTGTCGGTGATGTTGCCCGAGCCCGCCGCCGTGCAGGTGCCGCCGCCCGCCCCGACGCAGGTCCAGGTGCAGGTGAGGTCGGCCGGGAAGTTGTCGGTCACCGAGTTGCCCGAGGCGGCGCTCGGCCCCGCGTTGCTGGCGGTGATGGTGTAAGTCAGCGAGCCGCCCGGCGTGACGCTGGTGACGCCGTCGGTCTTGGTGATCGAGAGGTCGGCCTGGCCGGCGCCGACGGTGTCGCTGTCGGTGGCGGAGTTGTTGCCCGGGGTCGGGTCGGTGACCCCTGCCGGCGCCGCCACGGTCGCCGTGTTGTCCACCGTGCCGGTCGCGAAGGCCGAGACGGTGCAGCTCGCGGTGTAGGTGACGCTGCCGCCCGCCGGCAGGTTGACGGTGTCGTTGATGTTGCCCGAGCCGGCCGCCGTGCAGGTGCCGCCGCCGGCACCGACGCAGGTCCAGGTGCAGGTGAGCGTGCCCGGGAAGGTGTCGGCGACCGTCGCTCCCGGCGCGTCGCTCGGGCCCGGGTTGCTGGCCGTGATGGTGTAGGTCAGAGAGCCGCCGGCCGTCACCGTGGTCACGCCGTCGGTCTTGGTGATGCCGAGGTCGGCCTGCGGCGTCAGCGTGTCGGTGTCGGTGGCGCTGTTGTTGGTCGGGTTGGGGTCGCTGCTCGAGCTGCTCACCGTCGCGGTGTTGACGAGCGTGCCGGTCGCGGAAGCGGCGATCGTGCAGCTGGCGGTGTAGGTGACGCTGCCGCCGACCGGCAGGTTGACCGTGTCGCTGATGTTGCCCGAGCCCGCCGCCGTGCAGGTGCCGCCGCCGGCGCCGACGCAGGTCCAGGTGCAGGTGAGGACCGCCGGGAAGGTGTCGGCGACGGTGGCGCCGGTCACCGGATCGGGGCCGGCGTTGCTGGCGGTGATCGTGTACGTCACCGAGCCGCCCGGCACGGCCGTCGCTACGCCGTCGGTCTTGGTGATCGCCAGGTCCGCGGAGATCGCGCGGCAGGCGGTGACCGAGACGTCGTCGATGGCGATGCCGGCGAACTGGACGCTGGTGTCGGAGTCGAGGTGGAAGCGCAGCTCGGTGTTGAGACCGGCGAGGCTGTCGGCGCGCTTCGAGAAGACGCCCCAGCCGGCGCTGCCGCCGATGTTGGCCTGCGGGTTGCCGGTGCCGGCCGAGGCGCTGATCGGCGTCGGCTCGAGCCACTCGTAGAGGCGCACTGGCGTGGCGCCGCCCGCCTGCTGGTAGTCGACGAACCAGTGGTCGAAGTTGGCGGTCTCGACCTGGTGGCGCTGCGCCCAGGTGACGACGACGGGCGGCGAGAGCCCGGCCAGGTTGATGTTCGGCGACAGCAGGTCGTTGTTGGCAGAGGCGTTGTAAGTGTTGTCGAGGTCGGTCTTCCAGCAGTTGACGCCGCTGTTGCAGGTGCTGAAGCCGGCCACCGGGTTGGCGGTCGTGGTCGCCACCGTCGCCGGCAGGCCGAGCTCCCACTCGTCCTGCGCGCCGGCGTGCGTGAAGCCGGCGGCGCCGCTCTCGAAGTCGGTGGTGAAGACGGTCTGCGGCGTGAACCCGGGCGCGCAGGCCGGCGCCGGCGGCGCCTCGCAGATGCGCAGGCTCCACGCCGTCAGGGTGCCGCCGTTGGCGCCCGCGGTGTCGTCGCGCAGGTCGAGGGTCCAGGTGCCGCCCGCGTTCTCGCCGTCGAACCAGGAAAGGCGGTAGGCGCCCGAGGTGCTCGCGGTGCCGGCCGTGCTGTTGTTTTCCGGCTTGTAGATGACCGGCCGCATGACGGTGAAGCTGGGCACGCCGATCCCCGCCTCGTCGTCGAAGATGACGTCCATCTGCGTCTGGCCACCGACCGCCGCGGCGCCGATGTCGGTGAACAGGCCGTTGTCGTTGCCGGCGGGCGAGCGGAGGTGCGCGTCGATGTCCTGCATCAGCGCGTGGTTGAGAACGATCTCGACGTCTAGGTCGGCGATGCGCGGGATCCCGGGGACGGTGATCACCGAGCTGACGAGACCGGTGCCCGGGCCGATCGTCTTCGGCACGTCGGTGCTCGTGTACGTGGTGCAGTTGACCCCCTCCGGGGTGGCCGGGTGCACGCTGACGCTGAGGTGGTAGGTGGCCGTCGGTCCGCCGGTAGCGGCCGAGGCCGAGTCGACGAAGGCGAAGTAGGTGCCGGCGTTCTTGACGGTGAAGAACATCGCCTCGGAGGGTCGATTCGGGTTCGGCCCCACGTCACCCGTCCCGGCGTCGTCGACCACCAGGATCTGGTTGTTGACGTCGCCGAAGAGGGCAAAGCCGAGGCGGCCGTTCCATACCACGAGGTCGTCTTCGGGATCGACGTCGAGGCTCAGGAAGACCGTGTCGCCGGCGGCGAGCGTCAGGCTGAACCAGTCCTGTTCGGTGGCCGCCGCCGGGTTGCGCGTGCCGCTCACCCAGCCGTTGGCGGGCAAGGGGTTGGCGGTACCGGGCGTGTCGTTGCTCTCCACCTCCGGCGTCGGCGCGCCGCTCTGCACGCGCAGGTGCAGCTCGTACGGACGCTCCGAGGTGGTGCCGGCGGTGAAGTCGTTGATCCTGAGGAAATAGGTGCCGGTGGTCGGGATGATCGCCCCGGCGATCGACGACGAGAGGGCGGCGAAGCTGCCGTTGTCGTCGTCGAACTCGATCACCGTCGTGCCGTCCGATGCCAGCAGCGTGATCTGGCTGTCGGTGCTGTTGCCGGCGGAGAACGAGGTCATCGTCGCCGCGTAGATGCGGTCGCCGGCCGTGGCGCTAAACGAATAGAAGTCGATGTCCCCGTTGGGGAACAGGTTGGCGCGGATGACCACGTTGGTGCCGGCGATCGGCGAGGCGGTGCCGAAGGTGCCGTTGGGCTCGACCTCCCCCAGGTACGCCTGGCCGGCCCTGGCTGCTCTCCCGCCCACTCCCAGGATGATGACGACGAGCGCGAGGCAGAAGCCGACCCGAGACCACGCGAGCCTGGATGCCATGAGACCGCCTCCTTCGCCGCGCCGGGGATTCGGCGCCGGCCGTGAGATGCGCTGATGTTGGCGGGAACCTACAGCAAATCGGCAGCAGCTGACAACCGACAACGGCGGACCGCCGCCAATCGGGATAGGCAGCAGCGGCACTACCCGCTGCTGCTCCCCGCTGGGCAAAAAGCGAGCGCCCTCCCGCGAGGGAGGGCGCTGCTTCGAGGCAGGACGTCGGCCGGATGCGAACGCGCATCCGGCCGCGGCGCGCGGGTCAGGCTCGGCGCCGCCGCATCAGCAGGGTGACCCCGGCCAGGCCCAGGAACAGGCTGAGAGCCAGCAGGGCCATGCCGTCGAGGGTGGGAATGGCCTGAATCGGCGGGACACCAACGACCGTGAAGGTGCCGGTGTTGTTGGCCCCATTGGGATCGGCCTCGTTGGCCGTCGCCGATGCACTGTTGACGATCGGAACCCCCGCGGAGGTCACCGTGGCGGTGACGTTACAGGTAGCCGACGCGCTCGCCGCCAGGGCGCCCACGTTCCACGTCAAGGTGGGCGACGCGAAGCTCGCGCCGCAGTCGTTCGACACGTACGTGAGGCCGGCCGGCAAGGTATCGGTAACCACCACGCCGGTGGCGCCCGAGGGCCCGTTGTTGGTGACCGTGATGGTGAACACCACGTTGGTGTTCTGCGGCACGGTGCCCGACGGGGCGGTCTTGGTGACCGAAAGGTCCGCGGTGGCGGTGATCGTGTCGGTGTCGGTGGCGGTGTTGTTGCCCGGGTTGCTGTCCACCGCGGTGCCGCCCGTAGCGGTCGCCGTGTTCACCAGGCTGCCGACGGCAGCGGGCGAGACGTTGCAGGTCGCCGTGTAGGTGATCGAGCTGGCGACGGGCAGGTTCACCACGTCGTTGATGGGAGCGTTACCTGCCGCGGTGTTGCCGGTAGCGCCGCCGGCGGCGACGCTGGTGTAGGCGACAGGGGCCGTGCACTCGGCCGGGAAGGTGTCCTGGACGGAGACGCCCGAAGTGGGATCGGGCCCGGCGTTGGAGACCACGATCGTGTACGTCGTCGAGCCACCGGGCGTCACCGCCGTCACGCCGTCAGTCTTCGTCACCGACACGTCGGCGAAGGTCTGGCAGGTGAAGGTGTCGATGTCGAGCGTCCAGTTGTCGAGACTGCCGCCGTCGCCGGCGAGGTCGTCGGAGATGGTGATCGTCCAGGTGCCGTTGGGGTTCTCGCCGATGAAGGCGCCCATCGCCTCTTCGGGGACGAGCGGCGTCGCCGTCGTCAGGTTGACGTAGGGGTGGTCGGTCACTAGCCCGGCGTTGGTCACGTAGGGCACCTGGCCCAGGGGATTGGCGTCGTCGTTCCACACCGTGCCGTTGAAGGTGTTGTCGTTGCCGGCGCCGTTGTCGGTGGTCAGCGTCACCACCGTGCCGCCCGGCGACAGCAGGGTGATGTCGAGGTCGGCGGCGAAGGTGTGGGTGAGGGTGGTCGTCAGGTCGACGTCGAGGATGGAGGTGCCGGCGCCGGCGACCACCAGCGTCGAGCTGACCACCGCCGGGCCGGTCGGGATCGCGGTCGGGGTCGACTGCGTCGCCGTCGTGTTCGCCGTGGTCGGCGCGCTGGCGAACGTCGTCACCGCCAGCGACCAGCTATCGAGGCTGCCGCCGTCGCCGGCGAGGTCGTCGGAGATGGTGATCGTCCAGGTGCCGTTCGGGTTCTCGCCGATGAAGGCGGCCATCGCCTCTTCGGGGACGAGCGGCGTCGCCGTGGTGAGGTTGACGTACGCGTGGTCGGTCACCAAGCCGTTGTTGGTCGTGTACGGCACCTGGCCCAGCGGGTTGGCGTCGTCGTCCCACAACGTGCCGTTGTAGGTGTTGTCGTTGCCGGCGCCGTTGTCGGTCGTCAGCGTCACCACCGTGCCGCCCGGCGACTGGAGGGTGATGTCGAGGTCGGCAGCGAAGGTGTGGGTGAGGTTGGTCGTCAGGTCGAGGTCGAAGAGGTACGGCCCGGCGCCGCCGACCACCAGCGTCGAGCTCACCACCGCCGGCCCGGTCGGGATGGCGGTCGGCGTCGACTGGGTGAAGGTCGCGGTCACCGGTCCGCAGCCGGCCGGCGTGGTCGGGACCACCTTCGCGTTGACGCGAGCGGCGCCGCGCAGCGCCGAGCCGGCGACGGCGCCGAGCACGTGGCCCGGATCGTCACCGCCCATCTGCTGGCTGAGCTGCGAGTAGCGCGACATCTTGGTGTCGTAGGCGGCGCGCGCTGCGGCGTCGGCTAGGTTGGGCTTCAGCACCAACATCTCGCTCGCCAGCGTGCGCATCTCGTCGTGCATCTGCGTCTTGGTCTGCTGGGCCGTAGCGACCGCCGGCAGCAGCGGCAGCGCGACCAAGAGCAGGGCCAAGGCCGGTCCGATCGTCCCCCTCGCAGCCGAGCGCGAAGACATCGAAAACATGGGCGTCCTCCTACTGGGTCCGTGACGATGGCAGGCCACGGCCTCGACCTCATGGGTCTAGTTGTGGAGCGGACGCTAACCGAGATGCGGGCAGGATTTCAACCCCTGCCGTTTAAATGGGCGCGCCGCTCGGCGAAATGGGCGGCGGCGGCCGCCACCGTCAGCCGTTGCCGCCGCCCTCGTCCGGCACCAGGCTCTCCCGCGACAGGTAGTCCTCCACCTGCAGCAGGTTGCTCTCGCCGGCGCGCTCGATGATGGAGAGCAGGTTGTCCATCAGGCTCACCTCCTCGAGCTGCTCGGTGACGAACCAGTCGAGGAAACGCAGGGCGATGTAGTTGCGGTCGCCGTGCGCGCAGTCGACGAGCTCGTAGATCTGCTCGGTCACCTGCTTTTCCCAGTTGCGTGACAGCTCGGCACATTCCTTGGCGGAGCGGAAGTCCGCCTTGGGTGCCTCGATCGCCGGCACGGTCACCTTGCCGCCAGCGTCGATGATGAAGTGCAGGAACTTGAGCGAATGCGCGCGCTCCTCGTCGGCCTGCCGGTAGAAGAAGCGCGCCAGCTGTTTCAAGGCCTGACCGTCGAAGTAGGCGGCGATCGCCAGGTATTGCATGGAGGCGCCCATCTCCCGCCCCACCTGCCGGTTCAGCGCCGCCTCGAGCTTCTCGCTGATGAGCATCGCGAATCCTCCTTTGCGGCGCCCTCGCCGCGCGCGCATTCTAAAGAAAGAATCGGAAAACCCCCGCCCCAGAGAGGACTGCGTTTGTCTGCCGCCCCTCTCTCCCCCAACCCCTCTCTCCCCTCGCCGGGGAGAGAGGGGCCCAGAAAAAGGGCCTCTGTACCCACGGGTATACTGCCGAGGCGAGCGACACGATGGGTGAGACGCAACGCGAGCGGCACCACCGCCTGGTCATTCTCGGCAGCGGCCCGGCGGGGTTGACGGCGGCGCTCTACGCCGCGCGCGCCAACCTCGCGCCGCTGGTGCTCGAGGGCTCGCAGCCCGGCGGCCAGCTCACCATCACCACCGACGTCGAGAACTACCCCGGCTTCCCGCGCGGCATCATGGGGCCCGAGCTCGTCGACTTGATGCGCGAGCAGGCGCGGCGCTTCGGCGCCATCAGCCGCTTCGAGACGGTGACGCGCGTCGACCTCAGCCGCCGCCCCTTCACGCTCGAGAGCGACGCTCGCGACCTACACCTGCGACGCGCTCATCGTCGCCACCGGCGCCTCCGCCAAGCAGCTCGGCATCGACAGCGAGTCGCAGCTCCTCGGCTACGGCGTCTCCGCCTGCGCCACCTGCGACGGCTTCTTCTTCCGCGGCAAGGAGGTGGTGGTCGTCGGCGGCGGCGACACCGCCGTCGAGGAAGCGCTCTTCCTCACCAAGTTCGCCACCAAGGTGACGATCGTGCACCGCCGCGACGAGCTGCGCGCCTCGAAGATCATGCAGGACCGCGCCCGCGGCCACGAGAAGATCGCCTTCCGCTGGAACAGCGTCGTCCACGAGGTGCTGGGCACGCGCGAGGGCGGCGTCACCGCCGTGCGCCTCGGCGACACGCAGACCGGCGAGGAGAGCCGGCTCGACGCGCAAGGCGTCTTCATCGCCATCGGTCACCAGCCCAACACCGAGATCTTCAAAGGTCAGCTGGCGATGAACCCGCTCGGCTACCTCGAGGTCGAGGAGCCCACCAGCCGCACCAACGTCGAGGGCGTCTTCGCCGCCGGCGACGTGATGGACCCCTTCTACCGGCAGGCGGTCACCGCCGCCGGCACCGGCTGCCGCGCCGCCATCGACGCCGAGCGCTGGCTGGAGGCGCAGGAGGGGGCGCACGCGGTCGCGGCCGAAGCGCACCCGCTGGCCGAGGCATCGCCGCCGCCCGCCGAGGCCGCCACCGCCACGGCCGCCGCGGCGGAAGGCGCGGCTTGATCGACATCGCGGCGCGGCCGCGGACGCTCGGCGAGCTGGTCGCTTCGGGCTACCGCTCGCGCACGGTGAAGGAAGAGCTGCGCGACAACCTGCGCCGGAAGCTCGCCGCCGGCGAGCCGCTCTTCCCCGGCGTCCTCGGCTACGAGCGCACGGTCGTGCCCGGCATCGTCAACGCGCTGCTGGCGCGTCACGACTTCATCCTCCTCGGCCTGCGCGGCCAGGCGAAGAGCCGCCTCCTGCGCTCACTGGTGCCGCTGCTCGACGAATACGTCCCGGTGCTCGCCGGCAGCCCGCTCAACGAGGACCCGCTCCAGCCGATCATCCCGCAAAGCCAGGCGCGCATCGCCGAGCTCGGCGACGCGACGCCGATCGAGTGGCTGCACCGCGAGGCGCGCTACAACGAGAAGCTCGCCACACCCGACGTCTCGATCGCCGACCTCCTCGGCGACCTCGACCCGATCAAGGCGGCGACGCGGCGGCTCACCTACGCCGACCCCGAGGTCATCCACTTCGGCATCATCCCGCGCACCAATCGCGGCATCTTCGCCATCAACGAGCTGCCTGATCTGGCGCCGCGCATCCAAGTCGGCTTGCTCAACATCCTCGAAGAGCGCGACCTGCAGATCCGCGGCTTCCCCATCCGCATCCCGCTCGACCTGCTGCTCGTCTTCTCCGCCAACCCCGAGGACTACACCAACCGCGGCACCATCATCACGCCGCTCAAGGACCGCATCTCGTCGCAGATCCTCACCCACTACCCGCCCGACCTGGCGACGGCGCAGCTGATCACCGAGCAGGAAGCGTGGTGGCGGCGCGGCACGCCGCAGCTCGCCATCCCCGACCTCGCGCGCGAGCTGATCGAGACGATCGCGGTGGTGGCGCGCGACAGCGAGCTCGTCGACCAATCGTCGGGCGTCTCGGCGCGGGTGTCGATCTCGGCGCTCGAGCTGCTCATCTCCAACATGGAGCGCCGCGCCTGGTCGACCGGCGACGACCCCGTCTACCCGCGGCTTGCCGACCTGCACATGGTGCTGCCGGCGCTCACCGGCAAGGTGGAGATGGTCTACGAGGGCGAGCAGGAGGGGCCCGAGGTGGTGGCGCGGCGGCTCGTCGGCGAGGCCGCGAAGCGCGTCGCCGCGCAGCGTCTTCCAGCGGTCGAAAAGTCCGCCGGCAGCGGCGGCGAGGAAGACACCGGCCCCTACGCGGAGATGTTGCGCTGGTTCGGTGAAAGCAACTCGGTGTCGATCACTGACGAGTCGTCCGAAGCCGACCACCTCGGCGCGCTGCGGCAGGTCCCGGGGCTGCTCGCTCTCGCCACCGAAGCAGCGCAAGAGCCCGCCGAGCGCGCCCTGCTCGCCGAGCTCGCGCTCGAAGGCCTGCACCAACACCTCAAGCTCGCGCGCGAAGACCTCGACTCGCGCATCACCTTCCGCGAGATGGTCAAGTTCCAGCTCTTGAAGCCGCACCGGGCGCGGCGGCAGCGCGAAGACTTCTGAGGCTCGGGCGCACGCCCATGCGCCACCGCTACTCCTACCTCGACCCCGCGCTCCTCCAGCAGCTGCTGGAGGGGATGGACCTCATGCGTTTCTTCCAGCAGCTGCTGCTCGCCAGCGGCGGCGACGCGGAGGAGGCGCTGGAGTGGATGCGGCGCCTGCAGCAGCAGGGCGTGCTCGACCCGGCGCTCGACCTCGACGAGTTCGTGCAGCAGCTGCAGGAGCGCCAGCTGCTCGGCCGCAACGCCGAGGGCGAGCTGCGCCTGACCGGCGCCGGCGAGCGGCGGCTGCGGCGCAGCGCCTTCGAGGAAGTCTTCACCAGCATGAAGAAGGGCGGCCCCGGCTATCACCCCATCGCCGCCAGCGGCGAGGGTATCGAGCGCCTTCCCGAGACGCGCCCCTACGAGTTCGGCGACGACTTCCAGCTGCTCGACCCGCTGAAGTCCGTGCACAACGCCTTGAAGCGCACGCACGGCGAGCTCGCCCTCGCGGAGGAAGACCTCGAGGTGCACGAGACCGAGCACCTCACCTCCTGCGCCAGCGTGCTCGCCATCGACGTCAGCCACTCGATGGTGCTCTACGGCGAGGACCGCATCACGCCGGCGCGCAAGCTGGCGCTGGCGCTCACCGAGCTGATCCAGAGCCGCTACCCGAAGGATCACATCGAGGTCGTGCTCTTCGGCGACCGCGCACAGCGAGTGCCGCTCGCCGAGCTGGCGCACATCCAGGCGGGGCCGTTCCACACCAACACCCGCGAGGCGCTGCAGGTCTCCCGCGGCCTGCTGGCGCGGCAGAAGCACCCCAACAAGCAGATCCTCCTCATCACCGACGGCAAGCCCTCGGCGATCACCGAGGGCAACCACGTCTACAAGAACCCGTTCGGCCTCGACCTCAAGATCGTCAACCTGACGCTCGAGGAAGCCGACCTCTGCCGCCGGCAGCGGGTGGTGATCAGCACCTTCATGCTCGCCACCGACCCGATGCTCACCGAGTTCGTCGAGAAGCTGACGAAAGTGAATCGCGGCCGCGCGTTCTTCGCGTCGCCCTATGACCTCGGCGAGTTCGTGTTGGCGGATTACCTGCGGAACCGGCGCAAGCTGCTGCGTTAGAGATCGAGATCGCTTCGTCGCTGCGCTCCTCGCGATGACGGCGGAACGTCATCGCGAGCGCATGCGAAGCGATCTCGATCTGCCACTACACGCCTCTACTCCAGCTCCGCTCCCGGCACGCCTCCGACGACTCGCTTCACCGAGTCGCCCGCCGCGAAGCGGGTGTCGAGCTCGACGTTGTTGAGCAGCGCCAGGCGCTCGATGGGCACCGTCGACGGGTAGCGGCGGTCGAAGTCGCGCAGCGACATCGGCGCGTCGACCTTCACCACGTCGAGGCGCCACGGCTCGACGCGGCCGATCTCGCGCGAGCTGACGCGGTGGAACGACTCCATGGCGCGGCCGATCTCGTCGGCGTAGCCGCGGAACCTCCCCTGCGGCGCGAAGCCGAGGAGCTGGTAGACGCGACCGCCCGCCTCGACGAAGCTCACCGCGCCGACGAGCAGGCCCTGCTGCGTATTGGCCTGGAACTGGCCGCCCACCGCGCCGCTGGGCTGCAGCGGCCACTGGCCGAGCACCTGCACGCCCTGCTGGCTGAAGAAGCGCTGCGCGGCGGCTCGCGGGTCGCGGTCCTCCGACAGCGTCAACGCCATCAGTGCGTCCTTTTCACGCGGCTGCCAGACGACCGCCGTCTTCTGGTTGATCCCCTTCCACGAGCGCGGCGTGTCCATGGCGAAGCCGAGCTCGGGGTGGTAGAAGACGCCGTTGCGGAAGAACCCCTCGCGCGGATCGGGGCCGTAGACGGCGCCGTCGATGACGCGCAGGTAGGGCTCGCGCCGCCAACCCTCGGCACCGAGGCCGGTGGGCAGCTTCGCGTAGTAGGTCTGCATCAGCTTGAGCCGCGTGTCCGGGTTCGGGTGGGTGGCCAGCCACTCCGGCAACCGGCCGCCCTGCTCGACCTGGCTCACGCGTGAGAGCAGGGTGAAGACGTTGCCCATGGCCTGCGGCGGGTAGTTGGAGCGCGCGATGTAGCGCAGCCCCAGCTCGTCGGCCTGCCGCTCGTCGTCGCGGCCGAACTTGAGGAACATCAGGCCGCCGGCGATGTTGGCGAGGTCGCCGTAGCGCGCCGCGCCGGGGGCGAAGATCATCCCCAGCGTGAGGCCGATCTGGGTCAGCTGCGCCTTCGACATCTGGTTGACCGAGTGCCGTCCGGTGACGTGGCCGATCTCGTGTCCCATGACGCCGGCGAGCTCGGCTTCCGAGCCCATGTGGTCGGCGAGACCGCGGGTGACGTAGATGTAGCCGCCGGGCAGCGCGAAGGCGTTGACGGAAGCGTCGTCGACGACCGTGAAGTGCCACGGCAGGTCGGGACGCTCCGAGCGCGCCGCGAGCTCGCGGCCGAGACGCTCGACGTAAGCCTGCAGGTCGCGGTCTTCGTAGACGCCGATCTGCTGCAGCACCTGCTGGTGGTACTGCTGGCCGAGGGCGACTTCCTGTTCCTGGCTGTAGAAATTGAGCTGGTTGCGTCCGGTGGCGGGGTTCGTGGAGCAGGCGATGGTCACCGCGAGAGCGGGGATCGCCAGCCACGCGGCCGCGGCTCGAAGGGTTTGCATGGGGTCCTCCTTCCACGTCCCCGCAGGCGCGCGGGAGCGCTGAAGGCGCCTCACAGCAATTTCCCTTCCAGCTTTGCCGCGGTGGCGCCGACGCGGGCGTAACGCGCTCGCTGTGATGCGTTTGCTTGGCAGCCGCTGGGCATCTGTTTACACTGGCCGTCATCCTTCCGAGGTGCCGCGCGTGACGACCTCGACCTCCTACGGCCACGACGCCGGGCTGCCGGCGGGACGGCGGTGACGACGCTCCCCTATCCGCGGGTGGTCGTCTGGCGCGGCGGCCAGGTGGTCGGCGAGCACGCGCTCCCGGCAGGCGCCGAGCTGGTCGTCGGCCGCAGCGAAGGTTGCGGCATCGTCGTCGGCGACGGCTCGGTGTCGCGCATGCACGCGCGGCTCGTCTCCGGCGAGGACGGCGTCTACCTCGAGGACCTCGGCTCCGCCAACGGCACCTACGTCGACGGCGCGCGCGTGCAGGGTCGCGTGCGGCTCCAGCACGGGCAGCAGGTGCGGGTGGCGCAGAAGGCGCAGACCTCGCCGGTGGTGCTGCGCTTCGAAGATCCACGGACGCCGCCGGTGTGGCGTGTGGGTGAGGACGCGGTCGACGTCGGCGCGGCGACGGTGGCGATGCGCACCTACGACAGCCGGCGCGAGATCGGCGTCGACACCGTGGGTGCGGACGAGCCGTGGGTGCCGGAGGCGGCAATGCCCCCACCGCCGCTGACGACGCAGCCACTGGACGAGCAGCCAATGGCGCCCGCACCGGCGGCGCAGCGCACGTCGCTCGCGAGCACCACGCCGATGCAGGGCCAGGCGCCAGCGACCGCGGCGCCGCGTGGACGCGGATCGCGGCGTGGTCTGCTCATCGCTCTCGGCAGCTTCGCGGCACTCGGCGCCTTCGCCGCGGCGGCGGCCGGCGGTTGGTGGCTGCTGCGGTCGCAAGCGGCGCGGCGCGCCGCGACACAGGACGTTGGCGATCGCACCACCACGGACCCCGCGCGACCGCCGGCGGCCTCGGTGCCGGCACCGGCTGTCGCTCCCGTCGTACCGGCAGCCGCATTGCCGCTCGCCGCTACTCCCGCCGAGGCGACGCCGAGCCCGACGGGCGAAGCAACGGCGGCACCCGTAGCGCTCGGCGGCAAGTGGACCGCGCGCCTGGAAAATCTTTTCTATCCCGAAGGCGACTACGTGGTGACGGTGCGGCTCGACCTGCAACAGCGCGGCAACGCGCTCAGCGGCCGCGGCCAGGCGGCGGTAGAAAGTCGGTCGATGACCTTCGGCGTCCCTGCCACCGACGCCAGCGGCACCGTGCGCCAAGGAGAGCCGCCGCGCGTCCGGCTGCGGCTGCCGTTCAGCCGCCCCATCGGCGAGCTCGAGCTCGACGGCACGTTCGAGAACGGCGCGCTCGCCGGCACCTACCGCTCCTCGCTGATCAACCAGCCGGGGACGTGGCAGGCGGTGCGCGACGCAGGCTAGGGACCCGCAACGGCGCGCAGCGCCGCGCCAGGTCTGCCTGGCGGGCGAGCGAAGCGAGCTTGTGGGCTAGGGACCCGCAATGGCGCGCAGCGCCGCGCCAGGTCTGCCTGGCGGGCGAGCGAAGCGAGCTTGTGGGCTAGGGACCCGCAATGGCGCGCAGCGCCGCGCCAGGTCTGCCTGGCGGGCGAGCGAAGCGAGCTTGTGGGCTGGGCGCGGTGAGCGGTTCGTCGGCCGCGAGCACGCCGTCTCGCGCGCGGTGGCGAGCCGCCGTCAGCACGAAGGCGGTGAGCGCTGCGACCTCGACGAGCGGCAGCAGCATCACCAGCCCGTGCCCCAGGCGCCCGAGATCGCCGGCAGCGGCGCCGCCCTCGGCACCGTGGATGCTGACGATGGCCCCGAAGACGAGCACGGCGATGGCACGTGCCGCAAAGGTACGCCGCCGATCGCCGCGTGCCGCGCGCACCCGCTCGACCGCCGTTTCGAGAGCGAGCGCCTGCATCGGCACGCTGAGCAGGAACGAGGCTGGGCCGATCACCGGCAGCGCCAGCAGCGAGGTGGCGAGGCCGATGGCGACGCGAAGCCGGTGGTCGTACTGGTAGCGCCGGCTCGACCACCAAGCGACTGCCGCGCCCAGCATCGTGACCGCCACGAAGACAACGACCGTCGGCGCACGCAACCCGAGCAGCGCCAGCGCGCGCACCAGCGCGATGTTGAAGAACGCATCCGGGAAGCCGCCGGCGCGAGCCCACATCGCCGGCAGGTGTCGCCAGCCGAGCGACAGCCAGGCGACCGCCGATACCCCGCACCCGAGCACGAACCACCAACGCCAGCGCGCGACGCGGCCGCTCGGTGGCGGTACGAGCAGGACGGCGAGAGCGGGCACCGCGAGGGGCTTGAGCGCATTGACGCCGCCGCTCGCGGCGCCGGCGAGGAGGGGATGGCGCTCGGCCAACATCAGCGCCGCCACGAGCGGCCCCAACATGAGCAGCGACACGTTGCCGCAGCCGAGGCCATTGGCGACGAGCCGCGACAGCGCGAGGAGCATCACCGCCGCGGCCTGCAGGGGCCAAGGCCAGCGGTTGCCGCGCAGCGACGCCCAAGCCAGCAGCCACGCTCCCACCAGGGTGCCGAAGCGGGCGGCGACCTGCAGCGTCTGCCAGCCGAGCGCGTCGCGCAGCGCGTCGCCGACGACGGCGAACGCCGGCGGGTACAGGTAGCCGGGTTCGAGGTACGGGCTGCGGCCGGCATCGAGGTGGTCGAAGGCGCGCTGGTAGATCGCCATGTCGACCTGCGTGTCGGTGGTCAGCAACATCCAGTGAAAACGCAGGCCGCCGACGCCGAGGGCGACGACGCCGGTGAGCGCCAACAGCCGCCAACCGCTCGCCGGTTGGCGCGCGCGCAGCCAGGCGGCAGCCGCCCCGATGGCGCTCACTCTTCGACGCTCCCCCAGCCGCCGCCGCCCGGCGTCTCGAGCAGCAGCCGGTCGCCGATCGCGACCTCGCGGCCGTCGACGCTCGCCAGCTCGTCGACGCTGCCGTCGATGCGGAAGACTCGCTGCCGCCCGCGCGCACCAGGCGCACCGCCCGCACCGCCGAAGGGCTCCTCGACGCGGTGCTGCGTCACCACCGACAGCGACGCCGGCGCCAGGAAGGTCAGCTCGCGCACCGTGCCGTCGCCGCCGCGGAAGGCGCCCGCGCCGCCCGAGCCGCGGCGGACGGCGAAGCGCTCCAGCCGCACCGGGAAGCGGTGCTCGAGCACCTCGGGATCGGTGATGCGCGTGTTGGTCATGTGGCTGTGCACCGCGCTGGCGCCGTCGAAGCCGGGGCCGGCGCCGCAGCCGCCGCACACCGTCTCGTAGTAGCCGAAACGATCGTTGCCGAAGAGCACGTTGTTCATCGTGCCCTGACCGCAGGCGACGAGCCCGTTCGGCACCAGCTGATTGAGCGCCATGAGCAGCGTGTCGACGAGCCGCTGGCTCGTCTCGACGTT
The DNA here is from genome assembly GCA_963846495.1 of Thermoanaerobaculia bacterium. Classification (GTDB taxonomy): domain Bacteria; phylum Acidobacteriota; class Thermoanaerobaculia; order Multivoradales; family JAIOJS01; genus DASYQD01. Next base: position 118,666 of record CAWJWP010000029.1, on the reverse strand, counting down.
GCCGCCGACGACCGCCGGCGCCCGCGCCGGATCGTCGGGGAAGCGCGGGTTGAGCATGCCTTCGGGGACGACCAGCTCGACCGGCGCGAGCAGTCCTTCGTTGAGCGGCAGGGGCGCGGCCACCAGCAGCCGCAGCACGTAGAGGACGACGGCGCGCACGACGGCGGGCGTGGCGTTGAGGTTGCCGGGATGCACCGGTGCCGAGCCGGTGAAGTCGACACGCACGCGCTCGCCGCGCACCGCGACGGCGACGCGCAGCAGGGCGCCGTCGTCGAGCCGCTGCTCGGCCTCGGCGCGGCCGTCGCCGAGACGGGCGAGGGCGGCGCGCAGTTGCGCCTCGGCGCGGGCGCGCAACGCCCGCATCGCTTGCGCCACGCGCGGCGCGCCGTGCTCGTCGACCAGCCGGCGCAGCGTCTCGGCGCCGTGATGGTTGGCGGCCACCGCGGCGGCGAGGTCCGCGAGGTTCTCGACCACGGCGCGGCTCGGCCACGGCGGCGCCGAGAGCAGTGCCGTCATCTCGTCCCAACAGGGCACACCGGCGCGCACGAGGTGACGCGGCGCGATGACGACGCCCTCCTCCGCCAGCGTGCGCGCGTCGGGCGGCATCGAACCGGGGCGCGTGCCGCCGAGCTCCGCGTGATGGGCGCGGCTGGCGACCCAGCCGAGGAGGCGGTCCTCGTACACCGGCGTGATGACGGTGACGTCGGGCAGGTGCGAGCCGCCGAACGCCGGGTGGTTGGTGACCGCCACGTCGCCCGGCCCGAGCGGTAGCGCCTTCGCCACGGCGCGCACGCAGAGGCCGAGGGCGCCAAGGTGTACGGGGATGTGCGGCGCGTTGACCACCAGCCGGCCTTGCGGGTCGAGGAGCGCGCAGGAGAAGTCGAGGCGCTCTTTGACGTTCGTCGACACGGCGGTGCGCCGCAGCCGCTCGCCCATGCCGCGCGCGAGCGCCGCGAAGCGATGGGTGAAGAGCTCGAGCTCGATCGCCTTCACGCGTCGCTCCTCGCGCGGTCGGCGCGGCGCAGCACGAGCGCGGCGGCGCCGTCGACCTCGAGCCGCCAGCCAGGCGCGACGAGCGTCGCACTGTGCCGCTCGAGGACGAGCGCCGGCCCGTCGAGCGCCGTTCCCGGCGGCAACGCCTCGCGGTCGTAGACGCCGACGCGCCGCCAGCGGCCGCCGAGCCAGACGCGGCGCTTCGCCGCCGGCGTGGGCGTCTGACGACGTGGCGGCGCGAGCGGTATCGGATCAAGCCGCGGTCGCGCTGCCGCCGCGGTGCGGAGCGCCACCACCTCGATGGGTCGCGCCTCAGGCAGGTAGCCGAACAGCTCGCGATAACGCACCGCGAAGTAGTCGGCGAGCGACGCGCCGCCCTCCCAGCCGACCTCGAGCGTGCTCTCCTGGCCGACGAAGCGCAGCTCGGCGAGACGGCGCTCGACCGCCACTTCATCCGCGCGCGCGCCTTGCGCGACGACTTGCGCCGTCGCCTCCCCCGCCAGCTCGGCGAACAGCGCCGGCAGCTCGGCATCCACGTCATCCAGGCGCCGCAACAGCTGACGCGACGCGACACGCTCGAGCCGCGCCACGCCGAGGCCGAGCGCCGACAGCAGCCCGGCGTCGGGCGGCACCGCAACGGTGACGATGTCGAGCAGCTCCGCCACCGCACAGGCGTGCTGCCCGCCGGCGCCACCGAAGGCGAGCAGCGCGTAGCCGCCCGGGTCGTACCCCTGCCGCACCGAGATCTCGCGGATCGCCTCCGCCATCCGCTCGTCGGCGATGCGCAGCAGGCCGGCGAGCAGCCGCTCGCGCGGTACGGCCTCGCCGGCCTCGGCGAGCCGCGCCTCGAGCGCGGCGCAGGCGCGCTCGGCGGCGGCGACGTCGAGTGGGATCTCGAAGCGCGCCGGGTCGATGCGGCCGAGCAGGAGGTTGACGTCGGTCAAGCAGAGCGGTCCGCCGGCGCCGTAGCACGCTGGCCCCGGCCGCGCGCCGCCGCTTTCGGGGCCGACGCGCAGGCGTCCGTCGAACGAGCAGATCGAGCCGCCGCCGGCCGCCACCGTCTCCACCGCCACCGCCGGCGCCAGCAGCCGCGCGTCGCCGACCCGGTGCTCGAACACCCACGGCAGCGCACCGTCCCACCGCGCCACGTCGGTGCTGGTGCCGCCCATGTCGAAGCCGAGCACGTGCGCGAGCCCGCTCCGCCGCGCCGCCTCGCCGGCGCCGACGACGCCGGCGGCCGGGCCGGAGAGCAAGCCTTCGTGCGGGCGGAAGCGGTCGGCCGCGACGAGACCTCCCGCACTCGTCATCACGAGCAGTGAGCGACGCGCAGTTTCGCCGCGGAGCGACGTCGCGATCCGCGACAGGTAGCGCGCGAGGATCGGCGCGAGGTAGGCGTCGACGAGCGCCGTCTCGGCGCGTGCGAGGTAGCCCTGGGCCGGCGCCAACTCAGCCGACGCCGAGACGTGCGCGAAGCCGCGGTCGCGCAGCAACACGGCGACACGTGCTTCCGTCGCCGGAAAGCGGAAGCTGTGCAGGAGCGCCACCGCCGCCGACGTGGCGTCCTGGGCACGCGCGCGCTCCGCCGCGGCCGCGAGCGCCGCCTCGTCGAGCTCGACGAGCACCTCGCCCGTCGCGCTCTGCCGCTCGACGACCTCGAACGCCCCGGCGTAGAGCGGCGCCGGTTTCTTCACCTCGAGGGCGAACAGATCCGGCCGCTGCTGCGTCCCGATCACCAGCAAGTCGGCGAAGCCGCGGGTGAGGAACAACGCCGTCCGCGCACCGCGCCGCTCGAGCAGCGCGTTGGTGCCGAGCGTCGTGGCGAGCCGCAGCTGCAGCGGCGGCAGCGGCAGGTCGGGCGGCGTGCCGGTCACCAGCCGGCAAGCGAGCACCGGCGCCTCTTCGGGGCTCGTCAGCTCGCACACGGCGCCCACGTTCAGCGCCGCCGGCGCGTCGTCGTCGAGCTCGACCTCGCCGCCATCCCACGCGCGTACCGGCACTCTCGCCTCGCCGGCGAGCGCCGAGAGTGTCCAGCCATCGAGCCTGCCCGGCCGCAGCTCGTCGACGCCTGCCAGCGCCAAGAGCCGCTCGCCGCGCCGCGCCGTGACGGTCGCGCGCAGCGCCGCGCTCGACAGCACCTTGACGCGTCGGATGTCGCCTTCCGGCGCGCGCGCCAGACAATCGGTGAACGTGCCGCCGGTGTCGACCCAGACCTGCCACGCGCCGACCTGGCCCGCCTCGCTGCCTTCGCTCACTAGGGACCCGCGGTGCCGCGTAGCGAGGGACCCGTGGCGGCGCGGAGCGCCGGCGTCGGGCGAGAGCCCGACGTTCGAGCGAAGCGAGGCCATGGGCGAGGCGGCGGGTCTTCCCGGCGCCCGAGCGAGAGCGAGGCCGTGGGCATGGCGCGAGATGATACGTCCGGCCGGCTACCCGATCTGCTCCTCGCCTGCCTCCCACTCCTCGCCGGCAACGCCGTCCTCGGGCGCCTCGGCTTCGACCGGACGCAGCCGCGCCCGCGCCTCGATCTGGACGAGGAGCCGCTGCGCCTCCTCGAGGTCCTCGTCCTCCTCGATCCATACCGAAGGCAGCGTCTCGGCGGTCGTTCGGACCGACCCCCAGAGCGCGAACAAGTGCTCGCCGCGTACGTTGGCGGCGATCCCCTCCGACTCGAGGAACGTCTTGACGAACTGGGCGTCGACGAGTGTCTTCGCCACGTAGACGCGCTTCATGCAGGGAAAAGAATAGACCATCGCCGCGCGGCCGGCTGTGAGGCGTTCGCCGCGCGCGAGCTGCCCGCGCCGCACGCTGTTAGGCTCCCTCCTCGCCATGTCTCGCATCTGGTTGCGCCGTCTCCTCCCCGCGCTGCTGCTCGCCACCGCGTGCGCCGGGCAACGCCCGCCCGCGCCGGCGAGCCCCGCCGCCGGCTTCGACGTCGTGCTGCGCGGCGGCACCGTCTACGACGGCAGCGGCGGCCCGCCGCGCGTCGCCGACGTGGGGCTGCGCGGCGACCGCATCGCCGCCGTCGGCGACCTCGCCGGCGCCCGCGCCGCGCGCACGATCGACGTCCACGGCCTCGCCGTCGCGCCAGGCTTCGTCAACATGCTCTCCTGGGCGACCGAGTCGCTGCTCGTCGACGGCCGCGCGCTGAGCGACCTGCGCCAGGGCGTCACGCTGGAGGTGTTCGGCGAAGGGTGGTCGATGGGGCCGCTCAACGCGGCGATGAAGAAGGAGGGGGCCGACCAGCAGGCCGACGTCCGCTACCCCATCACCTGGACGACGCTCGGCGAATACCTCGAGACCCTCGAGCGGCGCGGCGTCTCGCCCAACGTCGCCTCCTTCGTGGGCGCCACCACGGTGCGCATCCACGAGCTCGGCTACGCCGACCGCGCGCCGAGCGACGCCGAGCTCGCGCGCATGGTGACGCTGGTGCGACAGGCCATGGACGAAGGCGCCCTCGGCGTCGGCTCGTCGCTCATCTACCCGCCGGCGTTCTACGCCAAGACCGACGAGCTCATCGCCCTCTGCTCCGCCGCCGGCGAGGACGGCGGCATGTACATCACCCACATGCGCAGCGAGGGCAACCGATTCCTCGAAGCGATCGACGAGACGCTGCGCATCGCGCGCGAGGCCAAGCTGCCGGCCGAGATCTACCACCTCAAGGCGGCGGGCCGCGAGAACTGGGGCAAGCTCGACGCCGCGATCGCGAGGATCGAAGCGGCGCGCGCGGACGGCTTGCGCATCACCGCCAACATGTACACCTACACGGCGGGCGCCACCAGCCTCGGCGCCTCGATGCCGCCGTGGGCGCAGGAAGGCGGCTTCGAGGCGTGGAAGCAACGGCTGCGCGACCCGGCCACTCGCGCGCGCGTCGAGCGCGAGATGCGCACGCCCAGCGACGAGTGGGAGAACCTGTTGCTCGCTGCGGGCGGGGCCGAAAACGTGCTGCTCGCCGGCTTGAAGAGCGAGGCGTTGAAGCCGCTCACCGGCAAGACGCTGGCGGCCGTCGCGGCGATGCGCGGCACGACGCCGGAGGCGACGGCCATCGACCTCGTGCTCGAGGACGACAGCGGCATCGGCGCCATCTATTTCATCATCGACGAAGCGAACGTACGGCGGCAGGTGGCGCTGCCCTGGGTGAGCTTCGGCTCCGACGAAGGGGCGCCGGCGCCCGAGGGCGTCTTCCTGCGCTCGAACCCGCATCCGCGCGCCTACGGCACCTTCGCCCGGCTGCTCGGCCACTACGTGCGCGAGGAGGGGCTGGTGCCGCTCGCCGAGGCGATCCGCCGCCTGAGCTCGCTCCCGGCCGAGAACCTGAGGCTGCGCGACCGCGGGCGGCTGACGCCCGGCTACTTCGCCGACGTCGTGGTGTTCGATCCGGCGACGGTGATCGATCACGCGAGCTATGAGCGGCCGCACCAGCTCGCCACCGGCGTGCGCCACGTCTTCGTCAACGGCGTGCAGGCGCTGCGCGACGGCGAGCACACCGGAGCATTCTCCGGTCGCGTGGTGCGCGGCCCAGGGTGGCGCGGTTGGGCGAGCGCGGCGCGCTGACGCCGCCGCTACGCGAGCCTTTGTAGGTGCGCTCTGCGCACCCGCCTCTTCGCGCTGAGGAATCGAGATGGCGCGCAGAGCGCACCCTACGGCTTCCTGGCGCGCTCCCTCTCCACCCAACCTTCGATCTTCGTGCGCAGCATGCCCAGGGTGACGGCGCCGTCGCTCAGCACCTGGTCGTGGAACGCCGGCAGCGCGAAACGCGCGCCGAGCTGCTTCTCGGCGCTCTCGCGCAGGCGGCGGATCTCGAGGTTGCCGATCATGTACGCCGTCGCCTGCGCCGGCACGGCGATATAGCGGTCGACCTCGGCGGCGGCGCGCTCGGGCGTCTGCGTCGTGTGCGCGAGCAGGTAGTCGATCGCCTGCTGCCGCGTCCAGCCGAGAGCGTGCATCCCCGAGTCGACGACCAGCCGTGCCGCGCGCAGCGCCTCGTTGGAGAGCAGGCCGAGCCGCGCCACGTTGTCCGAGTAGAGCCCGAGCTCGTCGGCCAGCCGCTCGCTATAGAGCGCCCAGCCCTCGCTGTAGCCCGAGCTTCCGAAGTAGCGCTGGATCGGGTGGGTGCCGGCGACCTCCTTCGCCACCGCGCCCTGCAGGTGGTGGCCGGGGTAGGTCTCGTGGAAGGCCGTCGCCTCGATTCCGGCAAGGCTCTGCGTCTCGGCTTCGTAGGCGTTTATGTAGTAGGTGCCCGGCCGGCTGCCGTCGTCGGACGCCGCTTGGTACTCGCCGCCGGGCGCCGAGCGCTCGCGGAAGGCCGGGTACGGCACGACGACGACCTTCGCTTTGGGGACGCTCGTGAACGCGCGCGACATCGCCGAACGGGCGCGCTCGACCGCCGCCATGGCGTAGGCGATCAGCTGCTGGCGGGAGGTGAAGGTCCAGGGCGGCTGCTTGACCTTGGCGAGCAGCGCCGCCGGATCGCCGGTGCCGAAGTCGCGGTTGCCGATCTCCTTCATCTCGGCGGTGACCTTGTCCATCTGCCGCAGGCCGAGACGATGGATCTCCTCCGGCTCCATGCGGATCGAGGTGTGGAAGCGCACCGCGGTGCGGTAGCAGTCGCGCCCCTGCGGGTTGGCGGCGACGGCGATCGCCTCGCGCGCCTTCGGCAGGTACTCGGCGACGAGGAAGTCGCGATGGCGACGGATGGCGGGACGCACCTGCTCGTCGACGATCTCGCCCAGCGCCGCCTCGAAGTTGTCGTCGCCGTCGCGCTTGCCCGGGTCGTAGAACGGCGACTGCGTCACCGGGCCGGCGAGCAGGGCGTCCATCTGCTCGACGACACGCTGCACGTTCCCCTTCGGTGCGCTGAAGCCACGCCGCAGCCCCTCGCGCAGCCGCGCCGTCTCGCCGTCGAGGTAGCGCGGCAGCTGGCCGAAGCGCGCCAGCGCCGCTTGCCGCAGCGCCGGCGTGCCCACCGGCTGCACCGAGGCGAGGAAGGTGAGGTTCGCCTGCCATCCCGTCCACGTCGGGCTCACGTTCCACAGCTCGGTCTCGCATGCGCGAGCGCCGACCGAGGCCTCGAGGAGCTCGCGCAGGAAGTCGTGGGTCACCAGCGACTGGCCGCTGAGCTTCGCGCGATCGACGGAGCCGAGCTCGTCGAGCAGGGCATCCTCGTCGTCGCGCCAGGCGGCGAGGCCAGCTAGGGAGCTGTCGGGCAGCCTCTCGTGGTCGGCGTCGGCACGGCCCTCGACCGTGGCGCGGTCCGGGAAGTGCTCGAAGAACGCCTTCACGTAAGCGTCGGCGAGCGCGTTGACGCGTGCCGCCGGATCGGCAGGCAGCGCCGGCGCTGTCGTCGGCGACGGTGATGCGGTCGTCGAAGGCGCGGGCGCCGGCGACGCCGCGGTCGCCGCGGACGAAGGCGCGGCGGTGACGAGCAGAACGAACGCGAAGGAAGCGACGACGGCGTGCATGGCCGCCTATCTTAGTTTTGGCGACTTCCTCGCCGTGCTGACGCTGCGGAACAAGCCCGCCACTGCGTCACGACGGAGCTCCTCCCCTCAGGGGCGCCCCGACTCGACCGCCGCCAAACCGTCGACGCCGAGCAGCGTCATCGCGAAGGCCGGCACCGACAGCGTCAGCGACGCGCCGTCGGGTGAGACGCCCAGGGATTCCGGCTGCAACTCGGCGGTGAAACCGGCGACGGCGCGCAGCGGCGCTCGCGGATCGAGACCCTCACCCACCGGCACCAGACTCACACCCGTCCTGTTCTCGCGATCGACGGTCACCACCAACAGCCCGCGCCCGTCGCGCGCCCAACGCAGGCGGCCGATCGACGCCGGGTTGAGCACCAGCACCGTGCCCTTGGCGATGGCGCTGTCGCGCACGCTCAGCGTGCCGCCCACCGGCGTGCCGTCGGCGAGCCGCACGACGCGCAGGCCGACGCGGCCGCCCGCGGCCTGCGTGTGGTAGGCGACGAAGCGGCCGTCGGGCGACACCTCGGGGTGGCTCACCACCGGGTCGCGCACCAGCCACTGCGCGGCGCTGCCGTCGAGGCGCATCTTCCAGAGACCGCGCTTCTTCGGGTGCTGCGAGACGTAGGTGACCCAGCCGTCGGGCGTCGCTGTCGGGCTCTCGGCGTCGAAGCCGTCGCGCGACAGCTGGCGCGCGGCACGGCCGTCGGCGTCGGCGGTCCAGACCTCGAAGTGCCCCGAACGGTTCGAGCTCCACAGCAGCCGCTTGCCGTCGGCGCTGAAGCCGGGGTCCCAGTCGTCGCCGGGATGGTCGGTGAGCCGGCGCACGGCGCCGCCCGTGCGATCGACCGCCCAGATGTCGAGGTTGCCGCTGCGGCTCGACGAGAACACCACCCGCGTGCCGTCGGGCGAGTAGGCCGGCTGGCGGTCCTGGGTGTCGCCCTCGGTGAGCCAGCGTCCTTCGCCCATGCCGGTGGGCGCCGCGCCCGGCGACGCCAGTGGTAGCTCACGCAGGTGGGCCCGTCGCGTCACCAGATCGATGACGGCGCTGCCCGAGGCGAGCACGTCGACCGTGCGCACGATCTGCGGGAAGGAGAGCAGCACGCGCGGCTTGCCGCCGCTGGCGCCTTGCACGACGAGCCGGCTCGCCGGCGTGTAGAGCGTCACCTGCTCGGACTGCGCGTAGAGCAGCGACTTGCCGCCGCGCAGCCAGGCCGGCGCCGAGATCGAACCGCCCGGCGCCGGCACCGGCAGCACGCGGCTCCTCTTCCCGTCGGCCTCGACGAGACGCAGCTCGTCGGCGACGCTGGCGAGGGCGCCGCTCGCCACCACCGCGATGGTGTCGCCCTTCGGCGACCAGCGTGGCGTGGCGAGCGAGCGGCCGTCGCGCGGCGCCGCGACGATGCGCTCGCCGCTGCCGTCGGCGCCGGCGACGCCGACCATCCACGCGCCGCCGCCGCCCTGCCGCACGAAGCAGACGCGTTTGCCGTCGGGCGACCAGTCGCCTTCGGTGGCGCCGGGGATCACCCGCCGCGGCTCGCCGCCGAGCTCGGGGACGCGGAAGAGCGACGTCGTGCCGCCCTCGTGGCGCGCGAAGAGGACGGTGGCGCCGTCGGGCGAGAAGCGCGGCGCGTCGTCGGGGCCGCTGGTGAGCGCCGCCTCCTCGCCGGTCGCCAGCTCGCGACGCCAGATGCGCGGCACGCCGTCGCGCCGCGACACGAAGGCGAGGGTGCGGCCGTCGGGCGACACGGCCGGGCCCCAATCGCGTCCCGAGTAGGAGAGCGGCCGCAGCTTCGGCGCCGGCGGCGACGGCGCGGTGAAGCGCCCGGCGAGCAGCATCGCCGCGGCGAGCACGGCGGCGCCGGCGGCGACCAAGCGCCAGCGCGGCCGTGGCGGCACCAGCGGCCGTGGCGCTGCCAGGATGTCGGTGGCGTCGCTCGACCTCGTCGCGCCTTCACGGCCGGCGAGCGCGAAGGCGAGGTCGTGCGCGCTCTGGAAGCGCTCTTCCGGTCGCTTCTCGAGGCAGTGGCGGATGATGCGCGCCAGCTCCGGGGTCGCGCCGGTCGAGATCTGCTCGAGCGACGGCGGCTCCTCGACGAGGATGGCGGTGAGCGTCTCGACCGCCGTCTCGCGGTGGAAGGAGCGCTCGCCGGTGAGCATCTCGTAGAGGACGCAGCCGAGCGAGAAGATGTCGGAGCGCCCGTCGACGGCGTCGCCGCGGATCATCTCGGGCGAGATGTAGCCGACGGTGCCGAAGACCATGCCCGCTTGGGACTTCCATGTCTCCGGCGAGCCGGGCTGGGCCTCGGTGAGGTCGCGGCGGGCGAGGCCGAAGTCGAGGAGCTTGACGACGCCGCTCTTGGTGAGGAAGAGGTTGTCGGGCTTGACGTCGCGGTGGACGATGCCGCGGTCGTGGGCGGCGCCGAGGGCGCGCGCTGCCTGGGCGCCCCACTCGCGCACTTTGCGGGGCGGGAGGGGGCCGGCCTCGAGGCGCTGGCCGAGGGATTCGCCTTCGAGGAGCTCGGTGACGGCGTAGACGATGCCGCTGGGGGAATCGGAGTCGGGATCGCCGTCTTGGCGGGCGAAGTCGTGGAGGGCGAGGATGTTGGGGTGGGAGAGGGCGGCGACGGAGCGGGCTTCGCGCTCGAAGCGGGCGAGGGCTTCGGCGTCTTCGGCGAGGCGTGGCGGCAGGACTTTGATGGCGACTTCGCGGCCGAGGCGGGAGTCGCGCGCACGCCAGACCTCTCCCATGCCGCCGGCGCCCAGCGGAGAGAGGATCTCGAACGGGCCTAGGCGATCGCCGGCGTTCACGGTTACGGCTCGAGACTGCTGCGGTCGCGGCCGATGATAACCAGCACCTCCACCGCGCGCTCGTCTGTTTAGACGGACAAGCTGCCTCGGAGTTTCCGCCCAGAGAGGGAGCGTGGGCGTTGCGATCGTGAGGGAGCGGGGCCGAGGGCCGCCACAGCGGGACCGGCGCGCGCTACGTGGTTGCTCCAGGATTGGCGCGCGCCTCCGCTCTCCGGGCGCCGGCACGCCGCTGCATCTCGAGATCTGCGCAGCGCCCTCCGAGAGGTCCCGCCGCGGCGGCCCTCGGCCCCGCTCGTCAGCAGCGTGTGCGCCTAGAAGCGGAGAACGATCATCTTGGTGTCGCCGTCTGGCTGCTGCGCCCACCAGACGAGCTCGGCTCTGCCGTCGGCGTCTAGGTCGATGAGTTGCCAGTCGGGGCGCGCCTGCTCGGGTGTGGGGGTCGGGCTCGGCGCCGGCGTCGGTGAGGCAGCGGCGCTGGGTCGCGGTGTCGGTGTCGGTGCGGGCGCCGTGGTTTGGCGCGCGGAGGTGCCGCTGGTGCTGATGGTGACTTCGGTCATGCGGCGCGCCGACGGCTCGGTGCCTTCGACCTTCGCCGCTAGCGATGGCTTCTTCGCTGGCACTCCCGTCGCGCTGGCGGTGAAGACTTGTAGCTTGCCGGCGTCGAGGGTGATCAGGTCGGGGCGGCGGTCGCCGTTGATGTCGGCGTAGCGCCAAGACGCTTCGCCTACCTCGACGTTCGTCTCTACGGGCTCGGAGCGTAGGCGGCCGTTGCCCATGCCGCGGAAGATCGTCACTGTGGCTTCGCCGCCGCCTAGGCCTTCGGCGGCGGCGATGGCGAGGTCGTCTTTGCCGTCGGCGTCGAAGTCGCCGGCGCGGACGGCGATGTCTTGCCAGGCGCGGGCGGAGAGCTCGCGGGCGAGGAGCGGCTTGCGGGGTGGCGCGCCGGGCTCGCCGGCGAGGGCGAAGACGCGGAGGCGTTTGCGGCTCATGACGCCTAGGCCACGGAAGGTGCCGACGACGAGGGTTGGGCGGCCGTCGAGCGTCACCACGGAAGAGTCGGCGACGCGTTCGGGCTCGGGGAGCGCGGAGGTGTGCTCGCGGCGCTCGCCGTCCGCGCCCAGGACGACGGTGCGCAGCAGGGTGCCTTCCTGGAGGGGACCGACGGCGAGCCACGGTCCTGCGAAGCGCGCCGTTGGGCTCACCAGGTGGAGGCCCCAGCGTTCGAGCGTCGCAGTCACTGGCAGGCCTTGCGGCTCGCCGGTGCGCGGCGTGTCGCCGTCGAGCAGGATGCGTCGCACCTCGCCGGCGCGGCCGATGGCGAGCCACGGCGGCGCCGGCGCGATCTCACCGCGGTCGGCGGCGCCGAGCAGCATTCCCGCAGCGCCGGCGATCTCGCGCCGCGCGCCTGATCGTGTGGCGTCGATCGCCAGGATTCGGCCGTGGTCGCGCAGCAGCACGGGACCGTCACCCGGTGCCGCGACAACTTCGTCTACCGTCGGTGGGAGATCGGCGGCGAGCGTCACCAGCTTGGCGCCGTCGGCGGCGAGCCGCAGCTCGACGAGGCGGCGCGGCGCCTTCTCCTTCTCGTCGCCACCGACGAGCAGTACGGTGCGACCGCCGCCCGCCGATCCGTTCAGCAGCTTGCCGGCGAACCGGAGGTCGGAGCGCTGCAGCGCCGCGGCCGGTCCCGCGGCGGCCGCCCATGCCGCCACGCCGAACGGCCCGCGGGCAACGGCGCCGAGCAGCGCGAGCGCAACGGCGCGGCGGCGGATCAACCGCTGCCTCCGCTCAGGTAGAGATCGAGACGCGCGGGCGGCGTCACGCCCGGCTCCGGCGCCTTGCCCGGCTCCACCACCATGAGGTCCGAGCGACCGTCGCCGTCGAGGTCGCGCACGCGGATGAGGCCGAGGTGTTGCGGCTCCTCGCGCAGCTTGATGGTGAGGTCGGGCGAGCGCGGGAAGGCGCAGCCGGGGCGGCCGGTGTGCACGGTGACTTGCTTGCCGCGCCCGAGCTGCACGAAGTCGGCGCGGCCGTCGCCGTCGAAGTCGCCGGAGAAGGACGGCAGGTTGCGTAGCGTCATCGAGGCGAGGTCGACGCGGAAGCTGCCCGAGAGGTCGAGGCCGGCGACGGGCTGAAAGGCGCCCGCCGCCGTCTGGCACCAGACGAGGAAGTCCATCGGCAGCGTCACCCGTCCAATGGTCAGCCCGCCGAGGAGACGGGTGACGGAGATGTGGAGCTCGACGGTGACGAGGTCCAGGCGCCGGTCGCCGTCGAGGTCCTGGAAGCCGCCGGGGAGCTTGAAGTCCGCGTTGTCCGCGTCGAAGGCGTGGCCGCGCACCTCGAACGTCTGCGTCGCCGCACCGGCTGGCCGCAGCTCGCCGCCGGTCGGGAACACTCGCAGCGTGCTGCGCGGCGATTCGGCGTCGCGGATCTCGGCGCGCATGCCGGCGTCCTCGGGCAGCTGCCGCGTCTGCTGCGCGACCACCTCGGCGCGGCCGTCGCCGTCGAGGTCGCCGAAGAACATCGTCTGCGTTTGGCCTTCCGTTTCGTCGGCCGGCGGCTCGGGCAGCGGCGCGACGGGATCGCCGAAGCGGCCGCCGCCGAGCCCGCGCGCCACCCAGGGACGCTGCCAGCCCTCGCGCGGATCGCGCCACACCAGGTCGACGCGCCGATCGCCGTCGACGTCGCGCGCCTCGGGCAGCGGGTAGCGCAGCTCGAGGCCGGGCCCTTCGATCTCCGCCGCCGGCAGCGGCACGCGCGCCACCGGCTCGCCGGCGAACGCATCGCCCTCGCCGGCGTAGATCAGGAGCGCATCGTGCGTCGGCAGCAGCAGGTCGGGCTGCGCATCGCCGGTGACCTCGGCAAACGGCACGAGGTCGGGCACGAAGACGCCCGAGCCGGCGAGCAACGTCCGCTGCCGCAGCCGCTCGACGAACGCCAGCCGGCCTGCCGCGCTGTCCCAGCGCACCTCGTCGACGCCGTCGTCGGTGAGGGCGAACAACCGCCGCCCGTCGCGCCCTGCCGCCAGCGAGTGCACCGTCGTCGGCACCGCCAGCGGCTCGCCGCTGCGCGCGAAGCCGCCGCGACCGTCGCCGCGGTAGAGCCACAGCTCGCGATGGTCGAGCAGCGCCGGCACCACCGTCATCACCTCGACGAAGCCCTGCACCGGGTCGAGCTCCGAGCGTCTCGGTGACCATCGTCTGCTCCCACCGCGTGTAGACGACGAGCACCGCCAGGTCGCGCACGCCGTCGCCGTCGAGGTCGGTCGAGACGACGGCCGCCGGCGCCGCCGGCAGCTCGAGGCTCAGCTCACGAAGACGGAGCGGCGCCGCCGTGGCAACACTGCCAGCCAGCGCGAAGCCAAGGATTGCCGCGAGCGCCCGATGTGCTCGACTCATCCGCGCAACCCATACGCACGGATCTCGCAACGATGAACAACACGAGCGCTAGGCGGCCGAGTTGCGCGACCGCCGGGCAGGTGCCTCAGTCGTTGTGCCGCGCGCGCCCGACCAGCCCAGGCACGCCTTCCGCCACCACCAAATTGGGCGTGCGCTCGATGAAGGCCACCAGCAGCCGCTGCCCATCCGGCGACAGGCCCAGCGACTCGGTGATGAGCTCGCCTTCCGACAGCGCCACTACCCGCCGCTCGCCGCTGGTGTCGCGGCCCGGCTCGAAGGGCTGCTCGAAGACCGCGAAGCGGCCGTCCGGCAGCAGCCCGACGTAGACGATCGCCTTGCCGTCCGGCCGCCAGCGCGCCCGGCCCGGCGCCACCGGCAGTGCCGAGAGGCCGAACGACACCGGCAGGTTGCGGAACGGGATGGCGACGCGGAAGTCGACCGCGCTGCCGTCGGCGACGCGGGCGACGCGAACCTCCTCGTTCTCCCCCACCGGCGAGTGGTAGACGACGTACATGCCGTCCGGCGACACCTCGGGATGGTTGGTGACGCCGGACACCAGCAGGCGCGCGTCGCTGCCGTCGCGCCGCATCCGCCAGATGCCGCGCTTGCCCGGCGTGCCCGAGCTGTAGAGCACCCAGCCGTCGGCCGTCGCCGTCGGGTTCTCGGCGTCGCCGCCGTCGCGGCTGAGCTGGCGCGCTGCGCGGCCGTCGGCCTCGGCCATCCACACCTCGAAGTGGCCGCCGCGGTTCGAGCTCCACAGCAGCTGGCCGCCGTCGGGCGTGAAGGCGGGGTCCCAGTCCTCGGCCGGGTCGTCGGTGAGGCGGTGCACCGAGCGGTCGGCGATCGACATCGACCAGAGGTCGAGGTTGCCGCCGCGGCTGGAGCTGAACACCACCCGCTCGCCGCCCGGCGCGTAGACCGGCTGGCGGTCGACGCTGGTGCCGCGCGACAGCCAGTGCCCCGCTTCGACGCCGACGTTGGCGCCCGCGGCGTCGCCCGCACCGCCGCCGAACCGCAGCTCGCGCAGGTTCTGGCGCGGCACGACGGCCGTGAACACCACGCTGCCCGCCGCCAGCACGTCGAGGCTCGGCACCACGTACGGCACCCAGAGCAGCGTGCGCGGCCGCTCGCGCGTCACGTCGTAGGCGATGAGGCGGCTGCTCGGCGTGCGCGCGCCGGCGCCCTCGGGCACCGCCAGCAGTAGCGTGTCCCGGCCGGTCCAGCCGAGCGCCGAGATGGCGCCGGCGTCCGGCAGCCGCACTGTCTTCTCTCGGACTTGCCGCTCCGGGCTTTGCTCGCCGCCCTTCTGACCGACCTCGCGCACGTCGAGGAGCAAGCACGCTGTCGGCCGCTCCGGCGAGCGAGGTGCGCTGCAGCACCGCGAGCCAGCGGCCGTCCGGCGACCAGCGCAGCTGCGCCAGCGGCAGCGCTTTCTCGCCCGAGACGAGCCGCTCCTCGCCGCCGTCGCTCGCCGCGATGCCGACCAGCCACTGCGAGCGCGACAGGCTGCGGATGAAGGCGATGCGGCGGCCGTCCGGCGACCAGTCGCCCGCCACGGCGTCGGGCACCAGCCGCTTCGCCTCGCCGCCGACCGCGGCGACGCGGAAGAGGTCGCTCCCCTGTTCGCGCCGGCGCACGAAGAGCAGCGACGTGCCGTCGGGCGAGAAGCGCGGCACGGCGTCGACGCCCTCGGTCACCGCCACCTCGTCGCCGCTCCGCATCTGCCGCAGCCAGACGCGCGACTGGCCGTCGCCGCGGTCGGAGGTGAAGGCCACCAGCTTGCCGTCGGGCGAGGCCGTCGGCCACGAATCGTTTCCCGAATGCGTCAGCACGCGCAGCCGAGTCGGCGGTTGCTGCCGGCGCGCGGCGACCCAGGCGCCGCCGAGCCCGCCGAGCAGCAGGCCGAGGCCGAGCGCCGCAGCGATCGCCCCCCGCGCCACCGGCTTGGCGCGGCGCGGCGGCGGCGGCGCGACGATCGCCGTCGGCCCGGTGCCGCTCCCCTCGGTCGCCAGCAGCTCGAGGTCGAAGGCGAGGTCGCGCGCGCTCTGGAAGCGCTCCTCGGGCGCCTTCTCGAGGCAGTGGCGCACCAGCCGCGCGAACGCCGGCGGCAGGCGGCGGCCGCTGCTCGAGCTGGAGAGCTCGAGCCCCTGCGGCTCCTCGCGCAGCACCGCCACCACCGTCTCCGCCAGCGAGCCGCGGTGGAACGGCCGCTCGCCGCTGAGCATCTCGTAGAGCACGCAGCCGAGCGCGAAGAGGTCGGCGCGCGCGTCCACCGTCTCGCCGCACAGCTGCTCGGGCGCCATGTAGCCCATGGTGCCGAGGACGCGGCCCGCCTCGGTGCGCAGGTGGTAGGTGTCGGCCCCGGTGTCGTCGGCCGGCATCGGCGCTTCGTAGAGCGCCACGCCGAAGTCGAGCACGGTGACGCGGCCGTCGCGGGTGATGAAGAGGTTCTCGGGCTTGAGGTCGCGATGCACGATCCCCTTCTCGTGCGCCGCCGCCAGGCCGCGCGCGATCTGCGCTCCCCACTCGGCCGCCTTGCGCGGCGGCACCGGTCCCTGCCGCAGCCGCTCGCGCAGCGTCTCTCCCTCGAGCAGCTCGGTGACGGTGTAGACGATCGTGCCCGGGTAGTCGGTATGCCCGTCCTCGCGGCCGTAGTCGTGGAGGGCAAGGACGTTGGGGTGCGACAGCGAGGCGACCGCCCGCGCCTCGCGCTCGAAGCGCGCCAGCGCCTTGGGGTCGTCGGCGAAGTGCGCCGGCAACACCTTGACCGCCACCTCGCGGCCGAGGCGGCCGTCGCGCGCCCGCCACACCTCGCCCATGCCGCCGGTGCCGAGCAGCGAGACGATCTCGTAGGGGCCGAGCCGCGAGCCGGGGACGAGCGTCACCGTGAGGTACGCGGACCCGTCCGCGCGAGCACCGCGCGGCTCTCGTGAGACTTCGGTGGGTGGCCGGTCTGCACCGGTGAGCGTCCTCGCGGGCACCGGCATCATATTCGCGATGGCGCGGGGCTTTCTGACCCGGCGCGTCGGGCGAAGCTGACGCGTGGCGGGACGTGTCAGAGATCGAGCGCTGACGTCGAATCAACGCTCTCTTGGCGCGCGGCGCGCGCGTGCCGGTGGATCAGACGTCGAGCGCGACGTCGAGCGACGGGGCGCTGTGCGTGATCCAGCCGACGGAGAGAAGGTCGACGCCGGTCTCGGCGATGGCGCGCGCGCTGTCGGGCGTGATGCCGCCGGACGCTTCGGTGATCACGCGGCCGGCGACCAGCTCGACGGCGCGGCGCAGCTCGGGCGGCGCGAAGTTGTCGATCAGCACCGCGTCGACGGGACAGGTGAGCACCTCGGCGAGCTGGTCGAGGTCGTCGACCTCCACCTCGACCTTGACCAGGTGGCCGACGGCGGCGCGCGCGCGGCGCACCGCTTCGGCGATGCTGCCGGCGATGGCGAGGTGGTTGTCCTTGATCAGCACCGCGTCGTCGAGGCCGAAGCGGTGGTTGCTGCCGCCGCCGCAGCGCACGGCGTACTTCTCGAGCGCGCGCAGGCCGGGCGTCGTCTTGCGCGTGCAGACGACGCGGGCGCGGGTGCCGGCGATCGCGTCGACGATGCCGCGGGTCGAGGTGGCGATGCCGGAGAGGCGGCCGAGCAGATTGAGCGCCACGCGCTCGCCGGTGAGGACGGCGCGCGCCGGGCCGGAAAGGTCGGCGAGCAGCGCGCCGGCGGCGACGGTGGCACCATCTGCGACGCGCGGATCGCAGCGGACCTCCGGATCGACGAGGGTGAAGACGTGCGCCGCCACCTCGAGGCCGGCGACGCAGCCTTGGCGACGGGCGACGATGCGGGCGGCGAGCCGCTCCCCGGCCGGCACGATGGCGTTCGTCGTCAGGTCGCCGGCGAGGCCGAGGTCCTCCTCCAGCGCGCGGCGCAGGAGGGGCTCGTACTGCAGCGGATGAAGGGGCAGCGGCTGCGAGTCGGGCATGGCGGCGTCGCTCGAGCTCACGCGCGCGCCGCCAGCGCCAGCTCGCCGGTGCGCGCGGCGGCTGCGGTGGCGAGCAGCTGGTCGGCCGTTGCCAGCGTGCGGTGCGCCGCGGCGGGCTCGGCGTGCGGCACGTCGCGGCGCCAGTGCGCGCCGCGGCTCTCCTCGCGGATGAGAGCGGCGGCCGTAACGAGACGGCCGACGGTCACCAAGTTGCGCAGCTCGCCATGAGCAGCCGCAGGCTCGTCGGCGAGCGCGTCGAGCTCGGCGAGCGCGTGCACGAGACTGTCGCCGTCGCGCTCGACGCCGACGTGGTCCCACATCAGCTCGCGCACGCGGGCGCGCAGTATCGAATCGACGGTCGCGGGATCGACTGCGCCGCCGCCGCTGCCGCGCGTGTCGATCGGCGCCGGAGAGGTCGCGCGCAGAGCCGCTACGCCGCCGACGACCGCGGCTGCGGCGCGCCGCACCCGCCGGTCGTCTGGCCGCGCGACGCCCGCCCGCACCACGTCCTCACCGACCTCGGCGCCGAAGACGAGCGCCTCGAGCAGCGAGTTGCTCGCCAAGCGGTTAGCGCCGTGAGCGCCCGTGGAGGCCACCTCGCCGCACGCCCACAGCCCGGCGTCGAGACCGCGCCGTCCCAGCCAGGCGCGACCGCGCAGGTCGGTGGCGACGCCGCCCATGTGGTAGTGGGCGGCGGGCGTCACCGGCAGCACGTCGACGCGCGGGTCGAAGCCCTGCTCGCGACAGCGCGCGAAGACGGTGGGGAATCGCTGCGGGAAGCGCTCGCCGACGGCGTCGCGGGCGTCGAGGAACACCGGCTCGCCCCGTTGGCGGCGGCGGAAGATCGCGCGCGCCACGACGTCGCGCGGCGCCAGCTCGGCGAGCGGGTGCTCACCCACCATGAAGCGCCGGCCGTTGCCGTCGAGCAGCACCGCGCCCTCGCCACGCAGCGCCTCGGTGAGCAGCGGCAGCGGGTCGCGCGGGCCGCCGAGCGCGGTGGGATGGAACTGCATGAACTCGAGGTCGGCGAGCCGCGCGCCGGCGCGCGCCGCCATCGCCAGGCCGTCGCCGGTCGCCTCGAGCGGATTCGTGGTGTAGCGCCACGCCTGGCCGATGCCGCCGGTCGCGAGGACAACGGCGCCGGCGCCGATCGCGCGGAGACCGCCGTCGCCGGCGAGCGAGCGCACGAGCACGCCCACGACCCGACCGTCCTCGACCAGCAGCTCTTCCGCCAGCGTCTCCTCGAGCACCTCGATCCACGGCGCCGCGAGCACCGCCGCGGTCAGCGCGCGCACCATCTCGGCGCCGGTGGCGTCGCCGCCGGCGTGGAGGATGCGTGACGCCGAGTGCGCCGCCTCGCGGCCGAGCGCCAGCTCGCCGTCGACGTCGCGGTCGAAGCGGGCGCCGCGCGCCAGCAGCTCGAGCAGGCGGCGCGGCCCGCGGCCGGTGAGCAGGTCGACAGCGGCGCGGTCGGCGATGCCGCCGGCGACGGCCACCGTGTCGGCGGCGTGGCGCCAGGGCGAGTCGTCGGCGGCCATCGCCGCCGCCACGCCGCCCTGCGCCCAGTTGCTGGCGCCGCCTTCGCCGAGCCGCCGCTTGGAGACGACGATCACCCGCGGCTGGCGGCCGCCGTCCGGCGCGCACATCGCCAGCGCGGCGGCGAGGCCCGCCACTCCGGCGCCGACGACGATCGCGTCGGCCGCGCCGGTATCGACGGCACGCTCCGGCAGCGGCGGGTTCTTGCCACAGCGGTCGATTCGGCGCGGGCCGCGCATCAACCGCGCCCCCCGCGGCCGACAGCGAGCATCCGCTCCACCGCCGAACGGGCGCGGTCGGCCACCGCCGGGTCCACCACCACCTCGTGCTCCATCGTCTGCAGCGCGCGCAGCACCTTGGCGAGGGTGATCCGCTTCATGTGCGGGCAGAGGTTGCACGGCCGCACGAACTCGACTTGCGGGTGAGCGTCGGCGACGTTGTCGCTCATCGAGCACTCGGTGACCATCACGACGCGGCGGCGTCCGACCTCGCCGAGGTGGCGGATCATGCCGGCGGTCGAGCCCACGTAGTCGGCCTCGGCGAGCACGTCCGGCGGGCACTCGGGGTGAGCGAGGACGTGCAGCGTCGGGTCGCCTTCGCGGTAGCGGCGCAGCTCCGCGCCGGTGAAGCGCTCGTGCACCTCGCAATGGCCCTTCCAGAGGATGAGCTGCACGGACGTCTGCGAGGCGACGTACTTCCCGAGGTACTCGTCGGGCAGGAAGATCACGCGCTCGACGCCCAGCGATTCGACGACCTCGACCGCGTTCGCCGACGTGCAGCAGACGTCCGACTCGGCTTTCACTTCGGCCGAGGTGTTGACGTAAGTGACGACCGGCACGCCCGGATAACGCTCCTTGAGCAGCCGCACGTCGGCGCCGGTGATCGACTCGGCCAGCGAGCAGCCGGCGCGCATGTCGGGGATGAGCACCGTCTTCTCGGGCGACAACACCTTCGCCGTCTCGGCCATGAAGTGGACGCCGCACAGCACGATGACGTCGGCGTCGGTCTTGGCGCCTTGCTGCGCCAGCGCCAGCGAGTCGCCGGTGATGTCGGCGATGCCGTGGAAGATCTCCGGCGTCTGGTAGTTGTGGGCCAGCACGACGGCGTTACGGCGCCGCTTCCATTCCGCGATGGCGGCGACATAAGGCGCGTGAAGCGCCCACTCCGCCGGCGGCACGACGCGGCGCATGCGGTCGTAGACCGGCTCGAGGCTGGCGAGCAGCTCGGGCGAGGCCGGCGGCAGCGCGGGAGGCGGCGAAAGCGGCACGGGCCGCATCGGCGGCTGCGGGAACGGAAGCGTCGTCGGGGCGCGGTCCAGGGCGATTATGCTCATTATGAGTATATCCTCGGCCTAAGAAAGGACCGGCTCGCGCCGGCGCCGTTATGCTTTCAGTGAGCATAACGCGCTGTCAAGACCGTTGATTCCATCGGCCGTGGTGTTAGCGCCACCGAAACCGAAGGCCGACGCCGTGCGGCCTCGCGCCCCCAATCAGCCGCGCAGCGCTCCCGGCAGCCCTACTCCCGGCGTCGGCCGCTCGCGCAACACCTCGCGGCGGAAGCGGAAGAGCTCCGCCGGGCGGCCGCCGGTCGACCGCTCGCGCTTGCCGGTGCCCTCGACGAGGCCGCCGTGCTCCACCAGCCGACGGAAGTTCTGCTTGTGGAGCCGCACGCCGGCGAGCGCCTCGACGGTGCGCTGCAGCCGCGACAGCGTGAACGCGGGCGGCAGCAGCTCGAACACCACCGGCCGGTACTTGAGCTTGCCGCGCACACGCCCGAGCGCGGTGGCGAGGATGCGCCGATGGTCGAGCGCCATCGGCCGCCCGAGCAGCACCGCTTCGGTCGTGCTCCCCCGCCGCGGCGACGTGCCGGGCGAACGCGCCGGCGGCGTCTCGTCGCGGTCGACCCAGCTCTCGCGCACGAGGCCCGCCTCGTAGAGCAGCTCGTAGCGCTCGAGCACGCGGTACGGGTCCCACGGCGCGTTCACGCCGAACGTGAGGTCGACGCGCTCGCGACGCAGCCGCGCCTGCCGGCCGCCCTCGCGCGCCCAGACGGCGAGCGCCGGCAGCACCGACTTCTCGAGCGCCGGCGGCTTCCCCTCGCGCCAGTCCTCCCACGGCAAGTAGCCGTAGGCGTCCTGCCAGCGCGCCCCGCCGGCGCCGGCCACCTCCTGCTCCTCCATCAATGCGAGATAGCCGGCGGAGACGACGCGCGGCCCGCCTTCGCGCTCGCGAGGGTCGCGGAAGCGGTCGCCGAAGGTGTAGAGCTGCTCGACGTAACCGAGCTGCAGCCCCGTCTGCTGCGCCACCCAGGCGCGCAACCCCTTGTCGAGAGTCATGTGGCGCTCCGGATCGAGCGGGCCGAACGGCAGCGCGTCGGGCAGGTCGCGCCCGTCGCCCTTCGCGGCCGGCGCCAGCTCCTCCGGCGCCGCGAGAGCGTGGCCGGCGCGCTGCACGGTGAGCACCCGCGGCACCTCCTCGGTGACGGCGAGGATCACCGCATTCAAACCGAGGACGACCGGCGGCAGCTCGGTGGTCACTGCGGCGGCGGACCGAGCTGCTCGAACGGCACGTTGAGGATCGGGTACTGCTCCCAGTCGCGGTAGTCGAAATGCCACCACTCCGTGGGGTTGACGGTGAAGCCGTGCGCCTCCATCGCCGCCCGCAGCAGGTCGCGCCGCTGGCGCTGCTCGGCTGTGCCACCCGCGTAGTCGGCCGCGGCGCGCTCGCCGAACTCGTCGTAGAGGCTCGGCATCACCGCCGACTCGCCGCTCTTCAGCTCGTAGAGCGTCAGGTCGACGGCGCAGCCGCGGTTGTGTTTCGACCCCTTCGTGGGGTCGGCGACGAAGCTCTTCTTGTCGTCGGGCGTGGCGTCCCAAAAGATCTTGGTGACGTACCACGGCCGGTAGGCGTCGTGGACGAGCAGCCCCCAGCCCTGCCCCCGCAGCTCCGCGTTGGCGGCGACGAGCGCCTCAGCGGCGGGCCGCTGCAGGAAGGCGCGCGCCTGCGTGTAGACCGGCGTCGAGAGGAAGTTGTCGCGCGTGGCGTAGCGGACGTCGAGCTCGATCGTGGGATCGAGCGTCACCAGCTCGACGAGATCCGGCGCCCGCTTGCCCGTCTCCACCGGCGGCTCGGCGGCGAGCGCCTCGCGCCGCAGCTCCTCCACCGGCCGCAGCGGCTGGATGCGAAAGACCTGCGGCCGACGGCACCGCGCAGGCGGCGACGACGAGAGCGGCAACCCACGAAGCAGCACGACGCGCGCACACCGGAAAACGCTAACACGGGGTGTAGCAGTGCGGCTCAGGCGATCGTGCCGGGCCCGCGCCTCCGGCGTGGAACCATGGACCCTACCGCTGCCGGGGTGCACCGGCGCGACCACCCATCCCGACAGCGGTAGGACTGGCTCTACGAAAGGCCGATGCCGTCAGCGCGACGCGAGGGCGTGCTCCTCACCGCCGATCGTCATCATCCGCGTCATCGTTTCCATAACACGCCTTGCCCTCGTGCCGCTTGCCCCGAGAGTCGGTGCCGTAGCAGGCGCCGCCTTCCGGCAAGGAGTCGTTGGGGTAAGGACCGAGAGCTCCGGCGGCCGTACAACAGTAGTGCGGGTAGTCGTCCTCTTCAGCCGAGTCGTCCCCACTTTCTTCGTCGTCGCCGAAACACGCCTTGCCCTGATGTTGCTTACCGCGCGCGTCGGTGCCATAGCACGCGCCGCCTTCGCGGATGGAATCGTTGGGGTACGGCCCGAGCACTCCCGCCTTCGTGCAGCAGTAGTGGGGGTACTCGCTACCCTCTTCCGACTCGTCGTCCTCGGCGCTGGCGCCGTAGCACGCCTTGCCCTCGTGCCGCCGGCCGCGAGAGTCAGTGCCGTAGCACGCGCCGCCTTCGGGGATGGAATCGTTGGGGTACGGCCCGAGCACTCCCGCCTTGGTGCAGCAGTAGTGAGGGTACTCCTTGGCCTGTAGCGAAACGGAAAGCAGAAGAGGGAGCAGCAGACAAAGCAATGATGCAATTCTTCTCATCGGTCACGCCTCCATTGTCATGTGACCAGGTCTTCGAGACGATTGCGCAACAAGGCGAGGCCGGTCCATGTGCCGACGAGGATGCCCAGCCATGCCTTCAACTTTGGTGAACCTTGCAGAGAGTCGAGCCAGGTAGGACCGATGTCCTCCTTGGATGTCGAGCGCAGGACTTCGATCCGGCCCCCTCGTCCCGTCGCGGCGATGTCCATCGTGTCGGCGATCTGGACCGAGGCGACCGTCTCCTGCAATCCCGCAAGACGAACGACCTCCGTGCTCCGCAGACTGCGCGTCATATCGGCGTCCGCCAAGAGAACGGTTCCCGTGCGCGCGGCGGGCAAGAGGATTCGTTCCCCGATCGGATCGGCAGTGACGTCACCGACGACGAAGTAGCGGGGCTGCCGAATGACCAGGGTCGCACTCGGGGCGCCACAGAAGCGAATCTCATCAAGCTCTCCGAGGCGGACGAATTTGGGGGCCGGCGTATCGTCGATGCCGATTTGGAGCAATCCGCCTCCCGAGAGGAAGGCGAGCTCTTGGCAATCGCGGCGCTTGCGCCAGCGAACCTCGCTGCCGGCGAAGCCGACGAGGGACCGGAGCTCCAGCGACCGCGCCGGTGCGCAGCTGAGATTCGCAGCTTTTTCAGTGCAGTAGCTCTCGCCCTGAAACGAAACGGTCGTTACCGGCAGCGAATCGGCCAGCCGCTCGTCCTCGCGCCCCACTCCATAAACGAACGACGTTGCCGATGCGTTGAGCACGAATCGCGGGTCGCGAACTCTGATCAACGAAAGCGCGGCCGCGGCTGCGACACAGCCCGCCGCGAGGCCGAGCAGCCAGCGCAGCGATCGGCGGCGGCGTTGGCTGGCGAGGAACTTGGCCACTTCCTCGTGCAATGCGGTCACCCGTTTGATCTGCTCGGGCGTGGCGGCGGAGTCGCCAAGCAGCGCCTGCAGCTCGCGCTGCAGCGCGGCCTTGCGGCGCACGATGGCGACGTGCCGCCGCCACGGCCAGCGCAGCTTCACGGGGCCGGCCTCCAGAGGAGAAACGACGTCGATTGCTGCGAGAAACCATTGAACGCAATTGCCGTCACATCGAGAGTCACCAACCCTGCCGGTCCCGCGGGAAGTCGGTAGGGAAGCGGAGCTCCGGGCGCCGCGACGGCTGACAACTTCACCTTCTGCTCCACGACCTTGCCTGCCTCACGGATGGTGACGTCCAGCGAGGAGACACGGATCGATGACCGCAGCGTGATGCTCACTTCCGAGGGACCCGCGCTGCGCGAGAGGATGAGCGGCCAGTAGATCTTTTCGGAACCGGGCGCCTGAGACCACGCGGACCAGCCCACCTCGGCCGGCGTCAGGGGCTTCTCCAACCGCCATAGTGCGGACTCGTCACCTACGGTCAGCGGCAAGCGGTCCGCCTTCAGGCTCGCGTCGAAGCGGTAATTGATTGCCGGTTGAAGCGGCAGACCCTGGATCGTGATCTCGGTCGATGCGCCGAGCGCCGGTGCGCGAGTGACATCCAGCGAGAACGGCTGGCGTCCCGCCGGGGCTGCTCCCACCGTCATGGCGATGACCCGGAGGTGCCCGCCATGGTCCTCTCGCAACTGGCCATCGCAATACGTTCCACCCTGACGGGGGCCGTAACCTAGTTTCGGATCCACCGGAGCCCGCACCGTCAACGGACATTCGGACGCCTCCGTTCGGACCGACAAGAGGGTGAGCGCGATCAGAACCAGAGCCGCACGAGGTGCCAACGGCCACCCTCCTTGGTGAACAGCGCATCCGCCGGCACCTGTTGTTTCTCCAGGTTGGTCATGAACTCGACCAAGTAATAGGTTTCGTTGCTCCAGCCCTGGGCATTCCTGCTGCGCACGACCGCGGCAGCGGCACGATCGATGACGGTGACGTCGCCGATGGCAATCGATACCAGCGGCCCGCCGAGTGCGACCATCCGCCGGCGCAGGTCGCAGATCGCCGCCACCATCTCCGCGCTTTGCTGCGCCGGAAGCTCGGCGTCGAGCGCTCCCGCCATGGTCCGCGCACAACCCCCCGAGTAGAGACTCTCGAGAATCTCGGTCGCCGCGGCGTTCAGGTCGGCGGGAGGCGGCCCGGGACGGCGGAACTCCAGCCGCTCAGACGCCTCCGCGGTGGTCGCGGAGTCGATGAGGCGGTCGGTCGAAAGCCAAAGCTTCGTAGTAAACGACTCGAGATTGGTGTCGAGTTGGTCGCCGGTCGCCCCGATCGGGCTGGCGCGCATTTCCCAGGCCGAGCCTTGCTTCGCCGTGCTGGCGACGTTCCACGAACGCATGGCGAACACCATCGGCTTTGTCGGCTTGGAGGAGAAGCGGCATTCCTCGACGCTGGTCGCCAGCGGATGTGTGCGGATGAGATTCCCGTACACGCCGATCATCGTCTGATTGCCGGGTTGAAGGGTCCAAGTCCGTTCCTCGAGCCACAGGCGAGCGCAAGGCGCGGGCTGCCCCGCCGGCGCCGGTGCCAATTCCAGCCCGCGGAGGTCCCGCTGCACCCAGTCCTGCTGGGCCACGGCGCACTTTGCCTGCAGCAGCAACGAGATCAGGAACAGCATCGAAAATCGCATGGTCAGCTCTCCTGCTTCAACGTGATTTCCGTAGCGGTCCCGCCCTTGGGGAGGAGACGGCCTCGCAGCTGCCCTGTGTCGTCGAGATCGAGCTCGGCCTCCGCGCCGGTCCGCGAGCCGTCAGGGCTCGTGAAGGCACCCAGAAGGCGCACTCGGGCTGCGCGCACGCTCGCGACGCCATAGAAGACGCCCAAACCCGAATCCTGGAAACCAAAACAGTCGTACTGCCCGCTGCCGCGGCCCATGCAGGAGAGTGAGCCGAGGCTGGACTGCCAGCGCTTGGTGCTGAGGTCCAGCTCGCAAGTCACATTGAAGCGGAGCGATTCCTTACCGGCAGGAACCCGCAGCAAGCGCGGCTCACAGGCGATATGGCGGGCGCCCGATTGCACGGCGTACCTACCCTCGAACACCGGCCCGCATTCGCCGGGGCCGAGCGTTGCGCGTTGGTCGGTGAAGACGTTGCGCAGCTCGAGCGAGGCACGTAAGGAATGCGACGCCATGGTGGCGCAGACCGGGCGCGAGCGCCGGCAGTCGTAAAACTCGTTCTCATTGAGAACGAAGGGGACGCCGGCATCTCTCGCCGCATCACGAATCGCCGCGGCGGAGAGCACGCGCGAACCTCCGCCGTCGCTGGCGCCGATGTACATGCCGATGACGCCACGCCGGCTGTAAGCGAGCGCACCGGACTGCCCCTGCTCTCCCTGCAGGTTGCTGGTCAGGACGTCGGCACCGGTACTACCCAGGTCCTCGTGCCGGATCCTCTCGATGACGCCGGTGAACGGCGATGGCCGCCCCGGCTCGCCGGCCACGCCGAGCAGACGGACCTCCTCGTCCTGGAAGGCTTCGCCCAGCAGATAGTCGTTGAACATCGGGAGCAGGCTCGTGCGCTGAACACACACGAAAGACAAGTCGCCGACACTGTCTGCAGCGGGAGTAGGAGGCCGATCGTCGCAGAGCGGTGAAGGACCCGGTGCCTTGTACAGGCGGACCGTGATGCCCGGGACGACAGCGCTGACGCGTGGAGGCTCGGTATCGCCATACAGGACGTGGGCCGGTACGGCGAGCCAAATCTGCAGCGGCGATGATCCGATGACGAAGCCAAGGCCGGCCTCGCCGGCGTGCGACGAGGTCACGGCGGCCGTGTTTGCCGCCCATTCCGCAACGCTCGCCGGGCCCGGCCATTCCGGGGCGACGCAATCCGCCGCGGCCGCTGGGCTCGAGGCTACGAGCGCAAGCAGCCACAAAGCGCGCCGCAGCCATGCAGGCCAAACGGGGCTGAGGGGGCGGTGAGTTGACCAGCGCATTTTTCAAACGCCGCACGATCGGCGCGAAGCGATACCTGCCTGCCCGCATGAGCCAAGCAAGGACGCCCGACGTGATCGAGCCTGTCTCATTAGACGGACATGCCTGCCGGTTTCCCATCACGGGGCGTCTCGAGCAGACACGTGGCGCAGCGAGCGCGAACGTCCCTGCCGAAGTCGAGCGGCCGGCGACTAGCCCTTGATGACGCCGATCGGCTCGAGCCGCGCCACCTTGCGCGCGATGCCGGCCGTCACCACCACGTCGACGACGTCGGCGACGTCCTTGTACGCCTCCGGCATCTCCTCGGCGACAGTGGCCATGCCGGCGGCCATCACGACGATGCCCTTCTCCGCGAGCTCGTCGACGATCCGCCGGCCGCGCGCCTGCCGCTTCGCCTCGCCGCGCGAGAGCCGCCTGCCGGCGCCGTGGCAGCTGCTGCCGAAGGTCTGCTCGTAGGCCTTCTGCGTGCCCGCGAGCACGTACGAATAGCGCCCCATGTCGCCGGGGATGAGCACCGGCTGCCCCACCTCGCGATACGCGTGCGGCACGTCGGCGTGCCCCGGCGGGTAGGCGCGCGTCGCGCCCTTCCTGTGCACGCAGGCGCGCTGGCGCCGGCCGTCGACCTCGAACGTCTCCATCTTCGCGATGTTGTGGCAGACGTCGTAGACGACCTCGACCTCGAGCCGCTCCACCGGCGTGCCGGTCGCCTTGGCGAAGCTCTCGCGCACGAAGTGCGTCATCACCTGACGGTTGGCGAAGGCGAAGTTCGCGGCCGCCGCCATCGCCGCCAGGTAGCGCTTCCCCTCCGGCGAGGCGAGCGGCGCGCAGGCGAGCTGGCGGTCGGGCAGCTCGATGCCGTGGCGCTCGGCGGCCGCGAGCATGCCCTTCAGGTGGTCGGTGCACACCTGGTGACCCAGCCCGCGCGAGCCGCTGTGGATCATCACCGTCACCTGCCCGCGGCGGAGCCCGTAGGCGCGCGCCGCCTTCTCGTCGTAGACCTCGGCCACCTTCTGCACCTCGGCGAAGTGGTTGCCCGAGCCGAGCGTGCCGAGCTGCGCGCTGCCGCGCTCGCGGGCGCGCGGCGAGACCTGCTGCGCCTCCGCCTGCGGCAGGCTGCCGCCCTCCTCGAGCACGGCGAGGTCGCGCTTGAAGCCCATGCCGCGGTCGACGGCCCACGCGGCGCCGTCGCGCAGCACGCCGGAGAGATCGTCGCCCGAGAGCCGCAGGTCGCGCCGCCCTTCGCCGACGCCGGTGGGGATGCTGCGGTAGAGCTGCTTGACCACCTCGCGCAGCGCGTCCTGGTCGAGGTCGTCGCGCATGATGCCGGTGCGCAAGAGGCGCACGCCGCAGTTGATGTCGTAGCCGACGCCGCCGGGCGAGATGACGCCCTCCTCGGCGTCGGTCGCCGCCACGCCGCCGATCGGGAAGCCGTACCCCCAGTGGATGTCCGGCATCGCCAGCGAGGCGCGCAGGATGCCGGGCAAGTGCGCGACGTTGGCGACCTGCTGCAGGCAGGGGTCGCCGCGCAGCTCCGCCATCATCGCGTCGCTCGCGTAGACGATCCCCTCGACCCGCATCTTCCCCTCGCGCGGGATGCGCCAGCGGCTCTCGTCGATGCGTTGCAACTTCATCGGTGTCGCGCCTACAGGTCGAAGATCACGCGCGCGCGCCAACCGTGCTCGTCGCGTGCCAGCTCGAGGGCGTGGTAGGTGATCGCCTTGACCTGCACCTTGAGCGGATGGCGCGCGGGATCGAAGCGCTCGCCGCGCATGTGCGCGCGCAGCGACCACGCGTGACCGTCGCCGCCATCGCCGGCGACGCGCGCTTCGCCGCGAGCGAACAGCTCGCCGGCGGTGTCGAAGCGGTAGAGCAGCTCCTCGAGCCAGGCGACGAGCAGCAAGTCGGGCGCTTCGGCGCTCACCTCGAGGGCGCACTCGTCGCGCGCTTCGATGCGGGAAACGTCAGTGATGACGTCGAAGAGCCCTGCAGCGGCGTCGATGAAGAGGGAGTCGAGCGTCGGCGCCCGCACGTCGAGCCCCACGTCGGCCGTGTGCTCGATCAGCGTCCAGGGCACGACTCACTCCCGTGCGGCGTCGGCGAGAGCGGGAACAGCTGCAGTCGTGCCAACCGCCGTCGCAGTCGTGTCCGCCGTCGCCGCAGGCGCGTTCACTGTACGCAGGCGCCTTGGCTTCGCCTGCCGGCCACAGGTCCGCGGGCAGCGCCGCTTCCACCAGCTCGCGGCCGAACACGTCCGCGAAGTGCGGCACCAGCCGCCGCGCCATCGCCTCGACGCCCCACTCACGCCCCGTCAGCCGCGCGATCGAGGTGAGCGAGAGCCCGGGCAGCCCGCACGGCACGATGCCCGCGAACGCGCCGACGTCAGTCGTCACATTGAGCGCGAAACCGTGAGTGGTGATCCAGCGCGACAAATGCACGCCCAGCGAAGCGATCTTCTCCTCCCCCACCCACACCCCGACGTGCGGCGACGGCCGTGGCGCCGCCTCCACGCCAAACTCGCCGAGCGTGCGCACTAGCACCTCGCACAAATCCGCAACGTAGCGCCGCACGTCACGCCGGTCGGGCGACAGGTTGAGGATCGGATAACCGACCAGCTGCCCCGGCCCGTGGTACGTGGCCTGTCCGCCGCGGTCGGACTCGTACACAGCGATTCCACGCGAAGCCAGCCACCCGGCATCGGCAGTGATCTCGCCATCGCCGGCATTTCGCCCCAACGTGTACACTGGCGGATGCTCAAGCAATAGCAGCCGCTCAAGGCCTGTGCTATCACGCACGCCGCAGCGCACCGCGTTCTGCAGGCGCACCGCGGCGTCGTAGGGGACTGAGCCCAGGAAACACCACTCGACGCACCGCGGCGACATGGCGGAGATCCTACCGGGAAGACCGTTGCGCTAGTGACGGACCTTGCCTTGCCTGTGAACATTGGCAGAATGCCACTGGCTGCGATGAGGGCCCCGGTCGGCATTTATTTCTGCCAGCGGGTCCGGGGATGCCCTTCTCGGGACGGCTCGCTGGAGGACCCAGCTTCCCTCGCTCGCTGCTGGCAGCCTATCAAGGCCTCGCACCTCTCGACCCAGGCGGTCGGTGCTCAGGAGCGAGCCTATCCAGGTGCTTGTAGACGACCCCACCGACCCTGTCTTAAGCCGGGCGCTCGCAAGCCACGGGCAGCGACCGGCACTTACGCGATGCCGAGTCCTCGGCGCCACTCGCCAAGTAACCCTTCGGACAAAGTGTGATCTAGCTGCCCCTGCTTCACAGCGCCAACGAAGTTGCCATCGAGTTCAAGCTCGAACGTCAAGCCGCGCTGGCTGGAAAATTGCTGCAACGCACCGACAAGCGTCGAGACTTCTTGGTAATGCCTCAGATCGATCTCTCGCGGAAGAGCCCACGGCGGAAGAGCCGTGTAAATCTCTAAGTATCCACCAGTCGTGTCGACCGGCACATCTCCAGGGTCGAGGTCTCTAGGATCTTCGCTAGCACTCACGAATTCAGGCGCGCCTAGTAACCACGTCCTGGATATCGCCAAGCGATCAACAAAGAGACGATCGCATTACGAAGTGTTTCATCGACTTCATCGGTCACAAAGAAGAGGAGCCTCTGCCGCGGATGATCAGGGGACACTGTGGACGTCATTCGTTGCACCAATAGTCGGCTTTCATCCAGGCCCGCCAGGACTGTATCGGAACCCGCCGGGCATATGCGCATCAGGTGCCGGCCCTCAGGAAGCGGCACCGTGAACGGAGAGCCTTGAATGTGGCGCACACGAATTTGCTGACCCACGTAGCGGGCGTCTTCGGGGAACACTCTGATCCATTCGTCGTCAACGACGGGAGTACGCCCGCGAGCAATCGCCCGCCGGTTGGCTTCGCTCAGTACGCGACCATTGCCGGTCTCATCCCATAGATTCCTAAGTCGCCGCCACTCTGCGGGGTTGCTGCGCGGGACACCCAGTCGAGTGCACCGACTATTCGCCCCGCCGCCGTTCCGATCGCCTCGAGACAGCGCCTCGCCGCCGCGCTCGGCCTCTCCGTCGACCAGCTGCTCGGCCGCCGCGCGGTGACGGTGCGCAAGCCGCCCGTCAATCAGCGCCTGCTGCGCGAGCTACGCCGCGTCGAGAAGCTGCCGCCGCACGCCCGCCGCTCGGTGCTCGAGCACATCGACGGCCTGGTCGCCAAGTACGGCGCCGGCAGATAGCGCTGCGCGGGGCTCCCAGGAGAGCTCTGGAACCGGAGCCCGTTCCGTCCCCCTCGCCCGCACTTCACTCGCACCGCAGCGCGCAGCGGCCGTCAAGGTCACCGGAGCGGCGCACGCCGCGCCGGTGCCGGAGCCTCGCGCAGCCAGGCGGAGGGCAGCCTTGACGGCCGCGAGCGGTAGCGTCCGGATAGTTCTGCAAAGAGGGCCAAGGTCTCGGCCCTAGAGTCTTTGGTGACCAAACCTGAGACAGCTAGGAGGAGACCATGGCCCGAGACAAGGGTAAGCCGGAGAGGCAGAACTGGAAAGAGCTGGTGGGTGGTGAGGAGGAGTTTCTGCGTGGTGTGGTGCGAGCGGTGCTGCAGGAGGTGCTCGAGTCGGAGATGGAGGAGACGGTCCAGGCGAGCAAGGGAGAGCGAACGCCGGCGCGTTTGGGGTACCGGAGTGGGTACTACACGCGGAGTCTGGTGACACGGGTGGGAGCTTTGGAGCTGCGAGTGCCGCAGGATCGCGACGGCCGCTTCTCGACCCAGCTTTTCGAGCGGTACCAGAGAAGCGAGAAGGCGCTGGTGGCAGCGCTCGCCGAGATGTACGTGCAGGGTGTGTCGACGCGGAAGGTCAAGGCGATCACCGAGGAGCTCTGTGGTCATGCCTTCAGCGCCTCGGCGATCAGCGACATCAACCAGCGTCTGGATGAGCAGCTGGAGCAGTTTGCCAAGCGCCGTTTGGAGGAGGAGTACCCCTACCTGATCCTGGACGCCCGGTACGAGCGCGTGCGGCAGGAGGGGATCATTGGCAGCCAGGCGGTGCTCATCGCGTTAGGGATCAACTGGGAAGGGCGGCGCTGTGTGCTGGCAGTGGAGATGGCCAACCGGGAGAGCGCAACCAGCTGGCGGGACTTTCTCCTGCGGCTACGGGAGCGAGGCTTGGCCGGGGTGGAGTTTGCCGTCACCGACGACCACCCGGGCTTGAAGGCGGCGATCCGAGAGGTCCTGCCGGAGGCATCGTGGCAACGCTGCTATGTCCACTTCCTGCGCAACGCCTTGGACCACCTGCCACGGCGACAGAACGACGACTGCTTGCAAGAGCTCCGCTGGCTCTACGACCGCCGGGACCTCAAAGAAGCTCGAGCCGATCTCGCCTCGTGGCTCGCCAAGTGGCAGGCGAAGTACCCGAAGCTGTGCAACTGGGTCGAGGAGACGATCGAAGAGACCTTCAGCTTCTGCCGCCTCCCCATTCAGCACCACAAGCACCTGCAGTCGACCAACCTGCTCGAACGGCTGAACCAGGAGCTCAAGAGGCGCACCCACGTCATCCGCATCTTCCCCACGAACGCAGCTGTCTGCGGCTGGTGCGGGCCCTCGCCGTCGAAACGCACGAGAACTGGATCGAGGCGATCCGCTACCTAAACATGGACCTGCTCAAGGAGCACAAGAAGGACCGACTTCGCGCCGCGGCATGACCAGAAGTGACTCTAGGGGCCAACCACCCTTTTGCAGAACTTGACGGACACAACTCCGCGAGCACGGCGGTAGCCTCGCCCTGGCGAGGGCTAGTTCGGCTCGGTGTTGCCGATCGTCAGCAGAAAAAGCACCGCCAGCTCGACTCTGCGCAGCAGAGCAAAAGCCTGTGCGTCGCTGAAGCTCGCCTCGAAAAGCCCCTGCCGCTCGCAGGCCACGGCTCCGAGCCCGGCCCAGGTTTGCATAGCCTCAGGTTATGTAAAGGCCGCGCGCACGCGCGGCCCAAGGCGGGGGCGGCCGAGGGCAGGGTCCGATAGGCGCCTTATCAAACAGCGACCTGCAAGGGGACGTGACCGGGTCGCCGGGCGCGGCCCTTGCCCGGGAGCGGGCCTGTCCGTGCCCGTAGGGACGGACACCCCCGCCGCCGCCTGGGCCGGGCTCGTCGAAGGCTCCGACGCTCGAAGAGGAGGCCGGGCCGCCTCGCACGCGCCACTGATGCTCAGCGAAGCATCAGGGCGGGTCGGTGTGCAGGGCGGGCTCCTCTGATAAACGACGTGGCGACTCGTCTCCTCGATGTCGGGCTATTCGGCTAGGTCCGCGAAGTCGTCCACGAAGCGCTCGGCGGAGAACATGGCCCGCCATCCACCGCTGCCCATATACCAGCCGGATAGTTCGCCGAGCCCCTCCTCTGTGAGGTCAACCTCCTCCCCGTTACTGCCGACAAACTTCAAATGCAGCAGTCCCTGGTCGATGGCTTGGAGAACGGAAAACATCGCTTCATCAATGATGTCAGGAATGGCAATCCGCAGATCCTCCGGCCGGACTGCAGCAGCTCTCCATCTCTTCGCAACAGGCGAATGAGCATCGGGTCTCAAGAAGGTATCGCAGTTCCGAACAGCCGCGTCTCGTACGTGGTGCACCAGCAATCTGGCGAATTCCTCAATTTCGACGCTTGGCATTACTAGCCTCCCCAGGGAATCCGCGTCGGCCCTGGCACCCCTGCTTGTCGTAGTGCCTGGATAGCCTGTGACACCGTCGCACCCGCCATTTCGGGTGCCATACCACCCCGCACCAGTGCATTCGTTTCTATAGTTGCCACGGCCTCCCACGTCAGCGGCCCACCGGCTTGCGCAAACGCCCGGTAGCCAGTCATCTGAGCACCCGTGACTGCGCTGTGGGAGACGCCCAGCCGAAGTAGCTCGGCGTTAGGAATTGCAAGAGCAGCATTGACATCGTAACCGATTGACCCCGTGAAAGCACTCTTCGCCGGCACATGATGGCCTCCGCCCCGCCCCCCATAAGGCCTTAAGTTGGCACCGGTAGCCCGTCCCGCGGGCATCGCAAAGCCGAGGGAGAACCAGAAGTTCTCTGCCAGTGCGTCGAACTCGGCACTGGTCAGACCCGTCTTCCCCATCACGAACGCCTTCCACGCCCGTTTGTTTCCCTCGCCCCACGCCAAGTAGCTGTCGGCAATCGCGACCCGATCGATGCCCAGCTTGTCCCACCACGACGCTCCAGGGTCCGCGTAGGCCATACGCAAACCGTCGGGATCGATGCCATTGATCGGATCGGCTACGACGTAGCCGTAGAGGTTGGTGTCACCACCGGCGAAACCGATGGGGTCCTTGCTCGTCCACCGCCCCGTTTCCGCGTCGTAGTCTCTCGCTCCGAACCGGACCAGCCCTGTTTGGTAGTCGTAAAGCCCGCCGGCGAAGCCAAAGGGCTGGAAGCTCGGGTTCGTGTCGAGGGTGACCCGGCCGAAGGGGTCGTAGTCAATCCGCTGCGCCACGGCACCGGTCTGGGCGTCGAGCACCCAGCGGACGCTGCCTAGGTGGTCGGTGACAATACGGTAGGTGGCTCCCCCTCGCACCATCGCGTTGGGCACATTGCCGCCCGTGGCGTAGATGAAGGTCGAGACCACGTTGCCGCTGGTGTCGAGCTCGGCGACGGGTGAGGCGCCGGCGCCGTAGAGGAAGCCCTTCACCAACGCGCCGTTGATTTGCTTGCCTATCCGGCGGTTGGCGGCATCGATGACGTAGTCGATGACGACTCCGTCGGGAAGCTGCACGCGGCGCAGGTTGCCCATGACGTCGTAGGTGTAGCGGACGGTCGCCGCGCCGTCGGACTTCGTCGCGAGCTCGCCGTTGGCGGTGTAGGTGTAGGTCTTGCCGCCGTAGGTGAGCAGGCGGTCCTGGGCGTCGTAGGTCGCCATGCCGGCGCCCCAGGGCCCCGTCCACCAGGTGCGGTTTGAGTTTCCGTCGTAGCCGAACGTTTCCCACACCGCGCCGTCGCGGTCGACCTGCACCAGGCGCCCGGCCGCGTCGGAGATGTAGACGTAGCTATGCGTCTCACTCGTCGTGCCCCACGGGTGACGCAGCGTCTCCGTCTTGCCGGTGATGCGGCCGGCGGCGTCGCGGACGTAGTTCTGTTCGAGGACGATGGTGCAGCCGGCAAAGGGCGGCGGCAAGGGCGCACAGCCTGGCTCGCTCCAGCCGGCTCTCAAGCGCGTCACCTCGCCGTATGCGTTGCGCTCGAGGGTTTCGCCGGTCTTGCAGCAGGGCCGTACCGGTGAGCGCGCCGTTGGTGCCGTCGCGATGGATCTGCAACGGTCCGGCAGCGGTGAGCAGCCCGTCGGCGTCGTATTGGTAGCTGACGCTCGTCCCCGCGTCGTCATTGATCGTTCGTGAGGCGAGCCAGAAGTTGGAGCTGCCATCGGCAGCGCGGTCGTAGGCGTAGGCAACCGAGCCCGCGGCCGGTCCGCTCTGGGTGACGCTGGTGAGCACCGGGCCGTCGTAGCCATAGCTGATGGTTCCGCCGCCCGCCGGCGCCGACATGCTGGCGAGCCGGCCGCTGGCCGGGTCGTAGACGTAGCTCGTCGTGCCGGTCGGCGTCGCCAGCGCGGTGAGCCGCCCGGTGGTGCCGTCGTAGGCAGGGTCGATGGTGAGCTCGTCGGGACGGGTGACGAGCTCGAGCTGGTGATCGAGGTTGTAGACGTAGCTCGTCGCGTCGGTCTCTGTCAAAACACTCGGCGGCGTCGCGGACTCGAGCTGGTCGACGGAGTTGTAGCCAAAGGTGTGCGCCGGTCGGCTCGGAGGCGTGAGCGACGTGAGGTTGCCACTCGCGTCGTAGCCGAAGCCCACCTCGCGCAAGTCGGGCAGCGTCTGCTTGGTTACGCGACCGCGCGCGTCGCGTTCGAACGACACCGTGTGCAGCAGCGGATCGGTGACGCTCTGCACGAACCCCTGCGGATCGTAGCTCCACGTCGACTGACGCCCGCCTTGGCTCACGCTCGAGAGCCTGCCGCGGCCGTCGTACGACGGCACGACAGGCGTGATCCCTGGTACCTGAGATTGGGTCAAGCGACCGAAGGTATCGACGATGGCGGTGACCTCGCGAGCGCCCGGCGACGTCTGCGTGACGCTCGCCGGATTGCCACCGCTCGCCCGGGTGAACGTCGTCACGGCAGTGCGGCCGTTGGCGCTCACGGTCTCGCTCCACACGGCGCCCAAGGTATTACTCGGCGGCCGGCTCGCCGTCACAAGACCGCGCAGCCCGCCGGGGGTCGTCATCGTCCCCAGCTGGGGATAAGGCGCCAAGTCCTTAAGCACCGGGTCCGGCGCCAGTGCCGCTTCGGAGGTGGTGCCATCGGCGGCGCGAACGCTCGCTCGCGCTGCACGCGTCTCCCTCATCTCGGTCACGACTCCGGCCGCATCGGTGTACACCCGCAGCATGCGGTCGTCAGCGCCGACGGGAGTCGACACGCTGGCGTCCTCCGGCGGCAGGAACACCTCGATCTGGCTCGTTCGCCCCATCGCCGTCTGCTGCCGCACCTTCCAGCCGGCTTCACCGGCCAGCTTGGTGTAGGTGAGGGCCAGGCTGCCGCCGCCTGGGTCGGCGACGTGAGACAGCCGGCCGTCGGTGTCGTAGTCGAACTCGTAGGTGCCCGAGCGTGGATCGGTCAGCGATCGCAGCAGACCGTCGGCATCGTGGCTCACTGCGACCGTGGCGCCTCCGCCCGAGGCTTGCTGCAGATAGCCGGTGGCCGCATCGATCTGCAGCGTCGTCGTGTGGCCGTAGGGTCCCACGATGGCAGTGGCGTCGCCGTTCGCTCCGCGGTGGACGACCGTCGCATTGCCGAAGGGGTCTTCGATGCGCGTCAGGAGGTGGCGAAAGCGGCCACCGGAGAACGCAAAATTGGCGTAGGTGAACGTGAGCAGCACCTGACCGGTTATGGCGTCCTCGGTTCGCAGGTGGTGACCGTGCCGGTCGAAGACGTAGCGCAG
This sequence comes from Thermoanaerobaculia bacterium, assembly GCA_963846495.1. Taxonomy (GTDB): domain Bacteria; phylum Acidobacteriota; class Thermoanaerobaculia; order Multivoradales; family JAIOJS01; genus DASYQD01. The sequence continues at coordinate 81,628 of CAWJWP010000029.1, read as the reverse complement.
GCTGCCGTCCTCCTCGGGCACCACGGTTTCCACAGCACCCGCGATCGGCTCGCCGAGGCGGACCCTCCACACCTGGTGCAGGGCGCCGTCGGCGAAGTAGAGGACGCCGCGCTCCTCGTCAAGGGCGATGCCGCTTGGATCGGCGAGCATGGCTCTCGTGGCGGCGAGGCCATCGCCTACCGGAAGGAGGTCGCCGCCGCCCACCAGGGTGTCCACGCGCTCCGCCGACGAGATGGTGCGGATCCGGCGGTTCAGCCGGTCGATCACGTAGACGGTGCCGTCGAGTCCAACCGACAGGTGAGTCGGGAGGAAGAACCGAGTGCTCGTCGACGCCGGTCTGTTGTCGCCGGCGAAGACCGTCTCGTTGCCGCCGTAGAGCCGCGGCACGCCGGCGACCACCCAGCTCCACGTGCTGCGGATCCTCGCCGCCGCCGGGCGGCCGCTTCACCACCGCCTGCGCGGGGGTGAAGTAGATCGATCCGTCGGCGGTCGTGGCCACGCCCTGCGGCTCGATGCTGCTGGCGCCCGGGAGCTGACGGCCTACCAGGGTCTGCAGCCCGCCGCTCGGAACGTACTTCTGAATCGAGTCGCAGACGTGCGTACCACCGTCCCACCCGCCAAGGTTGGCGATGAGCAGGCCGCCGTCGCTCGCGAGCGCGATGTCGTGCGGTCCCGCGAGCTGACCACCGGTGCAACCTGACTGTCCGGTGCCGGCAACGGTGGAGATGATGCCGTCCTTACCGACGCGACGGATGCGGTGCGCCGCGAAGTCGGCGATGTAGAGGGCGCCGTCGATCGTCTCGACCGCCTTGACCGGGCCGGCGAGAAGCGCCGCGTTGGCGGGCCCGCCGTCCCCCTCGCCGGCGCTGCCGCCGCCGCACGTCGAGCCGGCCACGGTGGAGATCTTCCCGTCCTTCGCCGACACGCGCCGCACCCGACAGGCGTGGTGGTCGGCGATCAGCAGGCTGCCGTCCGGTGTGACCGAGAGCCCCACCGGGAAGTCGAGCTTCGCCAGCCGCGCCGATCCGCCGTCGCCGCTCGTGCCCGCCTGGCCGGTGCCCGCTACCTGCTCGAGCACCTTGGGATTGTTGGCGCGCGAGCGCAACGTGCGTCGCCGGCCGTCGCCGTAGTAGAGAGTGCCGTTGGGCTCGTCGAAGAAATGGCTGGCGCTCACCGTCCAGCCGCCAAGTCCCTGAGCACCTTGCGCGTCGAGCGTGCCGAGCCGCCCGGAGTACGTGTAGGTGTGGGCGTGCTCGGAGGGCCCGAGTGCGCTCACGTAGCTGAGCCGCGCCACCCACGGCGCTTCGCCCTGGATCTCGCGGCCGTAGCCGTCCTGCCGATTCCAGGTGAACTCGTGCGAGAGGTCGGGCGCCGGCTCGAACGCGCGCACGTAGTGGTGGCCCGCAATATCGATGGTCAGGTCGATGCGGCGTACGAGCGCGAGCAGCGCAGGCGGCACGCCGGCGCCGGTGAGCCGCACGGTGAGACGGTACGGCGCGCGGCGGCCCGGCACGCGGTCGCTGCTGTAGTGCAGGACGTACGGCGTGCCGGCAAGCCCGAGGTCTTGACCGAGGATCTGGTTCTCGGCCTCGATGGTCCCGCCGAACGCGGTGATCGAGGGATGGTCGATCTTGCTGTCGTCGCCGGGCACGGGTGGCGTCACGATCGGCGCCGGCAACTGGACCTGCGAGCGGCGGAACCACCCTTCGACGTAGAAGCTGAAGTGAGTGACGGTGACGCGGCTCAGGCTTTGGCCCGGCGAGTAGAGGGCCGCGAGCTGCGCCCGTTCCGTGTCGTCGATGCCGAGCGCCTGCAGCGCTTCGGGCGACGCCGCTGCGCCACTGCCGTCGACATCGAGCTCGGCGAGACCCGCTGTCGCGGCGAGCAGCTTGACGATGCGGCCCGGCGGCAGCGGCACCCAAGTGGCCGTCTTGCGGTCGAGCGTGTAGAGGTCGACGGCTGTACCCACTGGCGCGTCGAGGTGGTTCTTGACATAGACCGCCACTGGCCGGCCGAGCTCGACCTCCGCTCCCGCTGCTTCGGCGGCGTCGACCGAGATCTCCATTGCGTGCGAGAGGACGAGCTCCGGCGGCAGCGTCGCCGGCAGCGCGGCTCGCGCCATCGGCCCGACCGAGAGCTCGGTGACCCGGAGATCCATCATGGCGAGCGGCTGCAATTCGCCGCCCGGTAGCCGCAGGGCGCCGGTGGTGCCCGCGGGGAAGAGCAGCGTCGTGCGCCGGCTCCCCCACTCGTCGCTGACCACGCTGCCGCGCGCGACCTGCGCGGGAGCGCTACCGCTGGTATCGACGGCTGTGATCGCGCTGTCGGGCGCCACCAGCACGAGGTCGTTTATCGTCGTGAACTGCTGCGGCAGCAGAGGGAGCGTCCGCTGGGCGGCGAAGTAGCCGGCACGCGAGAAAGTCAGGACGACGCGCTGCTGCGCCCGCACGGCGACGTCGAAGGCGCCGTCGGCGCGGCTGAACGTGAAGCCGTGATCAGGCTGGCCGATTGCGCCGATGCGCACGCCGGCGATCGGCGCTCCGCCACCGTCGAGGACGCGGCCGCGCACCACCGCGAGGCGGCCGCAGTCGATCGCCTCAGGCCGCACCCCGAACTGCACTCTCGCCGTGCCGGTCCAGAAGAAGCTCACCAGGCCGCAGGCGTCGATGCTGGAGGACGGATCCAGCGGCGGCGCGACGGCCGCCGGATCCGCCGGCACCGGAGTGGTGCCGCTCACCGTGAGCTCGCCGGGTGCGCTCTCGTTGCCGGCAACGTCGCGCGCGACGAGGCGCAGGATGTCGCCGTCGAAAGCCGACAGCGTGAGCTCGAACCCGCCGTCGGCAGCGGGAGTCGCCTCGATGCTGGTGCCGGTCGCTAGGTTCGTCACCACGACGCGGAGCCCGGCCTCTGAGGTGACTGCGCCCACGCCGCCGGTGATTCGGTGCTCGCCGGGAGCGAGCTCGACGATGGTTACCAGCTCGAGCCGCACCGGCTCGGGCGGGGTGACGTCGGGATCGGTCGTGCGCACGATGGTGAGATCGCGCGTGCCAACGTTGCCGGCAAGGTCGGTCGCTACAAAGGTGAACGCGTTCGGTCCCTCTGCGAGCGACACCGGCCCAAAGCTGAAGGTGAGGTCGGACGCGACCGCCGCAACAGCCCCATTGATGGTGAGCGTCGCCTCCTCGCTGACGCTGCCGGCGACGCTCACGTTGGGCTGGTCAGTGAGCGTGGGCGTCGTCACCGTGATCGTCGGCCGCGTGGTGTCGCTGGTGTCGACGGTGAACGAGACGGTCGCCGCGGCCGAGAGCTTGCCGGTGCGGTCTCGCACGGTCGCGGTCAGCACGTGACCGCCGTCGGCGAGCGGCGCGCTGGGCGTGCACGTAGCGCCCGTGGCGTCGAAGGCGCAGCTCGTGGCGACGAGCGCCCCGGCCTCGCGCAGCTCGAGGCTCGTGTCGTCGATGCCGGCGCCGGCGTCGGCAAGCGCCAGTCGCAGCTGGGGCCGGTTCGTGCGCACGGCCGCACCCGTCGCCGGGGCCGTGAAGCTCACCGTCGGCGGCAGGGTGTCGACGACGAAGTGGACCACTGCCGGCGTTGACAGGTCGCCGGCGCCGTTCTCGATCGTCGCCGTGACGGTGGTGGCACCGTCCGCAAACGGCTCCTCGGGATCGCAGAGCGCCTGGATGGCGCCGAGCGAGCAGGCGACGGTGACCGCCGTGAGCGAGGAGATCTGCAGGTCGAGCGTCGAGGGGATCGACGAGGGCGAGTAGTTGATGGTCAGGCGTGGCGTGTTGCTCGTCAGCACCGCGTTGTCCGCAGGCGAGGCGATGGCAATGCTCGGCGCGCCGACGCTGATGCGGAAGGTGACCGCGGCGGTGGCGGAGACGTTGCCGTCCGCGTCGCGCACCGTCGCCGAGAGGTCGACCTGGCCCTCGGCGAGCGGCGAGCTCGGCGTGCAGGTGGCGCTCGAGATTCCATACGAGCAGCTGACGGCCAACGGCGAGCCGTTGGCCGCCACCAGCAGGCTCGCGGTGTCGACACCCGATCCCGCATCGGCGTAGCTCAGCGCGATCTGCGGCGTCAGCGTGTCGAGGATGGCGGCCGGCGCCGGGGAGGTGATGGCGAGCGTCGGCGGCGTGGTGTCAGGCGCGCTGCAGACTAGCGGGCGGCGCAGCTTGGCGAGGTAGTAGACCTCGCCGGCGGCGTCGAGGAATCCACGGTCGGACTTCTTCCCGAAGGTGCCGTAGGCGAACCTGCCGGCGGCGAAGAGGGCGGGACCAGTCCCGTCGTCGAAGGCGGCCAGGTCGTAGACGATCCCCGAGCCGAGGTCGCTGCCGGCGGTCACCCACGCCGTGCCGTCCCAGCGGGCGACGCGGTTGACGGTGGTCGTGCCCGCCTTGACGAAGGCGCCGACGGCGTAGAGGGCCGGACCCGTGCCGTCGTCCACCGCCACGATCCGTTCGACCCTTCCGTCGAACGACGCGCCAACCGCCGTCCACGCGCTGCCATCCCAACGCAGGACGCTCTCGGCTTCGGTCGAGCCGTCGAGGCTCAAGGAGCCGGTCGCGAATAGCGCGCGACCGCGGCCATCATCGAAGGCTGCCAGCGAGCGGAACGTTCCGCGCGCGTTGCGGCCCACCGTCGACCATCGCGATCCGTTCCAACGCGCGATGCCCGTCGCCGGCTCGCCGCCCATGAAGTCGAAGTCACCGCCGGCGAAGAGAGCGCGGCCGTGACCGTCGTCGTGCTGCGCCAGAGCGAATACTTCTCCGAAGCCGTTCACACCAGTGCCGACGGGACGCCAGGTGGCGCCGTCCCACTGCGCGATGTTGCCGAAGGCGACATCGTCGACGATGTCGATGTTGCCGGCTGCGACGATGACGCGGCCGGCCGGTGCGTCGAACGTCGTCAAGGCGTGAATGACGGGCTCGATGGTCGTGCTGTTGTCGTCGAGGCTCTTGCCGAGCGGCACCCAAGATCCGCCGTCCCACCGCGCGACCGAAGTGGCCGACCACGGCCCAGGCGTCGTGAATTTCCCCGCCGCGTGAAGAGCTGGCCCGTTGCCAGCGTCGAGCACGGTGAGGACCTTGACGGCGTCGTAGAGGGCGCCCGCGAACACCTTGGGAAGCTGCGTCCAGGATGAGCTCTTGCCGGTCGGCGGCGCGACGCGGCCCATCCGCTTGACGTTGTTGCCCCCCGCATAGAGGGCCGCGCCGGAACCGGCATCAAAAACCGCGAGCGCGTGGGCCTCGTGGCCGAGGCCAGCCCCGACGGGCCTCCAGGCCGCGCCGTCCCAGGTCGCGAGGCCGTTGACCTCCTGCCCGCTGTTGGCGAGAGAGGACATCCCCGATCCGGCGAATAGCTTCGCCGGCGCGCCGTCGGTCGGGTCGTCCCAGACGCGCAGCGCAGTCCCGCCGTAGCTCGAGCCGACCGGACCGTTGCCGTTGGCCGACCAGGTCGCTGCCGTTCCAGCGCAGCACGTCGCGCCGCGGCGTAAAGCCGGCGAGGTCGACAAGCCCGAGGGCGTAGAGCGCATCGCCCGCGCCGTCGTTGAACGCCGACAGCGCCTGCACGCCCATCGGCTCCTGCAGCAAGTAGCCCGTGACGGCGATGCTGCCGACCGCGTTCCACCTGCGGCCGTCCCAGCGGGCGACGCCGGTGGCCGGCACGCTGCCGCCGGCACCGGCGCCCTGGAACCAGCCGCCGGCGTAGAGGTCGCTCTTATAGATCCCGAGCGAGGAGACGTTGAAGAAGCCCGAGTAGTCGTCCGTCGCAGTGCCCAGGCCACCGCCGACCTCCGCCCACGAGCTGCCGTCCCACGCCGCCACGCGCTTGGCGACCGACGATCCGGAGACCATGAAGTCGCCGGCGGCCCAGAGCGCGGTGCCCGAACCCGACAGGCGCTTGTGCTCGATCAGCGCGTAGACCATGTTGCCCGACGTGCCGAGGCCGTTGCCGAGCGCCGACCACCCGCTGCCGTTCCACCGCGCCACGTTGCGCACCGCGACGGTACCCGCGGTCCAGAACTGGCCGCCGGCGTGGAGCGCGTTGTTCCACACCGCGAGCGCCAGCACGCCGGTGCCGGCGATGCCGCCGCCGACGGCCGACCACGAGCTGCCGTTCCACTTGGCAATGCCGGCGATGCTCTGGCCGTCGACGGTCGTGAAGTAGCCGCCGGCGTAGAGCGCCGAGCCGCTGCCGTCGTTGTAAACGGCGAGCGCCTGGACGTAGCTGTCCATGCCGCCGCCGCGCACCGCCGACCCGAGGGCGCTCCAGCGCACGCCGTCGAACTTGGCGATGAAGTTGGCGGGGATGCCGCCCGCCTGTTTGAAGGTGCCGCCGACGTAGAGCGCCGGGCCGGCGCCGTCGTCCCAGACCGCGAGGGCGCGCACCTGCGGCGCGAAGCCGGTGTCGTTGTTGTTCGGGAACTTCCAAGGATAGTCGCCGTCGACGCCGTAGCCGGCGTTGAAGGTCTGGTCGAAGCTTCCCGAGCACACCGGCCGTAGGGTGATGCGACCTACGTTCGTCGTGCCACCGAGCACCGGTGCCGCAGCGGTCACATAACCGACGAGCGTCGCGCCGCCGGCGCTCTGGCGGGCGATCACGGTAAGCGGCTGACCGCTGGTCGCCAGCACGCCGCCGATCGCGAACGCGCCATCGGCGCCCGAGACGGCGAGAGCGCCCGGCTGCCCTTGCACGAAGACCTGCGCGCCGCCGATCGCGACGCCTCCAACGAGACCGACCGAGCCGACGATCGATGTCGAGCCGCTCGCGGCCGCCGGCGACACGGTCACCGTGATCTGCGCGTTCGCCGACAGATTGCCCGCGAGGTCGCGCACGCGCGCGGCGAGGGTGACGGACCCGTTGGGCAGCGCCGCGGCGAGGCTGCACTGCAGCACCTCAGCGCCCACGTTGCACGCAACCGGCAACGTCGCGCCATTGGCGGTGACGCTCAGCGAGCGCGGATCGATCCCGACCGCGTCGGCGACCGCCAGCTCGAGCCGCGGCAGCGCCGACGTCAAGGTCTGCCCCTGCACCGGGTAGACGAAGCGCAGAGTCGGCGCGACGGTGTCGCGGACGACGCGCACGTCGGCGCGCGAGGAGTTGCCGGCGGCGTCGGTGGCCACGATGAGGAACGTGCTCGGCCCCTCGGGCAGCGTGATGGGTCCTCCGGAGAACCGCAACTGACCGTCGAGCGCCGTCGTCTGGCCGTCGATGGTGACGATCGCCTGCTCGTCGACGCTGCCGGCGACCGTCACCGAGCTCGCGGTCGTCACCGACGACGCTACCGGCGAGGTGACCTGGATCTTTGGCGCCGTGCGATCCGGAGGATTGCACTGCGGAGCCCAGCGTGCGAGCGACGGGATCGTGGCGCCGCCGGCCTTGGTGAAGGTTCCAGAAACGATCAACGGCAGCGGGAAGCCAGCTCCAGCCTCGACCGCGAGCGCCCGCACATTGCCGTTGAGACCGCCGCCCATGCCGCGCCAGTCCTGGCCGTCCCAGCGCAGCAGCCCGGGCAGCGAGGTCCCGGCGTAGAGCTGCGCGCCGTAGCCGTCGTCGAAGGAGACGAGCGACAGGGCGGTCTGACCAGCGATCGCCGTAAGCGCCGTGCCATCCCACTCGTAGACGCCGGACGATCCGTCGAGGAACAGCGCTGCTGCGCCGCCGCCGTCGATGTGGACCGAAATCGCGTCGACGTAGAAGCCCGGCGTAGGCGGAGCCGACCACGCCGTTCCGTTCCAGCGCGCGAAGAAGTTGGCCGGCGTGCCGCCGGCGTTGCGGAACTGGCCGCCCGCGTAGAGCGCCGGACCGCCGCCGCCGTCGAAGACCGCCAGGCTCAGCACCTCGCCGTCGAGCCCGCCGCGGAGCGCCGACCAGGAGAAGCCGTCCCACCGCGCGATGCGGTTGACGGTGAGGCCGCCGGCAGTCAGGAAGCCGCCGCCGGCGTAGAGAGCCGGGCCCGAGCCGTCGTCGTATACCTGCAGGGCGGTGACGACGTTGGAGATCCCCGCGCCGAGGGGGCTCCACGACGTGCCGTTCCAGCGCGCGACGTTACTCACCGCCTGCCCACCCGCGCGATCGAAGTAGCCGGCGGCGTAGAGCGCAGGACCGCTGCCGTCGTCGAAGACGGCGAGCGCCTTGACCTCGCCGTTCACGCCGGTTCCGAGCTTGGTCCAGCCGGTACCGTTCCAGCGGGCGACGTAGCCCACCTCCTGGCCGGCGACGTACTGGAAGGTGCCGCCGACATAGAGCGCGGGGCCCGTGCCGTCGTCGAAGACCGTGAACGCCTTGGCGAGGCCGGAGACGTCATTGCCTGGTGCGAACGCGTCCTCGAAGCCGAAGTCGCATCGCGGCTTGAGCGTGATCGCACCGACGTCGACGGTCGACGCCAATGCCGAAACCAACGTGGCGCCGCCCGTGAAGAGGTCGGTGCCGACAGCGAGCCTCGCGGCAATCGTCAGCCGCTCGCCGGACCGTGCAGCGACGCCCGCTATGACGAACGAGCCGTCGGCGCCCGCGGTCGTCGTGGCGCCCAGCCGACCGAGCACGAAGACGACGGCACCCGCGGCCGGCGAGCCGTCCGCACGCCGCACCACGCCGCGCACCTCGGCCTGACCATCGACGACCGTGAACGCCACGGTCGCCGCGCTCGACACGTTGCCCGCGACGTCCTTGATCGTCGCCGCGACGCTCGTCGTCCCCAGCGGCAGCGGCGTCGTCGGCACGCAGCCCGCGCTGCCGACGTCGTACATGCACGACACCGCCACCGGCTGGCCGCCGCGCGTGAAGGCGAGCGTCGCGTAGTCGACGCCTCTGCCGGAGTCGCCGTAGCTCACCTTGAGCAGCGGCGTGCGATCTGCCACGACGCCGCCGGCTCGCGGTCCGAGGAAGGACAGCGATGGCGGCACCGTGTCGTTGGTGTTGACGTCGACGGTAACGTGCGCCGATCCGACATTGCCGGCCCCGTCCGGCACCGTGGCGGTGATCGTGTGTGCGCCGGCGGGAAGACCGCCGTTGGCAGTGCAGCTCGCCGTGCTGGAGGTCGTAGTGCAGGTGAAGACGACCGCCGGGTCGTCGGCGACCACGCGGAAGCCGGAGCGGACGATCCCCGACGCCGCGTCGCTGAAGCTGACTGCGAAGGCGGTGGCGGGATTGGTGAGCACCGCGCCGTCGGCCGGAGCCGTGATGGCGATCGCCGGCGGCTGGCTGTCCAGGTTCACCGTCGTCGAAGCCGCGACGGCGCTGTTACCGGCCAAGTCCCTCACGGTCGCTTGAACGGTGGTCGTGCCTTCCGGGTAGCGACTGGCCGGAGTGCATACGGCACTCGCGGCGCCCGCGGTACAGGTGAACGCGATCGGTCCCGATCCGGCGCTGGCGCTCACCGCCAAGGAGCTGGTGTCGACGCCGCTGCCGGAGTCGCCGTAGGTCAGGCTCAGCGGCAAGAACGGGTTGTTAGTGCGCGCGCTCAAGGACGCGAAAGCGATCGTCGGCCGCACGGTCTCGCGAGGGAACACGGCGACGTCGCGCAGCGTCACCGGCGGTGAGATCGGGAGGTAAACGTTGGCAACGCCGACGTCAATGAGCCGCGACGTGTTCGTCGCGATCCATACCGAGTTGTTCGCGCCCGCGATAGCGACCGGCGCCTCGCCCGAGGTGAACGGGTTGCCGGAACTGCCGGTGCTGAGGATCAGGTTGCCCGAGAAGTTGATTCCCAGCACCTCGTTCGCCTTGAGCACCCACAGGAGGCCAGGAACGCTCTGGTCGATGAACAACGCCCCGCTGAGACTCTTCTGCGCCGTGAAGGTCACGGTAGCGCCCGCGGTCTTGTACCAACGCAGGCTTCCCGACAGCGCAACCCAGAGATCCGATCCGTAGAGGCTGATGTCCTGGACCTTCGGCTTGCTGCCCATGTCGGCGATGCTGCCGATCTGCGCGCCGCTGACGGCATCGTGAGCCGTGACCTTGCTGGTGGTGCACGCCCAGAGCACCGACGAGGCCGGATCCATCGCCAGCTCCTTGACCACGCCGGGTCCAGCGATCGAGCGCAAGAGCTGACCACCCAGGTTGACGTTGTGCAGCGTGCTGTCGACGCTCAGCCAGACGCTGCCGTCGGAGCGACGGACGGCGAGCTCCGACTCCGTGCCGGTGCCGGGGATCGCGGTCGTCGTCAGCTGGACGCCGGCGAAGTCGAAGCTCTTCACGTTGGGCGGCGAGTAGACCCAGACGATGCGGCGCGCGTTGTCGATCGCCACTGCCTGCGCTCTGCCGGCCGCCGGGACCTCGAGCAACAGCGCGTCGTCCGTCGTACGGACCTTGAGCAGACCGGCCGAGCCCACGGCCCAGGCCGAACCGAGCAGCTCGAGATCAGCAGCAGCGGCAGGCCTCGAGGCGAGCGAGGCAAAGCTGAAGGCTGCGACCGCAACCCATCCGAACACGCGTGCCGAGCGCATGAGGCCCCTCCGGTACGAGACACGCCTCGGGCGTGAGGCGCGCTACCGGGACATCAGACGGAAAGCGAGGAAGGAAACGCTCAGCCAGATGAGGCGGGGGCGATCGGCGTCATCCCCAAGGGCTGGACGCTCGAGCGCTTCTACCGCTACTCTTCCCGGTGATTCCCGACACCGATCCGAACAAGGTCGTCGCCACTCCGCAGGTCTACGGTCTGCCGCCTGCGCGTTGATTCGCTCGGCCGGCCATCGAGCCTTTCGTCCCGCACGGCTGGTGGGGCTGGCTCTGCTCGCAGCAGCTTTCCCGCTCGCAGCCGGGCCGCCGCCGTCGCGCATCGACTCCCGTGACGTCGGCCCTTCTCCACCGGCGAACGACGAGGCGCGCCGCTACCTCGAGCACGCTTTGGACCTCATCGAGCAGCGTGCGCTGCATGCGGACCGCGTGGACTGGCGGAAGGTGCGAGAGCGCAGCGCCGCGCTGGCGCGCCGCGTGAGCGAGCCGGCGCAAACCCACGGCTTCATCCGGTCCGTGCTGGCCCAGCTGGCCGATGGCCACAGCTTCTTGATGTCCCCGAGCCAGGCGAAACGCTGGACGCGCGCGACCGCCCGAAACCCCACGCCCGACGTGCGGCTGCGCTTCGGCGGCGTCGGCTACGTCGCCATACCCGCCTACGATGGCAATGACCCGGCAGCCATCCGCACCTACGCGATCGAGCTGCGGGACAGGCTGGTCGCCAAGGCGGCCGAGGCGCGCTGCGGCTTCGTGGTCGACCTGCGCGGCAACCACGGCGGCAATATGTGGCCCATGCTCGGCGGGCTGGCGCCTCTGCTCGGCCAGGGCACGTACGGCTACTTCGTCGACCGGCGCGGTACCGGCACCGGGTGGTCGCTACAGGGAGGCGAGCTGCGCGAGGGAAGCACGGCGTGGATCGACCTCGGCGGCGAGCGCGGCGCGCTAACGGCGCTGCCGCCAGTGGCGGTGCTCACCTCCGGGGCCACCGCGAGCTCGGGCGAGGCTGTCGCCATCTCCTTCCGGCAACGTCCGCGCTCGCGCAGCTTCGGCCAGCCGACCCGCGGCCTTTCGACCGCCAACGACGAGCTGCCGCTGGGCGATGGCGCCATCCTCGTGCTCACCGTCGCCGTGATGGCCGACCGCACGGGCCGGCTCTACGGCGGACAGGTCGTGCCGGACGTGATCACGACGGCGCCCGGTGCCGATGCCAATGACAGGACCGGCGGCGACTGGGATGCCACCTTCGCGGCTGCCGTACGCTGGCTGAAGGACGAGAGCGGCTGCGACGGCACCGCGCGCGGCAGTTAGCTCCCGCTAGAGCCGCGTCCGGCTGCGCGCCTGGCGCTCGCTCGTGCGCTCCCAGTCGTCCAGGTGCGTCAGCAGCTGGTCGATCGACATCACCTGCCGCCCGCCGTCGGGCTCGCGGCGGAAGACGACCTGCGACCAGCCGCGCATGGCGACCGGGGTGTAGGCCGAGCCCCGCATCCACAGCTTGCGGCCGGAGATGGCGCGGATGAGCACCCGCTCGTAGCGCGAGCGCGCGAGCTGGCGCTCGGAAAACAGGTTGTCCCAGGCACCGGGGCGGCCGGCGTCCTCGTAGGCCGGCGGCCGCTGCGCCAGGTCGAGCAGCGCCGGCGCGCGCCCCGAAAGCACCGAGTCGATGAGGCGCAACGTGAACGGGTCCGACACGCGGCGGATGCCGAGCCGGAAGCGCCGCACGACGTCTTGCGCGATGCGGCGCAGCGAGAGCGGCCGCGGCGCCTCGCCGCGATGCTGCCAGTACGACTCGTCGACGTCCCAGACTTCTTCGTCGAGGCCGGTGGTGAACGGGTTGCGCGGGTAGCAATCGAAGCGCGCCAGCCAGCCCTTGCGCGAGGTGTGGCGGCGCGGCTTGAAGCCGCGGATCACCGGGAAGCCGCGCGCCTGCAGCTCGTCGAGCTCGTAGCTCGGCCAGCGCATGACCTCGCGCGCGATCGCCACCACCACCGTCGCGGCGGCGATCATCAGCGACGAGCTGGGGGTGAAGTCGGCCGTCACCTCGATGCGCTCGCCGCGCGGGCGCACGCCGACGCCGGTGGACTCGCGGTTGGTGGCAAGTAGCATCACCGGCGCCGGCAGCAGGTAGGTGAGGAGCAGCGCGAGCTGCTGCACGGTGCGCCGCTCGGCGGCGACGCTCGCCTCCCCCGCTTCGACCGTTGGCGCGTGGAACGAGACGTTGTAGTGGGTCGAGAAGCCGACGAGGCGCGCCTCGCGGCGATGCTTCGCCTGCCAGGCGTCGAGCTCGCGGCGCAGGTGGAGGATGCCTTCCCACAGCGAGCGGCCGGCGCGCGCCGCGCAGCCGCGCTCGAGCTCGATGACCGGCGTCGCCACCTCGATGACGCCGGTGTCGAAGTAGACGGCGCCGCCGGTGGGCAGGTGGTAGGAGGTGCCGTGGCGGTGCATCAGCTCGCCGCGGATGATGTCGCGCGGGCTGTCGAAGATCTCCTCGGGCTTGACGCGCTCGCCGTCGAGCCAGAGCTCGAACTCGGCCTCGAGCCCCACCGCGGCGAGCTGCAGCGGTACGGCGGCTTCGGCCGGCTCGCGCTTCTTGTCGTCCCGACCTACCGCGGGCGCGGAGTCGCGTCGCGGGCTCATGACGCCTCCTCCCCCGGCCCCCACTCCTCCTCGCCGGCGGCCTCGCGGGGCACCACGGTCACGTAGCCGAGATCGAGGTGGAGGTGATCGTCGGTGAAGCCGGGGCCGTGACCGTACGAGCGGACGTTGACGTGCGGCAGCGACAACCGCGCGATCTCGCGGTACTTCTCGATGACTTCCGGGCGGTCGAGCAGCTCGTCGCCGATCTGGTAGACGTTGGCCGCCGTGCCCCAACAGTGGGTGGAGGCGGCGCGCGAGCGCGCGTGGCCCGGCGAGCGGTAGCCGCCGTTGGCGGCGACCCGCACCTCCGTGCCGACCTTGTCGCGGAACATCGCCAGCGCTCCCGCGAGCAGCACCAGCGCGCAGGGCACGTAGCGCGGGAAGCCGCGCAGCACCGCCGCCTCGCGCACGTCGGTCTGGATGAATTCGTGGAGCTCGAAGTTGGGCGCCAGCTCGAGCTCCTTGGCGGTGAGCCAGGAATCGACTTCGTAGAAGAAGCGCGGCAGCCGGCGGCCGCGGCCTTCTTCGTCGACGAGCAGCGCGCCGGGCTTGAGGGCCTGGCGGTAGTCGGCGGGCAGCCGCAGGCCGTCGACGATGCGCAGGGGAAAGCGCGAGGGCTCTCTCAAGCCGGTCACCTCCACGCTGCGCGCCGTCGACGGTTCGACGAAGTGGCGGTAGACGGCGTTGACGACGTTGCCGAGGGCCGCCTGGCGGCTGCCGTTGCTGGCGGCGGTCCACTCGCTGAGCACGACGAGCGCGAAGGGGCGGCGGTCGGGCAGGAAGACTAGGCCGGCGTCGTGCGCGGCGTTGGCGATCTCGCCGGTCTTGTTGGCGACGCGGGCGCGGCTGCGGATCGCGTCGGGAAGGCCGAGACGCGTCGCGCTCTGAAGCTCCTGGCGGGTGAGGACGTCGATCATGTGCTTGGCGCCTTCGGCGCCGATGCCGCGGCCTTCGTGGAGGAGGCGCAGGAGCTGGAGGAGGCCGTCGGCGGTGACGCGGTTGTTGACGCCGGCCTCGAAGGCGCGATGGTCCTCGACGGCACGGACGACTTCGATGCCATGGAGGCCGAGACGTGCGATCGCCTCGCGGGTCTCGCTCACGCCGAGGAGGTCGAGGAGGAGGTTGGTGGCGAGGTTGCTGCTCGCCACGATCATGCGTTCGGCGAGGGCGCTGACGCGCATGAGCTTGCCGATCTCGGCGTGGACGACAGAGTCGGCGTCGCGTTCCCTGGCGATGCGAAAGGGCTCGGCGTCGACGCGGCTGGCGAAGCGATTGCGAACGTGGAGCCAGGAGTCCCACTCGAAGTTCCCGGCGGCGATGGCGTCGACGAGGGCGAGAAGGATGGCGAGCTTGATCGTGCTCGCGGCGTGGAACCAGCGCTCGCCGCGCATGCTCCAGGCGGTGGCGGTCTCCCAGTCGTAGAAGGAGACCGCGATTTCGCTGGCTCCTGCTTCCTTGGCGATGTCGTCTACCGTCTGTCTGAGCACGCTCTCTCCTCCCCTCACTCTTGGCGGGGACGGACGAGCGATGCAAGAGATGTGCGCGGGGGCAGAGGAGCGGAGGAAGAGGGATGTGGCGAGGGTGGCGGGTGCGGCTTGCCGGCCGGCGGGTCGGACCACTTTGCTGTGCCTCGTCACGCGCTGCTCCCAACCCAGCACGACGGTGGGGACGACCTTCTCGAGGTCGAGCGTCACCCGGCGCCATGCGCCGGTTAGACTCCGCGCGCCCAGGAGGTGCGGCGATGAGCGAGTGGATCGAGGAAGGCAAGCAAGCCCCTGACTTCGAGCTGCAGACCGACCGCGGCGAGCCGTTGCGCCTGTCGGGGCAGCGCGGCAAGCCGGTGGTGCTCTATTTCTACCCGCAGGACGACACGCCGGGCTGCACCAAAGAGGCGTGCGCCTTCCGCGACCGCCGTCCCGAGCTCGCCGAGCGCGGCGCGCTGGTGCTCGGCGTCAGCCCCGACGACGTGCGCAGCCACGCCGCCTTCCGCGACAAGTACTCGCTCGACTTCCCGCTCCTCGCCGACCCCGACCACAAGGTGGCCGAGACCTACGGCGCCTGGCGCGAGAAGAACAACTACGGCAAGAAGTACATGGGCGTGCAGCGCTCGACCTTCCTCATCGACGGCGACGGCGTCGTGCGCAAGGTGTGGAAGAAGGTGGACGTCAGCGAGCACGACCAGCAAGTCATCGACGCCCTCGACGCGCTCGCCTGAGCCGGGAGCGCGGGTCGCGCGCTAATTGGGATTCGGTGGCGGCGGCCGGTCCGCTGCCTGCGCAGGCGCGGGCGCCACGACCCGCGGCTCGACGCTCGAGGTCTGCAGCACGCGCGGCGGCAGGCCGAGCGCGGAGCGCAGGCCGATGAGGCGGGGCTCGCCCGGGTCGATCGCCTCGGCGCGGCGCAGCCACTTGAGCGCCTTCGCCGAGTCGCCCTTGACGAGTGCCAGCGTCGCCAGCGAGGCGTAGGGCGCGGCTTCGTCGGACGCTCCCTTGCGCGCCTGCTTGAAGAGCCGCTCGGCGCAGGCGACGTCGCCGGCGTTCAGGCACTCGTCGCCGATGGCCATGAGCAGCCACGGGTCCTTGGCGCGCAGGCGCGAGATGTCGGCGACGAGGGCGCTCGCCTCCTTGCCGCGGCCGGTGGCGCGCAGCAGCGAGTAGAGGTTGGCGAAGCCGGGCACCACCTCGGCGTCGACCTCGATGGCGCGGCGGTAGGCGGCCTCGGCAGCCTTGATCTCGCCGCGGCGGCGCAGCGCCACGCCGAGGTTCACCCACGCGCCCGCCGTGCCGGGATCGACCTCGACCGCGGTGGCGAGCGCCGCCAGCGCCGAGCGCGGATCGCCCTGCCGCAGGTGAGCGGCGCCGACGTTGGAGTAGTGGAGCGCGAGCGCGCGCCGGTCGTCGAGCTGGCGCACGCGCGCCGTCTCGAGCTTCGCCTCGTTGCCGAACTCGACCACCCAGCGGCGCGGCCCGTCCCCGTAGCCGACGGTGATGTGGCCGGCGAGCAACACGAGGTCGCCCTCGCGGTCGTAGCGTTGGCGGTAGCGCGCCTCGAGGTAGTAGGCATCGAGGCCGAGCTCGCGCGCCATGGCGATCAAGAGGTGCGAGAACGACAGGCAGTTGAAGCGGCGGGCGGCGAACGCCTCCGCGGCGGTGGAGTTGAACCAGGCGTCGTAGCGCATCGCGGCGCCGTCGATGGCTTGCAGCTGACGCACCAGCGTGTCGAGCCGTGCGGTCGGCGCCATCGTCGGCGACACCTGCGCATGCACCCATTCGCGCATCTCAGGCGTCAGCGCCAGCACGTTCTCGACGGGCAGCGGCTGCACGTCCTTCGGTAGCGGTACCTCCGTCGGCACCGCGCCGGCCGAGCGCGCGATCAGCGCGACGACGAGCGCGCACAGAACCCGGGCGGTGCGGCTGCCCCACGCAGCAGAACGGCGTGCGCCGGTCACCGAGCTTCCTCCGGCCGCCGCAGCACGAGGATGCTGAAGGGCGGCGTCGACGCTTCCTCGTGCTCGACGGCGAGCGGCGCGCGCGAGCGCGCGAGGACGTCGCTGAAGCGAACCTTCGAAGTGGTGAAGACGAGGTCGACGGCGCGCGCCAGCGCCACCTTCCACGGCGAGGCCGGCGCGTCCTCGGGGATGAACTTGTCGAACACCGAGATGCGGCCGCCCGGGCGCAGCACGCGCGCCGCTTCGGCGAGGCAGGCGGCCGCGTCGCGCACCGGCTCGAGCACCTGGTGCAGCAGCACGGCGTCGAAGCTCTCGTCGGGCAGCTCCAGCCGCTCGGCATTCATCACCCGCAGCTCGACGCCGGGCCGGCCGTGCTGCCGCGCCCGCTGCAGCATCGCCGGCGTGAGGTCGATGCCCAGCACCTCGACCGACGTTGGCAGCAGCGGCAGGTCGGCGCCGGTACCCACGCCGGGAACCAGCACGCGCTCGCCGGGCTGCAGTGCGAGCAGCGAGATGGCGCGCCGGCGCTCCTCGGCGAAGCCGGGACCGAGGTCGTAGAAGGTCGCGTAGACGCTGTAGCGCGCGCGCCGCCAGCCGCTCACGTTGATCCTCCGAGGCCGCACCGCTGACGACACAAGAGTAGCCCACCGCCCGACGGCGGGTGCCGCGGGCGTCGCCAGCGGCGGCGCGAGTGGTACGAATCCGTGAGCCTTGACCGGTCGCGATGAGCATGAGCCCAGCACAAATGCGCAGGGCTTCGCGCGGGAGAGGTGGTGACGCTCGCCTGGCCGCGCCCGCGCTGCGGAGGCTGCAGGTCCTCGACGCCTACGCGATCCTGGATGGCGATCGGGCGGCGCGTTGCCTGGCCTAGGTTTCGTCTACACGGGCCCGAGGCGATCACCAACCCAGCCATCGCGTTGTGCGGGCCAAGCCGCAAGTCCTAGCGCGGTCGGGGGCCCCGGGCGAGGATGCTGCGCAGCTCGAAGCGGTCCGGAACCGCGAAGGCATAGCCCCGGAACGGATCGCCGGAGTCGCGGATGCAGAAGCCGGGATCGCGGCCGTCGTAGAAATAGCCCTCGAGCGTGCCGTAGGGGCCGGACGGCCGGATGCCTGCAAATGCCATGACGGCCCGCGAGCGCCCCTCGCCCTGGAGGCGGCCGGGTACGTCGACCGTCGTCTGCCAGCCGTCGGTGGAGCAGGTGTATCGGAGAGCGCCGAGCTGCCGGCGAGTCAGGCACGGCTCGCCCGGCAGGTCGGCCTGGTAGACACCTCCCCGCCGCTTCCGCAGCGAGATCTCTACGTGGAGGCGGCGCTTCTGCGCTCTGTCATTCCAGGCGCGTAGCGAGTAGCGAAGGCCGGCAACAGTGCAAACCTGTAGCTCCACGCCGCCGTCGTCGAGCTCGCGGGCGGTCCCCCTGACCAGCAGTGCTTCGACGCCGCGCAAGGACCCCGCCACCGTGGCGTCGATGGTCTTGCGCACGGCGTCTGCATCCCGATCAGACCGGAAACCCGCCGCCGCCGCCCGGAACACATCCCGCCGCCGCTCGAAGTAGAGCCGTTCGAGCGGACGGTTCTCGAATTCCGCGCGGGCCCGGATCGACGCCTGCATCGCGGCCGCGCTGCCATAAAACTGCGGCACCACCGCGCGACAGGCGTCCATGACCTCCCCATAGACTACCGCGAGCTCGCGACTCAGGGTGCGACAGCGCTTCTGGCGCATCGCGACGTGAAAGCGGTTCCCCCGATACACCGGGAGAAGGTGCCTCTCGATCGCCCGCGCGAGGCTGCCGCCTGGTGCGTCGAAGTAGAGGCGCGGCATGGCGCCGAGCAGTCCGAACACGTCGACGACGGCCGCCTGCTCGGAGTACGAGATGAGCTTTCTCACGCTGGCGGGGTTCCGCAGATTAGACAGGCTCATCACCACCTCAGCAAAGCGCCGCGCGAGAGGCGGGTTCGTGCGCTGTATCCGCTCCGCAGCGGCACGCTTGATGCCCGTGGCACAGAGCAACTGGAGGGTCAGGTGATGGAGGTACGCGGCGTCGAGCTCGGCAGGTACGTCGAGAGCTTGGGCGTTCAGCCGCCGTCGCAGCGGCTCCGCCATGCTGTTGCGCAACTTGTTGTAGGTGGCCTGCAGCGCGTCCGCCCGGTCCATGTAGTCCGTCCGCGGAACGGACTCGTAGTCGAGGCCGTACTCCGGAAGGAGCGGCACACACCGGGGATTGGCTCTGGCCTGCGGCAGGTCCAGGAGGGCGCCGTCCAGCTGCAGGTTCGACGGCGAGATGGAGCTGTGTGTCAGCCGCCACCTGGCGTGCTCGGCAGCCGTCCGCGCGTGATCGTCGATGATGCGTAGCATGGTGGCGCGGAGGTCCGGGCGCGCCCTGGCGGACCGCCCCTTGCCTGCGAGCACGAGCTGCCCCGTCGCGTGCGCCATCGCCAGGAAGGTCGTGCACCGGGGTCGATCCCCCGGCCGTCGTTCCACCAGGGTATGCGCGAGCCGAAGATGACTGCCGATGCGGACTTCGATCGCCCTAGGATGCCGTTCCCCGGACGGGTAAACCGTGTCGTCCCCTTGATCGACGATGGCGAGGATCCGGGTGGAACCGTTGGTGAAGAGGTTCGTGCAAACCTCGCTCAGTGCGGCCACGAACAGGCCGTGCCACATGTGTGCGCCGCCGTGGGAGTGGTAGTAGTCATCAGGGTCGTTGCGGCACAGCGGTGTCGGCCCGATTCCCTTGAGGAACATGTCTCCGCGGGGATGGAACGCGCCCCGGGCTGAGCCGCGGTGGAGTCCGAGGCCTTCGCCCCCGTAACGGTCTGCATCGAGGTGGATCCACGGGCGGTGCGCGACCACCTCGCCCCGTCGCAGTATCTGGTAGGAGAGGGCGGCGACGAGTTGCTCGTGGAGCTCCGGAGTCATGCGGTTCGAGGCCGGCACCCGGAACCCCAGCTGGCGGGCGAGGTCGAAGTTGCACCAAGCCACGAGGCCGGGGACTCGGGCCGCCTTGCATCTCGCGAACATCCGCCGGCCAAGGACGCGCCGGACGCTGGACCGTCCAGGATCGTGCCCGCGGTTGACCACCCGCAAGCGCTCAGCGGGAGGCGATGACCTCAAGGCCGGGGATGGCGGCCCCCTGGACCGGTACCTCGCTCCAGAAGCTGATCTGCAGCACCCGCCGGACTTCGTTCCTGTCGACCGCCACTTGGCTGACCGCGTGCCAGGAGCGATCCGACCGCACGAGAAGCACCGACTCAGCAAAGGAAGGCGGAATCTCCTCGGCGACGTCGTTGACGTCGGTCGAGTTGAGGATGCGCAGGCAACCGCCCCACGTCCGGTCCCATCCGTCGTTGAAGTAGATTAGGTGCGTGACCCGCTTGCTGTGGATGTCCGTGTGCGGCGAAAGGAAATGGGATCCGGAGTATCGCCACAGCGAGATCTCGAGGCGATGGTCCGTCAGGTCGAGGCCGGAGGCCTGGCTGACGGCGGCCCGGTAAGGCTCCGACGAGATGTCGGCGATGAGCTGCATCCAGAGGGGAGTCATGCCCTGGACGTCCGCCGCGCTGTGCGAGGTCTCCCGGACCGACCGGAACCATGCCTCGTAACGCTTATCGCTGCCGGCCTGCCGCCGCAGGTGCTTGTAGCCACGGTCCGGGAACTCGTCGGCAAGCTGCGCGTGGATGGAAGGCGGAATGACGTCCTGCACCACGCCCCAGGTGTAGGGCTCGGAGTGGAGGACTTGGGTTGCGATCGATTCGTAACGGATCATGGCGGCATCTCCATGTCAAAGAGAAAACGACATGATTAACACCGGCGGGATGCCCGGCAGCTTCTTCCAGATGCTCGGCGAATCCTCCGGCAGGAGCGCCCCGGACGGCTCATAGTAGGCCTCCATACGGAATCCCGCGGCGAAGCAGCTCGGCAGGATGGACTGGAGCGGCCGGTGGAAGTTGCAATGGGGCAGCGGCTGCTCGTCCTTGACCCGGTGTACGAAGGCGGCCAGGCTCAGGTAGTCCCGGATGCGGAGGGAGTACGTCGTCACCATGGCAGGCTGCGAGTAATCGTCCTCGCGCAGAACGCTCATCTGCGGGGTCGAGTTGAAATGAGGATGCGGGATCGCGCAGGCGAACTTCCCGTTGGCCGTGAGCGCTCGCGGCAGCGCGCAGAGGAGCGGCTCGATCCGCTCCATGTCGTGTAGGGCCATGGAGCACACCGCCGCGTCGAACGCGTGCTCCGGGAGCCTGGCGAGGTCGTCGGGATCGGTAAGGTCCAGCTCGAGAAACTCGATGCCGTCGAGCTCGGCGCTTTTCCCGGCCGCGATATCGAGGAAGCCGCGCGAGAAGTCGACTGCCGTCACGCGAACGCCGTGCCGGGCGAAGCGCCGCGCCAGGGCGCCGTTGCCGCAAGCCAGGTCCAGCAGCCTCTGGCCGGGCGCCAGCGCCAGGCATTCGTCCAGGAATGGATATACCAGTTGGAGATGGAACGGATCGGCGTCGCCGAAGGTCAGGTCCCACCAAACCGACAGGCGGTCCCAGGCCAGCCGCACCTCCTTGTCGCCCTCCATTTTGATTGCTACGATAGCATTCGAATCATCAGGATAGCTCTACAGCGAATCAGGATAGCTCTACTCTAGCTGTTCCCCGCGGCTGGGGCCTGTTCCGAGGTCGAGAACGTGTTGAAGCACATATCGGCGCTGTGCTCGGTGGACCTGCGCGATGGCGCTTGACCTCGCGACGTACTGCTCGGCACGGCTGCAAGGGCTCAAGGTCTATCGGCGGACCGACTACGGCGGCACGCACAACCTCGCGAACAACGTCCTGATCCATCCGGCCTTCGGCCGGCTCGTCCGCGACTTTGCCGACACCTCCCCATGGGCCGAGATCCATCAGTACCCGTGCCCGGAGCCCGGCGAGCGCCGCGTCGCCGCGTTCTTCGGCTTGCCGGCGGAGGCCGTGCTGCTGAGCGCCGGGTCGGAAGACGCCATCAAGAACATCTTCCTCGCCTTTGGGCCGGGCTTGCGGAGCGTAATCCGTCAGGAACCGAACTACGTCGGCTATTACAATTACCCTCAGCTTTTCGACCTTCCGGTGAGGGAAGTCGCCCACCGATCCGGCGAGGCGGAGTTCGTCCGCGGTCTCGAGCAGTGCATGCGCGAGACCGCCTGCGCCCTCGTGGTCCTGACGGTCCCCAACGGGATCACCGGCGCATCGCTCTCGCGGCCAGCTCTCGAAGCTCTCCTCGACCGCGCAGCGGAGCAGGGCCACCTCGTCCTCCTCGACGCGGCCTACGTATCGTTCAACGCCTTCGACTACACCCATCTCGCGAGCAGCGCCGACAACCTGCTTATCGTCCGCACGTTCTCGAAGTCGTTCGGTTTCGCCGGTCTACGCTGCGGGATGATCGCCGGCTCACCCCGCCTGCTGGGCCTGCTTCGCAGGCTCAACGTCGGTCGACGCTGTCCGCCCTGACCCTACGCTTCCTGGACCACTGTCTGGATCACTCCCCTGAGTTCGCGAGGATCCATCAGGAGATCGTCGACAGCCGCCGGGAGCTCCGTCAGGGACTCGCCGAGCTGTTCCCGAGCTGGTCTTCCTAGACGGCACGCCAACTTCGTGGTCGCCGACGTGGCGACCCGGACGGGGCCGCACGCCTCGACGAGCGACTGCGCGCCAGGGGAGTGAGGGTCCGGCACCTGTGCGCGTTCCCCGGTCTCGAAAGCTGCGTCCGAATCACGGTCGGCGACCACGAAACGACACGCTGGCTCCTCGCTGTGCTGGCCGGAGCGTGAGCCCGGGCCGATGAACCGCGCGCTCGTCCGTGGTCCTTGCAGGCTTGACGGCAGCGACGTCGAGGTGCTGCTTCCCGGCTACAAGCACCTCATGCCCGTCCTGCTCGGCGCTTCGCTTTCGCTGGGCGGCAAGGTGTCGCTCGCCAACGCAGCCAGGGTCCTCGACACCGCGGTGCTCCAGCAGATCCTCCAACTGAGCGGTGCGAGCATCGTCGACACGGGCGACGTGTTCACGATCGACACCAGGGACATCCGTTTCGCCGAGATCCCTGACTCGCTCAGCGCGCGGATCCGCGGCTCGGTGTACCTGCTCCCCGGCCTGCTCGGCCGCGTCGGCACCTGTCGCTTCGGCGGCTCCGGCGGCTGTCAGCTCTTCGCCTCGGGAAACCAGGAGCCGAGGCCGGTACGGCACCTCTACGAGATCCTCCGCCGCTTCGGAGCCGAAGTCGCCGAGAGCAACGGTGTGGTCCATGGACGGACCTCCGGGCTAACGCCCTCGGTGATCGACATTCTCGTATATTCCGATCGGCCCGACCGGCCCTCCGGGCCGCTCATCTCCAGCGCGACCAAGATGGCGATCCTCTGTGCGCTTGCGGCGGCCGAAGGGGAATCCCGCATCTTGAACCCGCTCCTTCTCTCCTACAGCGTGCTGCCGCTGCTCGATTTCGCAGCGGCTTGCGGCTTCTCGGTCGTGACCTCGCACCGCGAGATCGTGATCCGCCGGGGAGCCCTGGCTCGCGAGGCCAGCTTCACGCTGATCCCCGACATCTCGGTCGCGATGACCTGGCTCGTGTGCGCCCTCTACCATGGCATCCCGCTCAGCATCCGCGGGCTGGGGCGAGAGCTCGCAGAGCGGACGCTGTACGAGGAGGTCACTTATCTGCAGCGCATGGGGGCCCCGCTCACCTGGCGGGAGGACACCCTCCACGTCGGTGTGGCGGCGAGCCTCGCCGCCGTGGACATCGAGGTGCGGAACTATGGTTTCCTCACCGACCACCAGCCGCTGTTCGCGCTGCTCCTCTTGCGCGCCGACTCCTCGGGGGTGATCCTCAACCGGGTCTTTCGCGAGCGGTTCAGGTATGCACGGGAGCTGCTGAAGCTGGGGGCCCGCATCGAGATGCTCGACGGGGCGATCCGCGTACATCCGGGCGTCCCCACGCGCGCCGACCAGACTCTCCGCGCGACCGACGTCCGCGCCGCCGCGACGTTGCTGCTGGCGGCGCTCTCTGTGGATGGACGGACCGAGATCGAGGACATCGCCCAACTGGATCGCGGTTACCCTCGCCTCATCGAGGACTTGATTCGCCTCGGGGCGGACATCGAGCTGGTCTGATGGGCCGCGCTCCCGACTGCTCGCGTCTCCGCACCCCGGGATTCGGCGACGGGCCGCGTCGGATCCTCGTCCTGGGGTCGCCCGGCAGCGGCAAGACGGTCCTGGCCCGGCGGCTCGCCGCTCACCTCAAGCTGCCCCTGTTCCACCTCGACGACCTCTACTGGGGCCCCGGCTGGATCCGGACGCCGCGCGACCGATGGGACGACACCCTGCGGCGGATCGTCGCGACGGCGGAATGGATCCTCGACGGGAACTACCACGAGTCCCGGTCCATCCGCTTCCCGCGCGCGCAGCTGGTGATCTATCTGGACCTGCCGACGGTTACCTGCCTGCGGCGGGTCGTCCGGCGCGCGTTCCAGCAGGCGCTAGGGGAAACGGAGTCCCTGCCGATCAAGGTTCGGGGGGAGCGCCGGCCCGCCGGGCGGCTGTGGCTCAGCCTACGGTTCTTGTGGTTCGTAGCGACGTTTCGCCGCCGGGTCCGCCCGCTCCTCCTGGCGGAGCTCCGGCAGCTCCCGGCCGAGCGGGTGTGGATTCTCCGCGCCTCCGACGCGCTCGTGCGGCGGCGCCCATTGCAGAGCGGCTCGGAAGCGTTGGCGCCGTGATCGGCTCGGCGGTCAACTTCCGGCCACTCGCCGCGGCCGCCGCCGAGTACGGCCTCCTGCGAGCCGGCCTGCTGTACCGCAGCGGGAGCCTCGCCGGCCTCACGCCGGAGCACGGCGATTTGTTGGTGTCGCGGCTCGGCGTACGCCTCTTCGTCGACTTCCGCACGCCAGAGGAGATCCGGTCGTCGGATGAGCCCGCGATGTTGCGTGCGCTCGGGATCGCATGGGTCAACCTGCCCATTGCCGGCTATCCGGAGGCCGTCATACCCGGCGAAGAGCGTGCCGATTCCTGGGGCACCATCCTCGCCAACGGCGCGCCGTCGTTCCTCGCCTTCTTCGAGATGCTGGCGGAGGACCGGTATCCCCTCGCCTTCGGCTGCGCGCTCGGCAAGGACCGGACCGGCGTCGCCTCGGCGCTCGTGCTGTCGGCGCTCGGGCTCGGTCGGCGCTCGATCGAGAGCGACTATCTCGAAACTGCCCGGCACCTCGAGGAAAATACCGCTGTGTTGAGCCCAGGCTCGACGAGACGCAACATGGACCGGGAGACGTACCTGCGCACGGTGCTTCCGGATCCTGCGACGTTCTCGCGCCACTTCGAGGCCGCAGGCGGCTGCCGCGGGCTCGCCAACTACCTGTCCGCCATCGGCGTGACGGATTCACTCCGGCGAGCGGTGCGCCGCCGGCTGCTGAGGACCACGTGATGCCCCGACTGCGAGCGCTCAGCATCATCCCTCCAGCGTTCCGAGCTACTTCAACGCCAGTCACCACCTGCCGGTGTTCTCGGTCGGCGCCTACATGCGCAAGGCCTTTCCCGGGCTGGAAGTCACCTGCGTCGACGCAGCCGCTCTCAACCTGACTTGGCGCGACATCTGCGAGCTGCTGGTCCAGCGGTTTGACTTCATCTGGATGATGAACGACTTCGACGGCATCGACGGCTTTCCCCGGTTCCTCCGCTATGCCCGCAAGCTGAGTCCCGCCAGCCGGCTAGTGACATTCGGACGGCTGAGCAAGCAGATCCCAGGGTACTTCGAGAGGCTCGACCTGGACGCGATCGTCGTCTCCGGTGACGTCGAGGCCGGGATCGCCGCCGATTTCCTGGCCTCGAGCCGCGGAGACCTCATATGTCCCGGGGTGTCGACCCTGCACGCCGGCACCTTTCACCGCGGCGGGCAGGACGCTACGTCCCGGCCGAGGAGTGGGTCTTACCCGACATCACGGAGATACCCTACGCCGCCTACGGCGCGCTCTACGCGAGCGACCGGCGGAAGTTCTGCGGAATCCCCGATCGCGAGGAGCTCGTCGTCGAGATCGCGCGCGGCTACCCGGTGGGATGTGATTTCTGCGACGTCCCGGTCATGCAGGGCAGGGCGGAGCGCCGGATCTCGCCGGCGCGCACGCTGGACTACGTCGTCGACGCCTTCGGGCGGCACGCGTTCGAATATTATTCTTTCTATTGCCCGACCTTCACGCTCGACAGAAGCTGGGTTCGCAGGTTCTACACGATGGCGATCGAGCGGGGGGTGCTGCACCCGTGGAAGTGCGTCACCGCGGCGGCCCTGGTGGACGAGGAAACCCTGGCGCTGATGGCGCGAAGCGGCTGCGTGCGGGTCAGCATCGGTCTCGAGACGCTCGATCCCACAGCCTCCTCTCGCCTTCCTTCCCTGAAGCGCGAGGCGGAGCATCAGCTCGAAAGGCTCGCCCCGTTGTGTAAGGCGCACGGCATCGAGCTGAACTGTTTCGTGATCCTGGGCTTGCCCGGCGACTCGCCGGAGAGCGCCCGCTATACGATCCGCCGGGTGCTGGAATGCGGCGCTCGCGTCCGGCCGACCGTCTTCACGCCGTTCGATGCTCTCGACGAGTCCATGGAGCATGGCACGGTCGCTCAGTTCAACCGGCAGCTCTTCATCGACGGCTTGTTCGATCCCGCCATCGAGCAGCAGTACTACCAGCTCTACTTCGACAATCCCATGGACGCCGACACGCGGGTCATGGACCGCATCCCGCGCGTCAGGGAAAGACCGCGGCTCGGCGCGGATTCCCCGCCCGCCGCCGGCCCGGGCGAGTGAAGTGCGCGCACTCTCGGCCCAGGTGCGCCGAGCGCTCTGCAAGATCTGGGAAGGACGAGAGGCCGGGCTCCTGACGCCCAGGCTCGATGCCGCCGGGAGCGCGCTGGTCCGCGAGCTGGCGAGCGTCGGCGCTGCTGTCCGGCTGGCGGTCGCCGGGGGCGTGGACCGCGACTCGGCGCCCCCGATGCCGTACACGTTCTGCTGTGCCGAACACGCGCCAGGAGGGGATTTCGAGTCACTGCTAACGCATCCTCCTCCGGCGATGGCCACGTGGTTCGACGCCGTAGACCCTGGCGGCGATGTGCGGTTGCTCGGCACCACGTTCACTCGCGTGGCGGAGGTGTGCGGCAGACCCGTGCACGGCTGGCGACGCCCGGAATGGGCAGCCTGGGAGGACAAGACCCGCATCGACGAGCGCTTGCGCAGGATCGGCGTGCCCGCCCCGCGGTCGGCGGTGTTGCCGGCGTCGAGCCGAGAGGTCCGGGACCGCTGCGTGCGGCTGGACGGAGGCTTTGGCATCGTCCTCGCCGCCGGAGCCGCTGGAGAGAAGGGGGCGGCGAGTCGTTTGCGGTGGATCCGCGACCTCGACGGCCTCGATGCGGCGCTTGCATGGGCCCGGGAGACGAGCGCGGAGGTCCGGGTAGCGGAGTTCAAGCGCGGCATCCCTTGCAGCATCCTCGGTATGGTCCTCGCGCAGGGTGTCGCCGTGTTCGATCCGATCGAGATCGTCACGCTGAAGGACCACGTGACCGGGCGGTTCGTGTTCTGCGGTTCCTCCACATGGTGGCGCGCCGAGCGGGGCGCGCACGAGATGATCAGGCGTTGCGCCCGTTCGGCGGGACAGGCGCTGGCGGAGAGCGCTGGCTATCGCGGCATCTTCAGCCTCGATGGCATCGTCGCCGCCGAGGGCTTCCTGGCCACCGAAGTGAACGCACGCCATGCGTCCGGCCTCGGCCTCGGGGCCGCGTGGCCCGAGTTTCCGGTCCGGCTCTTGAACCGCGCCGTCCAGCAGCGGGACGAGAGCCTCCTCAACCTGTCGCCTTCCCATCTGGAGCGCTGCTTCGTGGAGGCCATCGCCGGGCAGCCCTCGTGGTCGGTCCGTGTGCCGCGAGCCGCGACGCCGGCGGACCTCGCGGAGCCCGCCTCCGTGGCCGCGGAAGGCATCCACATGCGGTGCCGCACGCGACCCGACTCCGTGGAGGTAGTGGATCCAGGGCCGCTGGAGATCGGCGACGCGATCGGCCCTCGCGTGGCCGCTCTAGCGCGAGCCTTGGGCGGCGGGCGCTTGACCAGCTTCGACGCCGAGCCCCCACCGTCATGTCTCGCCGCGCCGCGGGGCGAGCTCCGGCCGCTCGACTGCCAATCGTGAGTGACCGCACCGGTCCGCTGCTGATCCTCAACCGCAGAGGGATCCTGCTCGATCTCCCTGCATGGTTCCCGCGGAGCAGGCACGAGCTCGCCGTCGTCACCGCGCGGTCGGCGCTCGGGGGCTTGTCTCCGGAGCAGGCCGCCGAGGCGTTCCTCCGCCTGGAGGTCCTCGACGACTATGACTCATCGGCCCTGGAAAATGCAGTCCGGCGGCTGCACGCCGAGCTGAAGGTGACGCAGATCCTGACCACGGGAGAAGGGGAGGTGCTGCGCGCCGCGGACCTCCGCGCGGAGCTCGGCATCCCGGGCCAGGGAGTCATCAGCGCTCGGGCGTATCGAGACAAATACCTGATGAAGAGCTGCGTCGCCGCGGCGGGCGTGGACGTGGCCGCGATGCGGCTGGCGCGTGACGAGAGTGAGCTGCGCGATTTCGCCGCGGCGGCCGGGTACCCGCTGGTTATTAAGCCAGTGGCTGGCGCCGCGTCCGTCGGCGTGCACCTGCTCGCCGATGAGGCGGCACTGGAGGCGTTTCTCGCGCGAGAGGGCGTACAGGGGTACCTGGCCGAGGGCTTCGTGCCCGGAGACATGTACCACGTGGATGGGATCATGCGGGACGGGGAGATCGTGCACGGCTGGCCATCACGCTACCTCTACTCGCAGTGGGAGACGATGTCCCTGGCGCGCCCCAACATCAGCGGCATGATCTCCCGCCGCCATCCGCTGTTCCGGCCGCTCCACGAGCACACGGCGCGCGCGATCGCCGCCCTTCCCGCTCCACCGGGCCCGTGCGCCTTCCACGCCGAGTTGTTCAATCCCTCGGAGGACAGAGTCGTGTTCTGCGAGATCGCCTGCCGGCCCGGCGGCGGCGGCATCGTCGAAACGTATGAGCGCGCGTTCGGCGTCAACCTGTACCGGGCGACCCTGCTGGGACAGGCGGGGCGCCTCGGCCGTCTCACCGTGGCGGAGCCCGCCACCCTCTTCGGCTGGGCGTTCTTCCCTCCCGGGAAGGGCGTGCTCCGGCATCTGCCCGCTGCGTGCCCGCTCCCCTGCGTGCGCCGCTTTGCGGCCAGAGGAAAGGCCGGCAAGCGGTACTCCGGACCGGCCTTCGTCACCGACAGGATCGCCGAGCTGTCGTTCGTGATCTCCGGGGACGATCCCAGGTGCGAACTCGAGCGGATCGTCGACTGGTGGGAGGGTGCGACCGCCTGGTCGGAGGCGCCTTAGGACGCCTCGGTCAGAGGCCCTCGGCCTGTTTCGGGAAATAGTCCTCGCATTTTCCTTCGCGGAAGACATCGACGGTCGCGCAGTGCAGACCCCCTCCGAAGGGGTAGGCGTGGCGGAACGGGACCGGGATCACCTCGAATCCGAGCCGGTCGAGCTGCTCCATCTGATGGACCTCGCTCGCCTCGACGCAGACGGATTTCGGATCGAGCACGAGCACGTTCATCGACAGCCAGACGCTCGAGTAGCACAACGGCGGCGGTGCCTGGTGTGCCGGAGGGGCCGCCTCCACGATCTGCCACCCATTGTCTTCGAACAGGCGCCGGTGCTCGGGCAGGACTCTTCGCGTGGGATTGCTGAGGACCAGTCCCGGGCGCAAGGGCACGAGCGTGCAGTCGATGTGGACCGGGTGCGGGTCGCCCGGGAAATTCATCGCATGGATCCGGAGGTCGGGAAAGTGGCGGTGAAGCCAGTCGATGCCGCTCAGGTTGGCGCCAAATCCATGCTGGACCACAACGTCTCTTCCCATCCGCGTTAGGTCGGCGGCGTCGAACAGCGGCTCGGCCTCGGTCGTGATGAAGTCCTTTTCAGCCACTCTTCTGCGCTGAGCTTCTGGTGAGGCCGCCGCGTCGAGATACCCTTCCTTGAACGAGCGGTTGGTGAGCCGCGGCTTGGGCGCCGCCTCCCAGCGCATTTCCGGGTCCTCGCGGAAGTACTGCTCGAGCAGCGGCCTGTAGCACAGATAGTCAAACCATCGGCACCGGTACGACATCGTGGCCTCGAGGATCTCGCGCCCGATGGTCGCGATGACGTCGCGGGGTGGCATACAACCGAACATCGTGCTGGCCTCGAAGTCCGGCGTGCGCACTTGCTGGCTGAAGTCCAGGGGTGTTGGACGGTCGACGCGGATACCGCGGGACGCGAGCAGCGCCGCGAAGCCATCCAGCTCCGCGTTGGCCCTCTCGATGCTCGCGGCCGGACGACCTCCCCAGCGTCCCCGCATGTCACTGTCGGGCGGCACCCTGCAGTTAAGCGCGGGCTCCGGTGTCGGGATCTGCGCACCGTCCGCCCGCCCGACGATGACGTGCTTCAGCGGATCCCACTCATTCCATGAGCTCACCACCGTGCTCGGCCGGGCCGAGGCGTGTTCCATGGCCTTCAGCGCATCCCCGGGTCACCCGCCGCCTCGTTCACCTCGCACGCGGCCCGGATGACGGGCTGCAGGGCCGCTTCGATGGTCGCGACAGCAGTGAGGTGTGCTCGCCCGCGACGTGGATCCTCCCCTCGGCCTTCGGCAGCTCCGGCATCCACTCGGTCATCTACCCCGGCCTCCACCAGGCGTAACCGCCTCCCGCCTACGGGTCGGGTCCGGTCGGGCGCCCAGTCGTACGGAGCTCCTCCCTCGTAGGCGTCGCGCAGCCCGGGGCGGACCTTGTCGAGGTGCTCGATGGCGAAGGCGAGCCGCCTCTCCTCGTCCCTGCGCGAGCTTGACCGAGCCGTCGCCGCGGACGGGCGACTTGACGACGCCGCGCGATCCTGATCGGCGCCCGGTAGAGCGGTGCTCGGTCACCAGCTCGATGGGAAAGTCGGTGGTGGCGTTGGCCACGTGCCCGCTCTCCTCCGAAACCCGTCGCCTCGTCTGTACGAAGGTGCGCATCGCTGGAGTGTATTCGAGCTTGGTCGACGAGCTGCCGCTTGCGCGCCGGCAGCGCCGGGGGGTGACACTCCATCCTCATCACTACCGGCCGGTCTTGTTCTCCCCTGCTCCCCGTTCTCGAAGGTCCAGGTGTTGACGCCGATCTGCGGCGTCTTTCTGCGCAGCTGCAGGAAAGCAGGTATGAATCGGCGGGCCGAATGAGAGGCGGCAATCGGCGACGCTGCGACAGTCGATTTCCGCCACCCGCGCTGCTGAAGTAAGTGCGCCAAGCGAGGCGATCCTGCATGCGCCGCGCTCCAAATGTGGCCGGCATCGCTGCCGCTACAATGCCAAGTCAGCGAACCCGCTGTGACGAAGCCCTTGGCCGTACGCCGCCGCACCGAGCTGCTGTTCGCGCTCGCGCTGGTCCCGCTGGTCGTGACGCTGCTCGTGCTGCAGGCGATGGATCGGCGGGAGTTCGCCCGCCACCGAGTCGGCATCTGGCTCGAAGAGCCGCCTGACCAGCCCGGTCTCATCCGCATCACCGCCCTCGTGCCCGGCCTTCCCGGTGAGGCCGGGGGCCTGAAGCCCGGGGACGTCGTGCGCACGTTGAACGGGCGCGCGCTGCGCAGCAGCACCGACATGGACCCGATCATGCGCGCGCACACCGGCACCGTCGTCTACGGCATCGAGCGCGACGGACAGCGCCGCGACGTCGTCGTCCGTCCCGGCACCCGCTTCGACTGGCCACCCTTCGTCGTCAGCGTGCTGGTCACCTTCGCCTTCCTCGCCATCGGGCCGCTGGCGCTGGTCAAGCGCCCGGGCTACCTGCGGGCACGGCTGCTCTTCCTCTTCAGCGCCGCGGTCGCCGTCGAGTTCGCGATGCCCGAGATCCGCGACAGCTACTCGCTGTTGATGTTGGTGAGCCTGCTGCTCAACGGCTTCCAGATGGGCACTCACCTCCACCTCGCGTCGGTGCTGCCCGAGCGCCAGCGCTGGGTGCGCAAGCGGCCGTGGGTCATCCCCGGCCTCTACGTGCTCGGCCTCGGCAGCTTCGGCCTCGTCGCCGCCGTCTTCCTCGCCGAGCGTTTCGGCGCCACGCCGAGCCCGTGGTTTTCGGGCGACAACCTGTACGGGTGGCTGGCCTGGCTGATCGCCGGCTGGGCGGTCGCCGCCTTCGTGCTGCTCGCCCGCCAGGCGTGGAGCTACCCCGAGGCGAAGGGGCGGCAGCAGGCGGCGCTCCTCGCCGCGGGGCTGCTGCCGTGGACGATCCTCGCCATGCTGCAGCCGACGCCGCTGCTCAACGCGCTGATGCCGCGGCACTGGCAGGAGATCGTGTGGAACCTGCTGCTGCTGCTCTTCCCCATCTGCGTCATGGTGATCCTGGCGCGCGAGGCGAAGAGCCAAGAGCAGATCCTGCTCTCGCTGACCGACGAAGTGCAGCGAGTGAGCTCGATCGCCGACGTCTCGCGCATCGTCAGCACCGACCTCCACGAGGCCTTCCACCCCCAGAGCACGCACGTCTTCTATCGCCAGCGGCACTCGCGCGACCTCACCCTCGGCCACTCGACGGGAGTGGCGCCGCGTGAGGAGCAGATCCCCGAAGGGAGCGTGCTGCTGCGCCTCGTCGAGGCGTACGGCAAGGCGGTCGACTACCCCGAGGACCTCGCCGGGCTGCCGCCCTCCGAGCGCGGGTGGCTCGACCGGCTGGCGGCGCGGCTCATCGTGCCGCTCATCGGCCGCGACCACCGCCTGCTCGGCCTCCTCGTGCTCGGCGAGAAGAAATCCGAGGAGCCGTATACGCCGCGCGACCGCAAGTTGCTGCAGGCGCTCACCAACCAGATCGCCCTCGTCTACGAGAACGCGCGCTTGAAGGACCGCGTCGAGCAGAGCGCCAAGGTGCAGCGCGAGGTGCTGGCGCGGCTGGGCGAGCAGGAGCTGCAGCTGGTGCACGAGTGCCCCACCTGCGGCCGCTGCTACGACCGCACCGAGGGCACCTGCCCGCTCGACCGCAGCGAGCTGCAGCCGTCGCTGCCGGTCGAGCGGGTGATCATGGGCCGCTACCGCCTCGACCGCCGCATCGAGCGCGGCGGCATGGGCTCGATCTTCGAGGCGCGCGACCTCCACCTCGGCCGCCAGGTGGCGGTCAAGGTGTTGCACGGCGCGCTGATGGGCGAGGAGGTGGCGCGGCGCTTCGAGACCGAGGCGCGGCTCACCGCCTCGCTCCACCACCCCAACGTCGTCACCGTCTTCGACTACGGCACGACCGGCACCGGCAACTCGTTCCTGGTGATGGAGCTGCTCGAGGGCTTCACGCTGCTCGCCGCCATTCGCGACGAGGGCGCGCTGCCGCCGGACCGCGTCGCGCGCTGGCTCGACCAGGTCTGCGAGGGAATCAAGGCGGCGCACCGCGCCGGGATCATCCACCGCGACCTGAAGCCGGCGAACGTGTTCGTCACCAAGCTCGAAGGGCGCGAGGGACCGGTCAAGATCCTCGACTTCGGCGTCGCCAAGGTGCGCTCGACGGCGATCGAGGCGGCGCACGGCCTCACCGCGCCGGGCGCCCTCGTCGGTACCTTCAGCTACATGGCGCCCGAACAGCTCGCCGGCGGCGAGGTCGACGAGCGTAGCGACGTCTTCGCGCTCGGCGTACTGGCGGTCGAGAGCCTGACCGGCGAGCGCCCGTTCGGCGGCAGCGACCCGAGCGAGATCCTCGCCAACATCGCGCGTGGCGACTATCGCTTCGACGGCGCCTTCACCGGAGCGGATCGCCTTCGCGGCGTGGTGGAGCGCTGTTTGGCACGAGAGCCGCGCGACCGGTTCGCCTCGGTGGCGGCGTTGCAGGCGGAGCTGATTCCCGCGCTACGCGAGATCGCGGCGGCCGAGCCGGCGCACCCGGCCGTGACTTGAGCGACGGTCGAGGCAGCGCCGCGCAGTAGCTCGCCTGGCCCCCTCGCCGACCGTCGGCACGTCCCGTCGGCGCATGGCCGAGGCGGGCCTGCCCTCGTTGCGACGGAAACTCGGCCAACATGTCCGTCTATTTGAAAGGGATCGACCAGCGACCCGCAGACCCTGAGGAGGCGGCGGCATGACACCCACCAAATGGCGCATCTGGTGCGGCTTCGTTGCGCTCCTCGGTGCCATCGGCTCACCTTGTCGGGCCGACGACACGGCTCCGAAGGAGCGACGGATCGTCATCTGTCTGGATGGGACTTTGAACAACGCGGAGCGGGGAGCACCAAACCAAGACGGACGCACGATCTTCCGCCCCACCAACGTGCTCAAGACCTACCGCTCGTTAGCAACCGTCGGTCCTGACGGCATCACGCAGATCAGCTACTACGACGAAGGCGTTGGCGCCCTCGTCGGCGAGCCGGTCAAGTGGGGTCGCCTGCAACTTCTCGTGGATCGCATTGTCGGCGGTCTCCACGGCGGTGGTTTCGACGGGCGCGTCAAGGAGGCGTACCGGTTCCTGGTCGGGAACTATCAGTCGGGTGACCGCATCTACGTCTTCGGTTTCAGTCGCGGTGCTGCCCAGGCCCAGAGTCTCGTGCGCTTCATGGATTGGATCGGTGGCGTGCTCCGCAGAGAGGACGAGTACTTCATTCCCGAACTCTTCGATGCATTCAGGACCCATCATGCGCGCGCGGAGCGCGGGAAGCCGTCGTTGGATGCCATCCGTGCGCGGAGCACGGTACGAGAGCGGGAAAAGGGGGCCGAGACCGGCGACCGATCGCGAACGGCGATTCACGACCCGCATCCAGCGACCGTGGCGTTTCTCGGTGTATGGGACACGGTCCTCTCGTTGGGATCGCGGTTGGGCGCCGATCACAGCGAGGGCATGGTCAGAACGGTGCATCCCAGGTATGCACATCACGTCGGGGCCGTGGCGCCGGCGAACGTGCTGGTGGTAAGACAGGCGCTGGCCATCGACGAGAGTCGGTGGGACTACCGGCCTCAGGTTTGGACTTCCGCCGCTCCCCACCAATCCCTCGAGCAGCGGTGGTTCCCAGGGGTACATACCCAGATAGGAGGAGGGCGACGAGCCGACGATGCCCTGGCGAACCACGCGTTTCAGTGGATCATCGGGGAAGCCCGTCACAGCGGGCTCGCGTTCAACATGACTCAGGCCGAAAGGTACCGGCCAGGGCTGATGGGGGAAGCACCATCGCAGGCAGGGAAGGCGTTCAGGGTCGTCGACGCACTCAGGGGCAAGCGCGGGAGAGGAGTCCGCCCTCTCGATCGGGGACCGAATGCAAAAACGACGATCAGCCCTACTGCGCTCCAGCTGTTGGCGGCAAACCCGCGCTACCGGCCAAGGAACTTGCTCGACTACCTACGGGACCATCCCGTGACACTCGACCAGCTCGATGCCGCTGGACGAGCAGAGCTCGAGAAAGCGATACCCGAGCTGCGAAGCCCAGCGCAGAATTGAGCGTGTTCGGCGACGCTGGGGCTTAAACCTCACCGGCGAGCTCGCGCAGCAAGGCAAACATCGCCGCGTCCCACGGGTCCGGCGAGGGATCGTCGGGCGCGACGTCGTTGTTGAGCTCGGGCGTCTCGAGGATGAGCAGCACGCCGTGGCTGCGGCGATCCTGGAGCAGCCAGCGGAAGGGCTCGACGCCGAGCTCGCCTTTGCCGATGAGCGTGTGCCGGTCGCGGTTGCTGCCGAGCGCGCCCTCGCTGTCGTTGAGGTGGAAGAACGCCGGCGGCTCCCCCACCGCCTGCTCGAACTCGTCGAGCACGTCATAGAGCGCCTGCGCCGAGCGGCGGATGTCGTAGCCGGAGGCGAAGAGGTGGCAGGTGTCGAGGCCGTAGCCGCTGCGCGCGCGCAGCTGCTTTGGGATGGCGTCGAGGATCGCCGCCACCTCGGCGGCGGTGCGGCCGATGGTGGCGCCGGCGCCGGCGGTGTTCTCGACGAGGAGGCGCGTCGCGCCTTCGACGCTCTCGAGTGCCTGCGTCATCGCCGCCGCCACCCGCTGCACGCCGGCGGCGCGGTCGCCGCCACTGCCCGCCGACCCAGGATGGAAGCAGACGAAGCCGGCGCCGAGCGCCGTTGAGCGCTCGAGCTCCTTGCGCAGCCCCGCCGCCGAGCGCTCGTGCTTCTCGGCCTCGGGGCTCGCGGTGTTGAGGACGTAGGCGCCGTGCACCATGACGTGCTCGGGGCGGATGCCGACTTCGGCGAGGGTGGCGTGGAAGCGCTCGACGCGCGCCGGTTGAATGGTCGCCTTGTCACCGTAGAAGCGCGGCGGCGCGGTGAAGATCTGCAGCGCGCGCGCACCGGCGGCGGCAGCGCGACGCGCCGCCATGCCGATGCCGCCGTTGTCGACCGTATGGACGCCGAAGAGGTGGCGCGGCGCGCTGGCGCCCGTGACTGGTTGCTTCGCGCGCGGGCTCACGCCGGCGCACGTTACCACCGGCGCGTACAATGGTCGGGCACGCACCGATCGCACCACGAGGAACCCGCCATGTCGATCGCTCGCCGCGTCACGCTCGCTTGCAGCTTTGCCCTTTTGGTGGCGTTCGCCGCTGGTGCGGCCGAGGAAAAGCCTCGCGCCGAAGCCGAGCCGGCGCCCGAATCGACGCCGGCGCCGAGCGATCGCACCGAAACCGCGATCGCGCCGGCATCGAAGGAAGCCGGCGAGACGGCCGCGGAGCCGGTGCCGCCGGTGCCGAAAGCGCCGCCGGTGATGCCAGCAACCGTCGTCACGCCGAACGGCGTGCAGGGTGAGAAGCCCGCCCGCGAGCAGCCGCGCGCCGTTTCGCTCGGCCGCTATGGCGCCATCGAGCTGGGCCGGCCGGCGCAGGCGCAGAGCCGCTGGCGCGGCTTCCCCATCTCGCTGTCGCTGCGCGATGCGCCGCTGCCCGAGGTGCTGCGCTCGTTCGCGCGCATCGCCGGCGTCAACCTCGTGCTCCACCCTGGCGTCACCGGCACCGTCACCGTCGAGCTGCACGACGTGCCGTGGGATCAGGCGCTCTACGTGATCCTCAAGACGCAGGGCATGGCGGCCGAGATCGACGGCCGCGTCTGGATCGTCGAGCCAAACTAAGACGCGACTGCGGGCGGCTCGCTGCAGTCCGTCTGAGAGGCCGCGCTCGCTCCACGTCTGGCGCTTTCGGGGCGTTCGGTAACAAATCGCACACGCTCCCGGTGGCCTGTCGAACAACCGCCGGCCTCGCAGCCTCAAGCATCTACAGCGCTTCGCTACTTCTCTGCCGCCGTGGCATGTGCCATGCTCGGCCGCGCCAGCGCGAGGGTAACCCCATGGCGAAGCTCACCATGCAGTGGAAGGTCGGCGACAGCACCGAGCCGGGGGCGCACTTCTACCTCTACCGTGAAGGCGAGGACGTGCACTGCGACCATCGCCTCTACTCGCGCGACGAGCTCGAGCGCCGCGTTGCCGGCATCCTCACCGGCAGCGGCGAGGTCCCTCGCTACTACATCGCGGCGCTGATGGCGTTCGAAGACCCGCAGGCGCCGCGTTCCGGCGCCGTCACGGTGAGCGCGGCGCCGCCGGCGGACGTTCCGACGCCCGAGGCCTGACGCTCAAACGCTAGCCGCCGGCAGCGCGATCGCCGGCAGCACCGCTTCGATCTGCGCGCGGTGCGTCTCGAGCCACGGCGGCAGCACCAGCGTCTCGCCGAGGTGCGCGGGGTCTTCGTCGACGGCGAAGCCGGGCCCGTCGGTCGCCAGCTCGAGCAGCACGCCGCCCGGCTCCTTGAAGTAGACGGAGCGGAACCAGAAGCGGTCGATCACCTCGGTGGGCCAGCCGCCCCCGCCCACCACCTGCTCGCGCACTTCGAGCTGGTGCGCGTCGTCGGCGACGCGGAAGGCGAGGTGGTGGATGCTTCCCGTGCCCCAGGCGCCGCGCGGCGCCGTCGGCGTCTCGCGCACGTCGAGCCAGCGGCCCGAGCCGCCGCCGGCGACCTCGTAGCGGTGCCACTCGCCTTCCTCGGCGCCGGCGCGGTAGCCGAGCGCCTCGCTCGAGCATTGTCGTCGTCGCCAGCAGCTGCCGCACCTGGATGCGCGCGCCGGCGAGACCGCGGACCTGCCGCTCGACGGGCACCGGGCTCCCCTCCCACGGCGTGAACGGCCGCTCGAGCGCGGTGGCGCTCTCGACCAGCGCCACGCGCAGCCCGTGCGGATCGACGATCGGCAGCACGCGCTCGCCGAACCGCGTCTCGACGTAGTCGCGCCGCACGTCGCGGGCGGCGAGCCGCTCCTCCCACCAGCCGAGGCTCTCCGGCGGCACCGCCAGCGCCACCTCGGTGGCGAGCCCGTGCCCCGGCCGCGACGGCGCGAGCTGCGCCCAGGGGAAGAACGTCAGGTCGGTGCCGGGGTGTCCGGCCGCGTCAGCGTAGAACAGGTGATAGGTGCCGGGATCGTCCTGGTTGACGCTGCGCTTGACCAGACGCATGCCGAGCACGCCGGCGTAGAAGTCGACGTTCTCCTGCGCCGAGCCGGCGATGGCGGTGACGTGGTGGAGGCCTTCGACTTCGCGCATAAGCGCACCTTACACAACGCTCAGTCGGCGGCGACGAACACCGACTTCCACTCGCTGTAGGCGTCGAGCGCCACCATCCCCTGCTCGCGGCCGAGGCCGCTCTGCTTGACGCCGCCGAAGGGCGCCTCGACGTGCACGCTCGAGGAGCTGTTGATCGACAGCATGCCGGTCTCCAGCGCCCGCGCCACCCGCAGCGCGCGGGCGACGTCGCGCGTCCACAGCGAGCCGGAGAGGCCGTAGTCGCTGTCGTTGGCGATGCGCACCGCCTCCTCCTCGCCGTCGAAGGGGAGGATACACACCACCGGGCCAAAGACCTCCTCGCGCACCACCTTCATGCGCGGCTCGACGTCGACGTAGACGGCGGGCGTGAGGTAGTGGCCGCGCGCCAGCGCCTCGTCGGCCGGCGCCTCGCCGCCGCAGAGCCGCCGCGCGCCCTCGGCGTCGGCGGACGCGAGGTAGCCGCGCACGCGCTCGCGCTGGTCGGCGGAGATGAGCGGCCCCATCTCCGTCGCCGGGTCGGCGGGGTCGCCGAGGCGGATGCGGCGCGCCGCATCGACGAACCGCGTAACGAACTCGTCGAAGATCGGCCGCTCGACGAGCACGCGGCTGCGCGCGCAGCAGTCCTGGCCGGCGTTGTCGTAGACCGCCCACAGCGACGAGGCGACGCAGGCCTCGAGGTCGGCGTCGGCGAAGACGACGCTCGCCGATTTGCCGCCGAGCTCGAGCGAGACGCGCTTGATCCCTTCCGCCGCCGCCTGCATCACCTCGCGACCCACCGCCGTCGAGCCGGTGAACGACACCTTGCGCACCAGCGGATGGCGCACCAGCGCGCGGCCGGCCACGGTGCCCTTCCCCGGCAGCACGTTGAGCACGCCGGGCGGCAGCCCGCAGGCGAGCGCCAGCTCGCCGAGCTCGAGCGCCGTCAACGGCGTCAGCTCGGCAGGCTTCAGCACCACCGTGTTCGCCATCGCCAGCGCCGGCGCCACCTTCCAGCTGGTGATGAGGAGCGGGAAGTTCCACGGCGTGATCAAAGCGCAGACGCCGAGCGGCTCGCGGAAGGTGAACGCGTGCCCGCGCGCGGCGACCGGCAGCGTCTGTCCCACGACCTTGTCGACAGCTCCCGCGTAGTACTCGAAGACGTTGGCGGCGGCGCCGATCTCGCCGCGCGCCGCGGCGATCGGCTTGCCGGCGTTGCGCGACTCGAGGGCGGCGAAGCGCTCGCACTTCTCGCGTAGGCCGTCGGCGATGCGGCGCAAGAGCTGCCCGCGTTCGCGGCTGCTCATCCGCCGCCAGTCGCCGCGCGGATCGAAGGCCGCGTGGGCGGCGCGCACGGCGCGGTCGACGTCCTCCTCGCCGGCCTGCGCGACGCGCGCCAGCACGTTGCCGTTGGCGGGGTCGTGGACCGGCGCCTCCAACCCGTCGGCGGCAGGCACGCGTGCGCCGTCGACCAGCAACGCTTCGAACGCGGCGACCTCGGCGTCGAGCATGGCGGCCCTCGCTTCGCCTCGCGCTACTCCGGCGTCACGTAGGCGGAGGTGATGCCGCCGTCGACGAGGAAGGTGGCGCCCGTCATGTACGAGGAGTCGTCGCTGGCGAGGAAGAGCGCCGCCTTCGCCATCTCGGCGGCTAGGCCGAAGCGGCCCATCGGCACGTGCACGAGGCGGCGCTGCTTCTTCTCCTCGGTGTCGAGGAAGTCCATCAACAGCTTCGTCTGCAGCGGCCCGGGGCAGAGGGCGTTGACGCGGATGTTCTCGCGCGCGTGGACGACGGCCAGCTCGCGCGTCAGCGCCAGCACCGCGCCCTTGCTCGCCGTGTAGGCGACTTGCGGCGTCGCGGCGCCGAGCACGGCGACGAACGAGGCGGTGTTGACGATGGCACCGCCGCCGGCGCGGCGCAGCGCCGGGATGCCGTGCTTGCAGCCGAGGAACACTCCCTTGGCGTTGATCGCCATGGTGAGGTCCCAGACGTCTTCGCTCGGTGGACGACGGCGTCGTCGTCTTTGCCGTGCATGATGCCGGCGTTGTTGAACAGCACGTCGAGGCGGCCGAACCCCTCCTCCGCCGCGCCCACCATCGCCGCGCAGTCGTCGCTCTTCGACACGTCGGCGTGCACGTAGAGCGCCTTGCCGCCGGCGCCGCGCACCATCTCCACCGTCTCCTCGCCGGCGGCGTCGGTGACGTCGACGACGACCACCGCCGCGCCCTCGCTGGCGAAGAGCAGCGCCGACTCGCGGCCGATGCCGCTGCCGGCGCCGGTGATGAGCGCGACTTTCCCGGCGAGCTTCATGTCGCCGCCCGCCTTGCGCGCCGTCGCCGCGCCGCATCGACGAGCCCGTCGAAGATCCGCTGCTGCGTCGGGTCCTCGGCCGCCGACATCTCCGGGTGCCACTGCACCGCCACCAGCCACGGATGGCCGGGCAGCTCGAGCGCCTCGATCGTGCCGTCGTCAGCGCGCGCGGCGACGCGTAGCGCCGGCGCCACGCGGTCGGGCGCCTGGTGGTGCCAGGTGACCGGTTCGGCCTGCATCGTCCCCATCAGGTTTGCAAGCCGCGAGCCGGCTTCGACGTCGACGCGGTGGCGGATGCGACTCGTCGCCGGCGGGCCGGTGCGGCAACTCCTCGCCGACGACGTCGGGCAGGTGCTCGTGCAGGGTGCCGCCGAGCGCCACGTTGAGCACCTGGCAGCCGCGGCAGATGGTGAGCGCCGGCACCTCGCGCTCGACGACGGCGCGCGCGAGCGCCAGCTCGAACGCGTCGCGCTCGGCGTCGACGCGGTCGATCGTCGGGTGGGCCGCGTCGCCGCCGTAGCGCAGGGGGTCGACGTCGCCGCCGCCGGAGAGGACGAAGCCGTCGAGCCGCGCGATCAGCTCGTCGACGGCCGCTTCGCCCGGCGGCAGCATCACCGGCACGCCGCCGGCGCGGCGCACGGCATCGACGTAGTCGGCGGGAAGGTGGAAGCGGCCCTCGGCGTCGCGCGGGTAGGTGGTGATGCCGATGAGCGGCGAACCCTTCGCGTGGTCCGGCGCGGGCGGCGTCGCCGTCGCGTCGACTGCGCCGCCCTCCTCAGGCGCGCTCAAAGTAGCGCTCCCGCTCCCAGCTCGTCACCACGCGGTCGAAGCGCTCCTGCTCGACGCGGAAGAAGTGCGCGTAGTGGGCGACGACGTCTTCGCCGAAGGCGTCGCGCAGCATCTCGCTCTTCTCCATCTCCGCCACCGCCTCGGGCAGGCTCGCCGGCACCTTCGCCACGTCGGCGGCGACGTAGGCGTCGCCGCCGAAGAGCGGCGGCGGCTCGATCTCATGGACGATGCCGTCGAGGCCGGCTGCGATGCTGGCGGCGAAGGCCACGTAGGGGTTGGCGTCGGCGCCCGGGATGCGGCACTCGATACGTAGCGCCGGTCCTTCGCCGAGGAGCCGGAAGCCGGCGGTGCGGTTGTCGATGCTCCACGCCAGGTTGGTCGGCGCCCACGACTGGAAGACGTAGCGCTTGTACGACGTCGGATAGGGCGCGTAGAACGGCGCGATCGCCCGCGCGTGCGCGATCCAGCCGCCGAGGAACCAGCGCATCTCGTCGCTGACGTGTAGCGGTCCCAATTCCTTCTCGCCGGCGAAGCGCGGCCGCTCGCCGTTCTCGTCCCACAGCGACAGGTGCAGGTGCATGCTCGACCCCGCGAGGTCGGCGCGCCACTTGGCCATGAAGGTCACCGCCAGCCCCTGCTGCAGCGCGAGCTCCTTCGCCGCCTGCTTGTAGAGGGCGTGGCGGTCGGCCATCTCCAGCGCCTCGGCGTAGCGCACGTTGACCTCGTGCTGCCCCGGCCCCCACTCCCCCTTGCTCGACTCCACCGGGATGCCGCTCGCCTCGAGGTGACGCCGCAGCGCGCCGTGGTACGGCTCGGCCTTGGTGCCCTGGAGCATGTGGTAGTCCTCGAGGTACCAGCCGAAGGTCTCGAGCTTGTCGAAGCCCTTGGCGCGCGCCGAGTCGTAGCTCTCCTTGAAGAGGTAGTACTCGAGCTCCGAGGCCGCCATGACGCGGAAGCCGGCCTTCGCCGCGCGCGCGAGCTGCCGTTTCAGCATCGAGCGCGGCGCCGCCGCCACCGGCTTGCCGTCGCGCTCGAGGTCGCAGATCACCTGCACCGAGCGGTCGAGCCACGACAACCGCCGCAGCGTCCCCATGTCGGGCACGCAGTGGAAGTCGCCGTAGCCCTGCCGCCAGTTGGCGAAGTCGTAGCCGGCGACGACCTCCATCTCCATGTCGACGGTGAGCAGGTAGTTGCAGGCGTGCATGCCGTGCTCGGCGACGCTGTCGAGAAAGAACGCCGCCGGCACCCGCTTGCCCATGAAGCGGCCGTAGAGGTCGGGGAAGACGACGAGGACGGTGTCGACCTCGCCACGCTCGGCGAGCCGCTCGAGGTCGCGGCGGGTGATCAGACCGCCCGTCGGCGGCACGTTAGGCGTGGGATCGCTCATGGTCGGGCGCTCTCGGGCCGCGGGCGTTGCATGCGACGTTCCAGGTCGATCACAGGCCGCCGTCGAGAAGGGACGTCGTCAATGCTCTCCGGCCGCGTCTCCGTTGTAGCCGTCGGCGAGGTTGGTGTTGACGTGGACGACGCCCTCGTTGAGGGTGCGGAACGGATAGTTCGCATCGATCATCGGCAGCGCGTCGGCCTGCGCTTGCGTGGTGACGACGGTCCCGGCCGGGACGTAGCGCATGGGACGGATGGCGATCGGGTTCGTCTCGCGGCTCA
The DNA here is from genome assembly GCA_963846495.1 of Thermoanaerobaculia bacterium. GTDB lineage: Bacteria > Acidobacteriota > Thermoanaerobaculia > Multivoradales > JAIOJS01 > DASYQD01. Next base: position 38,834 of record CAWJWP010000029.1, on the reverse strand, counting down.
CCACCTTCGAGCCCGGCTCGAGCACGCAGCCCTTGCCGACGTGCGCTCGGAAAACGAGCACCTGCATGCCGACGAAGGTGTCGTTGTCGATGCGCGCCGGCCCGTGCACCTGCGCCTGGTGCGCCAGCGACACGCGGTCGCCGATGTAGACCGCGTAGCGCTTGCCGTTCACCTCGTAGGTGTGCTCCGGCCTCGGCCTGCCGTGCGAGAAGGTCTCGAGTGCGTGCACGACGACGCCGTCCTGCGCGTTCGACTCGTTGCCGAGGTAGATCGGCTGCCCCTCGTCGCCGCGCAGCGAGGCGAACGGCGCCACGTAGACGCGCTTGCCGACGGTGACGTCGCCGATCACGCTCGACTTGGGATCGAGGTACGCCGAATGATCGACGCGCGGCGTCGTGATGCGCGGGCTGAAGTCCGCGAGCACGTTGGGACGCCCGGCGCCGCGCGGGTGGTACTCCTGGCCGCTCGCCGGCGTTGGCGCGGCGGCGGCGGTCTCATCGGCCGCCGCGGCGGTTGCTTGATCGGCCGCGGCGACTTCGTCGCCCGCACGAACCGCATCGAACGTCGTTCCGATCAATGCGAAGGCAAGGCAGGTCGGCAGCAGCAGACGAGACACGCGCATGGGATGCCCCCTTCCGGCAGTTGAGGTGACCGCAAGCGACTCGCTATTGGAAAGCGAGCCGATTCGATCACAACCCGCCGTCGAAGGTGACCACCACCGGCCCGTGGTCGCTCGTCCCCACCTCGCGCCGCACCACCGACGACGTGGCACGCGCCGCCAGCGGCTCGCTCGCCACCACGTAGTCGATGCGCCAGCCGATGTTGCGCTGGCGCAGGTTGCGCCAGGGCGCCCACCAGGTGAAGAGCGCGTCGTTGTCGGGATCGAGCTGGCGGCCGAGGTCGACGAGGCCTTCGCCGAGGAAGCGCTCGAGCAGCTCGCGCTCCTCGGGCCGCGTGCCGACCTGGTGCGGCTTCCGCTCCTTGGGGTGCACGTCGCGCTCCTCGCGCGCCACGTTGAGGTCGCCTGCAAGGATCAGTTGCCGGCCCGCGCGGCGCAGCTCGCCGGCCCACTCCGTCATGCGCGAGAGGAAGTCGAGCTTGCCCGCGAAGTCGCGGCCGCCGTTGGGCACGTAGACCGAAGCGAGCACGGTCTCTCCGACGCTCGTCGCCACGACGCGGTTCTCGCGATCCAAGGATGGATGCTCGAAGGTCGGCTCCTGCGCGAAGCGCTCGCGCGACAACGCGAGACCGACACCCGAATACGCGCCGGCGCCGTGCCACATGCACCAGTAGCCGGGCAGCGCGCATAACGTCTCCGACAGCTGCTCGCGGCTCGCCTTGATCTCCTGCATGCAGACGACGTCGGGCTTCTCGCTCTGCAGCCAGTCGAGCAGCTGCGCCTCGCGCGCGCGCAGGCCGTTGACGTTCCAGGTGGCGACTTTGAGGGCGCTCACGATGGTCAGAATACCGCGCTGCGGCAGAACCTTGCCGCACCCCGACGCCCCTCCATCTAGGGGCAGCGAAGCCGGATTCCACTATCAGTTGGGGCCGCCGGCGGGCCGCTGGAGCACGCTCGACCACCCCCTAGCAGTTGGGGGTGGGTCACGACCGCCCCCCTCCCCCTTGCGCTGTATGGCGAACGTCCCTATACTGCCGCTCGTGATGTTCATGGCCCCCCTCCCGTCGGTTCACGATCGTTAGGCAGGGCCACGACCATCCTCCGCCGAGGCGCACCTCCGAGCCGCTCCGCCACCCCCCCACCGTGCGCCTCCCCCTCCCCTTTTTCCATCGGCATTTACCCGCGTAGACGGATGCAAGTCATCCCAAGGAGGATCGCGTTCCGATGAACCCACGCGCCAACGTCGTCCACGCCCCTGCCGTGGACCGCCGACCGAAGGAGGGCCCAACGGAGGCACTGTCCTCCGAGCCCCCGCCTGCCCGGACGGCGCCAGCCGTCCGCCTCCCCGTCCTCTCCGCCGTTCCGGCGAACTCCGATTGCTCGTCCGCGCACGCGCCGGCACCGCCGCCGGTGGCGATGCCGACGCTCCGACGCAGCCGCACGCCGCGCCGGCATCCGGATCCGCCGTGCTGACCAGGTTGCTGCCGCTGCACCGCCGGCTGCCGTCGATCAACCCGCAGACCGACGCCTTCCGCCGCCGCTTCTTCCCCGAGGCGACGCTCGCCGAGTGGAACGACTGGCGCTGGCAGTCGCGCAACCGCATCACCAAGCTGGCGCAGCTCGAGCGCATGCTGCAGCTCTCCGACGACGAGCGCGCCGCCATCGAGCGCGGCGGCTCGATGCTGCCCATCGGCATCACGCCCTACTACCTCTCGCTCTGCTCCGAGACCGACGCCAACGAGCCGCTGCGGCGCACGGTCGTGCCGGTGACGACCGAGCTCACCCGCATGCCGGGCGAGGCCGACGATCCGCTGGGCGAGGACCACGACATGGCGGTGCCCGGCCTCGTGCACCGCTACCCCGACCGCGTGCTGCTCCTGGCGCTCGACTTCTGCTCCACCTACTGCCGCTACTGCACGCGCTCGCGCGTCGTCGGCCACGGCGAGATCAGCCCCGACGAGAAGCGGCTCGAGCGCGCCTTCGAGTACATCGCCGCCAACCCGCAGATCCGCGACGTGCTGATCTCCGGCGGCGACCCGCTGGCGATGGCCGACCACCGGCTCGACTGGCTGCTCACCCGGCTGCGCGCAGATCCCGCACCTCGAGTTCGTGCGGCTGGGGACCAAGATGCCGGCGGTGCTGCCGCAGCGCATCACGCCGCAGCTCGTGCGCATGCTGCGCCGTCACCATCCCGTTCTGGATGAGCATCCACTTCATGCACCCGACGCGAGTGCACGCCCGAGGCGTACCGCGCCTGCGCGCGGCTCGCCGACGCCGGCATCCCGCTGGGCTCGCAGACGGTGCTCGCCAAGGGCATCAACGACGACGTCGAGACCATGAAGCGGCTGATGCACCACCTGCTCAAGATGCGCGTCAAGCCGTACTACCTCTACCAGGGCGACCAGATCTCCGGCTCGTCGCACTTCCGCACCTCGGTGCAGAAGGGGCTCGAGATCATCGCCGGCCTGCGCGGCCACACCACGGGCTACGCGGTGCCCCACTTCATCGTCGATGCGCCGGGCGGCGGCGGCAAGATCCCGCTGCAGCCCGACTACCTCGTCGGCCGCGACGGCGACGACCTCGTGATGCGCAACTTCGAGGGCAAGCTGTTCCGCTACCGCGACCCGCTGCCGCCGGACGCGGGCGGCTCGGTGTCGGACCTGGTGGCGGCGAAGGGCGCGTTCAAGCTGCGGCGCCGGCGCAATGGCGCGAACGGGAACGGCAACGGCGGCGGTCACGTGAACGGAAACGGCCACGTCGACGGCAACGGTCACGTGGAAGTGAACGGCCACCACGCCGCCAACGACGATCCCGATCCGCAGGAAGCGAACTGACCGCCATGCTCGTCGGCCTGACCTACGACCTGCGCGACGCCTACCTCGCCATGGGCTACGGCGAGGAGGAGACCGCCGAGCTCGACCGCGAGAGCACCATCGAGGCGATCGAGGGTGCGCTGCGCGCGCTCGGCCACGAGACCGACCGCATCGGCCACGCCAAGCAGCTCGCCGCGCGTCTCGTGCGCGGCGACCGCTGGGACCTCGTCTTCAACATCGCCGAGGGCTTCCACGGCATCGGCCGCGAGGCGCAGGTGCCGGCGCTGCTCGACGCCTACGAGATCCCTTACACGTTCTCCGACCCGCTGGTGATGTCGCTCACCCTGCACAAGGGCATGACGAAGCGCGTGGTGCGCGACGCCGGCGTGCCGACGCCCGACTTCGCCGTCGTCGAGCGCGAGGAGGACGTGGCGGCTGTCGATCTGCCGCTGCCGCTCTTCGTCAAGCCGATCGCGGAAGGCACCGGCAAAGGCGTGACGCCGCGCTCGGTCGTGCGCGACCGCGCCGACCTCGCGCCGCGTTGCGCCGAGCTGCTCGCGCGCTACCGGCAGCCGGTGCTCGTCGAGACGATGTGCCCGGGGCGCGAGTTCACGACCGGCATCCTCGGCACAGGCTCGTCCGCGCGCGCAATCGGCACCATGGAAGTCATCCTGCTCCCGCAGGCGGAGGCCGACGTCTACTCCTACGTCAACAAGGAGCACTGCGAGGAGCTGGTCGAGTACCGGCTGGGAAATGCGGCCGAGGAGCCGGTCGTCGCCGAGGCCGAGCGCGTCGCGCTCGCGGCGTGGCGGGCGCTCGGCTGCCGCGACGGCGGCCGCGTCGACCTGCGCTGCGATGCCGCCGGCCAGCCGCAGTTCCTCGAGGTCAACCCGCTCGCGGGGATCCATCCCGAGCACTCCGACCTGCCGATCATCGCTACCAAGATCGGCATGGCTTACGTCGACTTGATCGGCCGCATCGTCGAATCCGCCGCCACCCGGGTCACTGCACCGGCGGTGCAACTCGTGGGCGGAGGGCGTTAGTTGTCATCCCGGATCCGGGGGCACTCGCCCCCGGGCCTTTGTACGAGGGCTCGACCATGAACGTGACCGTCCTCTACAACGAGCCTCGCGCCTGGGCGGCGGCCGACGAGCGCGACGTGCTGGCGCAGGCCGACTGGGTGGCGTCGGGGCTCGCCGCCAACGGCCATCGGGTGACGCAGCTCGCCTGCGGGCTCGACATGGCGGCCGTCGCCGCCGAGCTCGCGGCGACGCCGCCGGACCTCGCGTTCAACCTCGTCGAAGGGCTGGGCGGCTACGACCGGCTCTACGCCGTCCTGCCGTCGCTGCTCGACGCGCTCGACGTTCCCTACACCGGCAACTCGGCCGAGGCCATCTTCCTCACCACCAACAAACTGATCGCCAAGGACCGCCTCGCCACCGCCGGTCTGCCGACGCCGGCGGTGCCCCTGCGCTGGCCGGAGACGAACCGCACCGGTGCGCATACCTTCACGCCCGGCCGCTACATCCTGAAGCCGGTGTGGGAGCACGCCTCGCTCGGCATGGGCGACGACGCGGTGGTGGATGCGGAAACGCGCGACGAGCTGGCGACGCAGCTCGCCGCCATGGGCGAGCGCACCGGCCGCTCCTGCTTTGCCGAGGCCTTCGTCGACGGCCGCGAGTTCAACCTCTCGCTGCTCGCCGACGGCAACGGCGGCGTCGACCTGATGCCGCACGCCGAGATCGAATTCGTCGCCTACCCGGCCGGCAAGCCGCGCATCGTCAGCTGGGCGGCGAAATGGGTCGAGGGCTCGTTCGAGTTCGACCACACGCCGCGGACCTTCGACTTCGCGCCCGAGGATGCGCCGCTGCTCGCCGAGCTCGAGCAGCTCGCTCGCGCCTGCTGGCACCTCTTCGGGCTTCGTGGTTACGCGCGCGTCGACTTCCGCGTCGACGCCGCCGGCCGGCCCTACATCCTCGAGGTGAACACCAATCCTTGCATCTCTCCCGAGTCCGGCTTCGCCGCCGCGGTCGAGCAGGGGGGGCTTTCGTTTCCTTCGGCGGTGGCCCGCATCTTGGCGGCGGTGCCCATGCGACGCGTGCCGACGCCACGCATCGACGTGCCCGCCGAGCCGCGTCCGCTGACGCGACGCGCAGTCGGTGCCGCACGCCCGCGCCGCACCCGTCGCGGCGCAGCCGCCTAGCCCACGGTGCTCGCTTCGCTCGCCGCGCCAGGCAGACCTGGCGCCCGCCGCTTCGCGGCGCCGCGGGTCCCTAGCTTCATCAACGCGCGGCCGCTGGGGCTCAGCGGCGCCGCGGCACGACTGCTGCAGCGTGCCCGGAGCCGCAGTATCCTCTGCGCCCTGGAGACCGTTATGCCCACCGCCATCGCGACTCCGCCCCTCACCTACCGCGACGACCCGCACGCCGCCGACCTGGCGCGCGTGCGCGAGATCGTCGAGGCCACCGGCTTCTTCTCCGGCGAGGAGGCGGCAGTCGCCGTCGAGCTGCTCGACGACCGGCTCGCGCGCGGGCCGGCCTCCGACTACCGCTTCCTCTTCGCCGAGGAGGACGGCCGCGTCGCCGCCTACGCCACCTACGGGCGCACTCCGCTCACCCGCGGCAGCTGGGACCTCTACTGGATTGCCGTCGACCCGGCAGCGCAGGGGCACGGCGTCGGCAAGGCGTTGATCGCCGAGGCCGAACGGCGCATCGCGATGGCCGGCGGCGAGCGCGTCTACGCCGACACCTCGTCGCGCGCGCAGTACGAGCCGACGCGCGGCTTCTACGCGCGCTGCGGCTACGAGATCGCCGCCACGCTCGACGACTTCTACGCGCCCGGCGACGGCAAGGTGATCTTCGTCAAGCGGCTCGCGGCGAGCGGCTGAGCGGCAGCGCGCGGCGCCGCGCAAACGCGCTTCGCCTCTGACCCGATAGAGCCTGGCCCTATACTGGTGCGGCAGCGCCGCTCGCGATCCGCACCATGACGTCCGATTCCTCCGCCGCGCGCCGGCAGCGTTCGAGGCGACGTGTCGCCCTCGCCGCGCTGCTCCTCGGCGCCTCGACCGTCGCCGGCACCGCCGCCGTCGACTCGTCGGCGCCAGACGAGCGCGTGCGCGTGCTGGTCCGCTTCGAGCGTGACGTCGACCTCGGCGAGCGGCTGGGCGTGGCGCGGAAGCTGGGCGGCGCTGTCCGCCGCGATCTCGGCGACTGGGGAATCGCCGCCGTCGAGCTACCCTCGTCGCAGCTCGAGGCGCTGCGCCGCGACCCCGACATCGTCGCCGTCGAGCCCGACACCATCCACCGCGCCGCCGCGCTCGCCCTCTCCGAGCTCGAGCCGAAGATCGACAACGGCCTCTACGGCCTGGTGCTCACCAAGGCGGTGAACGCGCAGGCGCGCCGCGTCACCGGCGCCGGTGTCCGCGTCTGCATCGTCGACGCCGGCATCGACGCCTCGCACCCCGATCTCGCGGCGGCCTACCGCGGCGGCTTCGACCTCGTCGACGACGACGAGAACCCCGACGTCGGCGCCGACCCCGGCCTCGGCGGGCACGGCACGATGGTGGCGGGCGTCGTCGCCGCGGCGCTGAACCGCCAAGGCGTACGCGGCATCGCCCACGGCGCCGAGATCCGCCACGCGCGCGTGCTCGGCCCCGACGGCACCGCGCCGAGCAGCGACATCATGGCGGCGGTGCGGCGCCTGGTCGAGGACGAGGGCTGCCGCATCGTCAACCTGAGCCTCGGCAGCGACCGCAGCACCGATACCGAGGAAGACTTCTACCGCCAGCTGCTCGCCCGCCACGACGTGCTCATCGTCGCCGCCGCCGGCAACGACGAGCGCGACTCGCTGAGCTTCCCCGCCGGCTATCCCAACGTGGCGGCGGTGGGCGCCGTCGACCGCTTCCAGAACCACGCCAGCTTCTCCAACACCGGCAACGAGCTCGACCTCGCGGGGCCCGGCGTCGCGGTGCTCTCCACCGTGCCGCGCGGCTCGGGGGGCGAGGCCTACGTCAAGGCCGGCCGCGCCTTCGACGCCACCTCGTTCATCTTTGGCGGCTACACCACCGCCGCCGGCATGCGCGGCAAGCTCGTCGACTGCGGCACCGGCAACACTCCCGAGGAGTTCCCGCGCAAGGTGCGCGGCGCCATCGCGCTGATGCAGCGCGGCGACGCCTTTTTCTCGGTCAAGGTGGAGAACGCGATGAACGCCGGCGCCAAGGGCGCGGTGATCTACAACAACGTCGACGAGGCGCTGCGCGGCACCCTGCAGACGCCGACGACGAGCGACGATCGCGAGTGGATCCCGGTGGTGCTGGTCAGCAAGGACGACGGCGCGCGGCTGCGCACCTACCGCAAGCAGATCACGCTGGTGACCGGCCCCTCGGATTGGGACGCCGGCAACGGCACGTCGTTCGCGGCGCCGTACGTGGCGGGAGCCGCGGCGCTGGTGTTGTCGGTCGATCCGTCGCTGAGCCGCGACCGCCTGCTCGAGCTGCTCGAGGCGACGGCCATCGACCTCGGCGAGCCCGGCCTAGATCCGGCCTTCGGCTGGGGCCTCGTCGACGCCGACGCGGCGACGCGCGCCGCTGCCGCGGGTCAGTGACGCGTCACGGGCAGGTGCTGAACGCGCTGGTGTCGAGCACCGGCACGAAGGCGGTGCCGCGCGGATTCACGTAGCTCCGCGTCTGCCCGTGGACGAGGTCGGTCACGGTGAGCACGACCTCGACGTCGGTCGTCCCCGACGCGAACAGCCAGTAGTGGCCACTCCAGCAGGCGTCGAGCAGCTTGACGTTGACCTCGACGTTCTCGCGGTCGAAGAACCAGAAGTAGCCGCTCTCGTCGGTGAGGCGCACCGCACCCGCCGGGCCCTGCCCCGTCGCCGTCTCCCAGCTCGCCTCGACGGCGAAGCGGCCGCCGCGCAGGCAGAGCCGCGTGTCGCTCGGCGCGCAGGGCGGCACCGGCTGACCGAGCAGGAAGGCGAAGCCGTCGCGCAGCGACTGCGTCTGCACGTCGTTGTGGCCGCGCCCCGGCGCCACCTCTGACTCCTGCGGCACGCCGAGGCTCGCGAACATCGTCTCCAGCAGCGGGTAGGCGTTGGTGAAGTTGGGATCGTTCGAGCCGTAGTAGAAGCGCAGCGGCGGCGCGTGCAGCGGATCGGCGAGCACCGCCACCGTGCGGTACGGCGAGCCGAGCGCGAAGACGCCGTTGAAGCGCGCCGGCGTGGTGTAGGCGAGCACCAGCGCGAAGGCGCCGCCGGCAGAGTGGCCGGCGAGCCCGATGCGGCGGCTGTCGAGCGCCACCCGTTTGTCGGTGCTCCGCAGCGCCTCGTCGACGATGGCGGCGTCGGCGCCGACGCCGAACGCGGGAAAGCCGTCGACGCTCTTCTCCGCCCGCGGCAGAATGAGCACGAAGCGCTGCTGCTCGGACAGCGGCCCGAGGATCAGCTGCCACCCTTCGGGCGAGCTGCCGTGGCCGTGGAGGAAGACGATCGCCGGCGCCGGCACGCTCTGGTCGAGCGACTGCGGCACGTAGACGAGCGCGTACGAGCTGCCGCTCTCGAGGTCGATCCGCTGCCAGCCCCAGCTCGCGGCGGAGGCGCGCTCAGCGGGCGCGAGCAGCGCGACGAGCGACGCGGCGCCAACGAGCAGCGGCAGCGACAGCCAGGAGGGGCGACGGAGCACGGGGCATTTTAGCAACCCGTGCTGCTGCGTCCTGGAAAGCGATGCTGCCGAGATGGATCAACTGTCATTGCGAGGAGCGAAGCGACGAAGCAATCTCGATCTCGAACGCACCTGTTGCGCGTGCAGCATCGAGACTGCTTCGTCGCTGCGCTCCTCGCAGTGACGGGAGTCTTCGTTCCGAGACGTCGCCGACAGTCCTTAGGGCCGATACGCCGGCGGCAGCGGCTCCCCCACCTTGCGATAGCGCCGCAGCAGCTCGCGCTGCCGCGTGTCGGGCGGCACCTCGCGGCCGTTGATGAAGACGTGCTCGGCGCTGGTGAGCAGCTCGAAGGGATCGCCACTCCACACCACCAGGTCGGCGTCCTTGCCCTTCTCGATCGTGCCGTAGCGGTCGGCGATCCCCCACACCTCCGCCGGCCCCAGCGTCAGCGCCCGCAGCGCCGCGTCCCACGGCATGCCGTAGGCGACGGCCTCGCCGGCGGCATGACGCAGGTCGCGCGAGTTGTGGGCATCGAAGGAAGCGAAGAGCACCGTCACTCCCGCGCGCTGCAGGCGGCCGGCGTTCTCCAGCGTTGCCCCGAGGCTCTCGAAATCGGGGATGTTGGTCATCGGGTCGATCACCACCGGCACCTTGGCAGCGGCGAGCTGCTCGGCCACCATCCAGCCGTCGGCGGCGCCGAGCAGGATGAGCTTCAGCTTGTAGCGCTCGGCGAGGCGCAGGGTGGCGAGGATGTCGCTGCCTCGGTTGACGAACACCGCCAGCGGTATCTGGCGCGTCAGCACCGGCTCCAGCGCCTCGAGGTCGAGACGCGACATCGGATAGTCGCGATGCTCGCCGACGTCCCAGGAACGGCGGTTCTGCGCGAAGTCCTTGGCGTCCTCGAGCGCCTCGCGCAAGCGCAGCATCGCGGCGCCGCGGGCGCCGCCCGAGAGCTCGGCGCCCTGGCTGCCGAGCACCGCCACCATCGCCACCGGCTCGCGCTCGACCATCGCGTACGGATCGGGCACCGCCACGGCTCCGAGGTCGATCAGCGCCGCCCGGCCGGCGATCAGCGACTTGCCGGCGCGCGGCATCACCACCGTGCGCGTGATCCCCTCGACGCGGGTGACCGCGACGTTGGTGGCCTGCGGGTTGAGGCCGTCGACGACCTTGAAGGCGGCGGTGATGCGGTCGTCCTCGACGCGCGAGTCGACGGTGTCGTCGTAGGCGTCGATCTCCACCAGGCCGATGCGCGACGAGGAGTCGAAGAGGCCGGGCGTCACCACCTTGCCGGTGGCGTCGATGGTGCGCGCGCCCGCCGGCACGGCGACGCCGGCGCCGACGGCGGCGATCTTGCCGTCCTCGACGACGACGGTGGCGCCGTCGATCGGCGGTCCCGACACCGGGTAGACCTTGGCGCCGGTGATGGCGATCGTCTCGGCGCTCGCCGGGCCGGCGGCGAGCGTGACGCCGGCGAGCAGCAGCCCGGCGAGCAAGGCCGTTCGATGCACGTTGCGGCGGCTCACCACGTCACCTCCTTCGCCGGCTGGCCGAGCTCGAAGTCGGTCGACGGCTGCTTCGTCTTGTCGTCACGGTCGAAGAGCAGCGCGCCGTCGACGTACACCTTCTCGGGCTTGCTGTAGATGCTGAACGGGTCGCCCGACCACACCACGACGTCGGCCATCTTCCCGGGCTCGAGCGAGCCCGTCCACTGGTCGACGCCGATCGCTTTCGCGGGGTTGAGCGTGATCCAGCGGATGACGGCCTCGTAGGTCAGGTTGATCCCCGCCTCGCGCCCGGCCCGCCACGACTTCGCTGCGTCCTGGTTGAGCCGCTGGATGCCCTGCGGCGAGTCGGAGTGGACGACGGCGCACGCGCCCGCCTCGTCCATCAGCGCGATGTTCTGGGGAATGCCGTCGTAGGCCTCGATCTTGAAGCCCCACCAGTTCGACCACAGGCTGCCGCAGATCCCCTCGCGCGCCAGCACGTCACGGACCTTGTAGGCCTCGACGCCGTGGTGGAAGGAGGCGATCTTGTAGCCGAACTCCTTGCTCATGTCGATCATCTGCATCATCTCGTCGGCGCGGTAGCAGTGGTTCTGGATGCGGATCTTGCCGTCGAGCACGCCGGCGAGCGTCTCGAGCTGGAGGTCGCGCTCGGGACGCTTGTCGGGGTCACTCGCCTCCTTGCGCCACTTCGCCCACTTGTCGGCGTAGCCGCGGGCGCGGATCCACGCCGAGCGGTAGCCCGCCATGTTGCCCATGCGTGTCGCGGGCGACCGCCCCTTGTTGCCGTAGACGCGCTTGGGGTTCTCGCCGCACGCCATCTTCAAGCCGTAGGGCGCGCCGGGAAACTTCATCCCCTGCACGGAGATCGAGGGCACGTTCTTGAGCGTCACCGAGCGGCCGCCGAAGAGGTTCGCCGAGCCGGGCAGGATCTCCATCGTGGTGACGCCGCCGGCGAGCGCCAGCGGGAACTGCGGGTCCTGCGGCCACACCGAATGCTCGGCCCACACCTCCGCGGTGTTGGGCGCTGTCGCCTCGTTGCCGTCGGAGAGCGCGTCGCCGCCCGGCGCCGAGTAGACGCCGAGGTGCGAGTGGGTGTCGATGAGCCCGGGCGTCACCCACTTGCCGGTGCCGTCGACGACCACCGCGTCGGCGGGCGCCTCGACGTTCGCGCCAACCGCGGCAACCTTGTTGTCGCGCAGCAGGATCGAGGCGTTGTCGAGCCGCGGCCCGGCGGCGGTGAGGATGGTGGCGTTCTTGATGAGCGTCGGCTGCGAGGGCAGCGGCTTGTAGGTCGAGGCGTAGGCCTCGGGTTCCGCCGTGGCGGCGGGCTTCGCCGATGTGCCATCAGCGGCCGTCTGCGGCTTCGTCGCCGTCGCGGCGCAGCCGGCAAGCGAAGCGGCGAGCGCCGCGGCGAGGCACCATGCGCGCAGCTCGATCGAGGGTTTCTCGGGCAAGGGCGACCTCCTGGAGGGTTTGAGGGGCGCCTAGACTAACCGAACCGAGACAGCGCCATCGCGGCAGTAGTTAGACCGCAGGCGTCCGGGGCCGGGGGCCGCCGCCGCGAGACCGGGGCGCCTTCACGTGAGCACGGAACGGGAGCGGCGCCCCTCCGCTCTCCAGCCGCCGGTACGACGATCGAATCCGCAACGTTCGCGAAGCGGCTTCCGAGAGGTCTCGCCGCGGCGGCCCCCGACCCCGGACGCCGATCCGTTGCGAGCGTCGCGCCGCGGAGATAATGCGCGGCGTGTCGTGGTCGTTGCACCGGTTCGCCAACTACCGCTGGGTGCCGTGGGCCATCGTGGCGCTGGCGCTGGCGCTGCGGCTCGTCGCATTGCCGCTGCGGCCGCCGCACTCGGACGAAGGGGTGAACGGGTGGTTTGCCGACAAGGTGCTGGCCGAGGGCTTCTACCACTACGACGCCGAGAACTACCACGGGCCGCTGCACTACTACCTGCTGGCGCTCTGCCGCGTCCTCTTCGGTCACAACTTGTGGGCGCTGCGGCTGCCGACCGTGCTCTTCGGCGTCGCCGCGGTGTGGATCGCCGCTGCCTGCGCGCAGGCGCTCGGCCGCCGCGTGGCGTGGACGGCGGCGCTCTTTCTCGCGCTGTCGCCGGCGATGGTGCTGTACGCGCGCTGGGCGATCCACGAGAGCGAGTTCGTCTTCTTCTCGATCCTCGTGCTGCGCGGCTGGTGCCGCTGGCGGGTGGCGCCCCGGCGGCTGGCGTTGTGGGAGATCGGCATCGGCGTCGCCGGCATGCTCGCCACCAAAGAAGTGTGGGTGGTGCACGCCGCGGCGGTCTTCTTCGCCTGGCTGGGATGGTGGCTGACGCGGCGCTGGGTGCGCGAGCCGCTCGCGGCACCCGATTGGCCGCCGCTGCGTTGGGTGGCGCCGGTCGCCGTCGCCTGCCTGCTCGCGCTCGCGCTCCTCTACTCCGGCTTCGGCCGCGACCTCGACGGCCTGCAGCGCTTCTTCGCGCCGTACGCGATCTGGTCGTCGCGCGCCATGGAGGGAGCGGGGCACGAGAAGCCCTGGTACTACTGGCTGCGCCTCTTCCTGCGCTACGAGCCGCCGGCGCTGCTCGGGCTGCTCGCCGCTCCCTGGGCGGCGCTCGCCGCGCGGGCGCCGATGCGTCCGCTGGCGCTCTATTCGCTCGCCACCTTCGCCGCCTACAGCATCATCCACTACAAGACGCCGTGGTGCGTGCTGCAGCTCGTCTGGCCGCTCGCCTTCGTCGCCGCCTGGGCGCTGGCGCGCATCGCCGAGCGGCTGCGGCCGTGGCTCGCCGACCTGCTCACCGCCGGTCTCGCCGTCGCCTCGCTGGTGCCGTGCCGTGCGCCTCAACTTCGTGCATTACGCCGACGCCGCCGAGCCCTACGTCTACGTGCAGACGGTGCCCGAGGCGCTCGAGCCGGTGCGCCTGCTCGAGCGCGCCGCCGACGACGACCCGTCGCTCCACGACGAGCCCATCCACGTGGTGATGAAGCTCTCCTGGCCGCTGCCCTGGCTGCTCGCCGACTTCCGCCACGTCGGCCATTGGGGCGGCGATCAGCTGCCTTCCGGTGACGCCACCGTGATCTTCGTCGACGAGCCGAATCGCGCGAAGGTCGACGCGCTGCTCCACCGCCGCTACCTGGTGCTGCCGTTCAAGCTCAGCCCAGCGCACGCGCAGGCGTTCGCTTACTTCGACGCCGAACGGTTCGCCGGCAAGCTGCCGGCCTCGGCGGAGTCGTTCCAACCGGCGGGCGGACCGACCACGCTGGGGCCGAACTCGTAAAGCTTGTACGCCCCGATGTCGGCGCGGAGCGGGAAGAAGCCGGCGAAGAACTGCTCGTTCACCGCGAAGGCGCGCCTCTCCTCGGGGCCCACCATCACGTAGCTCACGCCGTAGCGACGCAACAGCGCCAGCGCCTCGGGGCCGCCGGCGTAGATCGCCTTGACGTCCTCGAGCACCGGCCCCACGTCGAGGCCGTAAGTCCAGAGCCAGCCGCGGTAGCCGAGCACGATCCGCCGCCCCGCCACCATCGGCACCGGATGGTCGTGCGCGTCGGCGGTGAGAATGCGCGCGTCCGGCGGCGTGAGCTGCCGCAGCGCGAAGCCCACGCGCACCGCTTCGCCGTCGAGCAGCGGCCAGCGCAGCAGCGCCTCGCGCAGGATCGACACCCCGCCGCTCGCCGTGGCGAGCAGCAGGCAGAGGACGGCCGCCGCCCTGCCGCTCCAGCCGCGGCGCCACCAGCTCGCCAGCAGCCGCGCCGTGCCCAGCGCCAGCGCCAGGTAGGCGTAGAAGAGCAGCTTCAAGTTGTCGTAGGCGTGCGGCTGGAAGAGGTAGACGTTGGCGATGGCGAAGAGCGCCAGGCAGGGCGCCAGCAGGTGCAGCCAGAAACCGCGCGCCGTGAAGCGCCGCAGCCACCAGGGCGCGGCGGCGAGGAACGGCAGCAGCACGCCGAGGTTGCGCAGCCAGAAAGCGAACGGGTTCTCGCCGCGCTCCGCCATCCAGCCGACGTTCCAGTGCGAGAACGAGTGGTCGTAGGAATGCCCGAGCTGCCAGGCGAGCTGCGGCGCCGCCAGCGCGATGCCGATCGCGAGCGCCACCGCCCAACGCCAGGCGCCGGCGCGTCGCTGCACCAGCCGCGCGACGGCGAGCCAGGCGAGGACGCCGGCGAGCACGAGGAAGGTGTGCACGTGCACGAACGGCAGCGCGCCGAGGAGGAGGCCGGCCGCGAGCAGCGCGCCCGTGCTCCTCGCCCCGCGTCGCTCCTCCACCTCCCAAGCGCCGCGCAGCAGCAGCGCCGCGACGAGGAAGACGCACAGACCGGCGAGCATCCCGCGCTGCGGCAGCAGCGCGTCGCAGACGATGTTCGAGAAGCGCAGGTTGATCGACGGCACGTGCGCGAAGTCGTGGCGGACCTCGCGCAGGTACTCGAAGAACGGCCGCCCGTTCTCGCGAAGCTCGCGCCAGAGCACGCCGAGGCCGGCGGCGCTGCCGTCGAAGAGCACGAGCAGGCTCGCCATCGCGGCGCCGCAACGGCTACGCGTCACTCGCCAGCCGGCGAAGAAGAGGAGCTGCACGAGGGCGAGGCCGAGGAGCAGCGTCGGCGCGAGCAGCGCCCAGCGCATCGAAAAGCCGCCGCGGTGGAGGACGCCGCTCCAGAAGTCGGGCAGGAATGGATAGGTCAGCGGCGCATTCACCAGCAGCGGCAGGTCCCACTCGAAGCGCGGCTGCTCGGCGAAGCGAGCCGTGAGGCTGGCGTGCAACGCGAGGTCGCCCCAGGTGCTGCCGGCGCTCCCCCACCCACCGTCGGCGAGCCGCGGCAGGTAGTGCGTCGAGTCGAGGTAGGCGAGCAGCGCCGAGAGCGGCGCCGTCGTCGCCAGCCACCACTTCCACAGCGGCCGCGGCAATCGCGACCACGCGCGTGCCGCGTGCGTCGACTCGCGGTCGCCGGCAGCCCGCGCGCGACCGCGCCGCGGGACGACGACCGCGACGACGGCGAGCGCCAGCATCAGCCCGCACGCCGCCGCCGCACCCACGCCGTATCCCAGCGCCAGCACGGCGAGCCAGGTCACCCACGCGCCGCCAATCGTCGCCGCCACCGCGCCCGCCGCGATGCGCTCCGGCGCGAGCAGCGGCCCCGGCATCAGCCGCGACCACGCGAGCCCGGCCAGGAGCGAGCAGGCGAGCAACAGCGCGGCGGTCAGTTACAATCCCCCATCATGCAGATTCATACCCGGCGGGCGGGCGACGTGGTCATCCTCGACCTCAAAGGCAATCTGGTGCGCGGCGTCGGCGACGAGCTGCTGCGCGAGGCCGTCGACCGTCTCCTCGCCGAGCGCAGCCGCAAGGTGCTCATCAACCTCTCCGACGTCGCCTTCGTCGACAGCTCGGGAATCGGCGAGCTGGTGGCGAGCAAGAAGGTGGCCGACCAGCTCGGCACCACGCTCAAGCTGATGCGGCTGCCCGAGCGCGTCGAGCACACCCTCAAGCTGTCGCTCATCCTGCCGCTGTTCGAGACCTATTCGAGCGAGGAGGAAGCCCTCGCCGCCTTCGCCGGCAACGGCCGCTCGCAAGAGGCGGCTGGCTGAGGATTCGCCGCACACAAGGGTCGGGTGATGGCGCCCCCTGCCCCTGACGGGTGGACAGGGGTGGAGAGTGAGACTCAGGCCGGGCCGAAGGAGCGCGTGAACAGCTCCTCGATCGCCTGGCGCCCTTCATCCGTGAGCTCGCGGGTGCCGGTGGCGGCGATCGGCTGCTCGGGGATCACCGGGTCGTCGGGCTCCCAGTGCCCCTCGGCCCAGGTGAACCACTGGTTGCGCCCCTGGTCGAACACCGACACCGCCCGGTTGAAGAACTTGGCCAGCTCGACGCCCCAGCCGGTGCCCCCCTTGATGGTGGCGTCGGGCTGGATCCAGCCCACCGCGAAGACGTGATACGCCGGCACCACCATGTGGAAGATCGACTGGATGACGCTGCGGATGCGGTCGGCGCGGTGGTAGGTGCGCCCCATGTGGCGGGAGACGATCTCCATCGACACGTCGCCCTGCCGCAGCTCCTCCTCGGAGAGGTGGCGCTCGCCGCGGCCGCGCTCCATCACGTGGCCGTCGAAGGTGAGCGTCACCTCCTGCAGCCCCCAGCGCTCCGCCTGGCGGCCGAACTCCGCCTCGGTGCCGCGGTGGCCGCCGGTGTAGACCACGACTTTCGAACGATCCGCGACCATGAACCCTCCAGTGGCGGAGCCGCAAACCGCTGCGCCGCGATCGGCGGCGCCGCTCCGCGGCGGTTTCTACCACGTCTGGCCCCCGGCGGCCGAAGGAACGGCCGTCGGCCGCGGCTCTAACGAGAAGCGATCGGTATCACCAGCGAGCGATGCGCGCGCCTCGTCGGCGTCCGCTCGAGGAGCTTCACCATGACGATGCACGCCACTCGTGACCCTCGCACCTTCGCCAACGCGTTTCGCTGGTGCGCGATCGGTCTCATCGTTCTCGGCGCCGCGAACCTCACGCCGTTCGGCGCCGCAGCGGGCGCGGCCGAGCCGCCTTCGACGCCGCCCGCCGGCACCTTCAGCGGCTCGGCCGACGTGCGCGTCGTCGAGGTGCCGGTGCAGGTCATCCGCAAAGGCCAGCCGGTGCGTGGCCTCACCGCCGCCGACTTCGAGGTGTGGGCGGGCAAGGAGAAGCAGCGCATCGTCGGCTTCGAGACGATCGACGTCGAGGCGTTCGACGCCGCGGCCGCCGCGGCCCCGGCGGTGAACCGGCTGCCGGCGAGCGCCCGCCGCCACTTCCTCTTCCTCTTCGACCTGTCGCAATCGACGCCGGCCTCGCTCGAGCGCGCGCAGCGGGCGTCGCTGCAGCTCCTCGACCGGCTGTCGCCGGCGGACCTGGCGGGAGTCGCCCTCTACAGCCCGGCCCGCGGACCGCGCGTGCTGCTCGGCTTCACCTCCGATCGCTCGCAGGTCGACTTGGCGCTGCGCACCTTCGGCTCCTCGCAGCTGGTCGAGAGCCGCCACGACTGGCTGGGGATCACCATGGGCCAGCAGAAGGCCGACGCCATGCAGGCGGACCCCGGGGCGCACACCCGCGTTGGCCCCGGCGCGAAAGCGCTGGCCCAATGGGAGGTCCTCGACGACCTTCGCGACCTGGCGCCGCTCGAGGAACGCGCCAACCAGGCCGGCGAGCGCGACCGCGCGCGCAGCTTCGCCCGCGGCATGAGCGACCTCGGCAACCTGCTGGAGAGCGTCGCCGGCCGCAAGCACGTGCTGCTGCTCTCCGAAGGGTTCGCCGGCGAGCTGCTCACCGGCCGCGCCGGCGCAGCGCCCAAGCCCGACGAGCAGGACTCCGACTCCATGCAGGCCGTGGCGCGCGACGATGCCGAGCTGCGCTTCGGCAGCGGCCGCCTGCAGTCGCAGCTGCGTGAGCTCGCCGAGGCGATGCGCCGCGCCGACTGCGTGATGCACAGCATCGACATCGCCGGGCTGCAGAACGAGGGGCGTCAGATCACCGGCGGCGTCGGCGAGATCCGCGACGTCGACGTCCAGCGCGCCGGCCAGGGCAACGACTCGCTCTTCTTCCTCGCCCGGGAGACCGGTGGCACCTTCTTCCGCAACTACAACGACCTGGCGGCGGCGATGAGCGGCGTGCTGCGCGCCACCGCCGTCACCTACGTGCTCACCATCCAGCCGGGATCGATCGAGAGCCGCGACGGCTACGTGCCGCTGCGCGTCGAGGTGAAGGGCGCGAGCCGCGGCGAGGTGTCGGCGCGGCCCGGCTACTTCGCGCACACCGCGCCGGGCGCGCAGCAGGCGCTGCGCGAGCGGATGCGCATCGCGGGCGAGGTGCTCGAAGGGCGCGCCGGCGGCGCGGTGAAGGCTGCCGCGCTGGGGGTGCCGCTCGGCGGCCGTTCCGGCGGGCCAGGCGGCGCCTGCGCCGTCGTCGAGGTCGACGGCAAGAGCCTGCTCGAAGGGCACGTCGGCGACATGGTCTCGGCGGAGGTCACCGTCTACGCCTTCGACAAGGCCGGCACGATCCACGCCGTGGCGCGGCAGCTGGTGGGCATGGACTTGACCGTCGTCGGCGACAAGCTGCGCGCCGCCGGCTTCAAGCTCTTCGCCGGCCTCGACCTCGGCGCCGGCGAGTACGAGCTGCGGGCTCTGGTGCGCAACACGGTGAGCGGCCGCTACGGCATCGCGGTGGCGCCGCTCGTGCTGCCGGCGAGCGAAGGCGGCCCGACGCTGGCGGGCGTCTTCGTCGAGCCGCCCGGCCGCGAGTGGCTGCTGGTGCGCGAGTCGAGCTCGGCGAGGCCGCTCGCCTATCCCTTCACGCTCGGCGAGAAGGTGGTGGTGCCGGCCGCGGCGCCGCACGTGCGCGCCGGCGAGCCGGTGACGCTGTGGGTCGAAGCGCCGGCGGGCGCGACGGGGCTGGAGGCGCTGGTCAAGCGCGCCGACGGCGCGGTGGCGGCGAGCTCGCCGCTGCAGCTTGGCGAGCGGAGGCCGGAAGCCGCCGCCGAGCGCCTGCTGGCGACGTTCTCGCCGGCGGGCCTGCCGCCGGGCGGCTACACGCTCGAGGTGCGCATGCCCGGCGGCGGCGCGGCGGCGAGCGGGCTGCCGTTCGTCGTCGATTAGCGGCGCGGCGCGAGATGGGCTCGCAAAGACGACGCGACTGAGTCCAGCCACCTAGCGATTGGTCCGACCTCGCTCTGCACGCGCGCCAGATGGATCTGCCGGCGCCCGTTCCGGCCGTCGCGGGTCCTATTCCGCCGTAGGGAACCCAGATGTTCTTCACCTGGGTGGCGCGGCGCAGCAGCTCCTTCGTGCCGACCTGCTCGGCGTCGTACCAGTCGCGCTTCTTGCCGTAGCTCACCCAGGTCTGCTTGAGGTTGCCGATCGACAGCCGCTCGACCGCCGCGCTTCCCTTCGCCGAGCCGAAGTACCAGACGGCGTCGACGCCGTCGTGCGAGGCCAGCACTTCCGCCAGCTCGTCGCTCAAACCGGTGACGATGTTGACGACGCCGCCGGGCAGGTCGGAGGTGTCGAAGACCTGGTAGAGGTCGACCGCCGCCAGCGGGCAGCGCTGCGACGGCACGGCGACGACGCGGTTGCCGAGCGCGATGGCGGGAGCCACCAGCGTCACGAAGGCGAGCAGCGGCGCCTCGGGCGGACAGACGATGCCCATCACGCCGAGCGACTCCGGCATCGCCAGCGTGACGTTGCGGAACGGCGTGTGGTGCACGGCGCCGTCGTACTTGTCGGCCCACGCCGCCCAGTGGAAGAGCCGCTCGAGGGTCGCGTCGACCTCGCGCCGCGCCTGCCGCTTGCCGGCGCCCGTCCAGTCGGCGAGGCGCGCCGTCAGCTCGTCGCGCGCGCGCACTGAGGTTCTCGGCGATGTAGAACAGGATCTGCGCGCGGTTGTGCCCGGTCGCGTGCGCCCACGACTCGGCCTTGCGCGCCGCCTCCACCGCGTTGCGGATGTCCTTGCGGTTGCCGTGGCCCACCTCGCCGACGAGCCTCCCCTCGGCGCCGACGACCGGCAGCACGTAGGGCGCGTCGGGCCGCGCCTGCGCGCCGCCGACGTACATCTTCGGCGTGCGGTCGATGCGCGGCAGGCCGTGGTCGGTTTCGACGCCGGCGCCGTCCTTGGGCTCGGGCAGCTCGAAGTCCTTGTCGTCGTATTTGGGTAGCGACTTCTCGTAGGCCGGCTTGACGTACTCGAACAGCCCCTCGCGGCCGCCCTCGCGGCCGAAGCCGCTCTCACGGTAACCGCCGAAGCCGGCGGCGGCGTCGAAGAGGTTGGTGCAGTTCACCCACACGACGCCCGCTTTGATCTTCGGCGCCACGTCGAGCGCAAGGTTGAGGCTCTCGCTCCACACGCTCGCCGCCAGGCCGAAGCGGGTGTTGTTGGCGAGCTCCACCGCCTCCGCCGGCGTGCGGAAGGTCATCGCCACCAGGACCGGGCCGAAGATCTCCACCTGCGCGATCGTCGACGAGGGCGAGACATCGGTAAAGAGCGTCGGCGGGTAGAACCAGCCCTCCGTCGGGCAGGCCCACGACGGCTGCCAGCATTGTGCGCCCTCTTCCTTTCCCTTCGCCACCAGCTCGCCGATCTTCTGCAGCTGCACCGGCGCGACGATGGCGCCGATGTCGACCGCCTTGTCGAGCGGGTTGCCGACGCGCAGCGTCTCCATGCGCGCCTTGAGCTTGCGCACCATCTCGTCGGCGATCCCCTCCTGCAGCAAGAGGCGCGAGCCGGCGCAGCAGACCTGCCCTTGGTTGAACCAGATGGCGTCGACGACGCCTTCGACGGCGCTGTCGAGGTCGGCGTCCTCGAAGACGATGAACGGCGACTTGCCGCCGAGCTCGAGCGACAGCTTCTTGCCGCTGCCGGCGGTGGCCTCGCGGATGATGCGGCCGACGTCGGTCGAGCCGGTGAAGGCGATCTTGTCGACGTCGGCGTGGTTGACGAGCGCCGCGCCGGTGCGCCCGTCGCCGGTGATGATGTTGACGACGCCGGCGGGCAGTCCAACGTCGGCGCACAGCTCGGCGAAGGCGAGCGCCGTCAGCGGCGTGAACTCGGCCGGCTTCAGCACCACCGTGTTGCCGCAGGCGATCGCCGGCGCGATCTTCCACGCCAGCATGAGGAGCGGGAAGTTCCAGGGGATGACCTGGCCGACGACTCCCACCGGCACGTACCCGGGCAGCTCGGTCTCGAGCAGCTGCGCCCAGCCGGCGTGGTGGTAGAAGTGGCGCGCGACGAGCGGCACGTCGATGTCGCGGGTCTCGCGGATCGGCTTGCCGTTGTCCATCGTCTCCAGCACGGCGAAGAAGCGCGCGCGCCGCTGGAGGCCGCGGGCGAGGGCGTAGAGGTAGCGCGCCCGCGCGTGCCCGCTGAGCGCCTGCCACGCTGGCAGCGCTTTGCGAGCGGCGCGCACCGCGGCGTCGACGTCCTTCTCGTTCGCTTGCGCGACGCGGGCGATCACTTTGCCGTTGGCGGGCGAGAGGGTCTCGAACGACTCTTCGCTCTTGGCATCGACCCACTTGCCGCCAATGAAGAGGCCGAAGCTGCGGCCGTGGCGCTCGAGCCACTCCTCCACCGGCGCCGCGCTCTCGGGAGCTGGGCCGTACTCGAGGGTCGTCAGAACGTCGGCGACGCTGGCCATACGGCTCCTTGGCTCGTCGTCATCGCGAGCGAAGCGAAGCGATCTCGATGGTGCGGGGTCGAGATTGCCTTCGTCGCTGCGCTCCTCGCAATGACGATCAGATCGTTCGTCATGCCACCGGGTGCCTGTTGTACGCCGAGTACCTGCCCGTCACGAAGTGCTCGAGCTGCCGCTCGACGTCGGCGAGCAGGCTGCTGGCGCCGAAGCGGAAGAGCGACGGCTCCATCCACTCGCGGCCGAGCTCCTCCTTGATCAGGATGAGCCACGCCAGCGCGTCCTTGGCCTGCGAGATGCCGCCCGCCGGCTTGAAGCCGATGCGGAAGCCGGTCTTCTCCCAGTACTCGCGGATCGAGCGCACCATCACCAGCGACACCGGCAGCGTCGCGTTGATCGACTCCTTGCCGGTCGAGGTCTTGATGAAATCGGCGCCCGCCATCATGCAGACGAGCGCGGCCTTGTAGACGTTGCGCAGCGTCCCCAACTCGCCCGTGGCGAGGATCGTCTTCAAGTGCGCCTCGCCGCAGGCGGAGCGGAAGGCGCGCACCTCGTCGTAGAGCGCCGGCCAGTTGCCGGTGAGCACGTGGGCGCGGGTGATGACGATGTCGATCTCCTCGGCGCCGGCGGCGACCGAGGCGCCGATCTCGGCGAGGCGCTGCTCGAACGGCGAGAGGCCGGCCGGGAAGCCGGTCGACACCGCCGCCACCGGGATGCCCGAGCCGCGCAGCGCCTCGACGGCGGTCTTGACGAACTGGTGGTAGACGCACACCGCCCCCACCTTGAGGTCGAGGTCGGGCACCCCGAGGTCGGCGAGCAGGTCGCGCCGCACCGGCGAGCGCGCCTTGGCGCACAGCCGTTCGACGCGCCCCGGCGTGTCGTCGCCGGAGAGCGTCGTCAGGTCCATGCAGCGCACGGCGTGGAGCAGCCACGCCGCCTGCCACGCCTTCTTCACCGTCCGCCGCGTCGTCAGCGTGGCGGCGCGGCGCTCGATGGCGCTCTTGTTGACCTGCACGCCGCGCAGCCAGTCGAGCTCGAGCGGCGTCCCCGGGTTGCGCTCACCGAGGAGCGCGGACAGCGAGGGGGTCTCTTGCAGCATGACCTCGCTTATCTTAGCCGCGTTAGGATCGGCGGGAGAACGAGACGCCGCGGCGCCACGACCAGCGGCCGGAGGTGACCATGACGCATCCCGGAACTCTCCGTGCGCTTCTTTCGATGATGCTGACTGGGGTGATGTTGCCTGCTCTGCTCGTCGGAGCGTGCACCAAGGCACCAGAGACCTCCTCACCGGAGGCCGCGCCCGCCGGCGGCCTCAGCGCCGGCACCGACAGCGGCGGCGCCGCGTCGCCGGCGCCCGCAGCCGCCGAAGCGCCGGCACAGGCTCCCGCCGCCGCGCCGCCAGCCGCCGCGCCGGCCGGCGCCGTGCTGGCGAGCCAGGACACCAACTGGGCGGGCGTCGTCGCCGAGGTGACCGAGCTGCGCCGCAAGGGCAACACGGTCACCGCCAAGGTGCGCCTCCGCAACGGCAGCCCCGACAAGCAGCAGGTCGAGGTGAAGTTCGAGGACGTCTACCTCATGGACGCGCCGAACGCCAAGAAGTACGAGGTGCTGCGCGACGAGAAGGGCACCTACATCGCCGGCATACGCAGCGGCTGGTCCGACCGCTGGTACGACACCCTCGACCCGGCGCAGTCGCACGTGCTGTGGATCAAGTTCCCGGCGCCGCCGGCCGAGGTCACGACGATCACGCTGCAGCTGCCGAACACGCCACCGTTCGAGGACCTCGCGTTCCAGGACGGCTGACGTGGAGCGCTCGCGCGTGCTGAGGAGCTGCCCGAAGCTCGAGCGGCGCGGCGGCCGCGTGCCTCGTCGCGGCGATCGTCGCCGTTGCCGGCGCGGCGCCGGCCGCGGCCGCCGACTCGCCGTACGCCGACGCCTGGGACCCGGCGACCGAGGCCGCGGCGGAAGCGGCGGTGGCGCGGCTGGGCGCCAAGCGGGCGCTCGCCGTCCTCGCCGACGTGCGCAACATCGTCGGGCTCACGGCCGGCGTCGCCGGCGGCGGCACCGGCATCGTCGCCTCCGTGCGCGACCTCGAAGCGGCCAAGCGCGACCTCGGCGCGCAGGAGACGGCGCTCGTGGTGCGCGTCGAGCTGCCGGCCGACGTGTTGTTCGACTTCGACAAGGCCGACATCCGACCCGACGCCGCCGACGCGCTGGCGCAGCTCGCCACCATCATCGCCGCCTACCCCAGCGGCCGCGTCGAGCTCTTCGGCCACACCGACTCGAAGGGCGACGACGCCTACAACCTGAAGCTCTCCGAGCGCCGCGCGCAAGCGGTGGCGACCTGGCTTACGACGAAGCACCAAGTCGACGCGGGCCGCCTATCGACACGCGGCCTGGGCGAGACCAAGCCGGTGGCCGATAACACCAGCGACGCCGGCCGCCAACGTAACCGCCGCGTGGAGGCGATCGTCCACAAGCAGTAGGCATACGCGACCGTCGTCGACGGTCAGGCATCGAGATCGCTTCGCTGCGCTCGCGATGACGTTCAAACGTCATTGCGAGGAGCGAAGCGACGAAGCAATCTCGACCGTCGAGCGCCGACAACGCTCGCGTGGGCAACGTGCCAGACGGGATGGCGCGGTGTTTGCTCTCGCGCCCACCGTGCAGCCAGCTCCGCCGCCTCGCCGCGTCGTAACTCCTGGCGCACCCAAGCATCCGGTGTCGCCGGACGACCCGACGAAGCCGCAGTTCATCCCGCCACAGGTCGAGCCGCCGCCGCCGGTCGTACCGCCGTCGCAGGTCGTGCCGCCGCCGCCGCGGCCGGTGCCGCCCGGGCGCGGCCCACAGCAGCCCTACTTCGACTGGCGCCGCGCCGCGCGCGTCGCCCTCATCGCCTTCGCGGCGCTGCTCCTCGGCGGCGGCGTCTTCTGGACCCGCTGCGGCATCCGCGGCTGCCCCGACGTCGGTCGCCTCGCCGCCTACCAGCCCGACGGCGCGCCGCAGGTCATCGACCGCTACGGCCGCGAGGTCGGCACGCTGGCGCTCATCAACCGCAAGGTGGTGAAGATCGCCGACCTCCCGCAGCACGTCGCCGACGCCTTCATCGCCGTCGAGGACAAGCGCTTCCGCGAGCACCACGGCATCGACTTCCACCGCATCGGCGGCGCGTTGCTCGCCAACCTGCGCGCCGGCGACATCCGCGAAGGCTCGAGCACCATCACCATGCAGCTCGCGCGCAACGTCTTCCCCGAGCGCATCCCGGGGCAGGACCGCACGCTGGGGCGCAAGCTGCTCGAGGCGCGCGTCGCCGGCTCGATCGAGCGCGCCTACGACAAGGACGAGATCCTCGAGCTCTACCTCAACCACATCTACTTCGGCGGCGGCGTGCGCGGCATCGAGGCGGCGTCGCAGCACTACTTCCGCCACCCGGCATCGACGCTCAGCCTCACCGAGGCGGCGCTCCTCGCCGCGCTGCCCAAGGCGCCCACCCGCTACGACCCGCGGCGCAACCCCGACCTCGCGCGCGAGCGGCGCGACCTCGTGCTGACGCTGATGGAGGAGCAGGGGAAGATCGACGCCGACACCGCGGCGACGGCGCGCAAGCGCAGCCTCGGCGTCACCAAGCGGCCGCGCAAGCTCCTCCTGGAGGACACCTTCGCCGGCTGGTTCCTCGAGGAGGTGCGGCGCGAGCTCGAGGACCGCTTCGGCGACGGCTTCTACCGCGAGCGCATGCGCGTCATCACCACCCTCGACGCGCGCGCGCAGCGCGCCGCCGAGCGCGAGCTCGACGCGCAGCTGGCGCGCATCGAGCGCGGCACCTGGGGTCGCTTCCGCGGCGCGCGCTACTCCACCCTCTTGACCGGCGACGAGGAAGGCACCGACTACCTGCAGGGCGCGGTGATGTTCGTCGAGGCGAGCACCGGCGACGTGCTGGTGTGGGTGGGCGGCCGCGACTTCCGCCACTCGCGCTTCGACCGCGTCGAGCAGGCGCGGCGGCAGGTGGGCAGCTCGTTCAAGCCCTTCGTCTACGCCTCGGCGATCGCCGCCGGCATCCCGCCGACGCAGCGGTTCTCCGACCAGCCGCTGGAGATCCGCTTCACCGGCGGCGAGGTGTGGAAGCCGCGCAACTTCGGCGACTCCTACCTGCCCTCGGTGACGATGCGCGACGCCATCGTGCAGTCGCGCAACGTCGCCACCGTGCGCCTCGCCGAGTCGATCGGCATCGACCGCATCGCCGAGCTGGCCGAGGAGATGGGGCTGCCGCGCGTGCCGCGCCAGCCGTCGGCGGCGCTCGGCGCCTCGTCGGCGACGCCGCTCGAGCTCACACGCGCCTACACCGCCTTCGCCAACCTCGGCAACGAAGTGCGCCCGCGCTTCGTGCTGCGCGTCGAGGACGAGGAGGGCGAGGTGCTCTGGCGCGCCGACGACGAGCCGAGCAGCAAGCAGGTGCTCGACCCGGCGGTGGCCTACGTCGTCACCGACCTGCTTGCGCGACGCGGTGCGCCGCGGCACCGGCACGGGCGCCGGCGGCATCGGCGTGCCCACCGCGGGCAAGACGGGCACCACCAACGAGCGGCAGGACGTCTGGTTCGTCGGCTACACGCCCGACGTCGTGGGCACGGTGTGGATCGGCTTCGACCAGCCGCACACCATCGTCAAAGGCGCCAGCGGCGGCACCCTCGCGGCGCCGGTGTGGGGGCGCATCGCACGCAACATCTACTCGCACCGCCGCCACCCCGGCGGCTGGCCGGCGCCGGGCGGCGTCGTCCACCGCTCGGTCGACGCGATGACCGGCGAAGTGATCGCCGACGGCTGCCATCCCGCCTCGGGGAAGATGTATCGCGAGGTCTTCCTCGCCGGCTCCGAGCCGCCCGAGGTCTGCCCGACCGGCGGCCTCAACTGGTGGCAGCGCGTCCAGGGGTGGTTCGGCTCGTCGCCCTACCCGATGCCGGAAGCGACGCCGACGCCGTACCTCGAGCCGCTCACCACGGACTACGAGTCGGCGCCCTTCGGCGGGGAGCCGGAGACGCCGGACCTGACGCCCTTCGCGCCGAGCCGCGAGGGCGAGGAGGGCGAGGCGACGGCGCCACCCGGCGGGCCGCTGCCGCCGGTCGAGCCGTCGACGGAGCCGCCGTCGCCGGGCGCGACGGCGCCGCAACCGCAGCAGCCGCAACAGCCGCAGCCTCAGCAACCGCAGCCGAAGCCTCCGCAGACGCTGCCACCGGTGCAGCCGAGCCAGCCGCCGCCGGCCGCGGTGCCGAGCGAGCCGCCGCAGGCGGAAGAGCCCGACGAGCCGCCGCCGGCGACGGAGCCCACCGCGCCGCCGCCCGGTTGAGACGACACCGCAGCGGCGTGGCGAGGCTCGCTGCAGCGCAACCCCGTCATTGCGAGGAGCGCAGCGACGAAGCAATCTCGATCTCGCACCATCGAGATCGCTTCGCTTCGCTCGCGATGACGAGGTCGATATCCTTCCGATCGACTCTTGAGATCTCCGATCGTCGAGCTCGTCGTCGGTTCCACGTGGGACGGCCAACCGATCGCCGCCGATGAGCGGGTTCGTGTGCGGCTGCGCCTCAGCGATCGCGACCTGCGCATCGTCGTGAGCGCGCCGTTCCACCACGATCCGCCGCCACCCGGCGAGCCGGGACCGACGGATCGCCTGTGGGAGCACGAGGTCGTCGAGCTATTCGTCGCCGGCCGCGACGATCGCTACACCGAAGTCGAGCTCTCGCCGTGGGGCCACCATCTCGTGCTGCGGCTGCAGGGCATCCGCCACGTCGTCGACGCACAGCTTCCTCTCGCGTTCCGTGCTCGGCAGTGCGGCGCGCGCTGGATCGGCGCCGCGCGACTCGACCGCGAGCTGTTCCCGCCGCCGCCGTGGCGAGCCAACGCGTACGCCATTCACGGCGAAGGCGCCGCTCGCCGCTTCCTCGCCGCAACGCCGCTGCCGGGCGAGCAGCCCGACTTCCACCAACCCGAACGCTTCCCCAACCTGCCGCTGCTGTCCTCGCAGTAAGCTCCGCATCGCGCCGGCATCGCGTTCGCAGAACGCCGGACGCGAAGGAGGCGACGACGATGCGAAGCTCAGCCTTGTCCTTGGGAGCTGCCCTGCTGGCCCTCGCCTGCGGCGGCTGCGACCACTCGCGAGCGCCCGCCAACGGCAGCTCGACCGCGCCCGCTGCCGCGCCGGCGGCCTCGGTGGCGCAAGCTCAACCACCAGCCGGCGGCGCCAGCGTCGAATCGGCGCCGCCGCCCGCAACCGTCGCACCGCCGACACCCGAGGTGGCGGTCAAGCCGGCGCCCGCCGCTCCGCCCGCGGCGCCCGTCGCCGCGCCGGTGCCCGGCAGCGCGGCAGAGGTGCACCGCATCTCGGTGGCCGAAGCCAAAGCCCTGCACGAGCAAGGGCGCGCCGTCATCGTCGACGTGCGCGACAAGGGCAGCTACGACAGCGGCCACGTCGCGGGCGCGCTCCACATCCCGACCGACGCCCTCCTCGTACGGATGAACGAGCTGCCGCGCGACAAGACGATCATCACCTACTGCGCTTGACACCAGGAAGCCACCAGCGCCCGTGCGGCGCTGCAGCTCCTGCAGAACGGCTACACCGAAGTCTCGACGCTGCTCGGCGGCATCGCCGCCTGGCGGCAAGCGGGATTGCCGGTCGAGCCGTAGCGCGCCACTGCGCTTTCGTCACGCCTGCGTTGCCGCCGTCTCCGGACGGAACGGCGGCCGCGGAGGCCGCCCTACACGGGTGGGCGGTTGATCACTCGTGACGATGCAGCGCGGTAGGGCGGGCTCGGCGCCCGCCGTCTTTGCCCACGGTGCCCGCCTGTCGACGCCGCTAGTGCGTCAACTTCCGATACTTGATGCGGTGCGGCTGGTCCGCCTCCGCACCTAGCCGCTTGCGCCGATCGGCCTCGTAGTCCTGGTAGTTCCCCTCGAACCACACCACCTCGCTGTCGCCCTCGAACGCCATGATGTGGGTGGCGATGCGGTCGAGGAACCAGCGGTCGTGGCTGATCACCATCACGCAACCGGCGAACTCGAGGATCGCCTCCTCCAGCGCGCGCAGCGTGTCGACGTCGAGGTCGTTGGTGGGCTCGTCGAGGAGCAGCAGGTTGCCGCCGCTCTTGAGCAGCTTCGCCAGGTGCAGCCGGTTGCGCTCGCCGCCTGACAGGTCGCGCACCTTCTTCTGCTGGTCGGCGCCGCGGAAGTTGAACGCCGAGGCGTAGGCGCGCGCGTTGATCTCGCGCTTCCCCACCATCAGCAGCTCGCGGCCGCCGTCGGAGATCTCCTCGAACAGCGTGCGCTCGCCGTCGAGCGTCTCGCGGCTCTGATCGACGTACGACAGCACGACGGTGTCGCCGAGCCGCAGCGCGCCCGAGTCCGGCTTCTCCTGGCCGACGATCATGCGGAAGAGCGTCGTCTTGCCGGCGCCGTTGGGCCCGATGATGCCGACGATCCCCGCCGGCGGCACCAAGAACGAGAAGTCCTCGATGAGCAGCTTGTCGCCGTACGCCTTGCCGAGCCCCTTCGCCTCCACCACGATGTCGCCCAGCCGCGGCCCGGGCGGGATGCTGATCTCGAGCGCCCCCTGCCGCTTCTCCGTCGCCTTGTCCTCGGCGAGCAGCTCCTCGTAGGAGCGCAGGCGCGCCTTGCCCTTGGCGTGGCGGGCGCGCGGCGCCATGCGCACCCACTCGAGCTCGTGCTCGAGCGTGCGCTGCCGCGCCGAAGCCTGCTTCTCCTCCTGCGCCAGGCGCTTCGCCTTCTGCTCGAGCCAGCTCGAGTAGTTGCCTTCCCATGGGATGCCGGCGCCGCGGTCGAGCTCGAGGATCCAGCCCGCCACGTTGTCGAGGAAGTAGCGGTCGTGGGTCACCGCGACGACGGTGCCCGGGTACTCGTGGAGGAAGCGCTCGAGCCAGGCCACCGACTCGGCGTCGAGGTGGTTGGTCGGCTCGTCGAGCAACAGGAGGTCGGGCTTCTCGAGCAGCACGCGGCAGAGCGCGACGCGGCGCCGCTCGCCGCCTGACAAGGTGGTGACGTCGGCGTCGCCCGGCGGCAGCCGCAGCGCGTCCATCGCCACCTCCAGCGTGCGGTCGAGCTCCCAGCCGTTGGCGGCCTCGATGGCGTCCTGCACGCGCGTGTACTCGGCCATCACCTTGTCCATCTCGTCGGGCGAGAGCTCTTCGCCCATCTTGCCGGTGAGCTCGTCGAAGCGCTCGAGCAGGCGGCGCGTGCCGACGACCGCTTCCTCGACGTGCTGGCGTACGTTCTTCGCCGGGTCGAGCACGGGCTCTTGCGGCAGGTAGCCGACGGTGTAGCCCTCGCCGAGGAACGCCTCGCCGGCGAAATCCTTGTCGACGCCGGCCATGATGCGCAGCAGCGTCGACTTGCCGGCGCCGTTGGCGCCGAGCACGCCGATCTTGGCGCCGTGGTAGAAGGACAGCCAGATGCCGCGCAGGATTTCTTTGCCCTGCGGCGTCACCTTGCGCAGGTTCTTCATCGTGTAAATGAACTGAGGCATGTTCGCTCCTGAGGTGGGGATAGGAAGGCAGAGGTCGGCCGCGCATGATCCCACATCGGGCTGGTGGCTGCCAGGACGTGACAGGCGCGGGATCGTGGTGGGCGCGGCGCGGCCCGGGGGCGCCGCCGCGGGGCACGCTCGCAATGTGTGACATGCAGGCGGAGTTGCTCGCTCGCCGACGGGCGCGAGCAACTGCCGTTGCCTAACGCCGCCTGACGAGTGCGCCCGTCGGAGGCCCCGCCACGGCGCCCCCGGGCCGCGCCGCGCCCACCACGATCCCTGGATTGGGGAAGCGGCTAGCATCCGCGCAGTGCGCGAGGTTCATGTCGTCGGCGCGGCGATCTTGCGCGACGGCCGTTGCCTCGCGACGCGTCGTGGGCCGCGGATGCGGTTGGCCGGCAAGTGGGAGTTTCCTGGCGGCAAGGTCGAGGACGGTGAGGACCCGCGTGCCGCGCTTGCGCGCGAGCTGCGCGAGGAGCTGGGGTTGACGTCGACGTCGGCGAGCTGCTCAGCACCGGTTACGCCGCTGACGGCGAGTTGAGGGTGCGGCTCGACGTTTATGTCGCGGCGCTCGCGGCCGACGGCGAGCTTCGGCTGCTCGAGCACTCGGAGGCGCGCTGGGTGAGCGCGGCGGAGCTCGACGCGCTCGACTGGGCGGAGGCCGACGTGCCGGTGCTGCCGCGGCTGCGGGCGCTGCTCGCCGGCGGCGGCGAGTCGGAGTAACCGTTACAGCTCGGCTGTATCGCTTACAAGGTCGGACGGCGGTCGCCGACGCGACGTTGGCGAGAGCTGCCGGCTGCCGTCGAGAGCGGCGCGCGGGCGGCGTCTGGCTCACTTCTTGCCACGAGTACGGCGGGGAAGCGTCCCCACCCGTTCTCAAGGAGGCCGAGAATCATGAAGGCGAGCGAGCTGATGACCGCGAATCCCGCCTGCTGCACTCCCCACAGCACCGCCCAGCAGGCCGCCCAGCTCATGGAAGAGAACGACTGTGGGTGCATCCCCGTCGTCGAGGACGACGAGTCGCGCTTCCTCGTCGGCGTCGTCACCGACCGCGACATCGCGCTGCGCGGCGTCGCCCGCGGGCGTTCGCCGGAGACGCCGGTCAAGGACCTGATGAGCACCGAGGTCAGCGCCGTCGGGCCCGAGGACGACCTCGAGGCGGTCGAGCAGCTGATGGCCGACCTGCAGGTGCGCCGCGTGCCGGTCGTCGACGAGGACGGCTGCTGCGTCGGCATCATCGCCCAGGCCGACCTGGCGCTCGAGGACGGCGAGACCGACGACACCATCGGCCAGGTCGTCGAGCGGATCTCGGAGCCGCGCGGGCAGCAGCTGTCGTAGGTAGCGGCAGGGGTCACGCGGCGGCGGCCGGCTAGCAGCGAACGCAGCCGGCCGCTTGGGCTATTGGTGGCAAGACTCGAGTCCACCGGTGGCTCAGGTGGACCTAGCCGAACGCGGCCGGGTCCGCTAGACCCTCGAGCCCACTCGCTCGGCATCATCCGCCCCGCAGGCTGCGCGCGATGCGGAAGCCGGCTTCGCCGAGCACGCCGCGCGCGGCTGCCGCTTCAGCAGAGAGCCGCTCGCTGCAGCCGAGCTCGCGCAGCGGCGTCCGCCACGAGCCGCCGCGCAGCGCCGGCCCGTCGGCGCCGAGCACCCACTCCCAGACGCCGCCCAACATCGCGTGCAGGCCGAAGCCGTTCGAGCGCTTCGCGTCGAGCAGCGGCACCCGCTCGCCGCTGTTGTCGCGATGCCACACCCAGGCGTCGGCGGACGCTTCTTCGTCGCCCCAGAACCAACGGGTGTGCGCGCCGGCGCGGCAGGCGTGCTCCCACTCCATCTCCGTCGGCAGACGGATCGCCTTGCGAGCGATGCGTGCGTACCAGCTGCAGTACGCCGACGCCAGCTCGACGTCGACGCCGATGGCGGGATCGTCGTCGTCAGGAGCCGCGGGCGAGCGCTGGCGAGCGCCGGTGAAGGCTTCGAGCTGCCGATTCGTGACCGGCAGCGTGCTCAGGTAAAACGGTTCCACGGCGGCCGTCGAGTCGCCGACGGCGCGCTCGCCCTCCGGCACCAGCCAGAGCACCGGCCGCGGGAAGCTCGTGTAGCGCTGAGGCGCCGGCGACGCGTCCGCGGCGCCTGCGGTGTCGCCGCCGGCGTCGCCGCCGGTGCTGCGGCTACGGTCCGCTGACGAAGCCATCGGTCCGGCGGGCTATCGGCGAAAGGGCGTCGAGCTCGGCCTCGACTTCGTGAGCGCCGACGACACCCGCCGGCAGATAGACGACGATCCACCCACGGCTCGTCTCCGGCTGCACGGCGACGCGCAAGCTGTCGCTGATCGGCGTGCCGAAGGGACCGTCGCCGTCCGCGAGCAGCGGCTTGTCGGCGAGGTCGAAATCGCCGCGCAGGGACTGGAAGCGTTCACCCGCGGCGCCGCGGCGCAGCCGCAGCGGCGGCGTGAAGCTGCCCTCGGGCATGACGCAGCTCGGCACGACGAGCGCGATCGAGAGGCAGTTGTTGAGATCGACGAGCGGATGGATCGCCGGCAGCGGCTCGCCCTTCAACACCCGCCGCAGCAGTGCCTCCGACGACGGCCGATAGCGCGTCGGATCGGTTCCCGCCTGCCGAAAGAGCCGCCGCACCTCGGCAGCCTGTGGCAAGTCGACGGGACTGGCGGTGCGAAAACGTTCGCGAGCGGCGGTCGCGGCGCGCTCCGTGGCAGCCGCAGCCGCCTCGACGGCGTCGGGTTGCATCTCGAGGCGATACCAAGCCAGCTCCCAGCCCGGGAGCTCGTGCACCACGTCCATAAGCGGATTCTCGCCGATGCGCGGAGCGGTCTCGGACGCAACGGCCGCCGCTCGCGAAGGAGCACTTGCCCGGGCGGAGACCGCGCAACAGCCGCCGACCGGCGGAGGGAAACGCCGTATTGCCGTCCGTCTAGTATGGTCAACGGAACCCCGACAGCGACATCCGCGGGCGCCGCCGGGCGCCCGGCCTCGGCTTCGGGGCGACGGCTACATGAGAGCAGCGATTCGGTCCCGGACACCGAGGGGCGCGGAGCGCGGCCGTTCGCATCGCTCGCGGGCGGCAGCTGCAAGGTTCTGCTCACCGCTTACGTCTGGTGTGGAAGGCGCCGAACGCGTCGCGCGGCGCGGGACTTCGCGAAGCCGCGCCGCGGCCGGTGCTGGGCTCGCGCTGCCGGCGCGCCCGGCGCGACAGCCCAGGACGCCCACACGCGATGAACGACTTCCCCGGCCAGCCGCCGAGCCCGCCAGCAACGGCGACGCCACTCATGGAGCGGCTGCGGCAAGCCGCTCGAGCTCGCCAGCTGAGCCGCCGAACGGAGCTCGCCTACGCCCACTGGACTCGGCGTTTCATCCGTTACCACGGCCTACGCCACCCGGCGGAGCTCGATGAAGGTCACGTCAACGCCTTCCTTACCCATCTGGCGGCGTCGCGCGACGTCAGCGCCTCCACCCAGTCGCAGGCTCTCGCCGCCCTCGTCTTCCTATATCGCGAAGTGCTCGGTCGCGACCTGGGCGCCGTCGGCCGACTGATACGTGTGCATCGCAACCGACCTCGCCCGCTGGTCCTCACCCAGGACGAAGTGCGGCGAGTGCTCGATTGCGTCGCCGGCGAGTACCGCCTCTTCTTTGCGCTTCTCTACGGTACGGGAATGCGCCTGCTCGAAGCTCTGCGGCTGCGGGTCAAGGACGTCGACCTGGAGTACGAGCAGATCGTCGTACGCGACGGCAAGGGCGCCAAGGACCGCATCACCGTCCTACCGAGCAGCGTAAGACGGCGTTGACGCAGCACCTAGCTAGCGTGCGCGAGCTGTACGTGGAGCGTCTGCGTCGGAACGAGGCTGCCGTCTACCTACCGGGCGCTTTAGCGCTGAAGTGGCCATCGGCGAGCACCGAGTGGCCGTGGCAGTACGCATTTCCGTCAGCGACCGCCTCGATGGATCCGGTGAGCCGGACCCAGCGCTACCACCACCTACAGATTCGTACCGTGCAACGCGCCTTCACGCGCGCCGTGCGCGCCTCCGGCATCGCCAAACCTGCGAGCTGCCACACCCTGCGCCATTCGTTCGCCACCCATCTGCTGCTCGCCGGCTACGACATCCGGACGGTCCAAGAGCTGCTCGGCCACCGTCACCTCAAGACGACGATGATCTACACCCACGTGCTCAACAAGGGCCGCGGCGTCCACAGCCCGCTGGACCTCATGGGGTGGCAGGAAGGATAACGGCGCTTACACGACAGGCTCCACGACACGAGAACGGTTGTGTGGCGAATGAGCAAGTTGAGGGCAAGCGAAGTCATGCAATGAGTTACGCTGCCTTGGCTCAGACGTGGTTAGGAGGCAACGCGACAACCGGCGGTGTCGTGAAGCGTGGTTTTGAGTGTCGTCGAATAGTAGGTTAGGCGGCACTCGGACCACCCTCGGAGTCCCTTCAGACGGCCTTGCAGTTCCCAAACGGGTGACGGGGATCCCGACAAAATCCCCACCTATGCCAGGAGGACGTACAGTGGCCGAAAAAGAAGTCGAACTCAGCATCAAGTTCAAGGAGGCAGTGCTCGAGAAAGGCGACGTGGACTTCCAAGCAATCCTGGACGATGCCGTCGGCGCAATCAAGTCACGTCTCGCGGATGCCCGGGCTCAATACAATGCAACCAAGGCTGCGGTCGTGGTTGGTGTTCCGACTCTCGAGGAGAAAGGTGTCGAGATCGGAGTGACGGTTCGCTTCTAGCGACTCCATGGGTGGCCCGGTCGGCCCTCTCGGGCCGGCCGGGCCATCTCTCTTTCCCTTTCTTAGAGGAACCACATGGGTACCAAAGCACTAATCGTAGGACTGGCCAACTACGCAAACCCCAAGAACAATCTAAAAGGGGTCGAGAACGACGTTTCAGCCATGGTGGGCGTGCTCGGCAAGTTTGGGATCACCGACATCGAAGTCTTGCGCGATGCAAACGCAACTGCGGACAACATCCGCAACGGCCTTCGAGCGCTCGTCATCGGCGCTAAGCAAGGCGACGTACGACTCTTCTACTACTCGGGCCACGGGGCGCTACTCCCTCCGGACTTCAGTGGCACTGACGATCCAGATGGACGCGACGAAGCCCTCGTACCCTACGAAGGGACCGTATCCTCCCTGATCCTGGACAACTGGATTGCGACTTTCCTTAAGACTGTTCTCCCCTCCGATGTCTTTTTCTGGGGCATCTATGATGCCTGTCACAGCGGCGATCTGTTTAAGGACGCAGCCATCGCTGGGCTTCCCGGGGGAATCCCTGCGGATGGTGTGGAGAAGCAAGTTCAGTTCGAGGATCTAGTTCTCGACTCGCAACCCTTGAGGCTCACGATCAAGTCCGTCGAGCTCACCACGAAGGCTCTAATCTTGGACGCTGGTATCTCCAATTCGGTTCACCTGGGTGCCGCAGAGCCCGAAAAGACCGCTCTTGTACAGGAGATCGGTGGCGTCAGGAGAAGCGTCTTTACCTGGGCACTGGAGCAGGTGGCTGCGCCTGGGATGAACGTGGGCGACTTCGAGTTGGCTGTCACGACGAAACAGGCCGAGGCAACCGGTCACCACAAGCCCCAAGTAGCAAGCTCACCCACCTCGAAGACCCGCGTCCTCTTCTCATAGAACAGAAACTGGTCGACCGAGTGCAGTCACCGATTTGACTTGGGGCGCTCGCGCAGTGCCGCCTAACCCCTCGTTGCAGCGGACGGCACACGGGCGTTCGCCCGTGTGCCGCCGCTGAACTCATACGCCGTTAGGCGTCACCCGGACCACCGTCTCATGTCACCAAAGAAGAAGGCGCCGGCTCCAGTCG
Organism: Thermoanaerobaculia bacterium; assembly: GCA_963846495.1. Classification (GTDB taxonomy): domain Bacteria; phylum Acidobacteriota; class Thermoanaerobaculia; order Multivoradales; family JAIOJS01; genus DASYQD01. Next base: position 2,738 of record CAWJWP010000029.1, on the reverse strand, counting down.
AGACGCTCTCGGCCGAATCCAAGAATCTCTTTGCCGTCCTGGAACATGAGCCAGACTTCGCGGCCGTATTGATCGCGACGAGCTACCTCGATGAAACCCTCGGAGCTCTACTTCAGCGCTACTTTGTCCAAGGCCAAACGTCGGCAAAACTCCTAGACCACCGCGGTGTCGTCGGCACGTATTCCGCCCGCACAGACTTGGCGTACGCTCTCGGGCTCATTAGCAAGCCTGCGCTTGTCGACCTTCGACTCATCGGCGAGCTGCGGAACCTCTTCGCCCACAATCGCCTCGCTCTCGACCTTGATGAAAACGAGGCATCAGCGATCATCGCGCGTCTCACTTACCTTGCCACCATGCAGGGCGGTGATGTGTTCTTCAGGCTCCTGGAGAGCCTGCCCGGCCAGCCACAGAGGCCACTCTCACCGCGGGACACTTTCAAACTCACCGTCGTCATCCTCTTGAGCCACCTGCTTCTTCGCGGACTTGGCGTCACCCCCTGTGAGCGGGGCGTCACCCGCAGCACTCGTGGTTCTCCAGCCATCGACGGAGCTACTTGCCACGATCCAGGTGTTCGGGCGCATGCACGAACTCCTCTCAGAGGATGTGTGGCGCTGCTCGGGCGAAATCAAGAAGGTCGGTGTGCAGCGGTCGTCTGACGAACTCCAATTCGTCAAGGACTCTCAGTTCTGGTCGCGCTCTCTCCTACGCGCCTTCTTCGCACAGATTGAGGGGGAGATCAATCTGATGGCCTCGCTGCTACTCGCTCTCCACAGTCTCGGCCATGCTTCCCTCTCCTTCGCGGAGCAGGCCGTGCTGCGCGAGAAGAACTACCGGCTTAGCAAAGGCAAAATTGAAGAGGTCGACACATTTCCCTCGATGCTTGACCGATTTCGGCACAATTACCGGCTGTTTTCGCGCATCGCCGGCTCTGAGATCGATGTCAACTTAGCCGATCACCGATGGGACTGTTTCTGCAAGGCGCTCAAGAGCAGGCACGCCATCACTCACCCGAGGGACGAAGCCGCATTCCGCCTCTCGCCTCAGGCGCTCAGCGACTTGTCGGAAGCCATTGCCTGGTACGCTGACCAAATGAGCGGCTTGTTCGGCCATCTCCTCCGGAACGTCGCTAAAGGTGACGCCTAACCCCTCGTTGCAGCGGACGCTACCCGGGCGTTCGCCCGGGCAGCGCCGCTGAACTCATACCCCGTTAGGCGTCACGGACGACATCTGTGATCCCCACCCGTTACCGAGCCAAGATCCCGAGGAACCTAGCCTTCCCCATTGGCGCCGAACTTCTCAGTAAGGCGCTTTCCAGTACGCCACAGGCGCCGGGCCTATCCGTTGCCTTTTACGACAAACCGACCATCTTCGCATCCGAGTTCCAGCAGCTGCTGCGCTCCGATGCTCCCTTGCCTGTACTTCGCGCTGAGTATCGGAACCTCTCACCTGGCCTAACCGGTAGTGCCTCTGTGGCTGAGACTGGCTTCTATGAAGTCACGTGGTCCCTTGGTGTCTTCCCGGTTCCAGCTGAGCTGAAGTCCGCTGCGCGCCGGCAACTCGAAGCTACAGGCCTCGGCCAAGTTCGAGCGTGGTTCGAACTCCGCCGACCTGAGACGTGGCAGCACGGGCGGCACAGCCTGACGCTCCTTCTCAACCCCTCCACGACCACGCTACTGGCCGAAGAAGACTGATCTTCGGCATTCCCGACGTGACGCCTAACCCCTCGTTGCAGCGGACACCACCCGGGCGTTCGCCCGGGCGGCGCCGCTGAACTCATACGCCGTTAGGCGGCATAACAAACGTTCGTGGTTGGGGTAAGCCCATGAATCCAAGAGTCTCCTCGGTCCTGTGTTGCATCGTGCTACTCACGACAGCCGTCGTGGCTGACGGCCCGCCACCGGCGCCTGAGAAGCCGACTCCTGCTTCAGGAGTGCGCTTCTGGCTTGAGCGCCTCCCAAACCTCGACACCGAAGAAGGTTCCAGGTGCAACGACACATCCGATCTCTTCCTCTTTTCAACCAGGCACTTCAAGGAGCCCGAGGCTGAGGCTGAATTCTCCAAATTCGCCTCCGACGACGACACACTCAAGTCGTGGATCGCACGATGGAAGATCACCAAAACTGACCAGGATCGGAAACAGCTTGCGGCCACGATGCTAACCAGTTCCCATGCATGCATCCGCTGCAAGGCTATCGAGACTCTCTGGTACATGACCCGCACGCGAGAGCGACTCTCCGGAAGGCAAGAGCGCGCCATTCGACGTGCCTGGGAAGCCACGAGGAAGTCGAGCGAGCACCTCATTCAGGTCGAGAGCATGGGCGAATTCGCCCGTGCACAAATCGCAACAGAGCCAAGCCAGGGTCACTACTTCTATTTTCGCCTCGCTGACGGCCAATGGAACATCGTTTGCCGGAGTGGCGGCTGGATCTTCTGAGATTGCCGCCTAACCCCTCGTTGCAGCGGACGCTACCCGGGCGTTCGCCCGGGCAGCGCCGCTGAACTCATACACCGTTAGGCGTCGCTCGGTGCTACCAGTGTCTCGGCCACAATCGCCCGACCAACCCCTAAGCTCCTTCCACCTCTCAACGTATGCCATGGAGTAGCGCAGGTGCACAAGATGGAGCCAAGGGAACGATGGTCAGTAGTGGCTATTCTTGGCTTGGTAGCGTCCCTCATTGGCATCGTCACCTTCATCTCCGGGCGCCACAGCCTTGCTGACTTCGTAAGACCATCGACCC
>CAWJWP010000028.1:0-21219 GCA_963846495.1 Thermoanaerobaculia bacterium | reverse complement strand
CGGCGGCGCCGTCAGCTACCACGACCCGCCGGCTCTCCGAGGCGCCGGCGATGCGTCACTTCCCCGCTCCACGCCGGCCTGCGCAGCGTGCCCGCCTCGACGCAGCGACCGTCGAGGCGCAATACGCCGTCGTCGTCGTCACCGACCACAGCAGCGTCGACTACGAGCTGGTGCGCCGCCACGCCGCGCTGACTCGTTCGACGACGCCGGCGGATCTACCGCGGCGGCGGCGACAACGTGGTGCAAGCATGACGGAAAGGCGGCGTGACGCGAGGCACCGCCACCACGCGAGCGTCAGCCCACGTGCATCGGCGAGCCGCAGGTGACGGGCAGCTGGGCGCCGGTGATCGCATCGGCCAGCGGGCTGGCGAGGAAAACGACGGCGCCGGCGACGTCGTGGGCGGTGGGCAGGCGCGCCAGAGCGCTGCGGCCGCGGTGCTCGTCGCCGAAGTCGGCGGGCGGCGCACCTTCGCCCGTCCACACCAGGCCGGGGCTCACCATGTTGACGGTGATGCCGTGCGGGCCGAGGTCGCGGGCCATGCCGCGGGCGAGCGCCAGCATCGCGCCCTTGATGGCGATGTACGGAGCGTGCGCTTGATTCAACTCGTACATCGACGAGGTGCCGAGCATGACGATGCGGCCCCAGCGTGCTTCGCGCATGGGCGGCAGGGCGGCGCGGGTGAGCTCGACGGCAGGGCGCAGCATCTGGTCGGCGTACCACTCGTAGGTCGACCAGGGCACGTCCTCGAAGGCGCCGCCTTTCCACCCCGGCCAGGCGTTGTGGACGAGCACGTCGAAGGGACGGCTCAGTGCCTCGGCCGCCTTCTGCAGCGCCTTCGCCGCAGCCTTGGCGTCGGAGACGTCGGCCGGCGCGGCGACGGCGCTACCGCCCTCGCTGGTAATCGCCGCCACCACGCGCGCGGCCTCGTCGCGGCTGCGGCGGTAGTTGACCGCAACCGCGGCGCCGTTGCGCGCCAGCCGGCGGCGATGGCGGCGCCGATGCCACGGGCGCCGCCGGTGACGAACGCGGCGCGACCGGCGAGCAGCCGACTCTCCATACCCTGCGCTTCCATCGGCGTCGGGCATCATAGGACGCGAAGAAGAGTCATGTGCGGCATCGTCGGTTGGTCGCTCGCTCCCGGTCGCTCGGTCGACCCCCACGCGCTCACCGCCATGCGCCGGGCGATCGCGCATCGCGGCCCCGACGACGAAGGCGAGCTGCTCGACACCGCGGCTGGCGTCGCGCTCGGCTTTCAGCGCCTCGCCATCCTCGACCTCACCAAGGCGAGCGCGCAGCCGATGGTCGACGAGGCGAGTGGCGTCGTGATGGTCTTCAACGGCGAGCTCTACAACTTCCAGGCGCTGCGCCGCGAGCTGCAGGCGGAAGGCGTCGAGTTCAGGACGCGCGGCGACGTCGAGGTGATGCTGCGGGCGTTCGTCACTTGGCGCGAGGAGGCCTTCGCGCGGCTGTGCGGCATGTTCGCCGTCGCCTACTTCGAGCGCGGCACGCGCACGCTGTGGCTCGCCCGCGACGCGATGGGGATGAAGCCGCTCTACCTGACGGCGCTCGGGCGGCGGCATCGCCTTCGCGTCGGAGGTCAAGGCGTTCCTCGAGCTGCCAGGGTTCGAAGCTCGGCTGCGACCCGAAGGGCTGCGCGAGTTCCTCGAATTCGGTTTCGTCTTCGACGAGCACGACACGATCCTCGAGGGCGTCGAGAAGCTGGCGCCCGGCGAGGTCGTGGCGCTGCGCGATGGCGCCGTCGTGCGCCGCTTCCGTCACTTCACGCCGCCTCGGCCGAGCGCCGCCGACCGCCGCGGCGAGGAGGAGCGCGCCGAGGAGCTGCAGGCGACGCTCGAGCAGGTCGTTGCCGAGCACCTCGTCGCCGACGTGCCGGTGGGCGTGCTGCTCTCGGGCGGCGTCGACTCGAGCCTGGTGACGGCGCTCGCGGCTCGCGGCGGCGAGGTGACGACGGTCAGCATGGGTTTCGCCGAGTCGAGCCACGACGAGCGTCCCCAGGCGGACGCGTGGCGCGCCACCTCGGCTCGCGCCATCTCTCGGTCGCCATCCGCCCCGAGGAGGTGGCGGCCGAGGTGACTTCGGCGGCGTGGGTGTTCGACGACCTGTTCGCCGACTGGGGCACGGTGACGACGCGCATCCTCTACCGCCGCTGCCGCGAGCTCGGGCTCAAGGTGGCGCTGGTGGGCGAAGGCGCCGACGAGCTGTTCGCCGGCTACCCGGTGTTCGAGGCGACGCACCGAGCCCGCTGGCGAATGGAGCTGCTTCCAGCTCTATCGTCGCTACGCCGTCGCGCCGCTGGGGCACGCTCTACCCGCGCTTCCGCGCCGTGCTGCGCGAGATCGCCGACGAGGTCGACGGCGACCTCTTCGAGACCGTGCGCCGCTTCGAGGCGACGCCGCCAGCTGCCCAACAACTACGTGATGAAGGTCGACAAGGCGAGCATGTCGGTGTCGCTCGAGGCGCGTGCGCCGTACCTCGACCGGCGCATCGCCGAGATCGCCTTCCGCACGCCGCGCGAATGGCTGCTGCGCGATGGCCGCAACAAGTATCTGCTGCGGCGCGTCGCCGAGCGCTCGGGCGCGCTGCCGGCCGACGTCGCGCAGCGTCCGAAGGTCGGCGGCTCGATCGCCGCTTCCTGGTTGGAAGAGGTGCCGCGTTTCAGGCGTTCGCGCGCGAGACGGTGCTGGCGCGCGACGGCTTCGCCGAGCGGCTGGGATTGCGGCCGGCGATGGAGCGCTACTTCGCCGGCCGCGGCGGCTATCCGTTCCCGCGGCAGCTGTCGATCCTCGGCCACCTCGGCTGGCGGCTGCTGCTGCTCGAGCTGTGGTCGCGCCACTACCTGCGCGCGAGGGCGGCGTGAGCCGATTCGAGCCCGGCCTCGTCTCCGTCATCGTGCCGGTGTTCAACCGGCCCGCCGGGCTGCGCGAGGCGGTGGCGAGCGCGCTGGCGCAGAGCCATCGGCCGCTCGAAGTCATCGTCGTCGACGACGGCTCGACCGACGACACGCCGCCGGCCGCCGACGAGATGGCGCGCACGCACGACGGCGGTGGCGGTGCCGCAACCGTGCGTGTCGTCATCAGAAAACAGCGGCCCGGGCGTGGCGCGCGAGGCGGGGCGGCAGCTGGCGCGCGGCGAGTACATCCAGTACCTCGACAGCGACGACCTGCTGCTGCCCGGCAAGCTCGAGCGGCAGGTTGTGGCGCTGCGCGCGCGCTCGGAGTGCGGCGTCGCCTACGGCATGACGCGGTTCCGCGGCGCCGACGGTGTCGCCGTCGACGGGCCGTGGAAGGGATCCGGCGCCGAGGTCGATTGGATGTTCCCGTCAATGCTGCGCGAGCGCTGGTGGGACACCCCCAACCCGCTCTACCGCGCGGCGCTGCTCGAGCGCGCCGGCGCGTGGAGCGACCTGCGCCTCGAGGAGGACTGGGAGTACGACTGCCGGGTGGCGGCGCTCGGCGTGCGCCTCTGCTACGTGCACGACTTCTCTGCGAGGTGCGGGATCACGACGACCATCGGCTGAGCCGCGGCTCGGCGTCCGACCCCGCACGCAACCGCGAGCGAGCGCGGGCGCACGCCCTCATCTACGGCCACGCGGTGCGCGGCGGCGTCGAGCGCGAGAGCCCGGAGATGCATCACTTCGCACGCGAGCTGTTCCTGCTCGCTCGCCAATGCGGCGCCAGCGGGCTGAAGGAGGAGTCGCGGCTGCTCTTCTCGCTGGCGCGCGAGGCGTCGACGCCCGAGCGCTCGCGCGGCGCCGACTTCCGCTGCTATCGGCTGGCCGCGGCCGCCCTCGGCTGGGGGGGGCGGCGCGCGCGGCGATGTTCTTCGACCGCCTGCGCGGCGCCGCCGTCTGACCTCGCGCTCGCGCGCCGCGCGACCGTCGCCACAAATCTGCACTCGATGAGCGCTCGCTCGCTGCTCCTGCTCTCACAGGTCTACCCGCCGGACCCCGCGGCCGTGGGCCAGCACCTCCATGACGCCGCGCGCGAGATGGCGCGCCGCGGCTGGACCGTCCGCGTGCTGACCTCGGCGCGCGGCTACGCGGATCCGTCGGCGCGCTATCCGGCGCGCGAGCGTCTCGATGGCGTCGACGTGCGCCGCCTCGGTTGGGGATCGTTCGGCAAGGGCGCCTGCTCGCGCGCACCGCCGGCGGTCTCGTCTTCCTAGCGCGCGCGTTTCTCCGCGGCCTGCACATGCCTCGGCCCGCGCGCATCCTCGTCAGCACCTCGCCGCCGATGGCGCCGCTCGCCGGGCTCTGGTTGGCGCGGCTGCGCCGCGCGCCGCACGCGGTGTGGCTGATGGACCTTAACCCTGACCAGGCGATCGTCACCGGCGCCGTGCGCCGCGCGCGCTCTCCGCTCGCCTGCTCGAGCGCGCCAATCGCGCCGCGGCGCGCCGCGCCGCAGTCCGTCGTCGCCCTTGACTCGTTCATGGCCGAGCGCGTGCGCGGGCGCTGGCAGCTCGACGACAACCTCGCGGTGCTGCCTCCGTGGGCGCACGAGGACCACGTGGCGCCAGTGCCGCACGCGGAGAACCCGTTTCGCACGCGCCATGGGCTGCAGGGCAAGCGCGTCGTCATGTACTCCGGCAACCTGTCGCCGGTGCACCCGGTCGACACCATCCTGCAGGCGGCGCGCGAGCTGCGGGAAGACCCGCGGCTCGCCTTCGTGTTCATCGGGGAAGGGGGACAGCGAGCGGCGGTCGAGGAGGCGGTCCGGCGCGACCGGCTGGAGCGCGTGCTTCTCCTCCCCTACCAGCCGCTGCACGATCTCCGCTACAGTCTTTCCGCTGCTGATGTCCATTTGGTGAGCATGGGATCCAACATGGTGGGCATCGTCCACCCCTGCAAGGTGTACGGCGCCATGGCCGCGGCGCGGCCGGTGCTCTATCTCGGGCCGCGCCGGTCGCACGTCGGCGAGCTGGTCGCGCGCTTCGACCTCGGCTGGCAGGTGGAGCACGGCGATGTCGCGGCGCCACTGCGGCGCTGCGCACCATCGCGGCCGCGCCCGAGGCCGAGCTCGCCGTGCGCGGCGCCCGCGCCCGTGCCGCTCTGGACGCGAGCTCTCGCAGCAGCAGCTCCTCTCCTCCTTCTGCGACGTCCTTGAGCGAGGCGTCGCTGGAGCGACCGGCTGATGCTCACCGTCCCCATCGCCATCATGCTGCTGCTCGCCGCTGCCGCCGCGGTCGCGGCGGGCTCGTGACCAACCTCACGGTGCCGCCGGTGGCGCGCCTGGCGATCGCCGTGCGTGCCCTCGACTACCCGGGCGGACGCAAGCACCAGGAGGGTGCGATGCCGCGCCTCGGTGGCGTCGCCATCGTCGCCGGCTTCGCGACGCGTGCCGCGGTCGTCGCGTTCTCCAGTGGAGCCACTGGAGCACCATCCAGCTGCAGCGAGGAGCTGATCGCACTGCCATCGGCACGGCGCTCATCTTCCTGGTCGGCGTCATCGACGACCTGGCGGGGGTCTCGACGTCAAGAAGTTCCGCGTCGAGCTGCTCGCCGCGCTGGCTCCTGGTCGCGTCGGCTGGTAGTTCGAGTGCTGCGCGTCCCCGGGCTCGGGGAGGTCCAGCTCGGCCTCTTCGGCCCGGTGGTGACCCTGCTCTGGATCGTCGGCGTCACCAACGCCGTCAACCTGCTCGACGGCTTCGACGGCCTGGCCGGGGGGTGGTCGCGATCATCGCCGCAGCCTGCTCTGCTACGCGCTGTTCCAGGCAACCCGGGCACCGTCATCCTGATGGCGGCCACGGCCGGCGCCTGCGTCGGCTTCCTGCGCCACAACTGGGCGCCGGCGCGGATCTTCATGGGCGACTCGGGGTCGCTGACGCTCGGCTTCCTGCTCGCCGCCGACGACCGTCCACTCCTCGCTCAAGGCGCCGGCGGCGATCGCCATCCTGGTGCCGCTCCTCGCGCTCGGCCTGCCGGTGATCGACACCCTGCCGGTCATGCTGGTGCGCTTCCTCGCGCGGCCGCACGGCCGCGCTGGCGGGCCGGCTTCCTGCGCATGTTCCACGCCGACCGCAACACGTCCACCACCTGCTCGCCCACCGTCGGCGCCGGCCGCCCGTGTCGCCGACTCTATACCCGGCGTCGTCTTCTGCGCCCTGGCCATGCTGGTGGCGGTGACCCGCATCCCACGCTCGGGTTGTCGGTGTGGGCGATCGAGGCGGTCGTGATCGTGGCGCTGCGGCGCAGCCGCGTGCAGGCGCGCCTGGTCGAGAAGTTGGCTGAGCACGGAAGGCGCTGCGCAGCGACCTCTGCAATGGCGCAAGCCCCCCGGGGACGGCCTCGACGACACGGGCAGCCGGCGCAGGTCGTGGCTTTTCCCGGAACCAGTGCGGCGGTCGGAGCGCGGTTGGCTGCTGTGTCGTTCGCCACCCGCGGCGCACCGCCCGGCAGCCTGTAAAAATTCGTATCCCATAGCTCTTGAACGCGCTACACTAACCGTCCCCTGAAATGAGCGCTCCAAACCGCGGCCCCCACTCATTCAGGGGACGGTTAGTGTAGCGCGTTCAAGGGCCGTGGGAACACGAATTTTTCACAGGCTGTGGAAAACCGTCGCCCGGCGCCCGAGCGGTCTGCGCCGCAGCGCGGCGAACGACGCCGCAGCCCGGCGAGTGGCCCCGCGGCGGTCTCGCCTCAGCCGCGTTCCGACCGCCGCACCGGCTCCGGGAAAGGCCACCACCTGCGCCGGCTGCCCGGTGTCGTCGAGGCCGTCGCCGCTGCCGCTCGCCATCCCGAGGTCGCTGCGCAGCGCCTGCCGCTGCTCGGCCGACTTCTCGACCAGGCGCGCCTGGACGCCGCTGCGCCGCAGCGCCACGATCACCACCCCCTCGATCGCCAGCACCGACAACCCGAGCGTGGGGTTGCGGGTGAGCGCCACCACCATGGCCAGCGCGCAGAAGACGATCACCGTGGCGTAGATCCAGGCGACGACGCGGCGGCGGTCGCGGCGGTGCAGCAGCAGGTGGTGGATGTGGTTGCGGTCGGCGCGGAACATCGCCAGCAGCCGGTCCGCCAGCCGGCCGTGCGGCCGCGCCAGGAAGCGCACGCCCATGACCAGCAGCGTGTCGATCACCGGCACGCCGAGCGCCACCAGCGGCACCAGGATGGCGATCGCCGCCGGCGCCTTGAGCGAGCTGTGCACGGTCATCGCGGCGAGCAGGAAGCCCAGCGTCAGCGACCCCGAGTCGCCCATGAAGATGCGCGCCGGCGCCCAGTTGTGGCGCAGGAAGCCGACGCAGGCGCCGGTGATCGCCGCCATCAGGATGACGGTGCCGACGTTGCCGAGAAACAGCGCGTAGGCGAGCAGGCTGGCGGCGATGATCGCCACCACGCCGGCGGCGAGGCCGTCGAGGCCGTCGAGCAGATTGACCGCATTGGTGACGCCGACGATCCACAGCACGGTGATGACCGGGCCGAAGGGACCGAGGTGGAGCCAGCCGCTGCCCGGGCAGCGACAGCGACTGGAACTGCCAGCCGACGTTGACGAGCAGCAGCGCCGCCAAGGTCTCGACGCCGAACTTCTTCCACGTCGAGACGCCCAGCAGGTCGTCGACGACGCCGACGAAGAAGACGAGCGCCGCCGACATGGCGAGCGCGATGAGCTCGCTGCGGTGGATGACGCCCGACAGCTGCTCCCACTCGGCGAGCGCGGTGCCGGCGGCGGCGAAGGCCACGCCGCCGACGATGGCGAGGCCGCCGAGGCGCGGCATCACCGCCTCCTGCTGCTTGCGGCCGCCCGGGTAGTCGACGGCGCGCACGGTCGTCGCGAGGCGCGCCACCAGCGGCACGGCGAGGTTGCTGACCAAGCCGGCGCCCACCGCGGCGGCAGCGGCGAGCAGCAGCATTACGGCGACGGGGACGGTGAGCATCAGCCGGTCGCTCCAGCGACGCCTCGCTCGAGGACGTCGCAGAAGGAGGAGAGGAGTCGCTGCTGCGAGAGCTCGGCGTCCAGCGCGGCGCGGGCGCGGGCGCCGCGCGCGGCGAGCTCGGCCTCGGGCGCGGCCGCGATCGTGCGCAGCGCTGCGGCGGCGCCGGCGACGTCGCCGTGCTCCACCTGCCAGCCGAGGTCGAAGCGCTCGACCAGCTCGCCGACGTGCGACCGGCGCGGCCCGAGATAGAGCACCGGCCGCGCCGCGGCCATGGCGCCGTACACCTTGCAGGGGTGGACGATGCCCACCATGTCGGATCCCATGCTCACCAAATGCACATCAGCAGCGGAAAGACTGTAGCGGAGATCGTGCAGCGGCTGGTAGGGGAGGAGGAGCACGCGCTCCAGCCGGTCGCGCCGGATCGCCTCCTCGACCGCCGCCCGCTGTCCCCCTTCCCCGATGAACACGAAGACGAGCCGCGGGTCTTCCCGCAGCTCGCGCGCCGCCTGCAGGATGGTGTCGACCGGGTGCACCGGCGAGAGGTTGCCCGAGTACATGACGACGCGCTTGCCCTGCAGGCCGTGGCGGGTGCGGAACGGGTTCTCCGCGTGCGGCACCGGCGCGACGTGGTCCTCGTGCGCCCACGGCGGCAGCACGGCGAGGTTGCCGTCGAGCTGCCAGCGCCCGCGCACGCGCTCGGCCATGAACGAGTCGAGGGCGACGACGGACTGCGGCGCGGCGCGCCGCGGCGCGATTGGCGCGCTCGAGCAGGCGCGCCGAGAGCGCGCGCGGGCGCACGGCGCCGGTGACGATCGCCTGGTCAGGGTTGAGGTCCATCAGCCACACCGCGTGCGGCGCGCGCCGCAGCCGCGCGAGCAACGAGCCCGGCGAGCGGCGCCATCGGCGGCGACGTGCTGACGAGGATTCGCGCGGGCCGCGGCGCGAAGAGGCCGCGGAGAAACGCGCGGGCGAGGAAGAAGAGCCCGCCGGCGGCGCGCGCGCCGAGGCTGCCCTTGCCGAACGATCCCCAGCCGAGGCGGCGCACGTCGACGCCGTCGAGACGCTCGCGCGCCGGGTAGCGCGCCGACGGATCGGCGTAGCCGCGCGCCGAGGTCAGCACGCGCACGCGTCCAGCCGCGGCGCACCATCTCGCGCGCCGCATCGTGGAGGTGCTGGCCGACGGCGGCAGGGTCGGGCGGGTAGACCTGCGAGAGCAGGAGCAGCGAGCGAGCGCTCATTAGGTCAGGTTGTTGGCGCCGGTCGCGCCGGTCGCGCCGAGGTCAGGCGGCCGCGCCGCGCAGGCGGTCGAAGAACATCGCCGCGCGCGCCGCCCCCACCCAGCCGAGGGCGGCCGCCGCCAGCCGATAGCAGCGGAAGTCGGCGCCCCGCGAGCGCTCGGGCGTCGACGCCTCGCGCGCCAGCGAGAAGAGCAGCCGCGATTCCTCCTTCAGACCGCTGGCGCCGCATTGGCGCGCGAGCAGGAACAGCTCGCGCGCGAAGTGACGCATCTCCGGGCTCTCGCGCTCGACGCCGCCGCGCACCGCGTGGCCGTAGATGAGCGCGTGCGCCCGCGCTCGCTCGCGGTTGCGGGCAGGGTCGGAGGCGGAGCCGCGGCTCAGCCGATGATCGCCGTGATCGCGCACCTCGCAGACGAATTCGCGCACGTAGCAGAGGCGCACGCCGAGCGCCGCCACCCGGCAGTCGTACTCCCAGTCCTCCTCGAGGCGCAGGTCGCTCCACGGGCCGGCGCGCTCGAGCAGCGCCGCGCGGTAGAGCGGGTTGGGAGTGTCCCACCAGCGCTCGCGCAGCATCGACGGGAACATCCAGTCGACCTCGTCGCCGGATCCCTTCCACGGCCCGTCGACGGCGACGCCGTCGGCGCCGCGGAACCGCGTCATGCCGTAGGCGACGCCGCACTCCGGGCCGCGCGCGCAGCGCGGCAACCTGCCGCTCGAGCTTGCCGGGCAGCAGCAGGTCGTCGCTGTCGAGGTACTGGACGTACTCGCCGCGCGCCAGCTGCCGCCCCGCCTCGCGCGCCACTCCCGGGCCGGCGTTGGCTTGTGGACGACGCGCACGGTTGCGGCGCCGCCACTGCCGTCGTGCGTGCGCGCCAGCTCGTCGGCGACGGCCGGCGTGTCGTCGGTCGAGCCGTCGTCGACGACGATCACTTCCAGCGGCCGATGGCTCTGCGCGAGCGCGCTCGCCACCGCCTCGCGCAGCACCGGCCGGCCGGTTGAACACCGGCACGATGACGGAGACGAGGCCGGGCTCGAATCGGCTCACGCCGCCCTCGCGCGCAGGTAGTGGCGCGACCACAGCTCGAGCAGCAGCAGCCGCCAGCCGAGGTGGCCGAGGATCGACAGCTGCCGCGGGAACGGATAGCCGCCGCGGCCGGCGAAGAAGCGCTCCATGGCTGGCCGCAATCCCAGCCGCTCGGCGAAGCCGTCGCGCGCCAGCACCGTCTCGCGCGCGAACGCCTGGAACTGCGGCACCTCTTCCAACCAGGAAGCGGCGATCGAGCCGCCCACCTTGGGACGCTGCGCGACGTCGGCCGGCAGCGCGCCCGAGCGCTCGGCGACGCGCCGCAGCAGGTGCTTGTTGCGGCCATCGCGCAGCAACCATTCGCGCGGCGTGCGGAAGGCGATCTCGGCGATGCGGCGGTCGAGGTAGGGCGCGCGCGCCTCGAGCGACACCGACATGCTCGCCTTGTCCACCTTCATCACGTAGTTGTTGGGCAGCTGGCGCGTCGCCTCGAAGCGGCGCACGGTCTCGAAGAGGTCGCCGTCGACCTCGGCGGCGATCTCGCGCAGCACGGCGCGGAAGCGCGGGTAGAGCGTGCCCCAGCGGCGCGACGGCGTAGCGGCGGTAGAGCTGGAAGAAGCTCCATTCGCCCGCGGGCTCCGTCGTCGCCTCGAACACCGGGTAGCCGGCGAACAGCTCGTCCGCGCCCTCGCCCACCAGCGCCACCTTGAGACCGAGCTCGCGGCAGCGGCGGTAGAGGATGCGCGTCGTCACCGTGCCCCAGTCGGCGAACAGGTCGTCGAACACCCACGCCGCCGAAGTCACCTCCGCCGCCACCTCGTCCGGTCGGATGGCGACCGAGAGATGGCGCGAGCCGAGGTGGCGCGCCACGCGCTCCGCCCACGGACGCTCGTCGTGGCTCGACTCGGCGAAGCCCATGCTGACCGTCGTCACCTCGCCGCCGCGCGCCGCCAGCGCCGTCACCAGGCTCGAGTCGACGCCGCCCGAGAGCAGCACGCCCACCGGCACGTCGGCGACGAGGTGCTCGGCAACCACCTGCTCGAGCGTCGCCTGCAGCTCCTCGGCGCGCTCTTCCTCGCCGCGGCGGTCGGCGGCGCTCGGCCGCGGCGGCGTGAAGTGACGGAAGCGGCGCACCACGGCGCCGTCGCGCAGCGCCACCACCTCGCCGGGCGCCAGCTTCTCGACCCCCTCGAGGATGGTGTCGTGCTCGTCGAAGACGAAACCGAATTCGAGGAACTCGCGCAGGCCTTCGGCTCGCAGCCGAGCCTCGAACCCCGGCAGCTCGAGGAACGCCTTGACCTCGGACGCGAAGGCGATGCCGCCGCCGGCGAGCGCCGTCAGGTAGAGCGGCTTCATCCCCATCGCGTCGCGGGCGAGCCACAGCGTGCGCGTGCCGCGCTCGAAGTAGGCGACGGCGAACATGCCGCAGAACCGCGCGAAGGCTTCCTCGCGCCAGGCGACGAACGCCCGCAGCATCACCTCGACGTCGCCGCGGGTCGTGAACTCGACGCCTTCGGCCTGCAGCTCGCGGCGCAGCGCCTGGAAGTTGTAGAGCTCGCCGTTGAAGATCATGACGACACCGCTCGCCTCGTCGACCATCGGCTGCGCGCTCGCCTTGGTGAGGTCGAGGATGGCGAGGCGCTGGAAGCCGAGCGCCACACCTGCCGCGGCGTCGACGAGCTCCCCCTCGTCGTCGGGCCCGCGATGGGCGATCGCCCGCCGCATGGCGGTGAGCGCGCGCGGGTCGACCGAGCGACCCGGGGCGAGCGACCAACCGACGATGCCGCACATGCCGTTTATGATGCCCGACGCCGATGGAAGCGCAGGGTATGGAGAGCCGGCTCCTCGCCGGTCGCGCCGCGTTCGTCACCGGCGGCACGCGCGGCATTGGCGCCGCCATCTGCCGCCGGCTGGCCCACAATGGCGCCGCGGTGGCCGTCAACTACCGTCGCAGCCGCGACGAGGCGGCGCGCTTGGTGGCGGCGATTGCCGGCGAGGGAGGCAACGCCGTTGCCGCGCCCGCCGACGTCTCCGACGCCAAGGCCGCGGCGAAGGCGCTGCAGAAGGCGGCCGAGGCATTGGGCCGTCCCTTCGACGTGCTCGTCCACAACGCCTGGCCCGGCTGGAGAGGCGGCGCGTTCGAAGAAGTGCCCTGGTCGACCTACGAGTGGTACGCCGACCAGATGCTGCGCCCCGCCGTCGAGCTCACCCGCGCTGCCCTGCCGTCGATGCGCGAAGCGCGCTGGGGCCGTATCGTCATGCTGGGCACCTCGTCGATGTACGAGCTGAATCAAGGGCACGCTCCGTACATCGCCATCAAGGGCGCGATGCTCGCCCTCGCTCGCGGCATGGCGCGCGACCTCGGCCCGCACGGCATCACCGTCAACGTGGTGAGCCCCGGCTTGGTGTGGACCGGTGAAGGCCCGCCGCCCGCCGACTTCGGCGACGAGCACCGCGGCCGCAGCGCGCTGGCGCGCCTGCCCACCGCCAACGACATCGCCGGCGCCGTCGTTTTCCTCGCCAGCCCGCTGGCCGATGCGATCACCGGCGCCCAGCTGCCCGTCACCTGCGGCTCGCCGATGCACGTGGGCTGACGCTCGCGTGGTGGCGGTGCCTCGCGTCACGCCGCCTTCCGTCATGCTTGCACCACGTTGTCGCCGCCGCCGCGGTAGATGCCACGCGTGTCGACGATGAGCGCGGCGTGGCGGCGCACCAGCTCGTAGTCGACGCTGCTGTGATCGGTGACGACGACGACCGCGTCCTGCGCCTCGACAGCTCGCCGCGTCGAGCGGCACGCTGCGCAGGCCGGCATGGTCGGGCCAGTGAGCGCATCGCGCGGCGCCTCGGGCACGTGCGGGTCGTGGTAGCTGACCTCGGCGCCCGAGCTCGGCGAGCAGCTCGATGATCTCGAAGGCCGGGCTCTCGCGCGGTCGTCGATGTCCTTCTTGTAGGCGATGCCGAGCAGCAGGATGCGGCTGCCCTTCACCGGCTTGCCGCGCTCGTTGAGGGCGCGGCTGAGCTTGCTCGACCACGTAGTGCGGCATCTCGACGTTGACCTCGCCGGCGAGCTCGATGAAGCGCGGCGAGATGCCGTACTCGCGCGCCTTCCACGACAGGTAGAAGGGGTCGAGCGGGATGCAGTGGCCGCCCCAGCCCGGGACCGGGGTCGAAGCGCATGAAGCCGAACGGCTTGGTCGCGGCGGCGTCGAGCACCTCCCAGATGTCGATGCCCATGCGGTCGTAGACGACCTTGAGCTCGTTGACGAGCGCGATGTTGACGCGCGCGGAAGATGTTCTCGATGAGCTTGGTCGCCTCGGCGGCGCGCGCCGAGGAGACGCGCACCGTCGCGCCGCATCGCCGCGTCGTAGAGCGCCTGCGGCGAGGTCGCCGAGACCGCGTCGACGCCGCCGACCACCTTGGGGATGGTGGCGGTCGGTGAAATCGCGGTTGCCCGGGTCCTCGCGCTCGGGCGAGAAGGCGAGGAAGAAGTCGCGCCCGCAGACGAGCCCCGCTGCTCGAGGATGCGGCCGCACCAGCTCGTCGGTGGTGCCGGGGTAGGTCGTGGACTCGAGCACGACGAGCTGCCCGGCCGCAGCCGGCGCGCGATCGCCTCGCGCCGTGCCGCGCGACGTAGCTGCAGGTCGGGCTCGCGCTGCGCGGTGAGCGGCGTCGGCACGCAGATGAGCAGCGCGTCGGCCTCGCCGAGCCGGCCGAAGTCGGCGGTCGCGGCGAAGCGCGCCGCCGGCCAGCAGCGGCTGCAGGCGCGCCGGCGTCGAGGTGGCGCGATGTAGCGCCGCCCGGCGTCGAGCGCGCTCGACCTTGGCGCGGATCGACGTCGAAGCCCGAGCACCCGGAAGCCGCGTCTCGGTGAAGGTCGAGCGCCAGCGGCAGCCCGACGTAGCCGAGGCCGATGACGCCGACCTTGGCGGTGCGGGCCTCGATCAGGCCGGCGAGGCGGGCGGCCGGCGACTCGTCGACGGCGGCCGTCGTGGATGTCGTGGTAGGCATCGTCAAGCGAACGCTCCCCTGGGCGTGGCGATCGTGGCTGGAGTGTAGGGCGACGTCATGCAAGCGCTTCGCTCGGTACGGTCGCGACCGGCTCCGGCCGCGCGTCGAGCTCGGCGAGCCGGCAGAGGAGCTCGCCGCGGGGAAGCCGCCGCCCTCCGTGTGCGGCCACTCGTCGCCCGGCCCCGCCGTGCGTGCGCCTAGGCGCGTCGCGACGGCCGCTCGGCAGCACTGACTCCGAGGAGGCGTCGAGCCGGCCGGCAGCGGCGATCGGCGGAGGCGCCGCCGGCTGCGGCAGAGGCGGGAGGGCGAGGACGGCACGCAGCGCCGCGTCCCAGGCGACGGTTGCCTGTCGCTCGAGAAGCGTGCGCGACGTCCGTCGCGGCGCGCTGCGTGAGCCGCCGCCGCAGCTCCGGCTCGCGCACGAGCCGCGCGATGGCGTCGGCGGCAGCCGCGGTGTCGCCGACCGCAAAGCAGAGTGCGTTCTCGCCGTCCCGCAAGAAACCTTCGCGCCCGCTGCCCACGTAACGCGAGCTGACGATGGGCAAGCCCCACGCCATCGCTTGCCAGGCCACGATCGGTCCGTTCTCCCACTCCGAGAGCACGAGGAGCGCGTGTCCCGGCCGCAGGGCCAGGGCGGCGAAGGCGGCGGGATCCAAGGTGCCGTGAAAGCGCACTTGGTCCCGCGCGATCTCGACCGCCAACGCTCCCGCAGGGTGCCCTCCTCGGGCCCGCTGCCGACGATCTCCAGCCGCAGGTCGAGCCCCCGTTCGGCGAGCGCACGCAGCAGCGGCACGAGGTCGAGAGCCCGCTTCTGGTGCTGGTCGAGACGGTGCGCGAAGAGCAGCGTCAGCTCTCCGTCTCTGTCGCCCACGAATCCACGGCGGCTCCGCCATCGCTCACACGGTACGGCGCGTAGAACACCCGCTCGGGAGCGAGACCGGACGAGCTCGACTCCGGCGGCGGCGATCAGTCGGTTCGGCGCCACGAGGGCGTCGATGACTCCGCGCAGCCGCTCGAGGTCGGCAAAGATGCCGGCGTCCAGCGTGTGGACGCACGCCACCACTTTTGGCGCTTCTTCGCCGCGGGCGCGCAGGTCCTCGACCGCGCGATAGGCGGAGACCAGGTTGGCGACCACCAGCACGTCGGGTCGCACCGCGGCGAGCGCCCGCTCGACGCCGCGTAGCCGACCCAAACGGCTGCACGTGGGGTTGTCGACGAGCACGTGCGGCTGCCAGGGATAGTTGCGCAGGTACGCCGCGGCGTCGTTGTGCGGCCCGGTGGGCAGCGCCAGCCAGACGTCCCAACCGCGGCCGCGCAAGTCGGGCATCAACCCCGCGAGCCAGGCCTGCATGCCGCCGACGGCGTAGAGCGACGGGTTGAAGAACATCACCCGCGGGCGGTGCGACCCGGCGGCCGGCAACGTGCCGGCTCGCTCGCTCGTCATCGGCTGTCGAGCTCGTTGCGGCGACCGCTCGCCACCCAGCCAGCAGCGCGGCGGCGCGGCGCAACCAGCCTGTAGAGGCTCAGGAGTAGGAGGTAAAGCCGCGTGCCCATGCGATCTTCTCGTCGCGCGTCAGGTTGCCGGGGTGGCGGAACAGCCGGTCGCCGAGCACCAGCAGATCGACGTCGGTGTGGACGAAGCACTCCCAAGCTTCCGCGGCCGTGCGCACGATCGGCTGCCCGGCGACGTTGAAGCTGGTGTTGATGAGGATGGGGACGCCGGTCTTCTCTTCGAACGCGGTGAGGAGGCCGTGGAAGCCAGGGTGGGTGCCGCGCTCGACGGTTTGCAGCCGCGCCGAGTAGTCGACGTGCACGACGCTGGCGATCTCGCTGCGCGGCGCGTCGAGGCGCTCGCGCATGCCGTGGACGCCGGCCGGCGTCGGCTGCCGGCGCTCGGCGCGAAGGTTGGCGACGAACTGCATGTAGCGGCTCGGCCGCGCCGAGTCGAACCACTCGCCTACTTTCTCCTCGAGCACGATGGGCGCGAACGGGCGGAAGCCCTCGCGGAACTTGACGGCGAGGTTGAGCCGCGACTGCATGCTCGGCTGTCCGCGCATCGGCGAGGATCGAGCGGGCGCCGAGCGCGCGCGCGCCGAGCTCCATGCGGTCGCGGCACCAGGCGACGATCTTCCCCGCCGCGAGCTCCGCCGCCACGTGAGCGAACAAATCCCCGCGCACCGTCTCTTCGAACGGCAGCGCCGCGGCTGGCGGCTCGCCGGGCTCGGGCCCGAGGTAGTAACCGCGCGGATCGGCCTTCGCTCCGTCGAGGATGCCGAGCGCGCGTTGGTGGAGGAGCGCGGCGCCCAGCCCCGAGCCCATGTCGCCGGCGACGGGCGAGTTGTGCACCTCCTCGAAGGGCCCGTGCGAGCGCAGCTTCCCCGCCGCCACGCAGTTCTGCGCGCAGCCGCCGGTGAAGAGCAGCTGCCGCTCGCCGGTGAGCGCGCGCACGTGCTCGGCCTGCTTGAAGACCTCCTCCTCGAAGATCTGCTGCAGCGACGCCGCGAGGTCGGCGTGCTCGTCGCCCACCGGATCGCCGCTCTTCCGCCGCGGCACGCCGGTGGCGCGCTCGACGACGGCGATTCCCGCCTCCATCTCGGGCGAGACGAAGCGCACCGGCGCCAGCAGCCGCACGGCGCCGCGGTCGTCGGTGGCGAGGATCGAGCGCAGCCGGTCGACGAAGCGCGGCACGCCGTAGGGCGCGAGCCCCATCACCTTGTACTCGGAGCCGAAGGTGGGAAGCCGAGGTGATGCGTGACCAGCGTGTAGAAGAGGCCGAGCCCCGCCTCCCACGGCAGCTCGGCGACGATCTCCAGCCGCTCGCCGTCGATGCGGCCGATGCTGGCGTTGTAGTCCTCGCCCTTGCCGTCGATGCAGAGGAAGGCGGCCGACTCGCACGCGGAGGTGTAGAAGGCGCCGGCGACGTGCGACAGGTGGTGCCAGGCGGAGCGGATGCGGGCGCGAGGGAAGAGCGCCCGCGCCGGCGCGAGGTAGTCGGCTTCCCAACGCTCCGGTAGCGCGCGGCCGAGCAGCAGCGACAGCCGCGAGGCGTTCCTGCCGGTGCGGTCGAAGAAGCGCGACTGCAAATGCTTCTCGGCGAAGACGACGGTAGAGACGTCCGTCTGCACGCAAGCCGCCGATGGTGAGGCAATCGGCGATGGCGCGGTGGGGGAAGCTGCCGTCGTGCTTGCGCCGCGTGTAGCGCTCCTCCTGCGCCGCGGCAACGATCT
The DNA here is from genome assembly GCA_963846495.1 of Thermoanaerobaculia bacterium. Lineage (GTDB taxonomy): Bacteria > Acidobacteriota > Thermoanaerobaculia > Multivoradales > JAIOJS01 > DASYQD01. Next base: position 3,831 of record CAWJWP010000028.1, on the reverse strand, counting down.
CGTCGTCGACGACGAGCGCGGCGTTGGCGTCGTGGCCGAGGAAGCCGCCGATGCCGAGGGTCACCTCGCGCTTCAAGCCGCGCTCCGCGGGAGTCATCACCAGCCAGTCGTTGCCTGACGGCCGACGCTCGGAGAGGAGCTGCGCCAGCGCGCCGCGAAAGCTCTTCGGCAGGTCGAGCGCCGGCGCGTCGGCGGCCGAGCGCGGCCGCGCCGCTACGGCTTCCACGACGTGCGTCGCCGCGAAACGCTCGGCGAGCAGCGCCGCGACGCCGGGCACGAAGCAGTCGTGCGTCTCGGCGACGATCCATGTGTCCGCGAGCGCCGGCAGCGCCCGCGGGTCGAGCAGCGCTGCCTCGCCGCCGTCGAGGTCGGCGACGAGGAGGCGCGGTCCTTCGCCCGCCAGCGCGTCGGCGAGGCCGCCGAAGTCGCAGATCGCGCGTGACTCGATGCGTTCCTCCACGCCGTTTAGCGCAGCCAACTCGCCCATCGCGGCGCGCGCCGGCTCACTCGCCTCCCAGGCGACGACGCGCGCCGCGGCGAGCCGCACCGCGAGCCCAATCGCGTAGTACCCCTCGGCGGCGCCGGCGACGAGCACGGTGCGGAACGGCCGCCGCAGTAGCCCCTCGACGCGCGTCGCGAGCTCGAGCTCGTACGTGCCGAGCACTTTCGGCCAATACGCGCTGCCGAAGCTGCGATCGACGTAGCGCATGCCGGCGAAGGGACCGCCGAGCACCTTGCCGTCGACGTGCGTCGCCAGCAGCGCCTGCAAGCGCGTCGAGCGGTGGTACCGCCGCGGCAACAGCGCGCGGCTGGCGCGATGGAAGACGTCGTTCATTGCGTGCGCTCGGCGCTGTACGGCACGGTGACGAGGCCCACGTCGCGCGACTGCACGTGCGCGCTCCAGCGCTCCGACACTTCGACGACCGCGACGTCGGGGCACCAGGTCCAGTCGCCGCCCCCCGGCCGGTAGGCGCCGACGCCGATCGAGTAGCGGCCGGGCCGCAGCGCGCCGGCGGCGAGCTCGAAGCGCGACTGAAACGCTCCCTGCCGCAGCGGCGTCGCCGGCGGCGCGTCGTGACAGGAGAAGAGCCGCACGCCGTCGCGGCTCCAACCCCAAGTTGAGCTCGAGCGTGCCAAGGTCGGCCGCCGCTTCACCGGCGATCAGCACCTCGACCGGCAGCGTCGGGTCGATGACCGCCACCTCCTCGCCACTCTGCCGCAGCGCGAAGGAGTGGAAGCGCACGCGGTCGGCGAGCGGCCCGGCGAAGCGCGTCGAGGCGATCACCGCGCCGGCGTCGGCGAGGCTCGCTTCGTAGCGCGCGAGCCCCTCTTCCGTCGGCCCGCGATAGGCGACGCGCCCGCCCTCGAGCAGCAGCACCGACGAGCAGAGCGTGCGGACGGCGCCGAGGTTGTGGCTGACGAACAGCACCGTGCGGCCGCTCCGCGCCACGTCCTCCATCTTGCCCAGCCACTTGCGCTGGAAGGCGAGGTCGCCCACCGCCAGCACTTCGTCGACGACCAGCACGTCGGCCTCGAGGTGCGCGGCGACGGCGAACGCGAGGCGCACGTACATGCCGCTCGAGTAGCGCTTCACCGGCGTGTCGAGGAAGCGCTCGACCTCGGCGAAGGCGACGATGTCGTCGAACTTGCGGGCGATCTCGCGCCGCCGCATGCCGAGGATGGTGCCGTTCAGGTAGATGTTCTCGCGGCCCGTCAGCTCGGGGTGGAATCCGGTGCCCACCTCGAGCAGGCTGGCGAGCTTGCCGTGCAGCACCGCGCGTCCCTCGGTGGGCGCGGTGATGCGCGACAGGATCTTGAGCAGCGTCGACTTCCCGGCGCCGTTCCTGCCGACGATGCCGATCACCTCGCCGCGCGCGACCTCGAAGCTGACGTCGCGCAGGGCCCAGAAGCTGCCGCGCGTCTCGACCTCGCCGTCGGCCGGCCGCCGCGCGCCGGGCAGCCATCCCGCCAGCGTCTCGTAGAGCGACTCGCCCGCGAAGCGGCGCTCGCCCAGCTGATACTCCTTGCCCAGCCCCTCGGCGTAGAGCGCCAGCTCGCCGGCGGTCATAGCACGTCCGCCAGCCGCCGCTCGACGCGGCTGAAGTAGAGGATGGCGACGACCAGCAGCCCGAGCGAGATGGCGAGCGACGTCGCCACACCGAGCAGGTCGAGCGGCCGGCCGAGGAAAGCGGCGCGGAAGGCGTCGACCGGCCCCGCCACCGGGTTCAAGTAGAGCAGCCAGCGCCAGTGCGGCGGAACCAGCGACGCCGAGTAGACGACCGGCGTGGCGTAGAGCCAGACCTGGAGCAGGAAGGGCACGAGGTGGCGCATGTCGCGGAACGATGCGGTGAGCGCGGAGAGCAGCGTGCCGACGGCGAGGGTGGCGAGCAGCAGCAAGACGAGGCCTACCGGCAGCACCAGCATCGCGATGCCGGGGACGATGCCGTACCAGAGCGCCATCCCGAGCGAGCACGACGAGGCCGACCGCCATGTCGACGAGCGCCACGCCGAGCGTCGACAGCGGCACGATGAGGCGCGGGAAGTAGACCTTCGAGATCATCCCTTGCGTGCCGACGAGCGACTCGGCGGCGCCGGTCGCGGCGGTGGAGAAGAACGTCCACGGCAGCAGGCCGGCAAGAACGAAGACCGGGTAGGGCATGCCTTCGGAAGGGCAGCTTCGCCAGCCGGCCGAAGACGACGGTGAAGACCGCCATCGCGAGAAGCGGCCGCAGGATCGCCCAGCCGGCGCCGAGCACCGTCTGCTTGTAGCGCACCCGCACGTCGCGGGTGACGAGCGTCCACAACAGCTCGCGGTACGCCCACAGCTCGCGGAGGTCGAGCAGCTCCCAGCCGCGAGGAGGCTGGATGACGGTCACCGGAGCATCCGCTGCCGGGCGCCGATCCGCGGGCTCGAGCACGGCGAGGGCGCCTTCGGTGGTGCCGTCGGTCACGTGACTCCTCCGCTCGCGTCGGCCGCGTGGCGCCGCCGGAACACCTCGACGCGGGTGCGGGATCCGAGCGCGCGGGCCGTCGACGGGTCGGGGGCGGCTCGTGCGCGTGACGCTCGAGCTCCTGCCAACCCAGCGCGAGGTCGGCGTTCAACGCGCGCTCGTTGGGGGCGGCGGCGACCTCATCGAGCCGCAACGCGAACACCACGTCGCAGCGCTCCAGGCGCGCGGGCAGGTCGATGGCCTTGCCGTCCACCAGCAGATCGGTCGCCGCGAGGCGAGGCCGCACGCCCGAGAGCTCCACCGCGAGCCGCAGCTTCTCGACGTTCCAATCCGGGTTGTTGCCGAGCATGCAGAGCAGCGGTGAAGGCTTGGTCGACGTCGGCAGGTCGACCATCGCCCGCGCCGCCGTCCACGAGGTCCGCGCGCGCGGCGTCGTGACGAGCGAGTACACCGCGCCGGTCACCAACACCAGAAGCGCTGCAGAGAGGAGCGGCCGCAGTGGAACGCTCGCCCGTTGCCACACCGCATCCAGCTCGACGCCGGCCCACGCCGCCACCAGCGCCGCGGCCGGCAGCCAGAAGCGGGGGTCGAACATCGGCTGCACCGCGATGACCGCGGCCGAGACGGCCGCCGAGCAGAGCGTCATCCGGCGCAGCAGCTTGGCACTGCTGTCCGCCGCCGGCCGCCGCAGCAGCAGGGCGAGCAGCACGAGCGTCAGCGGCCAGCCGACGCTGCCGCGGACGAAGTCGACGGGGCGCATCCACGGCGGCCCAGGGTAGAGGCTGGAGAGCTGCTGACGCGCGATGCGCGCGAAGCCGAGCGCGGCTTCTCCGTTGCGCAGGTACCACGGTCCGGCAACGACGAGAGCGACGGCGCACGC
>CAWJWP010000027.1:0-24402 GCA_963846495.1 Thermoanaerobaculia bacterium | reverse complement strand
GAGCAGCAGCGCGTAGAGGGTGACGACGACCTGCAGCACGAAGGTGAGGTCGAGGTCGCGGAAGACGGCGAGGATGGCGTCGTCCTCGTAGACGCCTTGCCGCAGGCCGACCGGCTGCCGCGGGTGGACGAGGCTGAAGCGGCCGGTGTCGAGGTGGACGCCGCTGGAGACGATCTGCAGCGGGTCGGCGGCGCGCAGGGCGCGCGGCCGCAGCGAGAACCAGCGCGTCTGCGCCGCCATCTCCTGGTCGGTGAGCGCGGCGAGCGCCGCCTGCTCGCGCACGAAGGCGCGGTACTGGACGGTGCCGGCGAGCAGCGCCAGCAGCACCAGCAGCGAGCAGACGGCGAAGGTGGCGACGAAGCGCGGGCTGGCGAAGATGCCGCGCAGCTCGCGGGCGACGAGGGTGCGGAACATGCTCGGCTCCTCTCGCGGGTCGGCGGTCAGCGCAGGTCGTAGCGCTGGAAGGTGAGGAAGGCGGCGGTGTAGAGGACCAGCGGGAAGAGCGCCAGCAGCGCGAGGTCGGCGGCGGCGCGCTGCAGCGCCGGCCGCAGCGGCGGCGGCTGCCACTGGAACGGCGGCATCTCGGCGGCGACGATGGGCTTGGGCAGCTCCTCCTCCTCGTCGCCGTGCCCGTCGTTGTCGCGCACCTGGATCTTGATGCGGACGCCGCCGTTGGAGCGCCGCCCGGCCTTCGCCTCCTGGAAGCGGCCGAACGCCTCCTGGTAGCGCGCCAGCTGGCCGCGCAGCTCGTCCTCGAGCACCAGCGAGGTGCCGGCGAGCTCGGCGCTGGCGAGGGTGAAGCTCGCGGCGGGCGACAGCCGCGCCAGGCCGAACGCCAGGCGCCGCTGGCGCGCCTGATCGGCGCGGCGCCGCTCGAGCAGCGAGCGCTCGAGCTCGGCGAGGCGCTGCTCGCGCTCCGCGGCCTGCTCGTCGATGAGCTTGTTGACGTTCATCATCGCCTGCTGCGCCCCACCGGGGCCGCGGCGGCCGCCGCCGAGCAGACCTTCGATCTGCTGGCGGAAGCTCGCCCGGTCGCGCTCCCACAGCTCGTTCTGCAGCCGCGTGCGTTGCGCCTGCACGGCGTCGCGCGACAGCACCGGCGCGGCGTTGGCGGCGAGCGACACCGCGGCGCGCGGCGTCACCAGCACCAGCAGCACCCAGGCGGAGAGGGCGAGGAAGAAGGCGTGCGCCGGCTGCCGCACGAGCGTCGAGATCCAGGTCGAGAGCGCGAGCAGCGCGGCGAGGTAGAGGAGCCCGGCTCCCACCGCGAGCGCGAGCCGCAGCCAGTCGGCGCCGCTCATCGGCACGCCCGAGAGTTGGAAGACGAGGGCGCCGAGCGCGAGCGGCAGGAGCAGCGGCACGACGAGGCCGCCGAGGGCGCCGGTCACCTTGCCGAGCAGGAAGCTCGGCGCGCGAGAGGTCGCCGGCGAAGCACAAGCCGCAGCGTGCCGCGGGCGCGCTCGCCGCACACCGCGTCGTAGCCGAGCAGCACGGCGAACAGCCCGAGCACGATGCGGAAGACGAACTCGAGGTCGAGCACGCGCAGCAGCGCCGCCACCGGCTCGGAGGCGTAGCGGCTGCCGCCGGTCTCGATGACGCCGCGCCCCTCGACGGTGGCGCTGCGGCCGATGTCGTAGGCGACGCCGGCGATCAGCATCTCGAGCGGCTGCGGCGGCAGGCCGACGGTCGGCGTCACCGACAGCCAGTCGGTCTCGCCCTGGAGCTGCCGCAGGTCGGCGGCGCGCGCGGCGTCGTAGCGGCGGCGCTCGAGGTGGTAGCCGCGGGCGGCGACCCAGAAGGTGAGCGACGATCAGCGCCGCCGAGAGGGCGAAGGTCCAGGCGAACTTCGGCGAGACGACGGTGGCGAGCATCTCGCGGCGGGCCACCACCCACCAGGCCGCAGGGCGCGAGCCGGCCATCACGCCACCTCGCGCTGCGGCGCCGCCGGCTCGCCGCCCGGCGCCTCGACCCACTGCAGGTAGAGCTGCTCGAGGTCCTGCGCGGCGAGCTCGTCGCGGCTCCACTCGGCGACCAGCCGTCCGCGCGACATCACGCCGACGCGGTCGGCGAGCTGCTTGGCGCGGAAGACGTCGTGCGTCGACATCAGGATGGCGCGCCCCTCGTCGCGCAGCTCTTCGAGCAGGCGGCCGAGCTCCCAGGCGGCGCGCGGGTCGAGCCCCGAGGTCGGCTCGTCGAGGATGAGGACCGGCGCGCGGCGGAGGATCGCCACCGCCAGGCCCGTCTTCTGCCGCATGCCTTTGGAAAAGGTTTTCAGCCGTCGCCGGTGCGCTTCCTCCTCGAGGCCGACGCGGCGCAGCGTCGCGGCGAGCTCGTCGCGCGTCGGCCGCAGGCCGGCGAGCTGGGCGAAGAACTCGAGGTTCTGCAGCGCCGTCAGCTCGCCGTAGAGCTCGACGTTCTCGGCCACGTAGGCGAGCTGCGCCTTGGCGCGCAGCGGCTCCTCCTGCACCGTCACGCCGGCGACGCGGGCGGTGCCGCTGCGTCGGCCGGATGAGGTCGAGGAAGAGGTGGATGGTCGTCGACTTGCCGGCGCCGTTGCCGCCGAGCATGGCGTAGATCTCGCCGGGGGCGACGGCGAACGACACCGAGTCGACGGCGAGCAGGCCGTCCTCGTAGCGCTTGCTGAGCGCCACCGCTTCGAGCAGCGGCGCGGCGGCGGGAGTGGAAGCGAGCGGGTGTCGGACATGGCTCTCTCTCCTAGCGGCGGGTGAGCTTGACGCCGAAGACGACGAGGCCGCCGACGGTGGCGAGGATCAAGCCGAGCAGCGACACGGTGCCGGCGAGGCTCACCGGCGACGTCACCTCGACGGTGAGCAGCTTGTCCTCGCCGTCGACCGGCTTGCCGTCGGCGAGGGCGCGGCTCTCGAGGCGGCTCTCGTAGCGGCCGGCCGGCACGTCGGCGGGCGGCTCGAGCGTCACCGTGACGCGCTGCTCGTCGCCGACGCGCAGCATCGGCACCAGCGCCGGCTCGATCTTGCGCTGCCAGCCGAGCGGCGGCTCGAGGGTGAAGGCGAGGTTGCGCAGCTCGCCGCTCCCCTCGTTGCGCAGGTCGACGGGGATGCGCACGGCGCGCGCGCCCTCGACCTGCTGGAAGAGCTGCGGCACGTTGACGCGCAGCTTGCCGGTGCCGCGGGCGAGCAGCTCGATGCGCGCCCAGCCGATGCCGGCGGCGTCGAGCTCGGGGGCCGTCCACGGCCGCGCTTCGAGCTCGCCGGCGCGCTGCTCGGGCACCGCGGCGACGAGCAGCTCCTGCGCGCGGCCGAGCGGCAGGCGCTCGCTCGGGCGGTCGGGAAGCTCGAGCGAGAGGCGGGCGCGGCGGCTGGCCGTGCCCTCCTCGAAGCGGATCTGCCGCAGCCGCGCCTCCGACGCGGGATCGGTGAAGGTGGCGTGCACCTCGTCGGGCAGCCCGAGCACCACCAGCCGGTAGCTGTCGTCGCTGGCGGAGAAGCGCTCGAGCTCGAGGTCGTAGCTGACGCTGCTGCCCAGCTCGCCCTCCTGCGAGAACTGCAGCGGCTTGACGGCGACGCGGTTCTCCCCCTCGTCGCGCTGCAGGAAGACCTTCACCTGGCGCCGGCTGCCGTTGCCGTAGCTCAAGTTGACGGTCACCGCGTCGAGGTCGCGCAGCAGCGCGAAGGTCAAGTCGGCCGGGCGGCCGGACACCAGCTCGTCGAGCTTGGCCTCGTAGGGCTGCGAGATGATGGCGCCCGCGTCGTCGAGCAGCGAGACGTAGACGTCGCGGATGCGGTCGGGCGCCAGGGCGCGGAAGAGCGGGTCGTCGGTGCCGGCGAGGTGGCGCAGCTCGGCGCCGCCGCCGGCGGTGTTCTCGAGGCGCAGCCGCACTACCGAGGACCTGCCGCCGGCGTCGCGGCGCTTCACCGCCGCGCGCACCGCCACGTACTGCTCCGCGAAGAGCACGGCGAGCATCGACTGCTGGTAGTTGACCTCGGCCTCCGCGAAGCTGCGCTGCGCGCCCTCGAGGTCGGTGGCGGAGAGCAGCCCCTGCTCGAAGAGCTGACGGCGCCGTTCGAGCTCCTTCTTCGCCACCTCGTACCCCTCGCGCGCGCGCTTGAGGCCGAGCAGCGGGTACTTGTCGTCGCGCTCGTTGAAGAACTGCGCGCCGGCCAGCGTGGGCAGCAGCAGCGCCACGACGAGCGGCAGGACGAGGCGGCGCATGGCGGACCTCGCGTGCGGTCCAGCCGGCGTCACTGCCGGATTTCCCGGCGCATCATCGGCGACTCCTTGCGCTCGAAGGTCTCCGTGCGCCGCTTGCCACCGTTCTCGAGCTCGATCGTCACCTTGGCGCCGACGGCGATGTCGTCCCAGCGCGCGGCGAAGTCGTTGAGGCTGGCGACCGGCTTGCCGTCGAGGCCCACGACGCGGTCGCCCTGACGGAAGTAGGCGTCGCCGTTGGGCAGCACCGCCGCCACCTCGACCGGCGAGCCGGCGTCGTACTTCTGCTTGAGCACCACGCCGAGGGCCGGCATGGCCTCGACCTTGGCGTTCGGGTCCTCCTCGATGCGCAGCTCGACGCGCTGCGACTGCGGCAGCTTGGCAGGGTCGCCCTTGGCGAACCGCACGATGCGCCGGTCGGCGCCGCGCTCGACGCCGAGCTCGACCTGCGCGCCGACCGCCAGCGCCTCGTACGCGGCTTTGACCTCCTGCGCCGTGCGCACGCGCTTGCCGTTGACGGCGAGGATGCGATCGCCGGCAGCGAGCTCCACCTCGCGATAGGCGGGGGGGCGCTGCTCAGGCTCGACGCCGTGCTCGACGCGCGCCGCGTCGCCGGCCTTGTCGGGGACCAGCATGGCGCCGAGCTCGCGAAGGAAGTAGCTCTCGGGCGGGCCGCCCCGCTGGACCACCACCTGCGCACGAGCGGCAGCGGCGAATGCGAGCGATGCGGCGATGGCGAAGACAGCTGCGACGAGGCGAGCGGCGGTGCGCGGCATGGTCGACGGCCTCCGGTTTGGGGTGCAGCCGGGAGGATCCCGGCGGCCACGTTTGCCCCAGTCCAAGGCCGGTGCCACGCCGCGTTGCGCGGCGCAAGCGTCAGCTACCCAATGAGATGCGTGCTGCGCTGGCCGTTAGCAGCGCGGTCACGCGCTCCGCATTCGCGGAGGCGCTTCCCGAAAAGGGGAGGTGGCGAACGCGCTGAGCCAATCCGCGCTCGATTTCCGTCTATTGGGTAGACTCTGAGGAGATACCCATGGATTCAGCCTTCATCGAGCTCGCGGAACGGGTCGCCGGAGAGACGCGGCGTCACTTCGACCAAGTGGCGGTGGAGATGCGGCAGGACGCCGCCGAGACCCGGCGCCACTTCGACCAAGTGGCGGTGGAGGTGCGGCAGGACGCCGCCGAGACGCGGCGTCACTTCGACGAAGTGGTGGTGGAGATGCAGCAGGACGCCGCCGAGACTCGGCGCCACTTCGACGCAGTGGCTGCCGAGATGCGGCAGCATTACGAAGGCGTGACGGTCGGGCTGCGGCAGCATTTCGACGACGTGACCGCCGAGACGCGGCGCGAAACCCGGCTGCACTTCGACATCGTTGCTGAAGGCATACGCGGCGACGTCCAGCTGCTGGCCGAAGGCCTGGCCATGCATTCCGAAAGCGTCGATCGCCGCTTCGCCGAGGTTAAGGAGGAGTTCGTCGAGGTGCGGGCGATGATCCGCCTCTCCTACGCCGAGCTCGACCGTCGCCTGCGCACCCTCGAATCGGCGAGCTGAGCGCCCCTAGCGCTGGAAGGCGTAGGAGACTTTGAAGAACACCGACTGATCGGTGGGCGCCAGGTCGGCTGCGCTCGTCTTCGAAGGCGCGGTTGTCGGCGTAGCCGACGAAGAGCACGGTCTGCCAGTTGAGCTTGTAGGCGAAGACCGCCGAGCCCGAGAAGAACTCGTCTTCGGGGCGCACTGCGAAGGTGTAGAGCTGCGGGTCGCGCTCGGTGTGCACCCACTGGCCGATGAGGCGCAGCCAGGATTTGGCGCTGAAGGTGTAGTTGGCGCGCAGGCGCAGTACGTCGGCGGTGAAGAGGCGGCCCGAGCGGCCGTTCTCGGCATCGACGTCGAGGGTGCGCCGGTTGGCGAACAGGGTGAGCAGCAAGTGGTCGGTGGGGCGCACCTCGGTGCGGGTGTTGATCGTCATGCCGTCGCCGCGGCGGTCGTTGGCGAAATCGACCTCTTGGCCGAAGCGGCCGTTCAGGGAGAAGAACGAGATCCAGCGCGGCGGCCGGATCTCGATCGTCGGCCGCAGCTGCCAGCGCTCGTGCACCTTCTCGATGGCGAGCAGCTCGTGGTAGGCGAGCTCCATGCGGATGAAGGAGTTGAGCTTGGCGTCCATGCCGAAGCCGGGGACCACGCCGAACTCCAGCTTGTTGCCGTCTTCGTCGTGCTTCTGGTGGGCGAAGGTGAAGAGGCGCAGGCGCGAGTAGAACTTTCCCTCCGGCCGGAAGGTGCGGCCGATTTCGGCGAGCTCCTCGTGGACGCCGACCTGGGTGACGAAGCCGTTGTCGGCGCGGAACTCGTCGTCGAGCCGCAGCGCCTGAGTAAAGAAGTCCCACTTGGTCATCGAGCGGTTCCACCACACGTTGCCGGCCCAACCGGAGAGCGAGCGGCCGTCCCATTCGCTGGCGAGGTCTGGCCGGTTCGGGGTCTGGCTGCTGCTGAAGAGGAGCTGGCCGGTGATGGTGTCGTGCTGCGTCGGCATCCAGCGGAAGTCGGGGCCGAAGACGCGGTTGCTGCCGCCGCCGTCGACCTCGCGGCCGCTGTAGAGGAGGCTCGCGAAACCCTTGCCGAAGTCGCGGCGGTAGCGGCCGACGGCGACGCGCGAGGAGAAGTCGGCGAGCGCCGTCCCCGAGCTGTTGACGCCGGGGATGATGATGCCGCCGTCCCCTTCGTCCTCGCCGACGAGGAGCGTCCACTGGTTGTTGCCGAGCTGGCCGGTCGAGCGCGCGCCCCAGCGCGGCTGGTTGAAGGTGCGGGTGTAGATCGCCTGGATCGGCGTCGAGAACATGTCGACCGACTCGAGGAAGAACGGCCGCCGCTCGGGGAAGAAGAGGGCGAAGCGCTCGTTGGCGGAGATCTGCGCCACGTCGCTCTCGATCTGCGAGAAGTCGGGGTTCACCGTGGCGTCGAAGACGAGGTTGGGGTTGGGGATCCACTTGGCGTCGAGGCCGCCGTCGCCCTCGGGGTCCTCGCTCTCGAGCGCGTTGCCGAGCTGGCCGTTGCGAGGCAGCGCGACCTGGTTGCCGGTGGCGTAGGGCGCCACCACCCAGTGGCTGCCGGACGGCAGCCCGGCGAGGCCGACCAGCGGCCGCGTGTTGCAGATGAAGCAGTTGGAGTCGCGCGGCAGCCGCGAGGTGAACATCTGGTAGCGGAACTCGCGCGGCATGTTGCGGTAGAGCATGATCCGCCACTGCTCGGGGTCGCTCTTCTCGTAGCGCAGTGACGAGAAGGGGATGCGCATCTCGAGCACCCAGCCGCTCTCGGTGATCTTGCCGGCGCTGTCCCAGAAGAAGTCGGGGGCGGAGTCCTCGCCGGCGGCGTCGCTGCTGATGGCGTCGTACTGGATGCCGCGCGCGTTGGCGAGGAACATCTGCGCCGTCTTGCCGTCGTTGCGCGGGTCGACGATGACGCCGCCGTAGTCGGTGTAGCTGGGGACGTTGTCGCGGTCGCCGAGCGGCGCCTTGATGTCCTTGGGGTTGGCTGTCCTTGAAGTCGAAGGCGGCGTAGAAGAAGCGCTCGTCGTAGGCGAGCCAGGCGACGCTCTTCACCTTGGGCTCGACGTTGTCGCCGGGGTTGGTCTCGTACCAGGTGGTGATTTGGGCGGCCTGCTGCCAGGCGGGGTCGGAGAGGTTGCCGTCGACCTCGATCGCCGCGCTGATGCGCTCGATGCGCAGCGGCTCGGCGGCGGCGGCGGCGGTCTGCGCGGCGGCGGGGGAGGCCGCGAAGGCGGCGACGACGAAAGCCAGGAAAACTGAGCGCATCGATCCCTCCTCGAACGGCATTCGACTCGCGGTTGATACGGACGAGGGGGGCAAAGGTTAGGAAGGCTGTTGACGGTTGTCGTGAGCGGCCGCCGCGGCGGCGCGAGTGGCCGCAGGCGAGAGCGCCGGAGTACCCTGGCTGTCGCGCAACCCGTGGCGGCGGCCGTTCGTACAGCTTGCTGGTCGGTCCCCGCTCACACCACCTTCCAGGAGACCTCGATGCTCCGCAGCGCTCGCCTCGTCTCCACCGTCTCTTCGTCGCCGCTTTCGCCGCCGTCTCACTCCCCGCGCACGCCGCCAAGCCCGAGCGCTGGAACGCGCGCATCATGGGCAACGACGCCGGCTTCATGACCGTCGAGCGCGAGCCCGGCGGCGCCATCCGCACCCACTTCGAGTACAACGACCGCGGCCGCGGCCCCAAGGTCGACAGCCGCCTCGTCCTCGGCGCCGACGGCACGCCGAGCTCGCTCACCGTCGACGGCAACGAGTACCTCAAGGGCCCCGTCGCCGAGCGCTTCACCCGCGAGGGCGGCAAGGCGACCTGGAAAAACCGCGCCGAGCAGGGGGAGAGCGCGAGCGCCGCCGGCACCTTCTACTCGAGCTACGACGGCACGCCCAACGAGATCGCCTACCTGGTGACGGCGGCGGCGAAGGCGCCCGGGCAGCGGCTCACGCTGCTGCCGACGGGAACGGTCACCGTCAGCAAGCTGCCCGAGGTCGAGGTCGCCGCCAGCGGCAAGAAGCGGCGCGTCGTCCCCTGGGAGGTCGTCGGCCTGAGCCTCGAGCCGTTCGTCGTCTGGCTCGAGTCTGACGGCAGCTACTTCGGGTCGCCGGGCACCTGGTTCGCGCTGCTGCCGGCGGGGTGGGAGGGCGTCAACGACAAGCTCGTCGACTACGAGAAGAAGCGCAGCGACGAGCGCCGGCTGGCGATGGCGAAGACGCTCGCCAAGCGGCCCGCGGCCGGCATCGCCTTCACCGGCGCCGGCCTCTTCGACGCCGAGGCGCGCGTCGTGCGGCCGGGCATGACGCTGCTCGTCGTCGGCGAGCGCATCGCCGCCGTCGGCGCCGGACGGCACCGTCGCCATCCCCGCCGGCGCCGAGGTCGTCGACGCGCGCGGCAAGACGCTCATCCCCGGCCTCTGGGACATGCACCAGCACTTCGGCGACCTCGACGGCATCCTCGACATCGCCGCCGGCGTCACCACCGGCCGCGATCTCGCCAACGACACCGACACCATGCTGGCGCGCAAGAAGAGCTGGGACAGCGGCGAAAAGATCGGCCCGCGCGTGCTGCTCGCCGGCTTCATCGACGGGCCCGGGCCCTACGCCGGGCCGTCGAAGGTGCTGGTGTCGACGCCGGAGGAGGCGATCAAGGCGGTCGACAAGTACGCCGAGCTCGGCTACGTGCAGGTCAAGATGTACAGCTCGCTCGACCCCAAGCTGGTGCCGGTGATCGCCAAGCGGGCGCACGAGCACGGCATGCGGGTCTCGGGGCACATCCCGGCGACGATGATCGCCGAGCAGGCGATCGCCGCAGGGCTTCGACGAGGTGCAGCACGTCAACATGCTGTTCCTCGACCTCTGGCCGGACGTCACCGAGACGCGTACGCCGGCGCGCTTCACCGAGCCGGCGGAGCGCGCCGCCGACGTCGACTTCGCTTCGCCGGCGGTGCGCAAGCTCATCGACCTGATGCGGCAGCGCGACATCGTCATCGACCCCACGCTGGCGACGTTCGAGACCTCTGTACCTGTCGCGCGCCGGCAGCGTCGGGCCGACCTGCAGCGCCATCGCCGATCGCCTGCCGCCGACGGTCCGGCGCGGCTTCCTCGCCGGCGGGCTGCCGGTGCCGGAGGGCAAGGACGAGCGCTATCGGGCGTCGTTCCGCAAGATGGTCGAGCTCGTCGGAGTGCTGCACAAGGCCGGCATCCGCATCGTCGCCGGCACCGACGACTTCGCGGGCTTCACCCTGCACCGCGAGCTCGAGCTCTACGTCGACGCCGGCATCCCGGCGCCCGACGTGCTGCGCATCGCCACGCTCGGCTCGGCCGAGGTGATGGGCATGGACGCCGAGCTCGGCTCGCTAACGCCCGGCAAGCTCGCCGACCTCGCGGTGGTCCCCGGCGATCCGACGAAGGACATCAGCGCACTGCGGCGCATCGAGACGGTGGTCAAGGGCGGCACCGTCTACGACTCGGCGGCGCTCTACGCCGCCGTCGGCGTCGCGCCGGCAGCGAAGAACTAGCAGGCATCGAGATCGCTTCGCTACGCTCGCGATGACGATGAAACGTCATTGCGAGGAGCGTAGCGACGAAGCAATCTCGATGATCGCTGCGTCGCTAACCGCGCTGGATCTCGAACGGCCGCGTCGAGTCGTGGACGGGCTGGAGGTCGCCGAGGTCGGTGTCGTCCTCGGCGGCCGCGGCCTCGATCGCCATCGCCCGTGACGCTTCTTCCCAGGCGCGGGCGTAGAGGTCGGGGCGCACGGTGAGGTAGCCGGGGTAGCCCTCGCGCGCTTTCGCCACCGCCGCGCGATCGAGGGTGACGAGCGCTAGCGGCTCGCGGCTTTCGACCAGCACGCTGCCGTCGGGTCCTGCGGCGAACGACGGTCCGCCCAGCGGTACGCCCTGCTCGGGACGCGGCCGCGTCACCGACAGCACGTAGCAGCAGGCCGTCATCGCCGTCGCCTGCAGCACCAGCTTCCAGCGCTCCCACGTCGACGCCTCGGTGGCGCGCGGGCCGAGGATCGCGAGCGCGCCCGACGCCGCCAGGGCGTGGCCGAGCTCGGGCCGGTTGAGGTCGGAGCAGAGCTGCACGCCGAGCGCGAAGCCGTTCGACCCACACCGGCTTCGGCACCGAGTCGCCGGGCTGGTAGTGCGACTTCTCCCAGAAACCCTCTTCGTGCGGCAGGTGCGCCTTGTCGTAGCTGCCGAGCAGCGCGCCGTCGCGGCTGCAGAGCAGCGCGCGATTGCGCCGCACGCCGCCTTCGCTGACGATGGCGCCGCCGAGCACCGCGATCCGCGCGGCGGCGGCCGCCGCGGCGAGCGCACGATGACGCGGGCCGATCGGCGGCTCGGCGTCCTCGTCGCGCGGCTCGTTTTTCGCCGGCGACCACGGGTTGAGCGCCAGCTCGGGCAGCACCACGAGCTCGGCGCCGCGGCCGGCGGCGTCGGCGAGCAGGGCCGGCAGCTCGCGCTGCCAGCTCGGAGGGTCGGGGAACACCGCGGAGGCGAGCGCGACGGTCAGGCGGTGGTGGGCCATGGCGCGACCCTAAGCGAGCGGCGGGGAGGCGCGCAAGCGCCGGCCGGCCCAGCGCACGCTCTCGCGGCCGCGTGTCAATGTCGCTTGACAAAATGTCCGCTGTGGTTTACGCTTGATGTCAACGATGCTTGTCATAAAGACGAGCATCTTTGACAGGAGCAGCTCTCATGGTTCACGACGCGAGTCTGCGGGCGGCGGACACCCGCTCGAGCCTGTGCGGCGATCTCACCGCCAACGACCGGCGCAACGTCATGCGCTACAACGCCTGGATGCTGGGCTGGATGGGGCTCTGGGCCGCCGTTCTCATGCTGGTCGCGAAGGCGGGTCTCGCCGGACCGGTCGCCTGGGTATTGGCGGCGCTGACCGTCGTGCCCGGCGTCGTGGGAGTGCACGCGTACATGCGCTTCCTGCGCGAGGCCGACGAGCTGCTGCGGAAGATCCAGCTCGAGGCGCTGGCCATCGCCTTCGGCGTCGGCGTGCTGTTCATGATGACCTGGCGCCTCTTCGAGCGGCTCGGCGTGCCGAAGCTCGACCTCAACACTCCGGTGCTGGTGATGTTCGTCGTGTGGGCGGCGGCGCAGTGGTGGAACGCGCGGAGGTACCGGTGAACAACCGCCTTCGCGTCCTGCGCGCCGAGCGCAGCTGGTCGCAAGCCGACCTCGCCGAGCGCACCGGCGTGTCGCGGCAGACCATCAACGCCATCGAGACCGGCAAATACGACCCCAGCCTGCCGTTGGCGTTCCGGCTGGCGCGCACCTTCGGCCGGCCGATCGAGGAGATCTTCTCGGAGGACGGTGCGGCGCCGCCATCACTCGGTGCGACACAATAGCGGCGAGGAGGCCCGCATGACGTCCGACGACCGACTCCACCCCCGCGCCCGCATCCCTTACGGCACCTGGGGCAGCAGCTACTTCCCGGCCTGGCAGCAGTCGCCGCTCGCCGAGGTCAACATCGGCCAGTTCGCCGGCGAGGCGGCGGCGCGCATCCTGTCGCTGCGCAAGGTGCCGAAGAGCGAGCTCGAGTCGCTCGTCATCGGCTCGACGGTACCCTGGCACTGGAAGTTCTGGACCGCGCCCCTCGTGGCGAGCTGCCTCGGCGAGCGCGTGCCCGGCTACCACGTCGAGCAGGCCTGCGCGACCGGCCTGCAGGCGGTGCTGCTCGCCGGCGCCGAGGTGCAGTCGGGGCGCGACGTCGTCGGCGTCGTCACCTTCGACCGCACGAGCGACTCGCCGGTGGGCGTCTTCCCCGAGCGCCGCACGCCGCAGCGCACCTTCGCGCTCGCCGACGTGTGGGACAACTTCGGCTTCGACCCCGCCACCGGCCAGGCGATGCTGACGACGGCCGGCAACGCGGCGCGCAAGCACAAGATCGACCGCCGCGAGGTCGACGAGCTGGCGCTCTGGCGCCACGAGCAGTACTTCGCGACGCTCGGGCGTGGCTGGCTCGACAGGATCCTCATCCCCTTCGACGTGCTCGACAACAGCGGCAAGAAGCTCGGCCGCGTCGACAGCGACGCCGGGGTGCGCAAGCTCACGAGGGAAGCGCTGCAGGCGATGCGCGAGCTCGAGCCGACGGTGACGAGCGGCACGCAGACGCACGCGTCGGATGGGATGGCGACGCTGTTGGTGACGAGCGCCGAGAAAGCCCGCGAGCTGTCGCGGCGGCCGGAGATCGACATCCGCTTCATCGCGAAGACCGAGGTGCGCGTGGCGCCGGCATACATGCCCGAGGCGCCGGTCGCGGCGGTGCAGAAGCTGCTGGCGAAGACGGGGCTGACGATGGACGACGTGGCGGTGGTGAAGAACCACAACCCCTTCGCCGTCAACGATGCCATCTTCGCCAAGGTGCTCGGCTACGACTGGCGCAAGATGAACAACACCGGCAGCTCGCTCGTCTGGGGCCACCCGCAGGGGCCGACGCTGACGCGCGTGCTCATCGAGGCGCTCGAGGAAGCCGTCGACCTCGGCGGCGGCCGCGTGCTGGTCTTCGGCTGCGCGGCGGGCGACGTCGGCATCGCGGCGCTCTTCGAGGTGGCGGAGGGGTGAAGCGGAAGCGGCGGCGGAACACGAGGCCGTCGTCGTCGGGATCGGCGTCGTCTGACGCGGGCGGCCACGGCGACGTCACGCTCGACGCTGCCGAGATCGCCGCCGCGGAGGCGACGCCGGCCGGGCCGCTCGACCTGCTACCCAAGCTGCTCCCCGAGCTCACCCTCACGTTGGCGGCGCTCGTCCTCGCCGTCTCGCCCGACCGCTACGGTCCGCGGGTGCGCGAGGGCCTGACGGCGGTGGTGCTCGTCGAGATCTTCTTCTGCATGGGGCAGGCGACCCTCACCGACGTCGCCACGCGGCTCAAGCGCTCGCCGCCCTGGTGGCTCGGGCTCCTCATCCTCGGCGGCATCGTGCTGCTGAACCCGGACATCATCGCCATCACCCGCGGCATCTTCCGCGAGGGCTGGCCGGTGTTCGTCCCCTACGCCTGGTCCCTCGTCGAGCGCGGCCGTGAGCTGTGGACCATGCCCCGCGCCTCGCGCCTGGAGAAGATGCGCCGCCGCGCGTTGGTGTCAGGGCGCATCGCGATCCTCCTCGTCGTCGCAGGAACGGCTGTCGCGGTCATGTGCGTGACCTACGTGATCGACTCGGACAACGGCGGCGCTGCCGTGCTGGAGCGCACCGCCGGCTGGTGGCTGCTCGTGGCCTTCGCCCTCGCCACCTACGACGTCGCGCGCGTCTACCGGCCCGCCTTCGCCCGCCGCCCGCGAGCGCTCTTC
The DNA here is from genome assembly GCA_963846495.1 of Thermoanaerobaculia bacterium. Lineage (GTDB taxonomy): Bacteria > Acidobacteriota > Thermoanaerobaculia > Multivoradales > JAIOJS01 > DASYQD01. Next base: position 10,381 of record CAWJWP010000027.1, on the reverse strand, counting down.
GGCCGCTTCGATCCCGCTCGGCGTCCGCTACCTGGCGCCCGTGTAGCCCGAAACTGCCGCCGCGGTAGTCAGACGGACTCAGCGCCTTGGCGACGGCTCCGCGCTAGGAACCCACTCGTGTAGGTCATTGCTCGGACGAGAGCGCCGCTTGCAGTGCGGCGAGAACCGTCTGCGTCGCGGCGACGAGATCCCTGACGAGAGCTTCGTCCAGGCCCCATGCGCCTCCATACTCGCCCGCATTCCTCGCCTCGTGGGCCTTGACGAGCACGCGAGCAGTCGCCGGTGCGATCGACAGCGTATGGGGAAGCACCTGGAACACGACGTATCGCTGTTCGGATCGATAACCGGTACGGCGCAGCGCGGCGAGCGCGAGGGCGTGGGCCGCGTTGTAGGCGAGGTCGAAGCGGCTCGCGAGTGCCAGCGTCGTGTTGGTCGCGTCGGCCAGCCGCGCTTCGGCGGAGCCGAGAAGCCCTTCGATCTCCCTGGCGAGGGCGGCTCGGCCCGGATCGAACCGATGCGCGCCAGGTTCTCGAGCTCACGCGAGGTCATCAGGCGACCCGATGACGAAGATCTGCGGCTGCGCCGCGATGCGTGCGACGAACGAGTCCTCGGCGGCGCGCCGGGTCGTCCATTCCTCCTGGGTCAGCACGTGCGGGCTGACCTTGCGGGCGAGCATCTCTTCGGCCGGCTGGAGCGCATGGAAGAGATCGAAGTAGTCGACCTCGTCGGTCACCACCAGCAGATCGACGTCGCTGCGGGCGGTGTCGGTGCCCTTGGCCACGGAGCCATAGACGAACGCAGCGCGCAGTTTTTCCCCAAAGGGCTCGAGCGCGTGCCGCAACGGTTCCACGAGACCCACGGTCTTGACGACCAGCCCGTGCAGCTCACCGAAGATCGGGCTCGAGCGGTTGGCGCGATAGAGCTTCTGGTTGCCGACGCGCGTGGTGGTGACGAGGCCGGCGTCGGCGAGGCGGACGAGGAAACGGTGGACGGCGCCGGTGCCGGCCCCTGCCATGCGGATGAGCTCGGCGCTGCCGAAGCTGCGGTCGGGCTGACCGAAGAGAATGCCGAGGACTCGCTGCTGGACCGACGAGAACAGCGCGCCGGCGAGCCCGGTGTGCGGTGGCATCGTCGCGGTCGTTCCCATTTCGGGAACGATTCTACCCAATTTGGGAACGATCGGCCAGAGCTCTGTGTGGCGCGACCGTCTAGCCGGCGGGTCTGCTCTTCCGCGCAATCACTCCCTTGATACGGTGCCCCGCCGCCGAGGCTTCGATCAGCTCGCGCAGGCGCTTCTCGCGCGTTTCTTCTTTCTTGGCCTCCATGATCCAGCGCGTGACGATCCGGCGGTACCAGGGCGTCTCGTTCTCCCAGTACTGCCAGGCGGCCTTGTCTTTGCGCAGCTGTTTCTCGTAGGCGGGGTCGAGACGGACCTCTGTGCGCCGCTGGTGCTCGTAGGAGTAGACGCCGGTCTTGTCGGCCGAGCGCTTGGCGAAGGCGGCAAGGCCGGCGGGTTGCACGCGGCCGGCGGCGATGAGCTCGCCCATGCGCTTGAAGTTGACTGCGCTCCAGATGCTGTCCGGGCGGCGGGGCGTGAAGCGGATGGAGTAGCTGTCGTCGTCGATGCGGCGGCGGATGCCGTCGATCCAGCCGAAGCAGAGGGCTTCGTCGACCGACTCGGGCCAGGTGATGCTCGGCTTGCCGGAGCCCTTCTTGTAGAAGCCGACGAGCAGCTCGCGCTCGTCCTCGTGATGCTTCTCGAGCCAGCGGCGGAAGTCGGCGGGGGTGGCAAAGAAGGTTGGCTTGCTCACGCGATGCAAGCTAGCACTCCGCGGTCGTCGTAGGATGCCGCACCGTGACTCGCAATCGGCTGGAAGCGTTCAGCGACGGCGTCATCGCCATCCTCATCACCATCATGGTGCTCGAGCTGCGGGCGCCGCACGCCGCGACGTTCGAGGCGTTGCGGCCGCTGGCGCCGGTGTTCCTGAGCTACGTGCTGAGCTTCGTCTACCTCGGCATCTACTGGAGCAACCACCATCACATGCTGCACATGGTGGAGCACGTCGACGGCCGCATCCTGTGGGCCAACCTGCACCTGCTGTTCTGGCTGTCGCTGGTGCCGTTCGTCACTGCCTGGATGGGCGAGAACCATGCGGCGCCGCTGCCGACGGCGCTCTACGGAGTGGTGATGGTCCTTGCCGCGGCGGCTTACACCATCCTGCAGACGGCGATCATCCGCCGCCAGGGGCCGCAGTCGCGGCTACGCGAAGCGGTGCAGGGCGACGTCAAGGGCAAGCTCTCGATGCTCGCCTACCTCGCCTCCATCCCGCTCGCCTTCGTCGAGCCGTGGATCTCGATCGCGATCTTCGTGATCGTGGCGCTGATGTGGCTGGTGCCCGACCGCCGCATCGAGTCGCGGCTCGCGCGCTGATCCGCCGCGGCGCCGGCGCGCGCCCCTCAGAGCCGCTGCTGGAGCCGCTCTTCGCGCAGGTAGAGGAAGAGCGGCAGCCCGAGCGAGACGCCGACGACGAGCGTCGCCGCGACCGGCGCCCAGAGGTGACGCATCTCCGCCCGCCGCCCTTCGACCCACACCATCACGAACACCACGAGCGCCGACACGACGACGTCGAGGCCGAAGAAGGCCCCGATGCGGTTGGCGAAGAGCTGCTCGACGACGAGCCGCAGGTCGAGACCGTGCTCGCGCACGAAGGGCACGAGCTGCGAGTAGGGGAGCACGGTCCCCAGCACGCACAGGAGCAGGTAGACGGTCTTCGGCTTCACCGCGCGGCGCCGTCGGCCGCCGCGACCGCGGTCACCGGTGGCGGCGCCGCCTCGAGCTGCCTCGCTACGCCGAGCACGTGATGGGTGTTGTGGTAGACGGTGAACATCGCCATCTCGCGCACGGTGAGCATGCCGATTCCGGGGTGGGGGAGGCGCAGGCGGTCGAGCGCGCGCTCGCCCCACCGCGGCACGAGCCGCACCAACGCCGCCAGCGAATCGTCGAGCGCGGTGAGCGACTCGCGCCGTTGCGTGTCGTTGTGCCGCTCGGGCGGAAGCGGCGACGCCTCGTAGCGCCCGGCCTTCAAACCGCCGGCGAGCGCCGCATGGTAAGTGGCGACGAGCTCGGAGTAGCGCCGCGACGGCCGCCAGGTCAGGCCGAAGCGCACCGCCAAGATCGGCTTCGGGATGCCGAGCGCCACCGCCACCGGACGGTTCGACTTGACGAGGTGGCGCACGTGGCCGGCGGGAGACCAGCCGTCGCCGATCGGCGCGAAGAAGTCGGCGTCGCTGAAGCGCTGCCAGTAGCGGGCGCTCCACTCGCGCACCGCGGCGAGGTCGCGGGCGAGCTCGGCTGCCGTGTAGGGCTCGTTGACGGGAGCGGGTTCCACCGCGCCTAAGCTACATCAGGCCGTCGCTCAGGTGCCGGCGGGAAACAGCTCGCCGGCGTCGACGAAGGTGAAGCCGAGGCAGGCGGCGAAGTTGCGGTCGGTGGCGTCGCGGCCGGCGTAGCGCGAGCGTGCCGGGTCGAGGCGGTGGCGCGCGATCAGCTCGACGCCTAGACCCGGAAGCGGTTTGCGGCACCAGCACTTCGGCGGGCCGCCGCCGTGCGGGCAGTAGCGCAGGTCGATCTCGCCGCCGAGGAGCTCGGCCGTGCGCGCGAGCGTGGCGTCGATCGCGGCAGCCGTCGCGGTGCCGGCGGCGATCTCCGGGTGCCAGGCGATGCCGGCGAGGGTGAAGCCCTCGGCGCGGTAGCGGGCGAGCACCTCGGCGCGGCCGGGCAGCACTTCGACGTCTTCGGGATCGACGGGCGCGCGGCCACCCGAGCGGCTGCGCCGCAACACGCCGTCGAGCCAGCAGACGAGCGCGCGGCCGGTGTGATCGGTGGGCGTGCGACGCGTGAAGGCGACTTGCTCGACGGCTGCGAAGCCTTCGTCGAGCTCGGGCGGCTCGAGCTCGCGCTGGTAGCGGTAGAGCGCCTCCGGGAGAAGCGGCAGCAGCGGCAGGTGCGCGTCGTCGCCGTCGAGCAGCCGCGTCGCCACGTTCATCTGCGCGTCGGCGAGCGAGGTGGTGAGCCAGAGGCAGCGCACCGGCACGCCGTGCGCCCAGGCGGTCTCGAGCACCTCGTTGCGCGCCGCGCGCGTGGGGTAGGTGTTGTCGAGCACGACGCGGCGCTGACCGCCGGCGAGCTGGGTGTCGAGCGCGGGAAGCAGGTCGCGCAGCCGTCCGCCGAGCTGGTCGCGATTGAGCCGCGCGTAGCCGCGCGCCACCAGCTCCTCGGCGAGCGTGCTCTTGCCGGCGCCGGGCATCCCCATCACCAGCACCACCTCGTCGCCGCTGCCGCTGTTCGACGGCGGTGGCGGACGACGAGCCCGCGGCGAGCGCACCACGGCGCCGGCGGGGAAGCGGCGGTCGAGCGCGTCGCGATCCGCCTCGTCGAGCGCCAGCGTCCGCGGCGCGCGCAGTCGAGCGCACGGTGTCGACGCGCGTCGGCCCCGGCAGCGGCACGACGACCGGCGACAGGCCGCGCAGCCAGGCGAGCGTCACCTCCCACGCCGTGGCGCCGTGTCGCTCGGCGATCTCCGACAGCACGCTGTCGCGGCCGATGCGGCGCTGCTTTTCGACGCCGCCGAAGGGGCGGTAGGCGAGGAGCCGGATGCCGTGCGTCGCGCAGTGCTCGACGAGGCCGCCGCGCAGCACTGCGTCTTGCCACGGGCTGAGCTCCACTTGGACAGCCGCGATGGGGACGATCTCCAGCGCTCGCTTCAGCTGCGCCAGCGAGACGTTGCAGAGCCCGATCTCGGCGACGAGGCCGTCGCGCTGCAGCGCCGCGAGCGCCCGCACGCTGGTCTCGAGCGACACCCGCGGATCGACGGCGTGGAGCTGGTAGAGGTCGATGCGCTCGACGCCGAGCGCCCGCCGGCTCGCCTCGCACGCCGCGGCCAAGTGCCGCGCACGCCCGTTCGGCACCCAGCGGCCGCCGGGCCGGGTGAGCCCGCCCTTCGTCGCCACGCGCACCTTCGTCGTGTCGCCTCCCCAGGTGGCGAGCGCGCGAGCGATCAGCCGCTCGTTGTGGCCGAGGTCGTCCTCACCCCAGCCATAGACGTCGGCGGTATCGAGCAAGGTGACGCCGGCGTCGAGCGCGGCGTGGAGGACCGCAACCGCAGCCGCCTCGTCGCGCTCGCGCGCCGTCGACAGTCGCATGCAGCCGATTGCGAGCGGCTGCTCCGCGCCGAGCGTCGCTCATCGCGCTCAGTGCCGTGCGCCGCCGGCCGCTGGCGAGCCGCCCTCCGCCGCGCTTTCGTCTACGGCCTCGGCGAGCAGCAGGAAGCTGCGCGCTTCCGTCGTCGAGACCGCGAGCCGCGTGCCGTCGGGCGAGATGCCGAACGACTCGACCGGCGCCTCCGCCTCGAAGCCCGCGAGCGGCCGTCGCTGCGTCGCTGTGTCGCGGCCGGGCGCAAACGGCTGCACGAAGATACCGGAGACGCCGGCCCCATCGCGCGCCACGAACGCGAACGCGCGGCTGCCCGGCAGCCAACGCGGCCGCCCGTCGTTGAGCTGCGCGTAGGGAAACGCGGTCGAGAACACCACCTCGCCGTCGGCCACGCGCACGGCGCGCAGCACACCGCTCTTCCGCCCCACGTAGTCGGTGACGAAGAGCACGTGCCTCCCGTCGGGCGAGACCTCCGGCAGCGTGGTCGCTCCGTCGACCAGCCGCTCGGCTCCGGTGCCGTCGGCGCGCACCTTCCAGACGCCGCTCTTCTTCGGGTTGAACGAGTTGTAGACGACCCAGCGCCCGTCGGGCGTCGTCGTCGGGTTCTCGGCGTCGGCGCCGTCGCTCGTCAGCTGCCGCGCGCCGCTGCCATCCACCGCCATCTGCCAGATCTCGAAGTGACCGCCGCGGTTGGTGCTCCACAGGAGCGAGCGGCCGTCGGGCGTGAAGGCGGGGTCCCAGTCGTCGGCGGTGTCGTCGGTGAGCTGGCGCTCCTCGCCGCTCGTGGTGTCGAGCAGCCAGAGGTCGAGGTTGCCGGTGCGGTTGGAGGAGAACACCAGCAAGCGCCCGTCGGGCGAGTAGGCGGGCTGGCGGTCCTCGGCGCCGGCGTGAGTGAGCGGGCGGCCGGGCGGCAGTGCCTCGAAGGGTCGTCCACCCGATGCGCCCTCGAGCGGCAGCTCGCGCAGCGTCTGCCGGTTCGACAGCACGTCGGCGGCGATGCGCGCTCCGGCGGCGTCGACGAGGGCGACGCGGCCGGGCAGCGTGAACACCGTGCGCGCGTCGCCGCTTTCGACGTCGAGGGCGAGCACGCGCGAGGAGCCGGCTGCCGTGGCGCCCGACACCTCGGCGTAGACGAGCTCGCCGGGCGAGCGCCACGACAGCCCGTAGACCTGCCCCTGCCGCTGCGACACCGGCAGCTTGCGGCGCGCGCCGCTCTTTGCGTCGAAGAGCGCCAGCTCGGGATCCATCTGGCCCTGGAGCGGTCCCACGCGCGCCGCGATTCGGCTGCCGTCCGGGCTCCAGCGCGGCGAGCGCAGCACGCGGTCGTCGACGCGCGCGAGCTCGCGCGGCTCGCCGCCGTCGGCCGCCGCGGTGCCGAGGAGCGAGCGCGTGCGTCCGCCTTCGGCGGCGATGCGCACGAAGACGATGCGGCGGCCGTCGGGCGACCAGTCGCCCTCGGCCGCGTCGTCGATCACCTTGCGCGGTGGCCCGCCCACGACCGGCACGCGGTAGAGCGAGCGCCGCGTCCCTTCGTCGCGCACGAAGAGGATGGCGGTGCCGTCGGGCGAGATGCGCGGCGCTTCGTCGGGCCCGTCGGTGAGCGCGGCCTCGCGGCTGCCCACCACCTGAACCCAGATGCGCGGCGCGCCGGTGCGCCGCGAGACGAAGGCGAGCAGCCGCCCGTCTCTCGACAAGGCCGGCGCGCCGTCGCGTCCCGAGTAAGAGACGTAGCGCAGCGCGGGCACGGCGCCGGCCGCGTTCGCCGCCACGCCACGCGCCGGGCCGCGCCCGATCCGTGGCGCGAGCAGCACGCCCGCAGCGAAGCCGGCGGCGAGGGGCGAGGCCGACTCCACCCAGCAACAACGAGGCGCGCGACGGCCGCTTGCGCCGGCGGCGCGGCGCTTCGGCGGACGCCACCGGCGAGCCGGAGCTGAGCGTGCTCAGGCTCGCCAGGTTGTCGCGCAGCTGGCGGAGGTCGCGCGCCAGGTCGAGCGTCGAGGCGTAGCGGTCGCGCGGCTCCTTGGCGAGGCAGCGCTGCACCACCCACAGCACGGGAGCCGGCACCCGCGCCGCGCGCTCGGGTGGCAGCGGCGGCGGGTCCTCGCGCAGGATCGCCGACAGCGTGTCCACCGTCGTCTCGCCGCGGAAGGCGCGCTCGCCGGCGAGCAGCTCGTAGAGGATGGCGCCGAAGGCGAATTGGTCCGAGCGCGCGTCGGCCGTCTGACCGCGCGCCTGCTCCGGCGACAGGTAGCCGACGGTGCCGAGGATGGTGCCCGGCCGCGTGTGCGGGTCGGGGTGCACCGGCAGCACGCCGTGCTGGCCGAAGACGGTGGTGTCGGAGTCGTGGCTCGGGGCGGCGAGCTTGGCGATGCCGAAGTCGAGGATCTTGAGGCGGTCGTCGTCGCCCACCATCAGGTTCTCGGGCTTCAAGTCGCGGTGGACGATGCCGCGGGCGTGCGCCGCCGCCAGCCCGTCGGCGAGCTGGCAGGCGAGGTCGAGCGCTTGCCGCACCGGCGGCGCGCCGCGCTGGAGCAGCAGTCCGCGCAGCGATATCCCCTCGACGAGCTCCATCGCCAGCCACGGCCGGCCGTCCTGCTGCCCGACGTCGAAGACGGCGACGACGTTGGGGTGAGAGAGGGCCGAGGCGGCGCGCGCCTCCTGCTCGAAACGGAGCAGCGCCGTCTCGTCGGTGGCGACGCCGGCGGGCAGGAGCTTCAACGCCACGGCGCGGCCGAGCCGGCCGTCGCGGGCGCGATACACCTCGCCCATGCCGCCGCTGCCGAGGACGGCTTCGACCTCGTAGGGCCCGATGCGGGTGCCGGGAGGGAGAGTGCTGCGCACGAGCGGGGCGATCATGGCGCAAACGACGGCGGTGGCGCGATTCGCCGGCGATGGGAGCAGCGGCGAAGGAGGTCTGGGAGAATGTCGTCAGGTCCGTCCGTCTGAGACGTTGCGGACAGGGCCTGGATCCCCGGCGTACTGCGATTTCACGCGTCTAGGTAGGGGAGGAGCCTCCACCGATGGGTCAACGCCGCCTCGACCGCGCCGCGGGTGCCTGGCGCGTGATCGCCAAGGTCGCGCTCTACGTGGCCACCGTCGCCGTCTTCGTCGCGGCGATCGTCGGCATCCTGCGGGTGGGCTCGCGGCTCGAACGCGCGGCGCAGGGCGTGCCGGCGACGATGGGCGTCGAGGGCGCCGCGGCCTCGGCGGACGCGCCGGCGCCCGATGTCGCGACCGGCCCAGTCCCGCGCGGCGCTCCCGCTGCCGCCAGCGGCGGTGACGGCGCCGACGGGGGCGCCCTGGCGCAGTTGCGTCATCACCTGCGCGAGCCGCTGCCGTTGCTGCTGCTGCAAGTGGTGGTGATCGTCATCGCGGCGCGGCTCATGGGCGGGCTCTTCCGCCGCTTCAGGCAGCCGGCCGTCATCGGCGAGATGATCGCCGGCATCCTCCTCGGCCCCTCGCTGCTCGGCTGGGCGTGGCCGCAGGCGCAGGCGTTTCTTTTCCCCGACGCTTCGCTCGGCGCGCTGCGCCTGCTCAGCCAGATCGGGGTCGTGCTGTTCATGTTCATGATCGGCATCGACCTCGACGCCGCCCACCTGCGCCAGATGGCGCACGCCGCGGTATGGGTGAGCCACGTCAGCATCGTCGTGCCCTTCCTGCTCGGTACGGCGTTGGCGCTCGCGCTCTACCGCAGCCTGGCGCCGGCGGGAACGTCGTTCACCGCCTTCGCCCTGTTCATGGGCATCGCCATGTCGATCACCGCCTTCCCGGTGCTGGCGCGCATCCTCGAGGATCGCGGCCTCACGCACACACCGCTCGGCGCCACCGCCATCGCCTGTGCCGCCATCGACGACGTCAGCGCCTGGTGCCTGCTGGTCCTCGTCGTCACCATCGCCCAGGCGACGGCGCTCTCCGGCGCGCTGGTGACCTTCCTGCTCACCGTCGCCTTCGTCGCCTTCATGCTGCTCGTCGTCAAGCGCTTCGGCGGGCGGCTGCTGCGCAGCGACATCGAGGGGCACGGCCTGATCGCCGGTGCCTTGTCGTTCGTCTTCCTCTGCGCCGTCGCCACCGAGGTGATCGGCATCCACGCCCTCTTCGGCGCCTTCCTCGCCGGCGTGGCGATGCCGGGCCCGCCGAGCGTCCGCACCTACCTGCGGCGGCGGCTCGAGGCCTTCGCGTCGGTGCTGCTGCTGCCTCTCTTCTTCGCCTTCACCGGTCTGCGCACGCAGATCGGCCTGCTCGACGACCTCGACGGATGGCTCGCCTGCGCCGCGCTCATCGCGGTGGCGATCGCCGGCAAAATCGGCGGCACGATGATCGCCGCCCGCATCACCGGCATGAGCTGGGCCGACTCCTTCGCGCTGGGAGCGATGATGAACACGCGCGGCCTGATCGGCCTCATCGTGCTCGACCTCGGTTACGAGCTCGGCATCCTCTCGCCGCGCGTCTACTCGATGATGGTGCTGATGGCGCTCCTCACCACCTTCATGGCCGGGCCGCTGTTGCAGGTCTGGGCGGCGATGAAGCGGCGGGAGGCAGCGGAGCAGGCCGTCGCGACGGCGGCTGCGTAGCGAGAGGTGCAGCGAGTGGCGAAGACCGACTTCAAGTCCGTCGACGAGTACATCGCCGCGCAGCCCGCGAGAGCGCGCAGGCGCCTGCAGCGGGTCCGCGGCGCCATCCGCAAGGCGCTGCCCGACGCCGACGAAGTCATCAGCTACCAGATCCCGGCCTACAAGGTCGCCGGCGCCGCGGCGATCTACTTCGCCGGCTGGAAGGAGCACTACTCCCTCTACCCGGCCACGGGCCGCCTCGTCGAGGCGTTCGAGGACGAGCTCGCCGGCTACGAGATCAGCAAGGGCACCATCCGCTTCCCGCTCTCTCGGCCGTGCCGGTGAAGCTCATCCAGCGGATCGCCAAGTTCCGCGCCGAAGAGACGCTGGCCCGGCAACGGGCGAAGAAGGCCGGTGCCAAGGCCGGAGCGAAACGCGCCAAGACGAGCTCGGTCTCAACGGCCGGCGCGGCCGGTTCGAGCGCGCGCGCGTCGGCGCAGTCGGCGTCGCCGGCAGTGAAGCGGTCAGCGGCCGGCCGCCCGCGTTCGCCGAAGGCCTAGCGCGAGCTTCGCTTCCTTACGCCTCGCGAGCGCAGCGCAGCATCGCTTCGAGGCTCTTC
>CAWJWP010000026.1:0-65101 GCA_963846495.1 Thermoanaerobaculia bacterium | reverse complement strand
CAGTTGCGCGAGGAGATCCGGCGGCACGACCACCTCTATTACGTGCGCGATGCGCCGGAGGTGGCGGACGAGGTCTACGACGCGCTCTTCTCCGAGCTGCGGGCGCTCGAGGAGAAGTATCCCGCAGCTCGTGACGCCCGACTCGCCGACGCAACGCGTCGCCGGCGCGCCGCTCGAGGGGTTCCCCACTATCGAGCACGCGGCGCCGATGTTGTCGCTGGAGTCGGACAAGGAGGAGGAGGCGCTGCGGCGGTTCGACCAGCGGCTGCGCAAGGCGCTGGGCGAGCAGGTGGCGTACGTCGTCGAGCCCAAGCTCGACGGGTTGTCGCTCGAGCTCGTCTACGAGGACGGCGTGCTCGCCCGCGCCGCGACGCGCGGCGACGGCGTGCGCGGCGAAGGGGTCACCGCCAACGTGCGCACGATCGCGGCGGTGCCGCTGCGGCTCTCGGCGCGCGAGCGGCCGGTGCCGGCCTTCCTCGCCCTGCGCGCCGAGGTGATCCTGCGCATCCGCCGACTTCGAGACGGTCAACGCGCGGCTGCTCGAGGAGGGGAAGGCGCCGTTCGCCAACCCGCGCAACGCCGCGGCGGGCACGCTGCGGCAGCTCGATCCGCGGATCACCGCCTCGCGGCCGCTCGACGTCTACTTCTACGACGTGCTCGCCGCGCGCGGGCTCGCGGTGAAGAGCCATCGCGACACGCTCGATACGTTCCGCGCCTGGGGGCTGCGCGTCAACGAGCTGTCGCAGCCGGCGCAGACGCGTCGATGAGGTGCTCGACTACCACCGCGGGCTCGGCGAGCGGCGCGACGAGCTGCCGTACGAGATCGACGGCATCGTCGTGAAGCTCGACGACCTCGGCCTGCGCGAGGAGCTGGGCACCACGGCGCGCGCGCCGCGCTGGGCGTTCGCCTTCAAGTTCCCGCCGCGCAAAGAAGTCACGCGCGTCGAGAAGATCGTCCCGTCGGTGGGGCGCACGGGGATCGTCACGCCGGTGGCGCTGCTGCGGCCGGTCGAGCTCGGCGGCGTCACCGTCTCGCGCGCCACGCTCCACAACCGCGAGGAGGTGGCGCGCAAGGACATCCGCGAAAAGGACCTCGTGCGCCTGCAGCGCGCCGGCGACGTCATCCCGCACGTCATCGAGCGCATCGAGGAGGACGGCCATCGGCGGCCGGCGCCGTGGCGGATGCCCGAGAGCTGCCCGTCGTGCGGCGCGCCGCTCGTCGAGCGCGGGCCGTTCACCGTCTGCGAGAACGGCTTCGCCTGCCCCGCTCAGCGCGCCGGCCGGCTCGAACACTTCGCCTCGCGCGCCGCGCTCGACATCGCCGGGCTGGGGAGCGAGAACGCCGAGCTGCTCGTCGAGAGCGGGCTCGTGCGCAGCCTGCCCGACCTCTTCGACCTCACCAAGGAGCAGCTGCTCGAGGTCAAGCGCGAGCTGGCCGACGGCAGCAAGCGCGGCTTCGCCGACAAGAGCGCCGAGAACCTGCTCGCCGCCATCGACCGCGCGCGCGACTGCGAGCTGGCGCGCTTCCTCTACGGCCTCGGCATCCCCGAGGTGGGCTCGAAGGTGGCGCAGGACCTGGCGCGGCACTTCGGCACCGCCGGAGCGCTGCGTGCGGCGGATGCCGACGGACTGCAGCAGGTGCCGGGCGTGGGGCCGCGCATGGCGGAGCAGGTCGTCGCCTTCTTCGCGGAGCCGCGGAACGCCGAGGTGATCGACCGCCTGCTCGACGGGCGCGTGCGGCCGGCTGCTGCGCAAGGTCCGACGACCGCCGCGCTCGCCGGCTTGAAGTTCGTCTTCACCGGCGGCCTGCCGACGCTCGCGCGCGCCGCCGCCAAGCAGCTGGTCGAGGACAACGGCGGTCGGGTCGCGGGGTCGGTGTCGAAGGCCACCGATTACGTGGTGGCGGGCGAGGACGCCGGCAGCAAGCTCGCCGAGGCGCAGCGGCTCAAGGTGCCGATCCTCGACGAGGCGGGGTTCCTGGCGTTGCTGCGCGAGCGCGGCGTCAAGGCTTGACGATCTCGTCGCCGTCGCCGATCGCGTAAGGCACCGCCAGCAGCACCAGCACCAGCCGCTGGACCTCGACGTCGCCCCAGTTGTTCTCGAACAGCCCGGCGACGGCGAAGGCGACGAGCGCGCCGAGAGTGCCCAGCCACAAATCGGCCCTCGCGCCGGCGCGGCCGCCCTCGCGCCGGTACGCCCGCAGCGCGCGCACCGCGGGCAAACCAAGCAGCAGCAGCAGGGCCGCGAGCGCCGGCACGCCGCGCTCGGCGGCGAGCTGGAGGAAGGCGTCGTGCAAGTGCGGCACCGCCTTGCGCGGCGCCTCGGGCAAACGGTAGAGCGGGTAGCGCAGCTCCACCATGTCGGGCCCTTGGCCCACCAGCGGCCGCTCGCGGATCATCGACCAGCCCGCCTGCGCCATGCAGAGGCGATCGAAGTTCGTCCAGTCGCCGGGATCGACGATCGACGCCGCCCGTTCGAGCACGGCCGGCGGCAGCAGCAGCAGCACCAGCAACCCCGCCGGCACCCACCAGAGCCGCAGCCGCCGCCAACCGAGGACGAGCAGGACGACGACGCCCGCGGCGAGCCCTACCCAGGCGCTGCGCGTCAGCGTGGCGACGAGGGCGGCGTTTATCGGCACCAGCGCCCACACGCGCCAGCCGGCCTCGTTGCCGCGCGCCACCAGGCGCGCGAGCAGCAGCAGGTCGGCGATCATCAACAGGCCTGAGTAGGTCATGTAGTGCGACAACGAGCCCTGGATGCGGCGCGCGAGGTCGGGCCCGCCGGCGGCGACGAGCTGCACGAGACCGAGCAGCGCCTCGGCGGTGGCGAGGAGCAGCACGGCGTCGACGACCAGGCGCACCGCGCGCTCGTCGCGCAGCAGCAACAGACCGAGAAGCAGCGTGCACAGCGCAAAGAGCTCGGTGAGGCTGCGCGCGCTTCGCGACGGATCGAACGAGGTGAGCACCGAGACGCCGAGGAGGGCCACGTAAGCGGCGACGACGAGGAGCAGCGGCCGCACCGCGCGCCGACCGAGCCCGCGCCACCGGCCCGAGAAGGGCGAGGCGAGCACGGCGAGACCGAGCAGGCAGTTGGAGGCGGCGAGGCCGAAGAGGGCGAGGACGTGCGCCCAGTAGAGGCCGAAGGGGATCGAGGCGGCGGCGAAGCGGCGTCGCGCGGCGGGCACCGGCACCCAGGCCGGCTCGGCGACGGCGGGCTCGGGAGACGACGAATCCTCGGCCGCTAGGACGGCCCCCGTCTCGCTCGCCAATACGGACATTCGCGCGATTGTACGTCGCGCCGCGTGGCGACGTCCGGGCGCCGCCGCGTCAGAGCTGAGGCGACGCTCTGGCGCGCGGCGTCAGGTTTACGGCAGGGCCGGTGACCGATCGGTGGCGTGCGCTGCGTGATCGTTGTCAGGTCTGCGCCGTGGGCGGGGCTGCGCCGGCTCCATCGTCCGCGCGCGCCGGCGCGCCGCCGCCCAGCTTGCGCAGCAGCTCGAGGTGTTGCTCGGCCACGCGCTCGATGGCGAAGTGTTCGGCGACACGCCGCTTCGCTGCCTCGCCCATCTGCCGGCGGCGCTCGGGATCGGTGAGCAGTGCGATCAGCGCGTCGGCGAGGGCAGCGGCGCTCTCCGGTGGGACGAGCAGGCCGCTAACGCCGTCCTCGACCGCTTCCGGGTTGCCCGACACCGCCGTCGCCACCACCGGCAGGCCGGCCGCCATCGCTTCGAGGATGGCGAGCGGCAGCCCTTCGTAGGTCGAGGGCAGGCAGAAGACGTCGGCGTCGAAGAGGCGCGCCATCGCCGCCGGCCGCGGCAGCGAGCCGGCGAGGTCGACGTGGGTGGCGAGGCCCCGCGCACGGACCGCCGCCGCGACGCGCGCGCTCTGCTCGCCGTCGCCGACGACGACGAGCCGCGCCGACGGCACCGCGGCGAGCACGCGCGGCATCGCGGCGAGCAGCACCGCCACGGCTTTGCGACTGCGCAGGCGGCCGGCGTAGAGGACGACCGGCGGCAGCTGCGGCGAGCGGGCGGCGACGTGCGCGGGTCGCGCGGGCGACGGCGGGATACCGTTGGGGATCACCTCCACCGCGCGGGCGCCGTAGTCGCGGCGAAGCTCGGCGGCGGTCGCCTCGCTCGGCGCCACCACCGCGTCGGCGAGGCGCGCGGTGACGCGGCCGAGAACGGCGAGGATCGGTGCGCGCAGCCACGCGAAGACGAGCTCGCCGAAGGTCGGCCGCGACACCACCTCGCCGTCGGCGCGCACCGGCCGCACCGCCCGCCGCTCCTCGACGTAGGAGACCTGGAGCGTCGCCACCAGCCGCGCCCGGCCCGCCGGTGCGCCGAGCGCGCGCAGCAGGCGGAGGACGAGCGCCACCAGCGCGCCGTCGGACTCGTGCACCTGCACGAGGTCCCAGGCCGTGCGCGGCGAGGCCGCGAAGCGCAGCGCTACGAGCAGCGGGAAGAGGAGCTTCGGCCCGCGCACGCGCACCGCGTGCGGGTCGCCGGGCGCCGGCCGGCGGGTGAAGACGCAGACGAGATGTCCGCAGCTGCCGAGGCGGCGCGCCAGCTCGCAGGCGAGCGTGCCGACGCCGGAGAGGTCGGCGGGCGGGTAGGTGTTGGTGACGAGGAGGACTCTCAGGAGCGCTCTCCCCGCTCACTCGCGGCAGCGCGATTCGTTTCCGCCGGCGTCGCTTCCGCCGCTCCGTGTTCGCTGGCCGGCTACCCGCGGATGGCGCGGCCGCCGGCTTGACACCCGCGTTGCGCCGCTCGATCCCTTCCATGTAGGCCGCGCGATAGCGCTTCGCAACCGCATCCCAGGTCAGCTCGGCGACGGCGCGGCGGCGGCCCGCCTCGCCGAGGCGGCGGCCGCGCTCGCGGTCGGCGAGCAGCGCGGCGAGCGCCTCGCGCAGCGCGCGGCCGTCGCCCTCGGGGACGAGCACGCCCTCGACGCCGTCGCGCACCGCCAGCGGGATGCCCGACACCGCCGTCGCCACGACCGGCAGCGCGCTCGCCATCGCTTCGAGCACGACGTTGGGCAAGCCGTCGACGTTGCCGCGCGGGTCGTGCACCGCGGGCAGCACGAAGGCGTCGGCGGCGCGGAAGAGGTCGGGCAGCGTGTCGCGCAGCACCGCGCCCGGGAAGTGGACGCGCCCGTGGAGCGGCGCCGCCTCGGCGCGGAAGCGCGGCAGCAGGTCGCCGTCCGCCGGCGAGCACGACGTGAAGGTCGGGCACCGCGGCGAAGAGCGCCGCGAGCTCGGGCAACAGCACCTGGAACCCTTCTTCGTCGCCATGCGGCCGAGCCCGAGAAGCAGCGGAGCCTCCGCCGGCACGCCCAGCCGCTGCCGCCAGAGCGAGCGGCGCGCCGGGTCGGGGCGATAAGCATCGACGTCGACGCCGTAGGGGATGACGCGCGCTTCGTCGGTGGGGAAGCCGAGGGCGCAGACGCGCTCGACGAGCTCGGGCGAGCAGCCGGTGAGGAAGTCGCAGGCGGCGAGCGTGCGCCGCACCACCCCGCGCGCGGCACGGCGCTCGGCGAGGAAGACGTCGCTGCCGTGG
This sequence comes from Thermoanaerobaculia bacterium, assembly GCA_963846495.1. GTDB lineage: Bacteria > Acidobacteriota > Thermoanaerobaculia > Multivoradales > JAIOJS01 > DASYQD01. The sequence continues at coordinate 59,544 of CAWJWP010000026.1, read as the reverse complement.
ATGCCGACGCCGAAGGTGGTGCGAGCGGCAGAGCCGCGGGCGAGCGGGCCGTTGGGGAGCAGCCAGTGCGCCTGCACCACGTCCCATGCGACTCGTCACCCACGACCTCCTGCCCCGCTCGAGCCGACGGACTCCCGGTTCCGCTCCCCTCGCCGCGCGTCGCTTCGCGCAGGCTCCGCCGCACGGCCCGCCAGGCGCCGAGGGCGTAGAACGGCGCCGCGACGAGCGCCGCGCCGCGCACGCGCTCGTCCGCCGCGAGGCTGCGGCCATAGCCGAACACGCTCGAGCGGCACCGGCGCGTAGCGAAAGGTCGTCGCACCTCGACGCCCGCCGTCGTCGCGGCGGCGCGGCAGCCCGCGCGCGTGCGGCGCCAGCACGCGCACGCGGTCGCCGCCGCGCACGAGCGCCAGCGCCAGCTCGCGGATGAACGGGCCCGCCGTGTCCTCGGGCGTGCGCGGATAGGTCTGGGTGAGGAAGAGCAGGTCCACGCGGCTCGCGATTATTCCCTTGCGCGCTGCCTCCCGTCCGCCGACCGCGCTGCCATTCGCGAGCGTGCAGAGGCGCGATCGTCAAGAGGGCGTGTGCTATACAGCCGCGATGCCCGCCTCGGTGCTCGCGACGAGCGAGCCTGCTTCGTCATCGGCGAGCAGCGCACCGGCTCGCGAGACCGTCGCGGCGCGCGCACGACCCGCCGTGCTGCGCCCGACGCTCGCTCGCCACCGCGCTCGGCGGCGCGCAGGGGGCGCTGCTCTACGGCGGCATCATCGCCATCCTCCACGCGCGCCACAACACGATCGGCGTCTGGGACGCGTTGGTGCTGCTCGGCTGGTGCCTGCTCGTTTATGGCGCCGGCGGAGCGCTGGCGAGCGGCGCGGCGATGCTGGCGCTGCGGCTGCTGCGGCTCCTGCGCGGCGGCCGCGCCGGCCAGGGCGACGACGACAGCGGAGCGGCGGGCCTCGCCGACCGCTCGCTGCGCCGCGAGCTCTGGCTCGCGACGGCGGCATTCCACTTCCTCTTCTGGCTCTTCGCGGCGAGCTACGGCCTCACCTACGACGAAGCGCCGCGTTGGGTCACCAGCGCTTGGCCGATGCTCGGCTACCTCGTCTTGCGCAGCCTCGCCGTCCTCGCCGCCGCCGTGCTCGCGGCGCGACTGCTGGTGACCATCGCCGCTGCGGTGGCTCGCCGGCGCCGCGCATGGCGCTTTCTCACCGCCGCCGTGCTGCTGCTCGCCATCGCGCAAGCGGCGACCGCGCTCGCGAGTCGCGCCGAGCCACGCGAGACGCCGCCGCTGCCGCACACGCTCGGCGCGCGGAGCGGCACGAAGGTCGCCATCGTCGGCGTCGACGGCGCCGACTGGCGCGTCATGCTGCCGCTCGTCGAGAGCGGCGCGCTGCCCAACCTCGCGCGGCTCATGCGCGAGGGCAGCTGGGGACCGCTCGCCACCTTCGCCGACTCCAACTCCGCCGTCATCTGGGCGTCGATCTACACCGGCCGTCGCCCCGCCGTGCACGGCGTGCTCGACTTCTACACGGTGCGGCTCGCCGGCATGAGCGGCAGCTTCTTCGGCGTCTATCCGGTGCACCGCACCTTCTTCAAGGAGCTGGCGATGCGGCTGCAGGGGCTCGGCCTCGCCGAGGTGCAGCCGATCGACCGCGCCAACGTCGCGACGCCGCTGCGTCTGGGAAGTGGCGAGCTCGACCGGCCGCTCGGTCGGCGTCGTCGACGGCTACTACTACTCCTACCCCGCGCCCGTGCTCGCCGACCCGCGCAGCTTCTTCCTCGGCTACGGCAGCGACGGTCTCTGGCAGCAGGCGCACGAGGCCCGCCGCGCGATCACGCCGACGGAGGCGGCGCTGCAAGCATGGCCCGCCGGTCTTCTCGCCGAGGAAGGGCGCTTCCTCGGCAAGCCCGATTTCGAGTGGCAGACGAGCGCGCTCTTCGACCTGCTGGAACGCCGCGGCCAACCCGACCTCGTGACCCTCTACACGCACGAGCCGGACGCCGTGCAGCACGCGACGTGGCGCTACCACGAGCCGGCGCGCTTCTTCGGCGTCGACGCCGCCGCGGCGCCGGCGAACGACGAGATCGTGCGCTTCCACCACCAGCTCGACGCCTTCCTCGGCCGCCTGCGCGCGCGCCTCGAGCCGGGAACGGTGCTAGCCGTCGTCTCCGACCACGGCCACAGCCCGACCATCTTCCACAGCATGGACACCCAGCACCGCCACGGCCCGCCAGGCGTCCTGCTGCTGCACGGGGGCCCCATCCGCGCCGGCCGCCTGCCGGCGAGCACCGACGTGCTCGATGTCTACCCGACGCTCCTCTACCTGCTCGGCATCCCGCTCCCCGCCGACGCCGACGGCCAGCTCCTCACCGCAGCCGTCGATCCCGCCTTCCTGCGCCAGCACGCCGCCCAGCGCATCAGCACCTGGGACGGCCTGCCGCGCCCGCGCAGCGCCGCGCCACCCGACCGCGAACGCCGCCGCCTCGAGCTCGAAAAGCTCCGCTCGCTCGGCTACGTCAACTGAGCCGCGCGCTCGAGGCGGGTTCGCACCTCTTCCCACGACGCGCCCGCTTCCGGATCGGCCTCGTCCTCGGCGAGGCGGCGATCGAGCTCCTCGCGGTGCCAAGCCGGAATGGAAAGGTCGTCGACCTCAGCATCATCGACGTCTTTCACGGCAGGTCCACCCAGATCTCGTCGCCGCGCAGCTCGACTCGGTAGGCCTGCGTGTCGACCGCCCACGGCGTGTCCTGGTTGACCTTGCCGGTGCGGACGTCGAAATGGGCGTCGTGCCAGGGGCAGGTGAGGCAGTGGTCGCCTTCGCGGCCGAGCTCGCCTTCGTGGAGGGACGCTCCCGCGTGGGTGCAGACGTCGTCGATGGCGAAGACCTCGCCGCGCACTCGCGCGAGAGCGATCTGGTAGGCGCCGTGCTCGCGCAGGACGAGGCCGCCTTCGGGCACGTCGGCGAGGCGAGCAAGGAGGGTCGGCGGCATGGGCGCGCAACCGTAGCATCCGCGTCGCTGCGGCCGAGGACCGACTGCTACGATCACTCGGGCTGAGAGCGACCTCACGATGTACGGCAACGAGCAGATCACCACGCAGCGCGAGTGCCGCGTCATCATGATCCCCGACGGCACGCCGCTCGTGCTGCCGGCCGGCACCTCGGTGCGCATCGCGCAGGCGCTCGGCGACACCTACACGTTGGTGACGCCGCGCGGGCAGATGGTGCGGCTCGAGGCGCGCGACGCCGACGTCATCGGCAAGGAAGCGCCGGTCGCCGTCGAAGGCGACGCGGGGCCGCTCGAAGATCAAGTGTGGGGCCAGCTGCGCACCTGCTTCGATCCCGAGATCCCGGTGAACGTCGTCGACCTCGGCCTCATCTACGACTGCACGCTCGGCGATCCCGACGCCGAGGGGAAGCGGCAGGCGCAGGTGAAGATGACGCTCACCGCTCCCGGCTGCGGCATGGGACAGGTGCTCGCCGACGACGTCAAGCGCAAGCTCGAGGGGTTGCCGGGCATCGCCTCGGCCGACGTCGAGGTCGTCTTCGACCCGCCGTGGAACCCCAACATGATGACCGAGGCGGCGAAGCTGCAGCTGGGGATGTTCTAGGCGCGCACCGCGCTTGACTCAACACCTCCGCCTCATCTGGCTCGGACTCGGCGTCGTCTCGCTGGTGATGCTGGTCGGCCTCTTCCTGCTGCCGACGCGGTGGAGCGTCGAGCGGCAGGTGGAGATCGCCGCGCCGCCCGAGCGCGTCTTCGCCGAGCTCGACGACCTGCGCGCCTGGCGTCGCTGGTCGCCGTGGCAGGAGAGCGCCTACCCCGGCCTCGTCTTCAACTACGCGGGTCCGTCACGCGGCAAAGGCGCCGAGGTGAGCTGGGACAGCGAAGCCACCGGCGACGGCCGCCTGCGCATCGAAGAAAGCTCACCGCCGCGCGAGCTCGTCTTCTCGATGACGTTCCAGCAAGGCCGCATCCAGGCGCGCGACACGCTGCGGCTCTTGCCGCTCGCTAACGGCCGCACGCGCGTCGTGTGGAGCGACGAAGGCTCGCTCGGCCGCACGCTGCTCGGCCGGCTGTCGCTGCCGGTCATCGAGCGCTCGATGGGCCGCGACCTCGAGCGCGGCCTGGCGCAGCTCGCGGCCGTCGTCGAAGGCCGTCCATTGCCGAGTCCGACATCGCCGAGCGCGACTCCGCGTACCGCCGCCGCCGAAACGCGGTAGCCTGAAGCGACGAGGTAGCCCATGCCGAAGACCGTCGTCTCCTACGATTGCTCGCGCTGCCCGGCGTACTGCTGCACCTACGCGCGCATCGCCGTCGAGAAGCGCGACCTGGTGCGGCTCGGCAAGCACTTCGGCACCACGCCCGAGAAAGTGCGCCGCCGCTTCACCGAAGACGGCGAGGAGCCGGGCGAGCGCATCCTGCGCCACCGGAAGGACAAGATCTTCGGCACCGCCTGCGTCTTCCTCGACCCCGAGACGCGGCGCTGCACCGTCTACAGCCACCGCCCCGGCGTCTGCAGGGGCTACCCGGCGACCGCACGCTGCGGCTACTACGACATGCTGCGCTTCGAGCGCAAGTGGCAGGACGACCCTGATCTCGTGATCCGGGCGCGCATCCTGTAGACGCGCGGCGCTACGCGCACGCCGCGTCGACCTCAGCGCAAGACAGGAGCAGCGTCGGTGGCCAGCTCGGGCACCGACGCAGGTACCGCCTCGCCGCCGCCCCACTTGACCGCCACGTAGTCCTCGACCAGCCGCTGGAACTGCTCGGCGAGCTCGTCGTAGGTGCCGCGCAGCTTGGCGAAGGGCTGGCCGTCGACGAACACCGGGCAGTGCGGCGCTTCGCCGGTGCCGGGCAGGGAGATGCCGATGTGCGCCGCCTTGCTCTCGCCGGGGCCGTTGACGACGCAGCCCATGACGGCGAGCCGCAGGTCCTCGACGCCGGGGTACTTCTGCTTCCACTCCGGCATGCGCTCGCGCACGTAGCCCTGGATGCGCTCGGCGAGCTCCTGGAAGGTGGTCGAGGTGGTGCGCCCGCAGCCCGGGCAGGCGGTGATCGACGGCGCGAAGGAGCGCAGCCCGAGCGACTGCAGGAGCTCGCAGGCGGCGTAGACCTCCTCGCGGCGGTCGCCGCCGGGGCGCGGCGTCAGCGAGATGCGGATGGTGTCGCCGATCCCCTCGCCGAGCAGCACCGCCAGCGCCGCCGAGGACCAGACGACGCCCTTCATCCCCATCCCCGCCTCGGTCAGGCCGAGGTGGAGCGGCTGGCGGCTCTGCCGCGCCAGCTCGCGGTAGACGGCGATCAGTCCCTGCGGCCGCGACACCTTGCAGGAGATGACGATCTGGTCCTCGCGCAGGCCGTAGCGGAGCGCCTTCTCCGTCGAGTCGACGGCGGAAACGACCATGCACTCCTCGACGATCTCGTCGGCCGAACGGCCGCGGTCGAGGCGCGTGTTCTCCTCCATCTTCGTCATCACCAGCGCCTGGTCGAGCGAGCCGCCGTTGACGCCGATCCGCACCGGCTTCTGATGCTCGGCGGCGATCCTGACGATGGTCGCGAACTGCTCGTCGCGGCGGGCGCCAAAGCCGACGTTGCCGGGGTTGATGCGGTACTTGTCGAGCGCGCGCGCGCAGTCCAGATAGCGGGCGAGCAGCACGTGGCCGTTGTAGTGGAAGTCGCCGATGAGCGGCGCCGTGCACCCCGCGTCGAGCATGCGCTGCTTGATCTCGGGGACGGCGCGCGCCGCCTCCTCGACGTTGACGGTGATGCGCACCATCTCCGAGCCCGCCTGCGCGAGCTCGATGCACTGCTTCGCGGTGCCGGCGGCGTCGGCGGTGTCGGTGTTGGTCATCGACTGCACGACGACCGGCGCGCCGCCGCCGACGGTGCAGTGGCCGATGCGCACCGCGACGGTGTCGCGCCGCGGCGCGAGCGGCGAAGGGGAAACCGCTTCGGTCACGGTGGAAATCTTAGCAGCGCGTCCAGGGGCGAACCGGCGCAAGCGGCTCATCGGCTGAGGGTTTGACCTCAGAGCAACGCGCCGCGAGGCGCCGTTATGCTTGCCCTGCGTGCGCGACGACGAGGACGACGACCGGCCGCAACCCGAGCTCGACGATTTCGCCCACGACGCGGCGTGGGACCTGCCGGAGGACTCGCGCGCGTTGCTCGTCGCGAGCCTGCAGAGCGACGACCGCGAGGCGCGGCTCGAAGCGCTCGACGTGCTGGCGCACTCGCTCGACGACGGCCTCGCCGCGTTGGCGCTCGAGATCGCGCGCGGCGACGCCGACGAGGAGATGCGCACGGCGGCCGTCGAGGCGCTCGGTCCCGGGCTCGCTGCCACCGCCGCCGCGGAAGCGGGCGCCGGTCCCGCGCCGCCGCTCTCGGAAGCCGGCGCGGCGGCCGTGCGCCAGGGGCTGCGTCAGCTCTACTTCGACAGCGCCAGCCCGAAGCGGGTGCGGCGGAGCGCGCTCGAGACCGCGGTGCTGCTGCCCGACGCCTGGCAGGAGGGCGCGGCGCGCGCCTCGTGGGCGAGCGGCGATCCCGAGTGGCGGACGACCGCGATCCGCAGCATGGCGCGCCTCGAAGGCTTCGCCGGCGAGCTCGTCGAGGCGCTGCGCGACCGCGAGCCGCAGGTGCGGCTGGAGGCGGCGCGCGCGGTGGGCGACGCCGAGTGCCGCGAGTCAGCGCCGCGCCTGCTGGCGCTGGCGCGCGCCGCCGACGAGGAAGCGCGGGTGCGCATGGCGGCCATGGAGTCGCTCGGCCTCCTCGGCGACCGCGAAGCGATCGCGCCGCTGCGCGAGCTCGCCTCGACCGCCGATCCCGAGCTCGCCTTCGCCGCACGCTCGGCGCTCGCCCGCATCGCCGGCGGCGACGAGAGCGAGGACGACGACCCGTTCCCCTGATCGGCCGCGGCTGGCGCGCCGACGCGCTCGCGATCAAGCTCCGGGGTGGATGCGCCGCCAGGAGAGCACGGTGACGGGAAGGAGAAGCACGCGTGCCTCGGCGGCGCCGCGCCGCGCCGCGTACTCCGCACGGACGCGGAGATAGATCAGGTTCTCGCTCTCGCCGTCGATCCGCTCGATCTCGATCCTGCCGCCGCCCCACGACTGCTCCTCCTCGATCGAGCGATGGTCGGCGAGCCGCGCCAGCGCGTCGGCGAGGGCGCCGTCGAGCAGCGCGCGCACGTGCTGGCGCGCCGCCTCGTCTTGCATGGCGCGCTCGCGCAGCATCAGGTCCTCGGCGACGAATGCCGCCGCCATCGAGGCGATGAGCAGCGCCAGCAGCGCGAAGAGCAGCGCCTGGCCGCGCTCGCCGTGGCGTGTCGACATCGCCGACGTCGCGGGCGTCACCAAGCTTGCGTCCCGGGGTTGCCGCGCGCGACGACCAGCAGGTGCAGGTCGTGGTCCTCGCCTGGGTCGGACTTCGGCAGCCCGCCGGCGAGCTGGCGCAGGTAGGGCGAGCTGACGTGGTAGCGCACCCAGACCTCGACGGCGTTGGCCTCCATCAGCCGCCAGCGGAAGCTCGTCACGTCGTTGAGGTACACGCGTCCGGCGCCGCCGGCGGTTCGCCGCGTCACCCTCCCGTCGGGCGTGCGCTGCCAGATCACCTGCCCGTCCGCGGTCTGCAGCAGGAGCGCCCGCGACTGCCAGGCGCGCAGCGGCGGCACCTCGGGAGGCAGCGGCGGCCGCAGCACGAGCGGCGTCGCGGTGCCGCGCAGGTCGTTGCGCAGCAACTCGGCCGGCAGCAGCGTCCACGGATCGCGCGCGCGGCGCACCGAGTGGTGGAGCAGCCGCCCGCTCTCGCTCAACAGGTCGCAGGCGAGCAGCACGGCGAGCAGCAGCACGGCAGTGGCGACGACGAGCTCGAGCAGCGTGAAGCCGGCCTCGCGCCGCCGCGGCGGCTCGACGGCGGCGATCACGACTCGGGCTGCCACACGCGCGTCGTGAGGCTGCGCGTCAGGACGTCGCGGCCGGCGCGATAGCGCACGGTGGCGGTGACCTCGTAGAGGTCGCTCACGGCCGGCTCGAGCGAGCGCACGTCGATCCACAGCACGGCGCCGCGGCGCTGCGGGATCGGCAGCCAGGGCGGGTACGGCTGGGTGTACGTCGTGGTGCCGACGGTGAGCGGCACGGCGCCGGCGCGCACGCTCTCGAGGGCCGCCTCGAGCAGCATCACCGCGTCGCGCTGGCCGGAGGCGCGCGCGGTGAGCCGCGCCTCGTGGGCGAGCAGCGCCATGAGGAAGAGCAGCGCCATGGCGACGATGACGGCCGCCACCAGGGCCTCGATGAGGACCGCTCCGGCGTCGCCGCGCCGCGCTCCGCGCATGCGCCTAGCGTACGACGGAGCGGTCCGCAGGAACGCTCAGCCGGGCTCAGCCGGAGGTCGCGACGCGGAACTGCCCGCTGGCGACGGCGCGCGCGCGGCCGCCGGCAGCGAGCACCACCTCGAGCCGGTACTCGCCGGCGGCCATGCCGCTGGTGTGGAGGCGCGCCACCGCCAGGTCGGGCTCGCCGCCCGCGCCGGCGGTCAGCGACAGCACCTCGAGCTGGCCGGTGCTCACTTGCTTGCCGCTACCGTCGAAGATGCGCGTGCGCAGCGCCGCGCCGCCCTCGGCGAGCCCGCGGCCGACGAGGAGGAGTTGCGCGTCGCCCGCCGGCTCGACCGCCGGCCGCACCGCCGGCGCCAGCGCCCGGCCGTGCAGCGAGAAGCCCTCGACACTAGGGTCACGCACCACCAGCCACGGGTCGGGCGAGGTGGGCAGGAAGATCGCGGCCAGCTCCGGCGCACCGCTGCCCGCCGGCTGCAGGTCGATCGGCGTCGACACCAGCGAGTAGCGTCCGCCGGCGCGCTCGCGCACCAGGAGACGCAGCTCGTGCGGCCGCGGCGGCAGGTCGACGGTGGCGATGAAGCGCACGCCGCCCTGGTCGATCCGCGCGCCGATCTGCTGGCGGTCGACGTCGACGGCGTAGGAGAAGAAGTCGGAGCTGCGGCCGCCGGCATCGACGGCGTAGCCGAACACCTCGAGACCGCCGTGCCCGGCCGACCCTGCCGCCCCGAGCAGCGCCGCCGCCGGCACCTCGACGACGACGCCGACCCGCGTCGAGTCGCCGCCGGCGCGCAGCGGCGCCGCCACCACCGACACGCCGAGCTCGTCGCGCGGCTCGCCGCCGGCGACGAGGGTCGCGGCGTCGGCGAGACGCTGAATCGGCGGCCGCTTCTCGAAGGGCAGCGGCGCGTGGTAGCCGGCGCGGTGGCGCACCTCGGTGCCGCGCGCGGCGCCGCGCACCTTGACGTCGAGGCCGTGGAAGGCGCCGTTGCTCTGCAGCCCCTCGACCTGCACGCTCAGCAGGTAGACGTGCGTGCTCGGCAGCAGCGCGCGCCCGAGGCCGGCGGCGAGGTCGCCTTCGCCTTGCACCAGCTTGCCGCCGGTCTCGTTGGCGAGGAAGAAGAGGCTCTCGCCCGCCCTCGGGCCGACGCGCGCGCCGTTGAGGTTGACCGCGTGCAGCACCCAGCCGGCACGGCGCAGCTCTTCGAGGTTCTTTCCCAGGAACGACAGCAGGTGCGAGCTGCCTGACGACGGGGTCCCCACCGCGGCGAGCCCTCCGGTGAGGAGGCCGCTCGGGAAGCCCTCGCTGAAAAACGCCATGTACTTGCGCCCCTGCACGCCGCGCAGCGTCTCCGCCAGCTGGCCGAAGGTCTCGCCCATCGCCCGCACGTGGCCGCGCATGCGCTCGGCGATGTTGGGCGCCTGCAGGATGCGGGCGTGGTTGATGGCGTTCCACTGCAGGAAGCCGTCCTTGAAGTTGCCGAGGTTGGCCGAGGGGCCGGTGGCGAGCGAGGCGATCGTATCGGCGCCGATGTCCTGCTCCTCGATGGACCAGGTCTCCGCCAAGAGGCGCGCGGCGCCGAAGCCGGTGAGGCGTAGCGGATCGGACGGGCCGGCGGCGGCCGCCGCCGGCAGCGGCTTGCCGTCGATGGCGCCGGCGATCGCGTCGAGCGCGCGCTCCGCGGCGGCGCGGTCGGAGGTGAAGCTGACGAGGATCGGCAGCTCGCCGCGCGGCGTGTAGGCGCCGACGGCGACGAGGTCGCTGGCGTCGAGCCCCTGCCGCGAGCATGCGCCGGCCGGCGGCGATGCCGTCGCGCACCCGCTCGCGGCTGCTGAAGGCGAGGTCGTAGAGCAGGAAGAGGTGGCGGCGGGCGGCGAGCGGCGGCGTCACCGCGTGCGAGGGCTGCGTCTCGGCGGTCGTGCCCGGCGCGCCCACCTCGGCCTGGTCGAAGCCGACGATGCGCAGCGTGCGGCCGCGCTCGCGCACCTCGAAGTCGGCCTGCGTGAGACCGGTGACCGGCTTGCCGTCGCGCCAGACCTCGACCGGCACCTCGACGAGGACGACGGAGGTCTCCTCACCGAAGGTGGCGGCCGGCTGTTGCGCGACCGCGGGAGCGGCGGCTGCGGCGAGGAGCCAAGCGACGGCGAGCGCCGCGAGGCCGCGGGCGAAACGAGTGCGGTGGGTGCTATACGCGCGATGCGTAGTCGAGCGCGCAGTCGGACAAGAGGCGGTGGTGGTGCCGGCCATGATCGTCTCCTCGCTGGATGTGCAACGGGTGAGAGCGTCCCGCGCGCTGCGATCCTTCGGTGCACGCGCCTCGGCAGCCAACATGAGCGCGCGTCCACCTCGCCCCAAAGGCGCCTCGGTGCCATGATCGGGCGTCCCCGGAGGAGCCTTGGATCCCGTCGGCCCCGCGCCTAGCAACGCGCCCCCTGCAGCTTCGCCGGCCGAAGTGCCGCCCGTGGCGCCGGCGCAACCGCCGCTCGCGCCCGCACAGCCGCCGCGCCGCCGTCGCCTGCGCGGCTGCCTGCTCATCTTCGCCGTGCTCGCCGCCGTCTACCTCGGCTGGGAAGCGCTCAACTGGCCCGACGTCAGCTCCTTCGTCGACCATCACCCCAAGAGCAGCGCCTTCATCGAGCGCTATCGCGCGCGTGCCGAGCGCGCCGGGCTGCCCGCGCCGCGGCACAAGTGGGTGCCCTACAGCCGCATCTCGCGCAGCCTCAAGCAGGCCGTCGTCGCCGCCGAGGACATGGAGTTCTTCGACCACGACGGCTTCTCGCGCCACGAGCTCGAGGCCGCGTTGCGCGACGCCTGGGAGGAAAAGGCGCTGCCGCGCGGCGCCTCGACGATCACTCAGCAGACGGCGAAGAACCTCTGGCTCAGCCCCTCCTACAACCCGCTGCGCAAGGTGAAGGAGGCGATCCTCACCTGGCAGCTCGAGCGCGAGCTCAGCAAGCGCCGCATCCTCGAGCTCTACCTCAACGTCGCCGAGTTCGGTCCCGGCATTTACGGCGCCGAGGCGGCGGCGCGTCGCTACTTCGGCACCAGCGCGGCGGGCCTGTCGACTTACCAGTCGGCGCAGCTCGCGGCCGGCCTGTCGCGGCCGCGCAGCTGGCACCCGGGCGCGAAGAGCCGCAGCTACCAGCGGCGAGTGCGCATCGTGCAGCGGCGGATGGCGCAGGCGCGCTGGATTCTGCGCCAGGTCTAGTCGCTTCTCAGACTCTGGGCCCCTCTCTCCCCGGCGAGGGGAGAGAGGGGTCGGGGGAGTGAGGGGTGGCAGACTAAAACAGTCTTCTCTTGGGTGGGGGGTTCCGGATCTACAATGCGGGCCGATGTCGGCGCCGCCCGTCCGCATGCCCGAAGAGCGCGACCAGCCCGAGTGGCAGCGCCTGCGGCTCGCGCTGTGGCCCGACTGCGCGCCCGACCAGCACGAGATGGAGATGGGCACCGTGCTCGCCGACGCCGACCGCGCGGCGGTGTTCGTCTCGCCGGCCGAGCAGGGGGAAGGCGAACGTCTCGCCGGCTTCGTCGAGGTGGCGCTGCGCACCTGGTACGAAGGGTGCCCCGGATCGCCGGTCGCCTACGTCGAAGCGCTTTACGTCGAGCCGGAGCAGCGCGGCCGCGGCGTCGGCGCCGTGCTGCTCAAAGCCGCCGAGGCTTGGGCAGCGTCGCGCGGCTGCCGCACCATCGCCGCCGACGCGCGGGTGGAGAACGACGTCGGCCGTGCGCTCCACGCGCGGCTCGGCTACGAGGAGACCGGCACTCGCGTGCGCATGCGCAAGCGCCTCGACGCCGCGGCGGCCGAGGTGGCGGCGGAGGACGGCGAGTGATCGCCGCGACGCGGCCGGCGCTTCTCGCGCTCGAGGATGGCACCGTCTTCCGCGGCCGCAGCGTGTCGCCAGGCACCCGTTTCGGCGAGGTCGTCTTCAACACCTCGATGACCGGCTACCAGGAGATCCTCACCGACCCGTCGTACCTCGGCCAGATCGTCGTGCTGACGCAGCCGCACATCGGCAACTACGGCGTGGCGCCGCGCGACGAGGAGTCGAACCGCCCCTGGGTCGAAGGGCTGGTCGTGCGGCGCACGACCGCGGTGCCCTCCTCGCACGGCGCCGCCGAAGGGCTGATCGAGTACCTGCGCCGCAACCGCATCCCGGCGCTCGACGGCATCGACACCCGCGCGCTCGTGCGGCGGCTGCGCGACCAGGGCGCGATGCGCGGCGTGCTCACCAGCGAGCGCTCCGACGTCCCCGCGCTGCTCGAAGAGCTTGCCGCCTTCCCGACGATGGAGGGGCGGCAGCTGGCGCACCAAGCCTCGCGGCGCGACGTGCTCGAGATGCCAGCCACGGTGCCGCAGCGCTGTCACCTTGGCGTCTACGACTACGGGATCAAGACCAACATCCTGCGCTCGCTGGCGGCGCGCGGCGCGCGGCTGACGGTCGTGCCGTCGGACACCGCGGCCGAGCGCGTGCAGGCGTTCGGCGTCGACGGCGTCGTGCTCGGCAACGGCCCCGGCGATCCCGAGACGCTCGACGGCCCCATCGCGCAAGTGCGCCGTCTCCTCGACGCCGAGGTGCCGGTGCTCGGCATCTGCCTCGGCCACCAGCTGCTCGGCCTGGCGTTGGGCGCGAAGACCTTCAAGCTCAAGTTCGGCCACCACGGCGGCAACCAGCCGGTCAAGGACCTCGACACCGGCAAGACCCTCATCACCAGCCAGAACCACGGCTTCGCCGTCGACCCGCAGACGTTGCCGCCGGGGTGCCGCGTCACGCAGGTCAACCTGAACGACGGCACCGTCGAAGCCTTCGCGGTCGAGGGCAAGCCGGTGATCTCGGCGCAATACCACCCCGAAGCCGCGCCCGGGGCCGCACGACGCGAGCGACATCTTCGACGACTTCGTGACGCGGGTCTGCCGCGGCTGACCGCCCCGCTCACGAGCCGGCGGCGCGCTCGACCACCCGGAAGCGGCCGGCGACGCTGCGCCGCGGCGCGCCCGTCACCGCCACCGCGAGCTCGAGGCGATACTCGCCGGTGGCCAGGGTGCCGACGCGGAGTCGCCCCAGCAGCAGGTCGGGCTGACCGTTCACCCCCGGCGTGAACGAGACGAGCTCGAGCGTGCCGCCGTGCGCGGCACGACCCGCGGCGTCGACGATGCGCGCCGACAGCGCTTCGCGCTGCCCCGCCAGGCGATCGCCGACGAAGACCACCGGTACCTCGGCGCCGCCGGGCAGCGCTACGTGCAACGCGGGCGACAGCGGGCGCCCGTGCAGCTCGAAGCTGGTGCTCGGCTCCCGCACCACCAGCCAGGGATCGGCGCCCGGCAGGAACAGCGCCGCCTCTTGCGTCCCCTCCCCTCCGAGCGGCAGCGAGATCAGGGATGAGCGTCCGTCGCTGCGCTCGCGCACCAGCAGTCGCAGGCGATGGGGGCGCGCCGGCAAGTCGAGCTCGGCGACGAAGCGCACGCCACCGGCGGCGAGCGGAACGGCGAGCTTGCCGAGGTCGAGGTCGAGGGCATAGGAGAAGAAGTCGCTGCTGTTGCCTTCCTCGTCGAGGGCGTAGCCGTAGGCTTCGAGACCCGGATGCGCCTCGAGGCCCGGGTGACCGGCGGGGCCACCGCGCAGCGCCGCCCCCGGCACCTCGACGACGATGCCGAAGCGCCGCGACTGCTCGCGGCTGCCGAGCGGGATCGCCGCCACCTCGACGGCGAGCTCGTCGCGGGGCTCGCCGCCGGCGACCAGCATCGCCGCCTCGGCCAGCCGTCGCACCGCGGAGCGCTCGCCGAACGGCAGCGGCGCGTAGTAGCCCTGCCGGTGGCGCACGCTCGTGCCGCGCTGGGGTTCACGCAGCCGAACCTCCAGCGGGTGGTAGGCACCGTCTGCGGCCACCCCGTCGGCTTGGACGGTGAGCACGTAGACCTGCGCGCTCGCCTGCAGCGCCTCGCCCAGCCCCTTGGCCAGGTCGTTGGTTCCCTCGACCAGCGTGCCGCCGGTCTCGTGCGCGAGATAGAAGAGGCCATCGGCGCCGAAGCTGCCCCGCCGCAAGCCGGCGAGGTCGACCGCGTGCACCACCCACCCCGAGCGGCGCAGCTCCTCGAGCGTCACCGCCAGCGGCTTGAGCACGTTGCTGCCCCCGAAGCTGGGATCGGAGGCCCCCCGCGGGCCGTCGGTGAGCAGCCGGCCGGCGAAGCCCTCGCTGAACAGCGCCAGGTACTTGCGTCCCTGCACGTCACGCAGGGTACCGACGAGGGAGCTCATGGTGTCGTTGAAGGCCCGGATGTGGCCACGCATCCGCTCGTCGACGTTGGGCTGCTCGATGCGGGCGGCGTGGGCGAGGTCGTTCTGCTGCAGGAACGAGCCCATGCTGCCGTCCGGCGGACCGAGGCTGAGCAGCGCGTCGTTAGGGGTGTTGCGCTCGTCGAGCGGCCAGCTCTTGGCGATCAGGGCCCGCGCCCCGGCGCCGGTCAGACGCAGCGGGTCGCCCGCACTCTGATCGCCAAGAGCTGGCTCGCTGCCGCCATCCTCCGCCGCCGCGGCAGCCTCGATGGCACCGAGCACCCGTCCGGCCGCGCCGCGATCGGCGGTGAAGCTCAGCAACAGGGCGAGCTCGCCACGCGGCACGTAGGTGGCGACGGCCACCAGGTCGGCGGGGTCGAGGCCGGCGGCGAGGAAGCCGCGGGCGGCGGTGAGGGCGTCGCGGAGGCGCTCGCGGCGGGTGAAAGCGAGGTCGAAGAGCAGCAGCACGTGCCGCCGCGCCGCCAGCGGCGGCGGGGCGGGCGCGGCGGCCGGGGCCGAGGCGGCCGTCGTCGCCGCTCGCAGCTCTACGGCCTCGAAGCCGACGATGGGCAGCCGGCGTTCCCCCTCCCGTACCTCGAAGTCGGCGGCGCTGAGGCCCACTACCGGCGCCCCGTCGCGCCGCACCTCTACCGGCACCTCGATGACGATGACCGACGTCTCCTCGCCGAAGGTCGGCGACTGCTGCCCGGTGGCCGCGGCACCGATGAGCGGGAGCACGAGCGCGGCCGCGACGACGACCCGCCACGGCGAGCGGGTCGGAGTGCGGATGGAGCGGTGGTGTTCACTGGTTGACCTTGACCGTGGTTGAGCGCCTGCGTGGTTGGAGACCCGACGGCAGCCCGATCCTTCGGCGGCGCGCTAGGATGCGACCGGCGCCAGCTCTGCCGGCGCTGCTCCGGCCCATGCCCAGCACCGTCGCCAGCGCCACCACCGCCGTCGTCCTGACGGTCCTGCTCGCCTGCGCGCTCGGCGCCTGCGGCGGCTCACCCCCGCCGAAGCCGGGACCCGTCCTCGTGCTCGACGTGAAGTTCGAGCAGCCCGACGAGCAGGCGACGATCCTCGAGGCCACTGTGCTCTTCGACGGCAAGGAAATCGCGCGCTTCCGGCAGCCGCGGCCGGAGGTGGCAGTGGTGTTCAGCAAGACGCTCGACGGCGTCGCCGCCGGCGAGCACGAAGTCGCCGTGCGCATCGACGAGCAGGTCGCCTCGCCGACCGTCTACGTGAGCGGCGGCTACGCCACCTACGCGATGAAGCAACACCCGCTCGTCGAAACCGGCGGCCCGCTCGAGACCGGCCAGGCCTATCGCTGGAAGGTGAAGCTCTAGGCCGGTAACGGCGCGACAGCGGGCGGCGCCGGCGTCGGCCCGCCGCCGTGCATCGCCTCCACGATCTCGCGGCACACCCGTTCGCCCGACTCGATCGCGCCGTTGATCGAGCAGTGGAAGGCCGACGAGCTCTCACTGCCCGCCCAGTGGATGCGCCCCACCGGGTCGCGCAGCGCCGGCCCGAAGTTGGTGAGCGCGCCAGGTGGGAAGTGGGCGATCATGCCGCCGCCCGACCACGGGTCGGTGGACCAGTCGTGCTCGAAGTAGGCGTCCTTGGCGGGGGTCCCGTACTTGAGCGGAGTCGCGAGCTCGGGGCCGAAGCGCTGCGCCAGCGTGTCGAGGATGCGGCGCTTCCGCTCGTCCGGGTCGAGAAGGGCGAGCGCGCGGGCGTGGCGGCCGAAGACGAAGGCGATCATCAGCCCAGGCGTGCGGGTGTCGGTGCAGCCGTCGTAGGTGGCGCCGACGGGATCGCTGATCGCCATCGACTGGCCGCTGTAGCCGTGGAGCTGCCAGTACGGCTTGTCGTAGCCGACCAGCACCTTGATGATCTCGCCCGACGGCGCGCGCTCGGCGAGCATCGTCCGCGCCGGCGGCAGCACCGGGTCATAGGACAGGCGTCCCGCCACCACCGGCGGCATCGCCACCACCGCGTACTTCGCCCGCACGACGGTGGTGTCCGCCACCACCTCGACGCCGTCTTCGTCGTAGTGAATCCGCCGCACCGGCGAGCACAGGCGTACGGCGTCGCCTAGCCGCCGGCACATCTCGTTGGCGATCGCCTGCGCCCCGCCGATGAGGCGGTCCTGCTGGTCGCCGCCCTGGACGCCGGTGATCCGTTGCAGCCCCTGGTGCGAGCGGATGAGGTAGAGGGCATCGAGCAGCGAGACCTCCGCGGGGTCGGAGGTGAAGAACCCCTCCATCAACGTGTGGAGGCCGGTGAGGAGAGGCGCCCCGTCGCTGCCCAGCTGGGCATTGACCCAGGCGGCGAAGGTCTGCCGGTCCCAGTGGTGGGCCTTCGCCGCCGTCCACGGCTGGTCGAGCGGCACCTGCTCGTACATCGCCGCAAACTCGGCCAGCACGACCGCCGAGGCGGCCGCCGAAGCGGCCGCCGCACAGAACTCCGACAGCGGGAAGGACTCGAACGAGCGGACGATGGTGCCGTCCGCGAGGACGAGCACGAACTTGCCGTCGTTGAACGTCGAATAGGTGCCGATCCCCATCTCGGCGGCCAGGGCATAGGCGTGGTCCTGGCCGGGGCCGAACCAAGTGCCGCCGAAGTCGAGCCAGCTGCCGTCGGGCAGGTGGCCGGTGTAGACGCGCCCGCCGACGCGGTCGCGCGCCTCGAGCACGATCACCGTGCCGTGATCCTTGAGGCGCCAGGCGGCGGTCAAGCCGGCGAAGCCGGCGCCCACGACGACGAAGTCGGCCTGTTCGCGCGGGACGCCGAAAGCCGAGTCGGGTGCCATGGCGTGTCAACTCTTCAGCGAGATGTTGGGCCACGCTAACACGGCAGCTCGGCGCCAGGCCGCTGCTATGCTGCGCGCCCGACCGGCCACCGCCGCCCACGGAGCCTCCCGTGCCCCGCCGCGACGACCTCAAATCCATCCTCATCCTCGGCTCGGGCCCGATCGTCATCGGGCAGGCGTGCGAGTTCGACTACTCGGGGACGCAGGCCTGCCGCGCGCTGCGCGCCGAGGGGTACCGCGTCGTGCTCGTCAACTCCAACCCGGCGACGATCATGACCGACCCGGAGTTCGCCGACGCCACCTACATCGAGCCGCTCACTCCCGAGGTCGTCGAGCGCATCGTGCGCCAGGAGCGCCCCGACGCCATCCTCCCCACCGTCGGCGGGCAGACCGGCATCAACCTCGCCCTCGCGCTCGACGAGTCGGGCGTGCTGAAGGAGCTCGGCGTCGAGCTGCTCGGCGCCGGCGCCGACGCGCTCCGCCTCGGCGAGGATCGCCTGCTCTTCAAGCAGGCGATGGAGGAGGTCGGCCTACTGGTGCCGAAGAGCGGCTACGCCACCTCGCTGGAGGAGGCGAAGCAGATCGGCGACGAGCTCGGCCTGCCGCTCATCGTGCGGCCGAGCTTCACCCTCGGCGGCGAGGGGGGCGGCGTCGTCTACAACCGCGACGAGCTCGAGGAGGTGGTGCGCGCCGCGCTCGCCGCCTCGCCGGTGCACCGCGTGCTCATCGAGCAGTCGGTGCTCGGCTGGAAGGAGTTCGAGCTCGAGGTGATGCGCGACCACCTCGACAACTGCATCGTCGTCTGCTCGGTGGAGAACGTCGACGCCATGGGCGTGCACACCGGCGACTCGATCACCGTGGCGCCGCAGCAGACGCTCTCCGACCGCGAGTACCAGGCGATGCGCGACGACGCCTTCAAGGTGATCCGCCGCGTCGGCGTCGCCACCGGCGGCAGCAACATCCAGTTCGCCGTCGACCCGAAGACCGGCGCCCGCGTCGTCATCGAGATGAACCCGCGCGTCTCGCGCAGCTCGGCGCTGGCGTCGAAGGCCACCGGCTTCCCGATCGCCAAGATCGCGGCGCTGCTCGCCGTCGGCTACACCCTCGACGAGATCCCCAACACCATCACCGGCGGCAAGACCCAGGCGGCCTTCGAGCCGTCGCTCGACTACACGGTGGTGAAGATCCCGCGCTGGGCGTTCGAGAAGTTCCCCGAGACGCCGTCGACGCTGGGCACGGCGATGAAGTCGGTGGGCGAGGTGATGGCGCTCGGCGGCACCTTCCAGGAAGCGCTGATGAAGGGCCTCGCCGCGCTCGAGCTCGACGGCCGCATGGCCGAGCGCGAGCGGCGGATGTCCGACCCGGTGCGCTTGCGGCGGCGGCTCTCGGTGCCCAACTGGGAGCGCCTCTTCGCGGTGTTCGCGGCGCTGCGTCAGGGCTGGACGGTCGACGAGGTGGCGGCGGTGTCGCACATCGACCATTGGTTCCTGCGCGAGATCCGGGAGATCGTCGAGCTCGAGGCCGAGCTCGCCTGCTGGGACGAGTCGTCGGTGCCCGCCGAGCTGCTGCGCCGCGCCAAGCAGGCGGGGCTTTCGGATGCGCGCATCGCGGAGCTGGTGACCGGCAAGGAGGCGCGCGTGCGCGAGCGGCGCATCGCCGCCGGCGTGCGCCGCGTCTACAAGCGCGTCGACACCTGCGCCGCCGAATTCCCGGCGACGACGCCTTACATGTACTCGACGTTCGGCGACGAGGACGAGGTCGAGCCCGACGATCGACCGAAGGTGGTGATCCTCGGCTCGGGCCCCAACCGCATCGGCCAAGGGATCGAGTTCGACTACTGCTGCGTGCACGCGGCGTTCGCGCTGGCGAAGATCGGCTTCGAGACGGTGATGATCAACTGCAACCCGGAGACGGTGTCGACCGATTACGACACGTCGGACCGTCTCTACTTCGAGCCGCTCACCCTCGAGCACGTGCTGTCGGTGATCGAGCGCGAGAACCCGGTGGGTGTCGTCGTGCAGCTCGGCGGGCAGACGCCGCTCAAGCTGGCGCGCGGGTTGGCGGCGGCGGGAGTGCCGATCCTCGGCACCACGCCCGACGCCATCGATCTCGCGGAAGACCGCGAGCGGTTCGGCGCGCTGCTACGCGAGGAGGCGATTGCCGCCCCCGAGCACGGCAACGCACGCACCTTCGAGGAGGCGCTGGAAGTCGCGCGCCGCATCGGCTTCCCGGTGATGGTGCGGCCGAGCTACGTGCTCGGCGGCCGGGCCATGGTCGTCTGCCACGACGAGTCGAAGCTCGAGCGCACGATGCGCGCCGCGGCGGAGGTGTCGCCCGACCACCCGGTGCTCCTCGACCGCTTCCTCGAGGACGCGGTGGAGCTCGATTTGGATCTACTCGCCGACGGCAAGGACGCCGTCGTCTGCGGCATCCTGCAGCACATCGAGGAAGCGGGCATCCACTCCGGCGACTCGGCAGCGGTGCTGCCGCCGTGGAAGGCCGACAAGGCGACCCTCGCCGAGATGGAGCGCATCGCGCTGCGCCTCGCGACGCGGCTCGGCGTCGTCGGTCTCATGAACGTGCAGTTCGCCGTCTACCAGGGCAAGGTCTACGTGCTCGAGGTCAACCCGCGCGCCTCGCGCACCGTGCCCTTCATCGCCAAGGCGGTGGGGTTGCCGCTCGCCGGCATGGCGGCGCAGGTGATGGCTGGGAAAAGCTTGAGCGAGATCGGCCTCACCGAGTCGCCGCCGGTGCCGCGCTTCTTCGTCAAAGTGCCGGTCTTCCCCTTCAACCGCTTCCCCGGCGTCGACCCGCAGCTCGGCCCGGAGATGAAGTCGACCGGCGAGGTGATGGGGATCGGCGAGACCTTCGGCGAGGCATTCGCCAAAGGGTGGATCGCGGCGAACCAGCGGCTGCCGCTCTCCGGCACCGCGTTCTTGACCGTGCACGATCGCGACAAGCGCGCCCTGGTGCCGGTGGCGCTGCGGCTAAGCAGCTCGGCTTCCGCCTCGTCGCGACCGATGGAACGGCGGAGCACCTGCGCGGCCAGGGCGTGCCGGTCGAGACGGTGATGAAGCTCCACCAAGGCCGCCCGCACGTCGTCGACCACATCAAGAACCGCGAGATCGACCTCATCGTCAATACGCCGCTAGGCGGCGACGCCTACCGCGAAGACGCCGAAATCCGCCGCGCCGCCCTCGACCACCGCGTGCCCTGCATCACCACGCTCTCCGGCGCGATGGCCGCGGCGGAAGGGATCGCCGCGTTGCGCAAAGGCGCGTTGTCGCTCGTGCCGCTGCAGGGGCTCGCGTCAGCGGCGTCGGTGCTGACGGTCGCCGAATCGACCTAGCGAACCTTCACGATCGTCTGACCCCGTGCCGACGATCAGCATGTTCTATGGCGTCGTCATCCAGATGTTCTGGAACGAGCACGCCCCACCGCACTTCCACGCCCTCTACGCCGAGGACGAGGCGATCATCGACATTCGCGAGCTGCGCGTCATGCGCGGCTCGCTGCCGCGGCGCGCACTAGCGTTGGTGCTCGAGTGGGCCGCCGAGCATCGCGATGAGCTGATGGAGAATTGGAACCTATGTCGCGACCTGCAGCCACCGAACCCGATCGCGCCCCTGCCGTAGCTCCGGCCATCCGCCCCACGGCGCCGTGGCGCGTGACGGCGGTCGAGCCGCTGCCGGGCTTCCGCCTGAGCGTCACCTTCGTCGACGGCACCGCGGGCGAGGTCGAGATGGAGAAGCTGCTGCAGCGGCCGGGAGTTGCCGGCACCGTCTTCGGCCCGCTTCGCGACGAGACTACGTTCGCGAGCGCCAGCGTCGTCCTGGGCGCGGTCACTTGGCCTAACGGTGCCGACCTCGCTCCCGACGCCATGTACGACGCCATTCGCGAACGAGGACGTTGGGTCGTCGAGTGATCCGATGACGGTTCGGTTCAACCGCGATCCGACGTCCAACACCTACGATCGACGCGAGGCGGACTAGACGCGCAGGGGCATCGACGCGTCTGAGGCCACTCTCGCGGCGGCTCGTCGCCCGACCGCCGTCTACGTCTTGCGACGGCGGCGCAGCGCGGCGAAGAACCCGCCCGGCTCCTCGGCGTCCAACAGCAAGTCGAGCTCGCCGGCGTCGAAGAAGACGCCGCCGCAGCCGGTGCAGCGGTCGATCTTGAGGCCCGAGCGGTCCTCTTCGACCATCTGCTGGCCGCACTTGGGGCAGCGCATCCAGTGCAGCTCCTTGAGCTGCACCGACTCCTGCGACTGCCGCTGGGCGTCGAGCTCGGCGCGCTTCTTCGCCAGGAGCTCCTGGTTCTTGCGGTAGAAGTATTCCTCTTCCTTGTCGTAGCCGATGTCCTCTTCGCGCACGGTGCCTCCCCTCGTCGTATCGGCGCGACTCTAGCCGACCGGGCCGCGGGGGAGTGCTCTGTTACACTCGCCGCCCTCGCCCCGCGAACCGAACCCGCGAACCGAACCCAGGCGTACGGGCACCTCCAAGACCTTGGCCGACGCTCTCGACTACCACGGCAGGCGGGTGCTGGTCACCGGCGCCAGCGGGTTCATCGGGCGGCGGCTCACACGGCGGCTGCGCGAGCTCGGCGCCGACGTCGAGCCGGCCTCGCGCAAGTCGGCGCCGCAGGGCGAGGAGCAGCATTGGCACCAGGTCGACCTCGCCGACCCCAAGGCGGCGGAGCATCTGGTCGCCGAGACGCAGCCCGCCGCCGCCTTCCACCTCGCGAGCCAGGTCACCGAGAGCCGCGAGCGCAAGGTGGTGCTGCCCACCTTCCACGCCAACCTGGCGAGCACGGTCTACCTGCTCGATGCCCTGAGCGAGCAGGGGTGCAAGCGCATCGTGCAGGCCGGCTCGCTCGAGGAGCCCGAGCCCGGCGACCCGGTGTCGACGCCGACCTCGCCCTACGCGGCGGCGAAGTGGAGCGCCGGCGCCTACGCGCGCATGTTCCACCAGCTGTGGTCGACGCCGGTCGTGCTGGCGCGGCTCTTCATGGTCTACGGGCCCGAGCAGCGCGACCTGAGCAAGCTCGTGCCGCACGTCGTCACCTCGCTGCTGCTCGGCGGCGAGCCGCAGCTGGGGTCGGGGAAGCGGCCGGTCGACTGGGTCTACGTCGACGACGTCGTCGAGGGGCTGCTGCGCCTCGGCCTTGCCGAGGGTGTCGAGGGGCTGCAGGTGGACCTCGGCTCGGGCAAGCTGGTGCCGGTGCGCGCCGTCGTCGAGCAGATCTACGCGCAGCTCGCGCCCGGCAAGCAGCCGCCGTTCGGCGGCATCCCCGACCGGCAGATGGAGCCGGTGCGGGTGGCGCGCGTCGAAGAGACCGGCGAGCTCATGGGTTGGACGCCGACGGTGGCGCTCGAGGATGGGCTGGCGCGCACCGCCGACTGGTATCGCCGCGAGCTCGAGGCGGGCCGCCTGGCGATCCAGCTCAGCGCCTAGGTCCGCGCGTGCGCGCGGACCTATCCCGAGAAGCGTAGCGACGAGGGGTCTCGATGACGAACGCGCCACGACTGCCGATCCGAGCGCGCTCGCGCCAGGAGGTTTGATGGACCTCGGCCTCGCCGGCAAGGTGGCCCTCGTCACCGGCAGCAGCCGCGGCATCGGCCTCGAGATCGCGCTCTCGCTCGCCGGCGAAGGCGCACGGCTGCTGCTCTGCGGCCGCCACGCGGCGCCGCTCGAGACCGCGGCCGCGGCGGTTCGCGAGCGCGGCGCGGCCGACGTCGCGACGCTCGTCGCCGACGTCACCGACGCGGCGACGCCCGCCGCGCTCGTCGACGCCGCGCTCTCGCGCTGGGGCCGACTCGACGTCCTCGTCAACAACGTCGGCGGCAACCGGCGCAAGCCGTTCCAGGAGACGACCGAGGAGGACTGGGACGTCGTCCTCGAGCTCAACCTGCGCTGCCACGTGCGGCTCACCCGCGCCGCGGTGCCGGCGATGGCGGCGCAGGGCGGCGGCTCGATCGTCTTCGTCACCTCGATCTTCGGCCGCGAGGCGGGCGGCCCGACGCTGGCGCTCTACAACACCACCAAGTCGGCGGCGATCAGCCTGGCGAAGATCCTCTCGCTCGAGCTGGCGCCGCACGGCATCCGCGTCAACTCGGTGGCGCCCGGCTCGCTACGCTTCCCCGGCAGCAGCTGGGACAAGCGCGTGCAGGCGGACCCGGAAGGCATGGCGAAGTTCGTGCGCGAGCAAATCCCCATCGGCCGCTTCGGCACGCCGCAGGAAGTCGCCGACGTCGTCACCTTCCTCGCCTCGCCGCGCGCCAGCCTCGTCACCGGCGCCTGCTGGAACGTCGACGGCGGCCAGTCGAAGAGCTTGATCTAGCCGCTATCATTTCGCCCACCGGTGAGGCTTTCCTCGGGATCCAGCCTGGGTCCGTTCGAGATCCTGGCTCCGCTCGGAGCGGGTGGTATGGGCGAGGTCTACCGCGCGCGCGATCCGAACCTCGGGCGCGAGGTGGCAATCAAGGTCCTGCCCGAGTCGCTGGCGCAGGACCCCGCCGCGCTCGCCCGGTTCAAGGTGGAAGCCCGCGCGCTCGCCGCGCTGTCGCACCCCAACATCCTCGGCATCTACGACCTCGGCTCCGCCGGCGACGTGTCCTTCGTCGTCATGGAGCTCCTCGAGGGCGAGACGCTGCGCGAGAAGCTGAAGGACGGGATGCTGCCGCAGCGGAAGGCGATCGAGTACGCACGGGAGATCGCGCGCGGGCTCTCCGCCGCTCACGCGAAGGGCATCGTCCACCGCGACCTCAAGCCGGACAACGTCTTCATCACCAAGGACGAGCGGGTGAAGATCCTCGACTTCGGCCTGGCGAAGCGGGCGGAGAAGGCGCCCTTGGAGGTGGCGACCCTCGGCATGGGGCCGCCGCCGTCGCCGACGACAGAGGCGGGTGTGGTGCTGGGAACCCTCGGCTACATGGCGCCCGAGCAGCTACGCGGGCTGCCGGTGGACCACCGGGCGGACATCTTCGCGCTCGGGGCGATCCTGTACGAGCTCCTCACCGGGAAGCGGGCCTTTCGGGGAGCGACGCCGAGCGACACGATTTCGGCGATCCTCCGCGACGAGCCGCCGGCGCTGTCGCAGCCGGGCGCGATCCCGGCGGGGCTCGGGCGGATCGTCAGGTATTGCCTCGAGAAGAGCCCGGAGGCGCGGGCGCACTCGGCGCAGGACGTCGCCTTCCAGCTCGACATGGTCGCGAGCTTCAGCGAAGCCGTGACCGGCATGAGTGCCGGCTTCGGCAGCGCGGACGTCGCACGCCGCCGCGTCGCCCCGCTCGCCATCGCGGCCGCCATCGTCGTCCTGTGCGTGCTGGCGGTCGCGGTCGCTCTCTGGCGACGAGCGGCGGCCGCGCCGGCCGTCGACGCCGCGGCCTCCGCCGCTGAGGCGGGCGTCAAGCGCCTTGCCGTGTTGCCGTTCGAGAACCTGGGCAGCAAGGACGACGACTACTTCGCCGACGGCATCACGGACGAGGTCCGCGGCAAGCTCACCAGCGTCCCCGGCCTCGCGCTCATCGCGCGCACAAGCTCGATCGGCTACCGGAACACGACGAAGACGCCGCAGGAGATCGGCAACGAGCTCGACGTCGAGTACCTGCTCACCGGCACGGTCCGCTTCGTCACCGACGCCTCCGGCGCGCGGCGCGTGCAGGTGAGCCCGGAGCTCGTCTTGGCAGGGAGCGCGGAGTCGAAGTGGGCGCAGCCGTTCGACGCCACGCTGACGGACGTCTTTCGCGTGCAAGGAGAGATCGCCACCGAGGTGGCAGAGGCCCTGGGCGTGGCCCTGTCGCCGGGATCGCGGAAGAGCCTCGACGAGAAGCCGACGCAAAGCCTGCCCGCGTACGAGGCCTACCTCCGCGGCGAGGATGCCTCGCAGGGGATGATGGCCTACGACCCGCCGAGCCTGCGGCGCGCGTTGCAGCAATACGAGCGCGCGGTGGCGCTGGACGGCGGCTTCGTGGAGGCCTGGGGACGGCTCAGCTCCAGCTCGTCGCTCCTCTACCGCCAGAGCACGCCGACGCCGGCGCTGGCGGCACGGGCGCGCCAGGCAGCCGCCAAGGCGGTAGAGCTGGATCCGGAGCATCCGGACGGGCATCAGGCGCTGAGCTTGTATTACCGGTTCGTCTTCAGGGATGGCGCGCGCGCTCTCGCCGAGGCGGAGCGGGCCCGGGCGCTCGCGCCGGGCGACGCGTTCAGGATCTCCGCGGTGGCCTTCGCCGAACAACTTCTGGGGCGCTGGAAGGAGGCGCTCGGGCACCTGGAGGAGGCGCGGCACCTGGACCCGCGGTCGACCCTGACGCTGCGGTTCCTCGGCGACACGGCGGCGCACTTGCGCCGCACGACGGCGGCGCGGGAAGCCTTCGACGCCGCGCTCTCCCTGGCTCCCTCCAACATCTCGACCCGGGCATTCAGGGCCTTGACGGACGTTCAGGAGGGCGACCTCCTGGGTGCGCGAGCCGTGCTGAAAGCGGCGCCGCCGGAGGTGGATCGGACCGCGCTGGTGGCCTACCTGGCCACTTGGCGGGACCTCGTCTGGCTGCTCGACGAAGGGCAGCGGGACCTCCTCCTTCGCCTCACGCCGAGCGCCTTCGACGACGACCGGGGTAGCTGGGCGATCGGCCTGGCGCAGGCGTACGCGCTGAGGCATGACGAGCCGAACGTGAGGAAGCACGCGGAGATCGCTCGCGCGGCCTTCGCCGAGCAGCTCGCTGCCGTGCCGCAGAACGCTCTGCGGCAGGCCTCCCACGCGCTCTCCCTCGCTTACCTCGGCCGCAGGGACGAGGCCATGCTGGCGGCCCGCAGGGCCGCGGAGCTCGCCCCCATCGCGAAGGATGCGTATTACGGCCCTTACATTCAGCAGCAAGTCGTTCGCGTCTACATTCTGGTCGGCGAGCACGACAAGGCGATCGACGAGCTCGAGACGCTGCTCGAGGTGCCGTGCCTGCTCACGCCAGGCTGGCTGCGGATCGACCCGAGCTTCGACCCGCTGCGCTCGAATCCGCGGTTCGCGGAGCTGGTGAAGGGTCGAGCTAGCGGAACCGCACCAGCGACACGCTGACGCGGCGCTGCTGGTGCTCGGCCTTGCTCCACTGCACCAGGATGGGGCTCTGGTAGGTGCCGTAGAGGAGGCCGTCGCGGCCGCTGGTGCTCGAGACCGGCAGGCGCAGGCTGCGCTTCATGCGTAGGAAGCGTTCGGCGGGCAGCGCCAGGAAGCGCGACAGCAGACGCTCCAGGGTCGACTCGTTGATGCGCAGTCGGTCCATCGCCTGGTTGAACAGCTGCACGAGGTCGTACTTGGCGTAGTCGAGCGTCTTGCGCGGGATCTCGCCGGGGTCGCGGAAGAGGTTGCGGCCCTTGGCGGCCATGAAGCGCAGCGGCTCGCGCAGGACTTCGGCGAGGTCGTGCTTCATGAGCAGCGTCTCGTACTCGTTGACCGTCAGGCCGACGTTGCGCTCGCTCGGCAGCAGGGCGACGTCGAAGCGGCCGTGCTCGACGCCGTGCTTGTGAACCGCTTCCGTAAGCTGCGCGAAGAAGCCCAGCCGCGGGTCGCGCAGGTTGAGCGAGTCGACCGGGTGGGGCGACACCGGCAGCGCCGTCTCCCAAGTTTCGACCAGCTGCTCGCGGCTGTAGGCGAGGACGGTGGCGCGCCGAGCGCGGCGGCCCGCCGGCACCACGCCGTCGAGGTCGACGAAGAGCACCGGCGAGCCCGGGCGGTGCACGTAGGTCGCGCAGTTCTTGACGCCGGCGCCGATGGCGGCGAGGTGTGAGGCGGCGTTCTTCGACTCCTGCCGCTTCTCCTCCTCGGTCAGCTCGCTGCGCAGGTCGAGCTGGTCGTGCTGGTAGGGGGCGTCCTCGGGAAAGACCTGCTGGAAGACCTGCATGAACGGGTCGACCAGCTCGCGGCTGTAGCCGAGGCGCGCGGCCAAGCTCTGCTCGAGGAAGCCGGCGGTCGTGTGGTGCGAGCAGTAGAGGCCGCGCGGGAACTCCTCGAGCGCCTCGCCGTGCTGCTCGCGCGCGGCGCGGCGGACGTCGATGACGTCATAGCGGGCCTGTGGCTCCAGGCGTAAATCGAGCTCGACCGGTTGCGGCACGGCGCAAAGGGTAACACGAGGCGAAAGCTCGCCCGCCCGGCGGAACTTTCGACTGTGGCCGGTTGCACATCCTGCCGTCGCTGCGGCCGTCGGAGGCCGGATCTCGCGCGGCGCACGGGCTTTACGGGGCATCAACGAGCGGGCACGGCGGTTGCTCTATGACCGTGCGTGAGCGATCCGAAGGTTCCCCGCTTCCCGCCGCGCCTCCCCACGCGCACACCCCCTATGGCCGCGGGAAGCGGGATTTCTTTTGAGGAGCCGTTGCCATGGAAAGCTGGCTGATCCTGATGGGTGTCCTGCTACCCCTGGTGCCGCTGGTGCAGATGGCAGAGCGGCGTCTCGCCCAGCCCGCCCGGCGGCGGGGCCCGATGCCGGTGGAGCAGCCACCGGCGCGCGGCTGATATCGACCTCACGCCAGCGCGTCGGCCTTGGCGGCGAGGATGAAGTCGTTCTCCGACAGGCCGTCGATCTTGTGCGTCCACACCTGCATGGCGACCTTGCCCCATGCGAGGTGGAGGTCGGGGTGGTGGTCCTCGGCCTCGGCGAGCTCGCCGACGCGGTTGGTGAAGGCGAGCGCCTCGCGGAAGTCGCGGAAGCGGAAGGTGCGCTCGAGGTGGTGCTCGTCGACGACGTTCCAGTCGCCGTGGAGCTCCTTGCGTAACGTCTCGATCGCTTCGCCGCGCAGGCGTGGAGTGCCGCCCGAGCAAGGAACGCAGCGACGCTTGGCGAGCTCGGTCATGGTGGTCTCCTTTAGCCCGGCCATGCTACGTCGTCGCGCACGCCGGTAGCGCATCGCCTCCTCCGTTGCAGCGTTGAAAGCAGCTGGAAGCCTCGCGCTATCCTGCCGCGGTGATCCGCGACAAGGCGCTGTGGGGGTGGCCGGCAGGCCCTCGCGCCGGTCTTTTGCGCTCCCACGGCGGCGCCGGCCGCGTGGCGCGGGTCTGGGTCGTCCTCGCCTTCGCGGCCGTCACGGTCGGCGCCGCGGCGTGGCCCCTCTTTCCCGCCGACGGCGACCTCTGGTACCACTTGACGAGCGGACGCTGGATCGCCGAGCACCACGCGGTGCCCACGACCGCCTTCTTCTCGGTGCTGCCCGCGGCCGCGGGCTGGGCCGACTACTACTGGCTCTTCCAGCTCCTCGTCTTCGCGCTCCACTCGCTCGGCGGCTGGGCGGCGCTCGTCGTGCTGCGCGCGGCGTTGCTGCTGGCGTTGCTGGGGGTGCTGCTCGCGCACCTGCGGCGCTCGGGCGGCCGCATCGGCGCGTGGCAGGCGACGGTGTGGACGCTCGGGCTGCTCGTCGTGCTGCCGCGCTTCGCGTCGTTGCGGCCACACCTGTTCTCGCTGCTTCTACTGGCGACCTTCCTTCTCGTGCTCGAGCACGTGCCGCGCGCGCTGCCGGCGTTGCCGATCCTCGCCGTCCTGTGGGTGAACCTGCACGGCATCGAGTACCCGGTGCTGCTGCTGGTGCTCGGCGCCTTCGCCGCGCCGCTCGTGCTCGACGTCGTGCGCACGCGTCGTCGCGCCGAGCGGCGACGAGCGCCGCCGCTTGACGTGGATCGCGCTCGCTTCGCTGGCGCCGCTCGTCACGCCGCACGGGTTGCGGCTGCTGCCGCTGCCGTTCGCGTCCGTCGAGTTCGTGCGCCGAGCGATCGCCGAGATGCGGCCGTTCGACTTCTCGCGGCTCGAGCTGCAGCTCGTCCGCGGCGGCATCACCGCCGAGAGCGCGCTCGCGGCGCTGCTTCTCCTCGCGCTTGCCGCGCTCGTGCACCGCGCCGCGCGGCGGACGCTACCGCTGCCGCACCTGTTGCTCGCGGTGGGTGGCGCGCTGCTCCTCCTGCGCGGCGCGCGCTTCGTGCTCGAGTGCGCGCTGCTCATGGTGCCGCTGCTGGCGAGCTGGCGGCCACAGCCACCGGCGTTGCCGGTGCCGGTGCGGCGGCTCGCCGCGGCAGCGCTCGCGCTCGCGGCGCTTCTCGGCATCCGCAACCAGCTCGTGACGCACCGCCGATGGCCGCTCGACGAAGCGGCGCTGCCGTCGGGCGTGAGCCGCTTCCTGGCGCGCGCGGGCGAAGGCGGCGTCGTGCTCGCGTATCCCGACCTCGCCGGCTGGTTCGAATGGACGCTCTTCCCGCGCTACCGCGTCTTCGCGGACTTGCAGGCGTACCTCTTCGACGAACGCTCGCTGTTCTACGACGAGCGCCGCCTTCACCGACCGCCAGGTGCTCGCCGGCGTGCTGGCGCGCTGGCAGCCGCAGTGGGTGGCGGCGCCCATCGCCTCGCCGCGCTTCCGGCCGCTGCTCGACTCGCTGGGCGGCTACGCGCCGGTGGCCTTCGACTCGACGATGGTGCTCTTCGCGCGCCGCGCCGGCCAGGAGGCGCTCGTCGAACGGTTCGAGCTGCGCGCGATCGATCCCTACGCGGCGCTGCTGCCGCTGCCACCGCCGCGGCGCGAGCAAGCGGCGCGCGAGCTCGCGCAGCTGCTGGCGATCGACGACGACAACGCGGCCGTCGCGGTAGCGCTCGCGCGCGTGCGCTTGGCGCAAGGTGCGAAGCGCGAGGCGCTGCGGCTGGCGACGCGCGCGACCGCGCTCGCGCCGGCGCGGCCAGAGCCGTGGCAGCTGCGCGGCGAGGCGCTCGCCGCCGCCGGCCGCTACGACGATGCGCTCGCCGACTATCGCCGCGCCGCCGCTCGCGACGCCTCACCCGGCGCCATCGGACGCCTGGAGTGGGCGGCGGAGACGCGGCTGGACCGCCCGGCGCGCGCCTACCGCGCGCTCGCGCCGGTGGCGGTGCCGCTCGCCGGCGACACCAGCTGGACCGACCTCTGGGGCCTCGCCGAGAGCGCCCGCGCCCGCGGCGACCTCGACGAGGCCGAGCGGCTGCTCCTCTTCGCCTGGTGGAAGGCACCGGACGGCGCTGCGGCGCGAGCGCCTCGCGGCGGCGCTCGCTGAGCTGCGAAAAAGCCGAGTCGAGCGACGCGCGGTTATCGCCGGACTGAATCGCCCGCCGCGGACGGCCGTTCCTGAGCGAGGTCTTCGCAGCGAACACGCCGACTCGCCGGATCGGTCCGACTATCCGCGCAGCCGCACGACGGTGGCGCCGTTGCCACCCTCGCCGTCCTCGCCGGGGCGCCAGCTCGCCACCGCGCGGTGGCCGTTCAAGTGCTCGCGCACGGCCGCGCGCAGGCGGCCGCTGCCGTGGCCGTGCACGACGCGCACTTCGTCGCGGCCGGCGTGGAGCGCCTCGTCGAGGTAGGCGTCGAGACGGTCGAGCGCCGGCTCGGCGCGCTCGCCGATGAGCATCAGCTCGGAAGGCACCTCGGGCGGCTCGGGCGTGCGCGGCGCCGGCCGCACCTCGACGCTGCCGCCATCGCCCGCGCCGCGCCGCCGCGCCGCTGCGCTGCCGCCCGCTCCGCGCACCGCGCGCGATTGCCCGCCGGCTGCCGACGAACCCGCCGCCGCCTCTCCCCTCGACGCCAGCGCCACCAGCTCCTCGGCGCGGCAGCGCAGCCGCTTGCCGCCCGCGCGCACCTCGGCGCGGCCGTCGTCCAGCCGCTCGAGCGTTCCCTGCCAGCCGAGCGTGCGGTGGCGCACCGCTCCGCCGACGACGAGCGGACCGCCCGCTGTCCTCGTCGCCGTCCGTCGCCGCCGGCACCGGCGCCTCCGCGAACAGCCGCGTCGTCGCGCTCTCCGCGAGCCCGCGCTGTCGGCCGGCGCCGAGCTCGGCCTTGAGCCGCTCGACCTCGCTCGCGAGCTTCGTGCCGCACCTGCACGCGGAACGCTTCGAGCTCGCGCTTGCTGCGCTGCGCCACGCTGCCGCGCTCGGCCTCGAGGTCGGCGCGCGCTCGCTCGAGCCGCTCGCGCTCGCTCTCCCGCGCGCCGCTGCTCGGCCTCGGCGTCGGCGAGTCGCGCCGCCAGCTCTTGCCGCAGGCGCTCGACCTCGGCGAGGAGCCGCCGGTACTGCCGCCCTTCGGGATCGAGCCGCCGCTCGGCGCTCACGAGCAGCTCGCGCGCGAGCCCCAGCCGCCGCGCCAGCGCGATCGCCTCGCTGCTCCCCGGCGGGCCGGGCAGCAGGCGGTAGCGCGGCTCTCCGGTCTCGGGATCGAACTCCATCGCCGCGCAGGCGGCGCCGGGAAGCTCCATCGCCTCGCCGGCGACGCGGCCGAGGTGCGTCGTCAGCAGCACGAGGCCGCCGCGCGCGACCAAGCCCTTCGAGCAGCGCGCCGGCGAGCGCCGCGCCCTCCTCGGGATCGGTGCCCGAGCCCAGCTCGTCGAGCAGCACCAGGCTCTGCGGCCCGGCGAGCTCCCACGCCTCCTTCAACCGCAGCAGCCGGCCGCTGAAGGTCGAGCGGTCGGCGAGCAGGTCCTGCTCGTCGCCCACCGTCGCCACCAGCGCGCGCAGCTCGGGCAGCACCGTGCCGCGCGCCGCCGGCACCGGCAGCCCGGCGAGCGCCATCAACGACAGCAGGCCCGCGCTCTTGAGCGCCACCGTCTTGCCGCCGGCGTTGGGACCGGTGATGACGAGCGCGCGGCGCTCCGCGTCGAGCTCGAGGTCGAGCGGCACCATCGTCCCGGTGTGCCCCGGCTGCCCCAGCGCCTCCTCGCGGAGCGACGCGAGGTCGGGATCGAGCAGCGGATGGCGCGCGGCGAGCAGGCGCAACCGCGCGCCCCGCCTTCCCGCGCGCGCGAGCTCGGGCAGCACCGCCCGCGCCCGCTCGGCGAAGCGCTGCGCCGCCTGCAGCAGGTCGAGACCGGCGACGAAGTCGGCGTGCGCGCGCAGCGTCGGCAGCTGCTGCCGCAGCAGCTCGGCGAGCTCGGCGAGGAGCCGCCGGCGCTCGGCCTCGGCGTCCTCCCACGCCTGCTGCAGGCGGTTGTTGCCCTCGACGACGGCGATCGGCTCGAAGTAGAAGCTGCGGCCGGTCGCCGAGCGGCCGTGCACGAGCCCGGGCACGCGCCCGCGCGCGCCGGCCTGGAGGACGAGCACGAGCCGCCCCTCGCGCATCGGCACGGTCTCTTCCGAGAGCAGCTCGCGGTGCTCCTGCACCAGGCCCTGGAGGTCCTGGTAGAGCGACTCGCGCTGGCGGCGGATGGCGCCGCGCAGCCGCTGCAGCTCGGGCGAGGCGTCCTCGCGCACCTCGCCGCGGCGGTCGAGCACCTTGCGGATCTGCCGGCGCAGCGGCTCGGCGTCGGCAAGCGTGGCCGCGCGCGCCGCGAGCGCGGGCACCGGCGGATCGGCGGCGGCGATGCGATCTCGCGCGCGGCCGCGGTGATGTCGAGGAGGTCGGCGAGCGCCACGACGTCGCGGCCGGAGAGCCCCGGCGAGGCGCCGGCCGCGCGTGCAAGCAGCGGCAGCAGCGGCGTCTCGAAGCTCGGCACCAGCGCGCCGGCGCCGAGCAGGCGGCCAGCTTCCTCGTAGGCGGCGCGCCGCTCGGCGAGCTCGGCGCCGCCGGCGAGCGGCCGCAGGTCGTGGATGCGCTCGCGGCCGAGGTCCGTCGCGCCGAGCGCGGCGAGCACCGCGAGCAGCGACGGGTACTCGAGCGCGGCGAGGCTCGCCTCGCTGACGAGCAGCGGCGCGGCGTCGCGTGGGTCTCGTACGCGGTCTCTGCCACGTCACGAGCGTCGCTCGATTTCACTTCAGTGCGATTCACGGGGCCTCGGAAAAACGAAACCGCGGAGGAGCTGCCTCCTCCGCGGTCATCGTCGCACGCTGTCGAAGGTGGGACCTAGGTGAGCCCGACGCGACGCTCCTCCGCCAGCTTGCGGAGGGTCTTCTTGCGGGCCTGCAGCTGCTTGCGCTTGCGCTTCACGGAGGGCTTCTCGAAGTACTGGCGCTTCTTGAGCTCGGTGAGCACGCCCGCCTTCTCGCACTTGCGCTTGAACCGCCGCAGCGCGTTCTCGAAGCTCTCCTCGTCCTTGACGTAGACGACCGGCATCTAGGGAATCACCACCTTCCAGCCGCGATTCGAACCGTCGATCGATGCACAGGTCGCCCTACCCGGGCAGACCGGAGCGGTGGATTGTCGCCGCCGCGCTGTGACGTGTCAAGGCGACGTGTCAAGGCAACCCTGTCAAGGCAACGCGGGATGCGAGGCGCCGCCGGCTCAGCCGACGACGGCCGACGGATGCCTGCCGCGCGCCGCCGGGAGCGAGCTCGGTCTCGTAGACGACGTAGCGATGCCGCTGCTCGTCGTAACGGAAGTAGACCGCCGCCTTGCCTCCCCCCTGCTTCGGGTAGTACCAGGCCTCGAGCCGCTCGGCGGGCGGCGGCGCACCTCGCGCAGGTTGACCGGGCCGAGCGCGGCGCGCACGTCGAGCGCCGTCATCCCCGGCTCGACGCGCGCGAAGCGCTCGGGCGTGACGTAGCGCATCTCGCGGGCGCGGGCGAGCGCCTGCTCGAGCCGCGCGTAGCCGGGGTCGGCCTGCAGCTGCGTCTCGAGGATCTCGATGGCGCGGCGGTAGTCGCCGCCGCGGTCGATCCACTCCTGCGCCACCGCGAGGTCCTCGTCGCTCTTCAAGCGCATGGCGGCGCGCAGCTCGGGCGGCGGCTCGGCGTCGTCGTCGGGTCGCGAACCGCTCGACGTGTCGGATGAGCCGCTCGCCGAGCTGCTGCGAGCGCGCGTGAATGCGGCGCTCGCGCGCTTCGACGTCGGCGGCGACTGCCAGGTCGGCGTCGTCCAGCGGACGGCCGTCCGGACCGACCGGCGCGTTGACGAGCCGCGCGCGCACGCGCGCCAGCTCCTGCCGCTCGGCGTCGAGCGCGCGCTTGCTCGCCTGCAGCGCGCTCCACTCGCGCGCTCGCGCCGCCGCCGCCGCGCTCGTCGTCGGCGCCGCCGCAGCCGATCAGCGAGCGCCAAGACGAGCAACGCGGCGGCGAAGACGATTGCTGAGGTTTCGCCGCGGCGAATCGAAACATTGACGACGCGTGCCCGCACGATTCGCAAAAGGTAACACGCGCGACGCTCGCCGCGCCGGCCGCGGCGATCCGCCTAACTCGCGTCAGAGCAACGTTTTGCGCGCCGGCGTCTCTTGACAGTGCGCCAAGGGGTGGGGAACAATCGCACGACTGAGGACGAACCCGAGGCGGAGGCTTACGAGGATGGCGCTGTCCGACAACCTGCACGACCTCGAGCACCTGATCGCCGACACCGTAGGCAACGCCTTCGAAGGTGCGCGGCGGGCGCTCGCCGACCAGATCCGGCGCCGCAGCGAATCGGGCCTGCGCGACGCGCGCGAGCGCGGCTTGCGCGAGCTGCGCGAAGCGACGGCGCGGCTCGACGGCGCGCGCACGCAGGCCGAGGTGCTCACCGCGCTGCTCGAAGAGGGCGGCCGCTTCGCTTCGCGCACGGCGCTCTTCTTGACCTTCGCCGACGAAGCGCGCGGCTGGGCCGCGTTCGGCTTCGCCGACCGCTCGCAGGGCATCGAGTCGCTGCGCTTGTCGTACACGCAGGGCGGCCTCGACCGACTCGCCGCCGGCCAGGGCGCCGTGTCGCTGTCGGGCGAGGAGAGCGCCGAGCTCGCGCGCCAGCTCGGAGGTGACGCGCCGCAGGCCGGCGTGCTGGTGCCGCTCGTGTTGCGCGACCGCGTGGCGGCAGCGCTCTACGCCGACCAGGTGCGCGGCGGCGACTCGTTCGTGCCGACGGCGCTGCAACTGCTCGCCTTCACCGCCGCGCAGCTGCTCGAGACGCAGGGCACCCGCGAGCGCGCCGCGACGCCGACCTTGACGCTGCTCGAGAACGGCGTCGCCGCTGCCGCTGCGGGAGCCGCAGCGGGTCTGCCGTTGTGGGACCCCGCCGCGGTGGAGGCAGCGGCAGAGCAGGCTGCTGCGGCGGCGCCCGCTCCGCGCGCCACTGCCGCGCCAACGCCGAGTGCGGTTCCCGAGGCGCCGGCGGCATACGCCGCGGCGGTCGCGCCGGAACCGGTTGCCGCGCCCGAGCCGCCACCGCCGGCGCCCGAGCCCGAGCCCGCGAGGGAAGCGCCGGTGTGGGAGGCGCCCGCCGTCGAGACCGCGGTCGACGCGGCGCCGCCGGAAGCTCCCGAAGCGGGCGAGCCGGAGTACGCCGCCGAGCGCGCCGAGGCGCCGGCGCCGTGGGAGGAGCTGCCGGAGGAGCCCGCCTGGGCGGCGCCCCCTGAGGCACCGTCGCCCGTCGAGGACCCGGTGCCGCCGCCGGCGCCCGCCTGGCAGCCGTCGTGGCAGATGGAGGAGTCGACGCCGGCCGCGCCCGAGCCCGCTGCCGAAGCGGCTCCCGAAGTCGCGCCTGAAGTTGCTCCGGAGGAAGCCTGGGTCTACACCGACCAGGGCTACGAGCCGGAGGCCGAGGAGACCTACGAGGGCACGGCCATCGAGGAGGTCGCCGCCGATGCCTCCCTGGACGACACCGCGTCGGTCGGCATGGACGAGGTCGGCATCGACGCCACGGCGATGGAAGCCGGCTACGAGGAAGTCGAGGAAGTCGCCGCGGAGCCGGTCGAGGAGATCACCGCTCCCTACCAGGCGCGGCCGGTGCAGCCGGAACCGCCGCCGCCGCCTCCCGAGTCGATCACCTCGCCACTGTACGGCGGACCGCTGTACCCCTCCGAGGCGACGGTGCGCATCAGCCGCGACCTGCTGCAGAGCGCCGCCGCCCAGCCGGCGCCGCCTCCCGCCGACGTCTCCGAGGACTCGACGGTGATGCTGTCGCGGCCGGCGATCGCTCCCGCACCGCCACCGATGCCCCCGCCGTCGCCTCCTCCCGCACCGCCGCCGCGCTCGACGCCGGTCTTCGGCGGCGGCGGCAGCACCGAGGTGCAGCCGCCCCCCGACCTCGAGGGCCCGGGCTGGGCCTTCCGTAGCCAAGAGGCCTCGACCGCCAGCTACCGCCAGCAGACCGAGGAGAACGCGGGGCTGCACGAGGAGGCGCGCCGCCTCGCCCGTCTGCTCGTCTCCGAGATCAAGCTCTACAACGAGGAGCAGATCGAGGAGGGGCGCCGCCAGCGCGACATCTACCCGCGCCTGCAGGACGACATCGACCGCTCGCGGCAGATGTACGAGGAGCGCGTCGATCCCAAGGTGCGCGACGAGGTCGACTACTTCCAGCAGGAGATGATCAACATCCTCGCCGGCGGCGACGCCGGTGCGCTGGGTATGTAGAACCCGGCATGTAGCAGGCACGCAAGTTGTAGGTTGCCGCCGTCGGCGGAGGTCCGGAATGCCGGTCTCGCCGCTGTAAAGGTTGCAACCACCGAGGTGAAGCCCGGACTCCCCTTGACGCGCTTCCTCTTCGCTCTGCCGGCTCTCCTCCTGGCGGGATCATCCCCCGAGCCCGCCACCGGTCCTCCCGCACCTCCTCCTCCGCCCGTCGCGTCGGCCCTCGTCGGCGCCAACCAGAGCCCCGCGGTAACCCGTCCTTACCAGGCCGCCGCGGTCGCTGTTCGCCGCCACGACTTCCAGGGCGCGCTTCACGCCCTCGAGCCGCTCAGCCGAGCGCGACGACGAAGCGGGCCGCCACGCGCGCATCGTCGCCGGGCTCTACGCGCACTCGCTCGAGCTGCCGGAGTCGGCGGCGCGCCTGCTCGGCGAGGAGCCGACGACGCCGGGAACGCTCGAGGACTGGCGGCTCTGGGTGCTTGCCGACTCGCGGGCAGCGACCGGCGATCCGGCGCTCGGCCTCGCCGCCCTCGAGCGGCTGCTCGCCGACTGGCCGGGCTCGGCGCTCTGGCCGCGCGCGGTGGTGCGCGCAGTCGAGCTGGCGCGCGAGGCGGGCGCGCTCGACCGCGCGGCGTCGCTCATCGAGCTGGGCCGCAGCCGCACGCTGCCCGCCGACCTCGCCGAGAAGCGCGAGCGCCTGGCGTGGGACGTCGCCGTCAGGAGCGGCCGCGGCGAGCTCGCCGCCAGCGCCGCGGCGCGGCTCCTCACCGAGTACCCTCTCGCCGCCAACGAGCTGGGCGTGACCGACCACTTCCCGCTCTGGCGGCTGACGCGGCCCGAGCAGCTGCGCCGCGCCGAGACGCTGCTCTCCCGCCGGCTGGCGAGCGATGCCGCGGCGGTGCTCGCCGTCGTGCCGGCGGCCGACCGCGGCCTCGACTGGCAGCTCCTGATGGCGCGCGTGCTCACCGCCACCAACCGCGGCGAGGAAGCGGCGAAGCTCCTCGCGCCGCTCACGCCGTCGGATCCCAAGGACCAGGGACGCGTGGCGTGGGCGCGCGCGCAGGCAGCATTCGACCAGGCGGAGGCGCGGCCTTCCGGCAAGGGCAGCAAGAGCAGCAACGCCGCCGCGGCTGCCGCCCGCGAGCGGATGTGGCGGCGCGGCCTCGCCTACCTCGACGAGGCGGCGAAGCTCGGCGAGCACGAGCTGCAGGTCAAGGCCCTCCACCAGCTGTTCGCCGAGCACGCCTCGCGCGAGCGCGTCGACTCGGCCCTCGCGGCGCTACGGCGGCTGCATCTCATCGCGCCCGACGACCAGCTCGGCGTGCCCTTCCTCTGGCGGCGCGGCTGGCGCGAGTACCGCGCCCGCAACTACACCGGCGCGGTGGGGTTTTGGAGCGAGCTCGTCGCCGACACGCCGCGCGACCGCTACCCGCGCGGCGCCCGCTACTGGTCGGCGCGCGCCTTCGAGAAGCTGGGGCAGAAGGACCGCGCGGAGGCGCTCTACGCCGAGCTCGCCGCGGCAGACACCACCGACTTCTATCGCCGCCACGCGGTCAAGCGGCTGGGCAGCGAGGCACGCACGCCGGCGGTGCTGGCGCCGCCGCCCGAGCCGTGGCCCAGTGATCGCCGGCTGCTGCGCGCGCGCTACCTGACCGACCTCGGCCTCGACGGCCTCGCGGCGACCGAGCTCGCGCTCGCCGATCCCGCCGCCGACCTGCGCGCGAAGGCGGCGCTCGAGGGGATCGTGCTGGCGCGGCAGGGCAGGCCGCGGCCGAGCATGGACAAGCTGCGCACCGCCTTCCCGGCGCTCGGCACGCCGCTCCAGGCGTCGGTGCCCGGCGAGGCGCTCGAGCTCTACTACCCGCTCCACTACCGCGACTCCGTCGAGCGCTGGGCGGAGGCGCGCAACCTGCCGGTGCCGCTCGTGCTCGGCGTCATCCGCCAGGAGAGCGCCTTCGACCTTTCGGCGACGAGCAGCGCCGGCGCGCGCGGCCTCATGCAGCTGATGCCGGCGACGGCGCGCGAAGTGGCGGGCAAGCTCGGCGTCGACTTCACCACCGATAAGCTCTACGACCCCGACTACAGCCTCCGCCTCGGCACCTCCTACTTCGCGCAGGTGCTCGCCATGTTCGACGGCGACGTCGAGCTGGCGCTCGCCGCCTACAACAGCGGTCCCTACCGCCTGCGTCGCCTGTGGAAGGAAGGGCGGCACCGCGAGGTCGACACCTTCATCGAGGACCTGCAGCTCGAAGAGCCGAAGACCTACGTGCGGCGGATCCTGCTGCTCTCGGACAGCTACTCGCGCTTGTATCCCGAGCTCGCAAGCTCGTGACGTAGCCGCGGCGCGGTGCGCAGAATGGCGGGCGCCGAGCCCGCCGTTGCTCAGAGATAGCCGAGCGCGCGCAGCCGCTGGTCCGCCTCTTCCGACTGCCGCAGACCCGCTTCGCCCTCGGTCTTCGCGAGGAACGCCTCGAGCTCGCGGCGCAGCCGCGCCAGCGGCTCGCGCGCCGTCGCCGTCGCCGCGAGGTCGCGCCGCTCGGCGGGATCGGCGCTCAGGTCGAAGAGTTGCGCCTTGCTCGCCGCGAGATCGGCGACCAGCTTGTAGCGCCCGTCGGTCGCCGCGCGCTGCTGGTTGATCATCGCGAAGGAAACGCGGTCCGCCGGCGGCTCGCCGTTCAAGCGCGGCAGCAGCGTGCGTCCCTCGAATCCCAAGCCCTCGATCTGTATTCCGAGCAAATCGAAAACCGTCGGCACGACGTCGAGGTTCTCGACCGGGCCGTCCAACCGTTCGCCTTCGCGCTGCCGCGGCAGCCGCACGAGGAGCGGCGTCTTGATCTCGCTCTCGTGGACGGTGCGGCAGTGCTTCATGCTGCCGTGCTCGAGGAAGGATTCGCCGTGGTCGGAGAGCACGACGAGGATGGTGCGCTCGAGCAGCCTGCCGCTCGCGCAGCCGGTC
Organism: Thermoanaerobaculia bacterium; assembly: GCA_963846495.1. GTDB lineage: Bacteria > Acidobacteriota > Thermoanaerobaculia > Multivoradales > JAIOJS01 > DASYQD01. Next base: position 19,952 of record CAWJWP010000026.1, on the reverse strand, counting down.
GACGAGCTCGCCGAGCTGCGAATCGAAGAAGGCGATCTCGCCGTCGTAGAGGCCGGTGAGGAAGCGCACGTCGCGCGGCGTGTGCGCGATCTTCGGCCCGCCGTCGAGCATCTTCGCCAGCGGATTGGGATCGCCGCGCAGCGCCCATGGCTGACGCGTGCGGCCCAGCCGCAGCTCTTTGCGGAAAGGCGCCGGCGGGTCGTAGGGGCCGTGCGGGTCGAGGTAGTGCAAGTAGAGGAAGAAGGGCTCGCGCAGACGCTCGCTCACGGTGAGCGCGCGCTTGGTCACGCACGCGGCGTCCTTCCACAGGCAGGTCTCGTCGAAGCGCGCGAAGCCGCGGCCGAAGCCGCCGTGCGGGTTGAAGCGGGTCGGGTTCTGGCGCACGACCGGGCTCGCCGACACCGCCGCGGTGGTGAAGCCGCGCGCGCCGAGCAGCTCGGCGACCGACGGGATCTCCTTGGGGATGCCGAGCGCGCCGTCCTTCTGGCCGAGGAAGCGCGCCGGGTGACGCGAGGTGAGCAGCGAGTTGACGGACGGGTAGGTGCACGAAGCCTGCGCGCGCGCGTCTTCGAAGAGGTAGCTCTCGGCGGCCAGCGCATCGAAGCGTGGGCTCGTCGGCCGCCCGTAGCCGTAGGCGCCCAAGTGATCGGCGCGCAGCGTGTCGACGAGCACGACGACGACGTTCCACCTCCCGCGTTGGATCGGTAGCCGGCAGGACGAGACGAGCAGCACCGCGAGCAGCAGCGCGGGCACGAGCGCGATGGCGAGCGGCGGCAGGCGCCGGCGGCGCGACCGGCGTTCGTGGCGGCGCAGCATGGGAGGCGCGGATCGTAGCAGCGGACTGCGCGACGGAATGACCTTCGACCCCGCGGCGTACCTCACCCTCACGGCGGCACGCGCGGGGTCGACTTCCGCGCTAGGCTCGCCGCCGCGCGGACATCGGCCGGCCACGCTGCGGGTGCGCAGCGCGACAGGTGTCCGTAAACCAGAGGGACGAGCCGAAGGCGAGTCCCGACGTCGTGGAGCGGCCTTCGCGCCAACGCGGAGGCCGCGGAATCAACCAGAGGAGCGCCGAGATGATGTGGGCAGTCCTCATTGTCGTGGCTGTGATCGTCGTGCTGCTGATGTGGCTGGTGGGCCTCTACAACCGGCTGGTGACGCTGCGCAACCGCTTCAAGAACGCCTTCTCGCAGATCGACGTGCAGCTCAAGCGCCGCTACGACCTGATTCCCAACCTGGTGGAGACGGCGAAGGGCTACATGCGCCACGAGCGCGACACGCTCGAGGCGGTGGTCAACGCGCGCAACCGCGCGGTGACGGCCGAGCAGCAAGCCGCCGCGCGGCCCGGCGACGCCTCAGCCATGCGCGAGCTGGGGAGCGCCGAGGGCGCGCTCACCGGCACGCTGGGGCGCCTCTTCGCCCTTGCCGAGGCCTACCCCGACCTCAAGGCCAATCAGACGATGCAATCGCTGATGGAGGAGCTCACCTCGACCGAGAACCGCGTCGCCTTCGCGCGCCAGGCGTACAACGACGGCGTCACGCAGTACAACACCGCGCGCGAGACGATGCCCACCGCGCTCGTCGCCGGCGCCTTCGGCTTCCAGGAAGCGAGCCTGTGGATGATCGAGGCGCCGCAGGAGCGCGAGGCGGTGAAGGTCTCGTTCTAGGCGCCGCATCGCGGGCGCGCCGAGGGTCTCGGCGCTGAGCGTCGAGATGGCTTCGCCGCTTCGCTCCCCGCAATGACGGGCTCGCCATGGACTTCTTCGGCCACCAAGACCTCGCCCGCCGCAACACCAAGCGGCTGGTCGGGCTCTTCGCGCTCGCGGTGATTGCGACGATCGTCGCGATCTACGTCGTCACCGTCCTCGTCTTCCGCGACGAGCTGCGCAGCGGCGCCGAGGCGGCCGGCCGCGCCTTCTGGCCGTGGAACGCGGCGCTCCTCGGCTGGGTGGCAGGGCTGACGAGCGCAGTCATCGCCGGCGGCTCGCTCTACAAGACGGCGGCGCTGGCGCGCGGCGGCGGCGCCGCGGTGGCGACGCTCCTCGGCGGCAAGCCGCTCGAGCCCAACACCGCCTCGCCGGCGGAGCGGCGCCTCCTCAACGTCGTCGAGGAGATGGCGCTCGCCTCCGGCACCGCGGTGCCGACCGTCTACGTCCTCGCCGACGAGGCGGCGATCAACGCCTTCGCCGCCGGCCTCTCGAAAGACGCCGCCGTGATCGGCGTCACCCGCGGCACCGTCGAGCACCTCTCGCGCGACGAGCTGCAAGGCGTCGTGGCGCACGAGTTCAGCCACATCCTCAACGGCGACATGCGGCTCAACCTGCGGCTGATCGGACTGCTCCACGGCATCCTCGTCATCAGCCTGATCGGCTTCTGGATCCTGCGCTTCAGCGGCGGCTCGAGCACGAGCTCGTCGAGGGGCAAAAAGGGGGGCGGCGGCGGCATCGCCCTCCTCGGCTTCGGCCTTTTCGTCATCGGCTGGATCGGCGGCTTCTTCGGCGGGCTGATCAAGAGCGCCATCGCGCGGCAGCGCGAGCTGCTCGCCGACGCGGCGGCGGTGCAGTTCACCCGCAACCCGCTCGGCATCGCCAGCGCGCTCAAGAAGATCGGCGGCCTCGCCGCGGGCTCCAAGCTGGCGAGCCCCAACGCGCCGCAGGCGAGCCACCTGTTCTTCGGCAACGGGTTGCAGGAGAGCCACTTCGCCTGGCGCTCGACCCACCCGCCGCTCGCCGAGCGCATCCGCCGGCTCGATCCGGCGTGGGACGGCACGTATCCAAAGCTTGCGGCCGAGGAGACGGCGGCGGAGAAGCCGAAGCGCGCCAAGCGGGGAGCGTCGCGCGGCGCCGATCGCCTCACCGATCTGGTGACGGCCGGCACGATTTCCCCAAAGCAGGCCGAGATGGCGAGCATCGTCCTCGCCGGCATCGCCGAGGCGGTGCCGCAGGCCGCCGAGGAGGTGGCGCCGCTCGCCGCGGCGTTGTCGCCGGAGCAGGTCGCCGCTTCGGCGGGGCAGCCGCGGCCGGTGCACCTCGCGTCGGCGGCCGAGCTGCTCGCCGCGCTGCCGCCGGCGCTCGCCGAGCGCGCCCGCGAGCCGATGGCGGCGCGCGCCGTCGTGCTCGCCCTGCTCTGCGACGCCGACCCGTCGGTGCGCGCGCAGCAGCTCGCGCGCGTCGAGGCGAGCGGCGACGCGGCGCTCGCGAGCGAGCTCGCCGCCGTGCTGCCCGCCGCCGAGGCGCTGGCGAGCGAAGCGCGGCTGCCGCTCGTCGACCTCGCGGTGCCGGCGCTGCGGCGGCTCTCGCCGCAGCAATACGCCGCCTTCCGCGCGCTGATGGACGAGCTCGTGCGCGCCGACCGGCGGCTGTCGCCCTTCGAGTGGGCGCTCCACCGCGTGCTGCTGCGCCACCTCGATCCCTGGTTCGCGCCCAAGCAGGCCGCGGCGCGCGTCACCACCTACGCGCTGCGTCAGCTCGGCGCGCCGCTCTCGCTTCTGCTCTCGACGCTGGCGCACGCCGGCAGCGAGGACGCAGCCGCCGTCGAAGCCGCCTTCGCGGCCGGCGTCGCGGCCCTCGGCGAGCAAGCGCCGCCCAACCTCGCACTGCTGCCGCGCGCCGAGTGCACCTTCGGCAAGCTCGACGGCGCGCTCGCCGCCCTCGCCGGCGTCGCGCCCGCGCGGCTGCGCGACGTCGTCACGGCCTGCGCGGCGACGGTCGCCTGCGACGGCGTCGTCTCGGGCGCCGAAGGCGAGCTGCTGCGCGCCGTCGCCGACGCGCTCGGCTGCCCGCTGCCGCCGCTCGTCGCGACTCGCGCCTGACCTTTGGCACGCCACTAGCAGGCCGTTCCCAGCCCCCTTGCACGGGGCCGCTATGCTGCGCGCTCTCGGGTCGCGGGCCTTCCCCAGGCTCGCGGGGAGCGGGGCGCGAAAGGAGATCCGAGTGCGTACGACGCGGAGAATGGGGCCCGGCCTGCGGCTCCTCTTGTTGCTCATCATCGCGGTGGCGGCGATCGCCGGCATCGTCTCGCTGTTCGGTTGGGGTCCCTCGCCCAAGCTCGAGGTGAAGACCGCGGCGCCCGGCATCGGCCAGCGCGTGCCGGTCACGATCACGGTGCGCGAGGGCGCGCGCGGCGTCGCCGGCGTGCGCGTCGTGCTGTCGCAGAACGGTAAGGAAGAAGTCCTCGCCGAGGAGAGCCACCCGACGCGCCCGCTCTGGATGGTGTGGGGCGACCGCACGCCGGAGCGCACGCTGCAGGTCGAGCTGGGCAAGAAGAAGCAGCCCTGGCTGCGCAACGGCGAAGCGGTGCTGCGCGTCGAAGCCGCTCGCGCCGGCGGCATCCTGCGCCATCCCGGCCCGGTCGTCGAGGAGAAGAAGCTGCCGGTGCGCGTCTTCCCGCCGTCGCTCAACCTGCTCTCGACGCAAACCTACGCGGCGCAGGGCGGCTCCGAGGCCGTCGTCTACCGCGTCGACAAGGCGGCGGTGCGGCATGGCGTCGAGTCGGGCAAGTATTTCTTCCCCGGCGCGCCGCTGCCCGGCAAGGACGGCGAGTTCTTCGTCATCTTCGGCATCCCGTACGACATGACGACGTCCGACGGCATCAAGCTCGTCGCCGAGGACGCGCTCGGCAACCAGGCGAAGCTCGGCTTCGTCGAGCGCTGGACGCCGCGCGCGGTGGGCGAGGCCGAGATCAAGCTCACCGAGCCCTTCCTGCAGAAGGTCGTGCCCGAGATCAGCCAGCACCGCCCCGACGTCGAGGCGACCGACGACCTGCTCGCGACCTATCTCAAGATCAACGGCGACCTGCGCCGCAAGAACGACCAGGAGCTGCTCGAGCTGGGCAGCAAGAGCCGCCCCGAGTTCCTCTGGAACCAGGCCTTCCTGCCCTTCCCCGGCGGCCAGGTGATGGAGCGCTTCGCGGCGCGCCGCACCTACCAGTACAACGACAAGGTGGTCGACCACCAGACCCACCTCGGCTTCGACCTCGCCTCGACCCAGCACGCGCCGGTGCCGGCGGCCAACCGCGGCGTCGTCATGCTCGCCGACTACTTCGGCATCTACGGCAACACCGTCATCCTCGACCATGGCCACGGGCTGATGAGCCTCTACTCGCACCTGTCGTCGATCGGCGTGCAGCCGGGGCAGACGGTGGAACGCGGCTCGTCAGTCGGCCGCTCCGGCGCCACCGGACTCGCCGGCGGCGACCACCTGCACTTCGCGACCTTGATTCGCGGCCTGCCGGTGACGCCGGTCGAGTGGTGGGACGCTCACTGGATCCAGGACCGCATCGCGAGGAAGCTCGGCCAGGCGCTGCCCTTCGCGCGCCAGGGCGGCGCCGCGCAGCCGGCGCCGACGCCGGCGACGGGTGGAGCGGCGGGCGCGACAGCGCCGAGCGCGCAGTAAGAAGCGCGTACACTCGCGCGCGATGAGCGAGCCTCGCCGCGCCTACCGCCTCGTCGTCTTCGACTGGGACGGCACGCTGATCGACTCGATCGGCTCGATCGTCGCCTGCACCGAAGCGGCGCTCCAGGACGCAGGAGTCGAGGCCCCGCCCGTCGAAGTCCTGCGCGGCTCCATCGGGCTCGGCCTCGACGAAAGCTTCGACCGCTTCTACCCGGCGCTCGCCCGCGAGCGGCGCGCGACCATCCTCGACCGCTACCGCCACCACTGGGTCGAGACCTGGCACGCCCGCCACGATCCCTTTCCCTCGGCCGTCGCGACGCTCGAGCGACTCACTGAAGCGGGAACGCTGCTCGCCGTCGCCACCGCCAAGAGCCGCCGCGGCCTCGTCCGCGACTTCGAGCGCACCGGCCTCGGCAGCTTCTTCCAAGCCTCGCGCACCCTCGACGAGTGCCCGCCCAAAGCCAAGCCCGGCGATGCTCCTCGAGCTGATGGACGAGCTGGGCACGACCCCGGCGCAGACGCTGATGGTGGGCGACACCCGGTGGGACCTCGAGATGGCGAAGAACGCCGGCGTCGACGCCATCGCCGTCCTCTGCGGCGCCCAGCCCGAGACCGAGCTGCGCGGCTGCCCGCAGCTCGCCTGCCTGCCCGAAGTCGGAGCGCTACTCGACTGGCTGACGCTGCCGGCTACGACGTCTGTCTCTATCGAGAGCGCGCCCGCGGGTTTTAGCGCCGTTTAGCGCCGACGATGACGTCGGCCGCTCTCGAGGGGCCGCGCTACAGTTCGGTATGTGGACTTCGATTCGCCGCGATCCGGCGAAGGCCGCCTCGAACCTTCGCAACACGGATCTCCTTGCCGACAGAAGGCCGCCTCGAACTCGCCACGGGATCTCCTTTCCGAAGCGGAGACAGCCTTGGGGACCGTTCTCAGTCTCGATTCCCGACCCCGAACACTCGATCGACGAAGAGCGTTCTATCCTCATGGGTCTTACGGAGCAGGGTACGCTAGTCGTCATTTCATTCAGCGAGTCGGAAGAAACGATTCGCATCATCAACGCGCGACGAGCCAACCGCGCTGAACGGCGAAACTATGAGCAAGGACAAGCTTTCAGCCACTAGACCGCGCATGGCATGAGAAACATGAGGCGCGCACTAGTTCCGGAAGCGCCTTCCAGAGTTCTTCGGCGAGCTATCCGAAGGTGCGACCGGTTGTATCGGATCATACCAGCCTTCAAGGGCACTTGCGACGACGGTCGAATGCTCTCCGCTCGAACGATCAATCTGCCCCCGGGCAGTAATCGTGTTCATTCGTGCCGCGGGATGCACTCCGTAATCATGCCCTGCAGGTTGATGACCATGATCTCGACCGCGTACCAGGCCTTCATAGCCAAGACGAGGAAGCCATCGTTCTCGCTCGTGGGCCACTTTTCATTCCCTGGGAAGCAATTCCCATTGGGAAATTTGCCCGACATCAGACCCCATGTGCGGCCGCAAGAGCGGGATCATCTGAGGCTGGTTCTTCGGATCAGCAAGCGCTCGTCACCAGCGCATCGAGCCCGCGTCCCGTCGTCGCCGACGGCGCCGGCCTGTCGTTAGCGCGCAGCGAGCGTCGGCTGCGGCTCGTTCGCCCGCGCGGCGCTCACCGCCGAGCACCGGCGTCACCCAGCCGCCGAGGTGGCGCAGGGCGACGTCGGCGAGCGCGGCGACGTGGTCGGGGCGGTCGTTGAGGCAGGGGACGTAGCGGTAGTCGCCGCCGCCGGCGTGGGTGAAGAATTCGCGGTTGAGGCCGTCGATCTCTTCGAGGGTCTCGAGGCAGTCGACGGAGAAGCCGGGGCAGACGACGTCGACGCTCGGCAGGCGCTCGCTGCCGAGCCGCTTCATCGTCTCGTCGGTGTAGGGGCGCAGCCACTCTTCCTTGCCGAAGAGCGACTGGAAGGTCACCTGGTAGTCGCGCTCGCCGATGCCGAGCTCCGCGGCGACGAGCCGCGCCGTCTCGCATGCAGTGCGCGTAGTAGGGGTCGCCGCCGTCGACGTAGCGGCGCGGGATGCCGTGGAAGGTGAGGAGGAGCTGCGCCGCCCGGCCGCGCTGCTTGCCAGCTGTCGCGGATGCTCGCCGCCAGCGCGCGCACGTAGCCGCGGTCGTCGTGGTAGTCGGCGATGGTGCGCAGCTCGGGCATGCGGCGCCAGGTGCGCAGCTCGTCGAAGAGGGCGTCGAAGGTCGAGCCGGTCGTCGTGCCCGAGTACTGCGGGTAGTGCGGGAAGACGAGGATGCGGTCGGCAGCCGCGCTCGGCGAGCTCGTGGAGGGCGCTCGCCATCGACGGGTTGCCGTAGCGCATGCCGACGGCGACGTGCAGCGGCTCGGCGACGCGCGCGCGCAGCGCGTCACCGATCGCGGCCGCGAGCTTGCGCGTCAGCACGAGGAGCGGCGAGCCCTCGGGGGTCCAGATCTTCTGGTAGAGCGCCGCCGACTTCTTCGGCCGCGTGGTGAGCACGAAGAGGTGGAGGATGGGCAGCCACTTCCAGCGCGGCAGCTCGATGACGCGCGGGTCGGAGAGGAACTGGCGCAGGTAGCGGCGCAGCGCCGGTGCGGTGGGCGCGTCGGGGGTGCCGAGGTGGGCGACGAGGATGCCGACCGCGCCGCTGTCGTCGGCTGAGGCCGAGACGCCGCTGCGATAGCTCGTCATCGGGCGGGCAGCTTAGCAGCCGGCAGCTACACCCGACATCGTGAGCGCAGCGAAGCGATCTCGATCTTGGTGCGTCGAGATCGCTTCGTCGCTGCGCTCCTCGCGATGACAACGCCGAGCGGCGGCTCGCGGGCGCGCGTCACGGTCGCTGTAGTACCTGCGCTACGCTCGCGCGCCACGTGAGCGAGCTTCCCATCGTCGTCGTCGGCGGCGGTCTCGTCGGCCTCTCCACCGCGCGCGCCCTGCGCGCGGCGTTGCCCGATGCGCCGCTCGTGCTGCTCGAGAAGGAGCAGCGGCTCGCCACTCACCAGAGCGGCCGCAACAGCGGCATCCTGCACTCGGGCCTCTATTACAAGCCGGGCAGCCTGAAGGCGCGCTTCACCCGCGAGGGACGCGAGCGCCTGCTTGCGCTCTGCGCCGAGCGCGGCATCCGCCACGAGGTGTGCGGCAAGGTGGTGGTGGCGACGAGCGCCGCCGAGCTACCGCGGCTCGCCGCGCTGCAGGCGCGCGCGGCGGAGAACGAGGTCGAGACCGACTGGCTCGACAAGCCAGCGCTCGCCGAGCGCGAGCCGCACGTGCGCGGCGAGGCGGCGCTCCTCGTGCCCTGCACCGGGATCGCCGACTACGGCGCCGTCGCGCGCTCGTTCGCCGACGACCTTGCGAGCACAGCCGTCGAGATCCGTCGCGGCGTCGAGGTGCGCGGCGTGTCGCCCGCACCCGGCGGGCTGCGCCTCGACACCAGCGCGGGCCCGCTCGACGCCCGCTTCCTCGTCAACTGCGGCGGCCTCTTCTGCGACCGCATCGCGCGCTGGGCGGGGGTCGAGCCTCCCGTGCGCATCGTTCCCTTCCGCGGCGAGTACTACCGGCTGCGCGACGGCGCGCGCTCGCTGGTGCGCCACCTCGTCTACCCGCTGCCCGACCCCGCGGTGCCCTTCCTCGGCGTCCACCTCCACCGCACCGTCGACGGCGAGGTGTGGGCCGGCCCCAACGCCGTGCTCGCCGGCCGCCGCGAGGGCTACCGCCGCCGCGACCTGTCGCTGCGCGACGGCGCCGAGGTGCTCGCCTTCGGCGGCTTCTGGCGCCTCGCTCGCCGTCTCGGCGGCAAGGGCGTCGCCGAGCTCCTGCGCGCGACCAGCAAGCGGCGCTTCCTCGCTGAGGCGCGGCGCCTGGTGCCGGCGCTCGCGCGCGCCGACCTGCTGCCGGCGCCGGCGGGGGTGCGGGCGCAGGCGGTCGACCGCGACGGCAACCTGGTCGACGACTTTCTCGTATTGAGCGGCGAGCGCTCGCTCCACGTGCTCAACGCGCCTTCGCCCGCGGCGACCTCGTGCCTGCCCATCGGCGAGCACTTGGCGGCGCAGGTGGCCGCGGCGTTGTAGCGTGGGTGCGGCGCCGGCCGCCGATGTAGGAGCGACGCCGACGCCGAGCTGAACCGCCGTAGCCGAACACTGCACTCACCCGGTCGAGGTGCCAATGAGCCGAGCCTCCTCGCCACTCTTCGCCGCCCTCCTGATCGCCCTCTGCGCCGCGCCGCCGGCCAGCGCCAAGCAGCTCACGGTCGACGGCACGCGCAGCGTGTTGGTGCTGCGGATCTGGAAGGAGGGCCCCGGCTCGGTGTTCGCGCACGACCACGTGGCGCGCGCCACCAAGCTCTCCGGCACCGTGCGCTGGGACCCGGCGCAGCCCAACGCGTCGTCGGTCGAGGTGACCGTCGCCGCCGACGGCCTGGTCATGGACGAGCCGAACATCCGCCGCCGCTTCGACATGCCGCTGATCAAGGACGTCGACCGGCGCAGCATCCAGCGCACGATGAGCGGGCCGCAGCAGCTCGACGTCGCCAAGTTCCCGACCATCACCTTCCGCTCGAAGCGTGTCGACAGTGCCGGCGACGGGAAGCTGCGCATCAACGGCACCTTCACCCTGCACGGCGTGTCGCGCGAGGTGACTTTCGCCGCCACGATCGACCAGCGCGGCGAGTACCTGCACGCCAACGGCAGCTTCCGTTTCCGCCAGAGCGACTTCGGCATCACGCCCTACAGCTTCGGCAACACGGTGCGCAACCAGGACGAGGTCGAGCTGCAGGTCGAGCTGCTGGCGAAGTAGCGGCGCGGCGGCGGAGCGCGCGGCGAGCAACGCGGCGCGCCGCGCGCCTCAGCTCTTGGCCGGCACCTGCGGCGTCCAACCGCGCTCGGCGAGCCAGGAGGCGATCTCGGCGCGCTGGCGCGGATAGCCCTCGCCGGTCTCCCCGTACGCTGCGGCGGCCGCCTCGGCGAGCGCTCGCGCGCGCGTCAGATCGCCGCGGGTCTCCACCAGCGCGCGGGCGAGCGCGAAGCGGGTCTCGGCGACGTCGATGGGGTCGGCGTCCTTGGCGCGCAGCAGCAGCGCCCGCTCGAGCAGCGGCAGCGCCTCGCGCGCGCGGCCGAGCGCCAGGAGCGCCTTGCCCTCGCCGGTCAGCGGGTAGGCGAGCCGCACGTGCGAGAGCCCGTGCTTCTTCTCGCGGATCGCCTGCGCGCGCAGGTGGTAGGCGAGCGCCGCCGTCCGGCCGCCCGCGGTCGTTCTCCATCGCGCCGAGGCCGTCGAGCACCTCGGCGACGTTGGGGTGCTCGTCGCCGTAGGCGCGGCGTTGCAACGTCATCGCTTCCTGGTAGAGCGGCTCGGCCTCGTCGAAGCGGCCGGCGAGGCGGAGCGCCTCAGCGAGGTTGTTGAGCGAGGTGGCGAGCTCGAGGTGGTCGGGGCCGAGGATGCGCCGCTTGAGATCGAGCCCACGCCGGATGAACTCGATCGCGGTCGGATAGTCGCCGACGACGAGCGCCGCGGCGCCGACGTTGTTGGCTGCCGAAGCGAGGTCCGGATGCAGCTCTCCAAGCACCTTCCGGCGCAGCTCGTAAACCTGCCGGAGGTGCGGCAGTCCCTCGGCGGCGCGGCCGCTGTAGAGCATCGCCGCCCCCAGCAGCATCACGGTGTCGGCGCGCAACGTCGCCGGCGCGCCGGCGCGCTCGCGAAGGCTGAGCGCCGTTCGCAGCTCGCCGATCGCTTCGTCGAAGTCGCCCGCCGCGATGGCGACGCGGCCGAGGTCGTCGGCCAGCACGGCCCTCCACATCGGCGGCGAGTCGTTGCGCTCGATCACCGCTCGCGCCAGCCGCAGCCACGGCTCGGCGCCCGCCCGGTCCTCCTGATTGCCACCGATGAGCCCGACCAGCGTGCTGCTCGCCCGCAACGCGACGGCGTCGTGCCGGCTGGCCACACCGGCCCAGGCCGCCTCGCCGAGCAACGCGGCGGTCGCGGCGAAATCCGTGGCGCTGCGACGTTGTGCCTCGGCTTGTGCGAGCAGCGCTTCGGCGTGGAGCGGCCGGTAGCCGACGACGTTGGCCGTCGCGGCGACGCGCTCGGCGATGGCCCGCGAATCCGGGTACCGGCCCAGGTCATACAGCGCTGACGCACGCGCGAGCTCGGCTCGCAGCGCTTCCACCTGGGACCGCGCCTCCTTCGGCGGTTGCGGCAATCCCGTCAACGCCCGCACGTCGGCGCAGTCGGCGAGCGGCGGCAGGCCTTCGACCGCGGCGGCGGCCTTGCGCACGACGGGCTCGTCCGCCGCGGCGAAGGCCTGCGCCAGCGCGCGCACGTGCTCGAGGTCGCTGTTGAGGCAGCTCATGCGCAAGTCGAGCACCCGCGCCGACTGCTCGCCGCGCAGCTGCGTCGCCTCGCAGGCGTCGCGGTGCATCGCCGTCCACGCCGTGGCGTAGCGGTCGAGGCCGGTGGAGGAGAGCCGCCACGCTTCCTCGGCGAAGGGCAGCTTGGTCGAGAGGAAGGCGCGGCGCGTCGCTTCCTTCGCGCCGTCGTCCCAGACGCCGGCAACGTGCCGCTCGCCGCCGCGGCAGAGCTGCGCGCGCTGGCGGATCGCCAGGGCGCCGACGACTGCGGCGGAGACGAGCAGCAGCACGCCGGCAGCGACGGCGAGCCGGCGCGACCAGGCGCGCACGGCGTCGCGCCGGAGCGCCGCGATCAGCTCGTCCATTGACGCGAAGCGGTCGCCGGGCAAGCGGCCTAGGCCGCGCCGCAGTGCCTTGCGCACGTAGCGCGGCACTCGGTTAGCCAATCCGGCCCGTCGCGAAGACGCGCCGGGCCCGCGCGTCGCCGGCGGCTCGACGCCCTCGTTGCTGACGATCGAGGCGACGAGCTCGTCGGTCGTCTCCCCGGGGAACGGCCGCACGCCGTAGAGCGCTTCGTAGAGCGCGACGCAGAAGCTGAACTGGTCGGCGCGCGCGTCTGCCGCGTCGCCGAGCAGCTGCTCGAGCGGCATGTAGGGGAGCGTGCCGGAGACGGTGCCGGCAGCGGTCAGCCGTACGTCGAGCAGCCGCTGCGCCGGCACCGGCGCCAGCTCGATCGTCTTGACGTCGCTGGCGTCGCGCTCGGCGAAGTCCTTGGCGCGCGCCAGGCCGAAGTCGAGCACCTTGACCTCGCGGCCTTCGCCGACGAGACGGTCCTGCGCTTGAAGTCGCGGTGCACGAGGCCGGCGCGGTGCCACGCGCAAGCCCGCGGCCGGCAGCGATGAAATCAACGCTCAACGCCTCGTTCTACTGCCGCGCCATCGCGATCCGGAGGGCGCTTCTGCGGCGAGATCAGATGATCGTGGTCACCCTTCTCCAAGTCGATTTCGAGCCAGTGACCTCGTCACTGAACTCATTGCCCGTCGACGGTCAGTTGGATGCAAATCGTTACATGTCTGCCGGTAAGCCTTGCGCCATTGGCCGAGTACGTTTCGCAAGAAGCCCTACGGAAAGTCGCTGCACCGGCGGTGGCGCCCACTGACCGTCAGTCACTTCACCTTTGGGTGAATACACTCGCATCGTCAGGTTGAAGTCTCCCGCTGGTGCCGGCAACCAGTTTGACTCCTTCTCGGTTCCAGGCGACGCGTGCTGAAAGTAGAGATGCAGCGAGTCATCCACGTTGAACTTGAGAGCATCGCGATCGCCAATGGCATTTCGCTTGAGATCATTGGCCGTCGGGAAGCCGTGTTCGTCGTATAACGTCACCGACCAGAAGGCTCTCGCCGGCGGAATCTCGTTCTTGGCGAAGTGCAGCGCGTACTTGTTGGCTCCCGTCAGCGGCTTGCCGTCCGCGTCGCCGATGTTCAGCGGATATACCGCGTCCTCCGGCAAGTTGGCGCCGAGACCAAACAGAGCGACACATGCCCGCTTTAGGTAGTAGTTGCCGTACACGCCCACCGTGTCTGTGTTCATCTGCCAGCCGTTCACGACGCGGGCAAGCGTTGGGATCTTCGCCCGCATGGCCTTGAGACCATCCGGTGCGGCGCGTTCCAACGCACGCTTGACAGCAGCATCAGCTGACCCGAGGTCAAAGGACTTTCCGGGCTCCATCCCGATTTGCCGCATCCGCGCGATGATCGGCTGGTCGGTGATATGCGGCGGGTTGACCTTCATGAGTTCCGCGGTGTACGCGAAATACTTACCCGCATCCATCGTATCAATGTGGGTCATCGGCGGCGTCTTCATATCGACCGTCGGATCAATCGTCGCCGTGACCGGCTGCGGAACCTTGCCCAGTTGAGATAAGGGCGTGACCGAGTAGCCCTGCTGGACTTTATGGACGGCCTCATAATCCTTGGCACCGTTAGTCTGAGTACGGCCGATGATCCACACGTACGGCGTGGGCGCATCGATGCACTGTACGTCTTCGGAAAGCTTCCCGTGCCAACCCGGCGGCACGACAGCGAAACGGCTCGCGGCGGTGCCCGTGGTGCGTTTGCCGGGGCATGCAAACACGTCTGTCCACATGTCGAGCATGGGCAACATGTAGTAGCGGCCCTGAGTGTCCGGAGCCGCAACTACCATCGGCTCTTTTTTAAGATCGAGCCAGGCAACGGAGTAGAGCGTATCGAAGTTCGGCCGCACGACATCGCGAAAGTCGGCCGGGGGAAATGTTGGCACATGGGTGAAAGCATTCATCGGCCCGCGGCCGAAGGTCTTCCCTGCTTCGACGTTGGTGGTTTGACGTCTCGTCGCGTCCATCAGCGCCAGCGGGTAGAGGTAGATGTAAGCCTCGACGCCAATCTCGTAGGCGTCCTGCTCGCTTAGCGTGCCGTTTTTCATAATCGTGGTCTCCTTAATTAAATCTGCTCAGCTACTTTCATCTTTTTGCGTTGAGCCACAACTTTCCTCGTTCCTGCGCCCAGTCCTCGCTGCCGCCGTAAAGTTCCCAGCCGTCGTCATCTAAGGCAGATAGTTTTTCACTCGACCCTCGACACTCCGCACTCCTTTTTCTACTGCCGCGCCATGGCGATGCGGACCGCTTCCTGCGGCGAGACCAGATGGTCCGAGTTTTCCGGGGCGTCGGCGATCGCGAGCTGCACCCCTTTGACTTTGCCGTTGAAGGCGTTGCCCTGCGGACCGTAATCCGGAGAGACCGGAGCGCCTGTATCCTCGCCGACATCGCACCCGTCGTCGGCAGAGAAGACGTTCGCCAACGTGGCTTCGATGTCGCCCTCGCCGACCTTCTTGCCATCGGTGTACAGCGTCACTTTGCCACCCTTGCCCACGCCGCCGCCGGCGTAGGCGAACTCCATTCGCACCTGATGCTCGCCGGCTGGAATCGGCGTGGTCGCTTCGACCATGAAGTGCTTGAAGCCGCCCCAGTTGTAACAGTATTTGAGCTTGCCGCCTTTGGCGTAAAGGCTCCAGCCGCCGATGTTCGCTCCCTGGGCAATGATGACGCCCTCGGCCCCCTTCTCCGGGACCACGATCTCGGCCGTGATGGAGTGCGACTTGTTCTTGATGCTCAGGACGCAGTTCTCCGACAGGTGACCCATGCCGCCAAAGAGAACTTGGGTCTTTCCTTCGACCAGCACCGGGCGGCCGGCGAGGTCCGGATTGATTCTCTCGAGCAACCGATCATCGATGGGCAACACGTTGTAGCGCGTCGCCTCAATCAGCCAGAGGCGCTGCAGCTCGCGGAGCTTGTCCGGCATTTCCTTGGCGAGGTTCTTCGACTGGCTCCAGTCCTTGTTGGTGTCATAGAGTTCCCAGACATCATCATCGAGCGCTGGCGGCTTTTCCTTGGACCAAGGATACGTGTGCCGCGTCACAGCGGTCCAACCTTGATGGTAGATGCCGCGGTTGCCAAACATCTCGAAGTACTGCGTCTGGTGCCGCTCCGCCGCCTTAGCCTCGTTGAATGCATAGAGCATGCTGACGCCTTCAATCGGCGACTGCGCAATGCCGTTCACCGACAGCGGTTCGGGTATCCCCGCCGCCTCAAGTATGGTATGCGCGACGTCGATGACGTGCGAGAACTGCGAGCGGATCTCGCCCTTGGCCTTGATGCCCTTTGGCCAGTGGACTACGGTTCCGTTGCGCGTCCCGCCCCAGTGCGATGCGACCTGCTTGGTCCACTGATAGGGTGTATTCATCGCATGCGCCCAACCCACCGCGTAATGATTGTAGGACTCAGGCCCGCCGAGCTTGTCGATGCGAGCCGTGAGGTACTCAGGCGTCTCGAGCGCCTGCAGACCGTTGAAGTAGCTCATCTCGTTGAAACAACCGTTGAGCGATCCCTCGGCGGAGGCGCCGTTGTCGCCGGCGATGTAGTAGATGAGCGTATTGTCGGCGATGCCCAGCTTGGTCAGTGAGTCGAATAGCCGGCCCACATGGTGATCGGTGTACTCCATGAAGCCCGCATACACCTCCATCTCGCGGCGCAGCACCGGCTTGAACCCTTCGGGCATCTCGTCCCACGCGGGGATCTCTTTGTGACGTGCCGTGAGCTGGCAGTCCGACGGGATGACGCCCAACTTCTTCTGCCGGGCAAAAGTCTCTTCGCGCAGCTTGTCCCAGCCTTGATCGAACTTGCCCTCGTATTTGTCGGTCCACTCCTTAGGTACATGGTGGGGCGCGTGCGTCGCGCCGGGCGCGAAGTAGATGAAGAACGGTTTATCGGGAGCAAGACTTTTCTGCTGTCCGATCCAGGCAATCGCCTTGTCGGTCATGTCCTCCATCAGGTGGTAGCCCTCTTCGGGCGTCTTCTCCGGCTCCACCGGCGTGGTGCCCTCGTATAGCGTCGGGTACCACTGGTTGGCCTCGCCGCCGATGAATCCGTAGAAGTATTCGAAGCCGCCGCCGCCGGTGGGCCAGGCGTCGAACGGGCCGGCCAGGCTCGTCTCCCAGACCGGCACTTCGTGGCACTTGCCGAATTGCGCGGTGGAGTAGCCATTGAGTTTCAGCGTTCTCGCCAGCGGCGACATGGAGTTGGGCAGCACCGAGCAGTAGCCCGGCGCGCCGGTGGCAATCTCGGTGATGCCGCCCATGCCAACGGAGTGGTGGTTGCGGCCGGTCAGCAACGCTTGGCGAGTGGGCGAGCAGAGGGCGGTGGTGTGGAAGCGGGTGAGCTTCAGCCCACCCGCTGCCAGTTTTTCCATCGCCGCAGTTTGGCAGGGCCCGCCAAAGGCGCTCGTTGCGCCGAAGCCGACGTCGTCAATCAAAATAATCAGAACGTTGGGAGCACCCTCGGGTGGGCGCAATCGCTCGATCGGAGGGAACTTTGAGGCCGGATCCTTCGCATCGAACGTGATCAGGCCCTTTTTTCCGGTGTTCGGCATCGGAAGATGAGAACGGGAAAGGTTATCTGTTTCATTAGCCATATGTTTTCTCCTTTGTCGTTAGTGGTATTGAAATACAAAAGTAAAAGAGTGCAAAAGTAAAAAAGTTAAAGAGTCTACACGATCACGACTTCGCTAATCTTTGACGACTTTTACTCTTTCACCCTTTGACTCTTGAACACTTTTGCTTCCTGACTACCCTGCGACTTCTCTCGATCGTTTCTGTCCCCTCGACCCTCGACACTCGTCCCTTCTTCCGCCACTCGACCCTCGACACTTCCTGTCTTGCATGCCTGGCAGCAGCATAATACACTGAGCATATGAAAACTTTAACCGTGCGACTGCCGGAGCCGCTCGTAGCCGAGATCGAGGTGGAATCGCGCGGGCGCGGATGTTCGAAGTCCGATATCGTCCGCGAACGCTTGCAGCGCCCCGCTCGACCCAAAGGACGTCAGCCCACGCCGCTTGACGCCATTGCCGATCTCATCGGCTCGGTCGACGGCTTGCCGGCCGACCTGAGCGCACGAAAGAAGCGATACTTGAAAGCCACGGGCTATGGCCAGAAACGTGCTCGTTGACGCAGGCTTTCTAGTAGCTTTGCTTAGCCGCCGCGACTCCCATCACCGGTGGGCGGTGATCCAAGCGCCTGGCCACTCTCCACCCTGGCGCACCTGCGAAGCCGTCCTGTCTGAGGCCTTCCACCTTCTCGGCGCGCGCGGCGCGCCTACGCTTAGCGCGCTGCTTCGCCGCCGGGCCCTAATTGTCGCATTCGACCTGGACAACGACGTAGAGTCAGTGCTCAAGCTCTTGCAGAAATACGCAGACGTGCCCATGAGCCTCGCCGACGCCTGCCTCGTGCGCATGACTGAAACGCTTCCCGACCCTGTCATTCTCACCACCGATTCCGACTTCCGCATCTATCGCCGACATAGCCGGCAAATGGTTCCCTGTATGATGCCGTCTTGATCACTTTCATCCGACACTCGTCCCTTCTCTCCACCCTTTTTCACCACTCGTCGCTCGACACTCGTCCCTCTCTTCATTGTCGCGCCATCGCGCCGCGCCGCCGTTCTTCGGGCGAGATCATCTGATCGGCGTCGTCTCTGCCAAGATCAATCTGCACCCAGTTAATCTTGCCGCTGAAAATGCTGCCGTGTCGGTCGTAATCGGGAGTGACCGGCGTGCCGGCCTCGCACCGATGTCGGTGGTTTGGTCGGCGGAGAGATCATCGGCACAGTGCGCTCGACGCGATCCCTGATCCGACACTCCTCACCTGATCCACCCTTGTTGCTGGAATCTGGTCTTGAGCTGCTCGCCGATTTGCTTCGCCGTCTGGTCGGCCCTACCTTCGATCTTGCTGCGGCCGCTCGCCTCTCCGTAAACCTTTATCCCGCTACTCACGATCAGGCCTATCGGGTTTCCCGTGGCAATGGCGACGCCAAGCGGCACAGCGGCACCTGGCCCCCTAGCGCCGCCGGCTTGCACCTTCGCGGATCCGAGCTTGCGCGGGCCCTGAGCCGTCATTTGGTAGCCTTCCACTGCCACGCTCAAATCCGACCCGCCGGCGCCGAAGCCGATCGCCATCCGTTCCACGGCGCTGCCCTCCTGAACCGACAGGAGATAGCCCCGGATCAGGATGTCGTTGATCCGCGGCTTCGTCGGACTGGAAGCCCGCTCTGCGGGCAAACCCATACTGCGGATCTCCTGAACCAGGTGCGTCGCTATTTCAGCGCCCACTCGGCGACCAGTCTCGATCTGCTCAGCGGTTTGCGGTGTTTGCTGCACGCTAGCGTGCTGGGCAACCGCTGATTCGGCGGGAACGTCGGTTGGCGTGGCGACGAAGTCGTAAACCAGGATCTGATCAGGTCGGGGGAGTTTTTCCGTTACGAGCATCTCGCGGTCGGTGACCTTCGTTGACGCGCACCCGGCAGCAACGACCAACACGAACAAACATACGGTGATATTCTGAAATGGTTTCATAAAACCTCCTCTGGTTACCTCAATTGAATTTCTCTTCACTGTACTTTGATGACTCTTTTCCTAGTCTTGCGCTCTCCACGCGGAGCCGTTCTTCGCGCGATATCAGTAGAGGTGTCGGGTGGCGAGTGACGAGTGAAATACACGGAAGACGGACTCGACATTCGCTACTCAGTTCTTGCCTTCAACCCTCCACACTCCTCCCTCGACAGTTATCTCTCTTCTCACTGCCGCGCCATCGCGAACTTGAAGCGCTCTTCCGGCGAGATCATGTGGTCGTGATCGTCCTTCTCAAGGTCGATCTGCACCCAGTTCACCTCACCGCTGAAGGCGTTGTGCTCCGGTCCGTAGTCCGGCGATACGGGGGAACCGGCTTCCTTGCCTACATCGCACGTCTCGTCGGCGGAGAACGCCATAGGCACGGTCTGCTCGACGCGGCCCTGTCCCACCTGCTTGCCGTCGACGTAGAGCATGACCTCGCCGCCCTTGCCGAGACCGCCACCGTCATATTTGAACTCCATGCGCACCTGGTGATGGCCCGCCGGGATCGGCTGGGTTGCTTCGACGAAGCTCACATTGATGCCGAAGAAGTTGTAGCAATACTTGACCTTGCCGCCCTTCGCGTACAGGCTCCAGCCGTTGGTGTTGCCGCCCTGGGCAACGATCACGCCTTCGGCGCCGGATTGCGGCACGTCGACGTCAGCGGTGATCGAGTAGGACTTGTTCTTGATCGATAGGACCGAGTTTTCCGAAAGTCGCCCCATGCCACCGAACAGAATCTGGCACTTGCCTTTGATCAGCTGTGGGCGTCCGGCGAGATCCGGGTTGAATCTCTCGAACGTCCGGTCGTCGAGCGGTAGAGCGCTGTATTTGCCCGCCTCAATGAGAAAGAGCCGCTGCAGCTCAGCAAGTTTTTTTGGATTCTCCTTCGCGAGATCGTGTGCCTGCGTCCAGTCCTTGTTGGTGTCGTACAGCTCCCAGACATCGTCGTCGAAAGCGCGCTTGTAAGCACCCGTCCAGGGAACGCCGTGCCGAGTCACCGCCGTCCATCCCTTGTGATAGATGCCGCGGTTGCAGAACATCTCGAAGTACTGGGTTTCGTGCCGCTCGGCAGCCTTGGCGTCGTTGAACGCATACAGCATGCTGAAGCCTTCCATCGGCGCCTGCTGGATGCCGTGGACGAACGCCGGATACGGCAGTTTGGCGGCTTCGAGGATCGTCGGAGCGACGTCGATCACATGATGGAAATGGTTGCGGACTTCGCCCTTCGCTTTTATGCCGTTCGGCCA
>CAWJWP010000025.1:0-32820 GCA_963846495.1 Thermoanaerobaculia bacterium | reverse complement strand
CGGCGTCAGGGTGTCGACGTCGGTGGCGGTGATCGGCGGACCGGTTTCGTGGATCTTGGCGGTGTTGCTCAGCGTGCCGGTGGCGGAGGGCGAGATGGTGCAGGTCGCGGTGTAGGTGACCGTCCCGTTCGCCGCCAGGTTGATGTCGTGCTCGTTGATGTGACCCGAGCCCGAGGCGCCGGTGCCGGCCGCGGTGTTGTCGCAGTCCGAGCCGGCGCTCGCCACGCAGGTCCAGGTGCAGCCGGTGAGGATGGCGGGGAAGTTGTCCTTCACCGTCTCGTTGGTGACGGCGAACAGCTGGTCGTTGTGCCCGACGATGGTGTAGGTGACCGACGTGCCGGGGACCTCGGTCGTTTGGTTGTCGGTCTTCGAGATCTTGAGGCCGGCCGCCTCGACCGTGAAGTCGGTGGGGTCGTTCGTGCCGCCGACCGACGGGTCGTCGGTGAGGATCGCGGTGGGCGGCGTCTGGAAGTCGCCGTCCTGGTCGTTGTTGACCGTGCCCTGGTTGCTGATGACCGTCCCCGGCGTCACGCCGACGCCGATGGTGGCGACGATGGTGATGGTGAGCGTGCCGCCATTGGGGATGGCGCCGTTCCAGGTGACGGTGTTGCCGCTGGTGCCGATGGTGCCCGGGCTGCCGTTGTCGTCAGCCGAGACGAGCGCCAGCGTGCCCGGCAGGGTGTCGGTGAACTCGTCACCGGCCTCGTCCTGCTGGGCCTGGGGGCCGTTGTTGTGGATCGTCACCGTGTAGGTCACGGTGCCGCCGGGGATGAACTGGCCGGCGACCGTCTTGGTGAAGACGTCGATCGTCGCCGGCGAGAGGACCAGGATGTGGGCGTCGGCGGAGTTGTTCGCCGGGTTGGGATCGGCGACCGCCGGGTCGCTGAAGGCGCTGGTGGTGACGTCGAGGAAGCAGGCGCAGTTGGGCGCCGTCGACGTCAGCGTCAGCTTGCGGTTGTTGCCCGCCGGTAGGTTGCCGACGTTCCACGTGTTCGGGCTGCCAGGGGTGTAGGTGCCCGCGTGGGGTTGCCGGGGCCGGAGGCCGTCATGGCGATCGCCGGCGACGGCGCGAAGGTGGCCTTGGCGTAGGCGTCGTCGACGCCGTTGTTCCACACGGTGTAGGCGAAGGAGAGCGGCGCCCCGGCTTGCACCGGGCTCGCCGTCTGCACGACGGTGAGCTGGAGGTCGGCCGAGCGCGCGGCTTCGACGCAGGCGGTCGCCTGGTTGTTGCCCGGGATGGTGTCGAGCGGCGTGCCGGCGGTGATGGTGGCGGTGTTGCAGAGCTCGCCGCTGGCGATGACCTCGGCGACGATGTTCAAGGTCGCGGTGCCGGCGTTGACGAGCGCACCGACCGTCCACTGGCCGGTGTTGGGGTCGTAGGCGCCGGCGCCGTAGTCGGAGACGTAGTCGAAGGACGGCGGCAGGAAGTCGCTCACCTCGACGCCGGTCGCCCCTCGGGGCCGTTGTTGGTCACCGTCAGCGTGAACGTCACGTTGTTGCCGACCGCAGGCGTGCCGGTGACGCCCTTGGTGATCGAGAGGTCGGCGGTCTGCGTGTCCTCGAGCAGCACCACCTCGGCGCGGTTGCCGCGGCCGTTGTGGTGGTGGAGGAGGAGGGCGCCGAACGACCCGTTGGTCGTCATGTTGGCGGTGTTCCAGGTGACCGGGATCGTGTTGCCGTTGAGGTCCTCGTCGAGCCAGTCGCCGCCGAAGTTCAGACCCTGCGCGTTGTAGTTGTAGAAGAACGGCCCGTTCGCCTCGTCGAAGCGAACGGCGGCGACGGGGCGCAGCGGTTGCCGGTCGTCGTCCGCGCGCAGTTGGGGTTGGTGGCCGGGCAGCTGACGATCTTCCAGCGGAACGTGGTGTCCCCGGACGTCAAGCCGAGCTGCGTCGGCGTCACCGCCAGGAACATCACGTTGTTGAGGTGGAGCGCGGTGTCGATCACCGACGGCCCGACCGCATTGACGAACGAGGCCGTCCCGAGGATCGAGTTGTTCGTCGTCGGCAGGTCGCGGACGATGCGCACGAAGTTGTCGTTGAACGACGCGCCGGCCACGAAGATCGCCGGGTTGCTGTTGTAGACGCTCTTGTCGAAGAGGCCGTCCTCGTTCAAGTCGACGCAGAAGTTGAAGGCGACGTCGTTCGGGGTCGACCAGTCGCCCCACGCCGAGACGCCGAAGAGCAGGAGGTTGTTGGTCGGGTCGTAGCCGACGCCGGCGTACTGGATGTCCGCGTAGTCGGTCGAGTTCACCGGGTCGAGGCCGGAGACGACCTGCAGCTCGAGCGGCGTCACCAGCGACTCGACGTCGTTGGGGAAGGTGCCCGTGCAGGTCGGCCCGGCGGCCAGCGTCCCGGTGCAGATGTCAGCGCCCGAGAGCGGGATCGTCGTCGAGCCCGTAGGTGCCAGGCCGGTGGTGATCGTCGCCGGTGCCGACATCGTCGACGCCGGCCGCTGCGCCATGTAGACCGGCACCCGCAGCTTGAGCACCGAGCTCTGGCTGAAGGTGAGGTACGAGCCCTCCTCGGTGAGGAAGTTGCGCGGCTGGTCGCCGTAGTTCGCCTGCACGCCTTGGGTGGTGAACAGCGACGCATCGCGCGTGTGGTCCATCGCCGACGGCGTGGCGGTCATCAGGATGTCGACGTCCTCGGACTCGCCGGGGTCGACGGTGACCGTGGGACCGTCCGGCAGCGAGAAGACGACGCCCGGCGAGTCGACGACGTTGTCGAAGGCGAGGTCGTAGGTCTGCTGCGTGGCGCCCTTGTTGGTCACCCGCACCGTCTTCGTCTGCATGCCCGAGCCGGAGACGACGACCTCGGGGTCGAAGACGACGCTGACCACGCCGGCGACGTCGGCGTCCGCGGCGATCACCTCGCCGAGCGCCGACTGCGCCGGGTCGGTGCGGCCGCCGCCGACCCGCGACGGTCCGAAGCGCGGCGGCGTGGCGCCGGGGAACAAGGTCACGTCGTGGACCGCGTAGTTGATCGCCAGCGCCTTGAGCTCGTCGACCGACCAGTCGGGATGGAGCTGGCGCAGGAGGGCCAGGATGCCCGCTATGTGCGGGCTCGCCATCGAGGTGCCGGAGATGGTGAGCGTCTGGTTGCCGGCCTGGAAGCCCGACGGGTGCGGAGCGCCGGTGCAGCTGGCGCCGCCGGAGGTCGCCGTGAAGCAGGTGTGGCCCGTCTGCACCGAAGTGATGCTCGACCCCGGAGCCGCGATGTCGGGCTTGAGCCGCATCGGCGAGCCGAAGATGCGCCGCGGCCCGCGCGAGGAGAAGCTGGCGAGGGTGTCGCCGCCGTTGGTCCCCAGCATGGTCATGTTGACTGCCGGCGGGCCGGCGATGATGGCGTTCTTGATCGCCGTGCCGTCGAGCAGCGTGACGCGCTCCGTGGGGATCGTGATCGGCGTCAGGATCAACGGGTCGTCGGCGAGACCTGGCGGCGGCGACCCGGGGGCGTTGTCCACCACCACGATGCCGATTCCGTTCGCGGCCTGACAGTTCGCGGTCTTGGTCTTGAAGGTGCAGGTGCCGCGGTCGACGACGCAGATCCTGCCGACCATGGCGGCGGCATTGGTGAAGGGACAGCACCCGTCGGTCGACGATGGGCCGCAGGACAAGCCGTAGATCGGGTGGTTTCCGGTCGTCGCATCGGTGGCGATCACTCCGTCCCCGGTCTGCCCGCTCGGCGCCGGGCCGAACAGGGCGGCGCCGCCGAGGTAGTTGCCGGCGACCGAGGGCGGCGAGTTGACCTGCACGGAGACGGCGGAGACGCCGCTGTCCACCGAAGCCGCGGTGGCGATGGCGTGCGACGCCGATCCCGGCGAGCCGCTGATGAAGAAGGTGTCGCTGGCGTTGCCGGCCGAGGTGACGACGATGACGCCGGCGATCGCCGCGTTGTCGGAGGCGACGGCGGTGGCGCTCAGCGCCCCACCGAAGTTGCTGCCCAACGACATGTTGATGACGTCGAGGTGGTCGGAGACGTCGTCGTCGTTGTCGGGGTCCATCGCCCAGTCGATGGCGAAGGTGGTGAGGCCGGTGCTGCCGAAGCAGCCGAAGACGCGGAGGCCGTAGACCGAGGCCTTCGGCGCCGTGCCCGGGCCGATGCGCATGGCGGGGAAGTTGGCGGTGTTGTCCCAGGGCCCGGTGTAGGTGCTGCCATCGGCGTTGACGCCGAAGCCGGCGGCGGTGCCCGAGACGTGGCTGCCGTGGCCGTTGCAGTCCATCGGGTTGGGGTCGGGCACCGGCGAGTTGGAGCCGGTGTAGTTGTCGCCCGCGAAGTCGGTGCCGCCCACCACCTTCGCCGTCGGGAAGCTGCCGGCGGTGGTGAAGTTCGTCGTCGCCGTCGACTCGGCCTGGTAGTCGCCGAGCCCGCCGGGGCCGCCGCCGTCGAGGTCGGGGCCGGCGAAGTGGGAGTGCATGTAGTCGGTGCCGGTGTCGATGACGCCGATGCTGATGCCGGTGCCGTCGGCGGCGAAGGGCAGCGGCGGCGTGGTCGTGTTCCCCCACACCTCCGGCGTGCCGATGAAGGGCACGCTCGTCGAGTTCGTCGGGTACTCGGCTTCGATCGGCAGCACGCGGGCGACGCCGGGGAGGCGCAGCAGCTCCTTCACTCGTCCCGGCTCGATCGCGATGGCGATGCCGTTGAGGACGCGCGCCACGCGGTAGAGCTCGCGAGCGCCGAGACGCTGTAGCTGCGGAGCGAACGCCGCTTGCTCGGCGCGGGCCGCGGCGACGGCGCGACGCGAGGCGTCGCCGGCGAAGCTCGTGATCCGTCGCTTGTCGGACGAAGGGGCGGCGGCTTTCATCGCTTGCGCGAACGCCGCCGCGCCCGCAGGCTGCCGCAGCTCGACGAGCAGCTGGACGCGGCCGTCGTCGGTGCGGGCCGCGCTCTCGAAGAGCGCCGCGGTCTTCGGCGAGGGCAAGCTCGCGGCGGCCCCCTCCTCCGCCTGCTCCGGCTGCCAGCGGGGCGCGGCCCAGACAGCGGAGACCGAGGCGCAGGCGAGCGCGAGCAGCGTGAGACACCGCGTGGAGAAGCGCTGCGGTCGAACGTCGAACATGGTGAGGTCCCCTTGTCCTCTGCGGGTTTGCCCCGCATCGGTGTCGTGGCCTGGTGAGGGGGGCCCGGACCGGGTTCCGCAACCGGGTTCGCGCCGCGCGCACGCGGGCCGCCTGCGTTGTGCTGTTCGATCAGGAAGCTAGCGCGAGGATTCTAAGCCCCTACAGGGTGTCGTCAAGGTGCCGACGCTCCAATGCGCCTCCGATGCGCCTCGGATGCCGACTGAAGGAACCCTGTTAGCATCCGCGCCGCGGCGGCTCGGCCGCCCTGTCGGCATCGCCAGGAGGGGTCATGGGCGCGCCTTTTCCCTGCAGGAAAGTCCTCATCCCGCTCGATTTCTCGGACGACTCCCAGCGCGCGCTGGTGTACGGGCTGGCGCTTGCCGGCACCTGCCGCGCCGAGGTGGCGCTGCTGACGGTGATCGAGGACAGCTTCCCCTACCCCGAGCTCTTCGCCTGGGACCACCCGAACGAGGAGTTCTACAAGTCGATGCGCGAGCGCGCGCTCCACCACATGGAGGAGCTGCTGCAGGGAGCGGTGACCGACGCGCCGGCGGTGGCGAAGGTGGAGCGCTTGGTGGTGCGCGGCCGGCCGCGCCACGAGATCGTCGCCGTCGCGGCCGACATCGGCGCCGACCTCGTGGTGCTGGCGCGGCACGGCAGCAGCGGCATCCGTCACGCCTTCATGGGGAGCACGGCCGAGAGCGTGCTGCGCCACGCCCGCTGTCCGGTGCTGGTGCTGCCGCCGGCGCCGGAAGGCGAGGCGGCAACCTAGTGTCCCGACACCGTGTTTCGCAGCACAATTCGGCGGCCCTTTTCGCCCGGGGCGGCGTTGCGCCTCCTAGAAATACGACCAGGGTATTCCTTCGTCGGCGCGCCTTGCCCCGAACGAAAATGGCTCGCCGACTTATGCCGCGAACCACGGTGTCGGGACACTAGTGGAGCCGCTGCGGCTGATCGGGCCGCTGGTGCTGGCGTTGGTCAGCGCCACGGCGGTGGACCAGCTCATGTCCGCGCGCGGGCTGCTGCCTCCCGGCTTCCGCGAGCCGGCACGGCGGCTGCTCGGCTCGATGGTGATCGCCGGCGTGCTCTACGTCGGCGTCTTCGCGGCGCTCGGCCAGGTGGGGCTCGCGCGCGGGCCGATGCCGGCGCAGGTGCCGCCGGCGCAGCTCTTCGTGCTGCACGCGATCTTCGTGCTCGGCCTCTTCATGTGGCTGCTGCTCGCCTTTGCCGGGTGCGTGCCGCAGGGCTCGTCGCTCGGCACGGTGGTGCTGCGCCAGCTCGGGCTCGCGCCGTCACGGCCGCTGATCGAGGTGGTGATCGGGCTCCTGCTGAGCCCGCTCGTCTGGGTGCTCCTCGTCGGCTGCCTGCTCGTCGTGATGGCGATGATGTTCACCTTCGGCGTTCAGGACCTGCTGCCCAAGCAGCCGCCGGCGCTGGTGCTGTGGCTCGCCGGGCTGCCGCTCTGGCTCAAGGTCTCGGTGGCGCTCTCGGCGGGGGTCGTCGAGGAGATCTTCTTCCGCGGCCTCCTGCAGCCACGCGTCGGCATCGCCGTGTCGACGCTGCTCTTCGTGCTCGCCCACCTCTCCTACGACCAGCCGTTCATGCTCGTCGGCGTCACCGTGCTGTCGCTCGTCTTCGCCGGCCTCGTGTGGTGGCGGCAGAACGTGTGGCCGGCGATCGTCGCCCACTTCCTCTTCGACGCCGTGCAGCTGCTCTTCGTCATCCCCTGGGCGCTCGAGCAGTGGCCGAGCGGCGCCAAGGCGCTGGCGCCGGTGGCGGGCGTGGCGCTGGCGATGGGCGGAGTGCCGTGGTTGCCGTAGCCGCGCGCCCTTCGCTGTTACACTCGCCGCACGCTATGCCGGTCGTGGAGCCCGAGGCCTACCTCGCCGTAGCCAGCCGCTTCGAGAACATCGAGCTGGTGCAGGCGGTGATCGAGGACCTGCTGCAACGGCTCGAGCTCGGCGAGGACGACCGTCACTGGATCGGCCTGGCGGTGCGCGAGGCGGTGGCGAACGCGATCAAGCACGGCAACGGCAGCGACCCCGGCAAGCAGGTGGAGGTCGAGGTACGCGTCGACGGCGATGAGGTCGAAGTGGCGGTGCGCGACGAGGGGCCGGGCTTCGACCCCGCTGCGGTCGCCGACCCGCTGGCGCCGGAGAACCTGCTGCGGCCCGGCGGGCGCGGGATCTTCTACATGCGGAGCTTGATGGACGAGGTGGAGTATCGCTTCGGTTCCGGCGGCGGCACCGAGGTCGTGTTGCGCAAGCGGATCAAGGCGGCCGGTGCGCCGCGTGCCGAGGAGGAGACGAGGAGATGAACATCAGACAGCGTCAGGTGGGGGACGTCGTCGTCCTGGACGTTTCGGGCAAGATCACCATCGGGGTGGGAGACGTCGCCATCCGCGACGCGGTGCAGGTGGCGCTCGGCGGCGGCGCGCGCGACATCCTGCTCAACTTGCACTCGGTGACGACGATCGACTCGGCGGGGGTCGGCGAGCTGGTGTCGGCCTACACCAGCGTTGCCCACCGCGGCGGCAAGCTCAAGCTCGTGGGGTTGCCGCCGAAGGTGAACGACATCCTGCAGATCACGCAGCTGATCACGGTGTTCGAGGTCTACGACACCGAGGCCGAGGCCGTGGAGTCGTTCAAGCATTAGGGACTTGCAACGCGCCAGCGCCGCCGCCAGGTCTAGCTGGCGAGCGTTGCGTAGCGAGCATGTTGGCTAGCGAGACGAAGCTCGCCGAGCGGCTGCAGGCCTTCGGCGAGCGCGTCGACGCACGTCTGCCGGCGTTGTTGCCGGCTGCCGTCGAGCGCCCCGAGCGGGTGCACGCGGCGATGTCGTACGCGCTCACCGGACCGGGGAAGCGGGTGCGGCCGGTGTTGACGTTGGCGGTGGCGGAGATGTTGGGCTGCCGGCGCGCCGAGGTGTTGGACTTGGCGTGCGCGGTGGAGATGGTGCACGCGTGCTCGCTGGTGCTGGACGATCTGCCGGCGATGGACGACGCGCGGCTGCGGCGGGGGCGGGTGACGGTGCATTTGGAGTTCGGCGAGGACGTGGCGTTGCTGGCGGCGTTCGGGTTGTTGAATCGGGCGTTTGCCGTGGTGGCGGAGGCGGGGCAGCGGTTGCGGTTGTCGCGGTATACGGCGGCGGACTTGGCGCATCACTTGGCGGATGCGGTGGGGACGAGCGGATTGATCGGGGGGCAGGCATTGGATTTGGAGAGTCGGGGGGAGGAGCTCGAGCTCGAGAGGTTGGAGTACATCCATAGTCATAAGACTGGGGCGCTTTTCATCGCGGCGGCGGAGCTTGGGGCGATGGGGGCGGATGCGAAGAGGCGCGAGCTCGAGGTGGTGACGCGGTACGCGAAGAACCTTGGGTTGGCGTTTCAGATCACGGACGATTTGTTGGACGTCGAGGGCGTGGCGGAGGTTGTCGGCAAGGACGTGAAGAAGGACGAGGCGAAGGTGACGTTCGTCAAGTTGCTCGGCGTCGAAGGCGCGCGGGCGCTCGCGGCGGAGTTGCTCGAGTTTGCGGTAGCCGGGTTGGCGCCGTTGGGAGCGAAGGCCGACGCATTGAGAGCGTTGGCGATGGTCGTGCGCGATCGCAAGCGGTAGCCGGTCGGGCGAGGAGAGGGGTTCGAGATTTCGGCCGGCGGTGGCGGGCGGGGCCGCGGGCCGCCGCCGCGGGCCACGGCTCGCTACATAGATAGTCAGGCGGACGCGCTCGCCTCGCTTTGCGGGCGCGCATCGCAGCCGCTGTCCGTGCCGCACCCGTCGCAGCGCCCGCAAAGAGGGCCCGCCACGGCGGCCCGCGGCCCCGCCCGCCACCGCCTCCGTTGTCGAACCAACCGTCGTGATCGTGACCTCGTCATTGCGAGGAGCGAAAGCGACGAAGCAATCTCGATGGTGAGAGAGCGGCGGGCCCTTCACGGCGCGAGCAGGCGTGGCGGGTAAGCTCGCCGCGAATGGGCGGACATTCTCCCGCTGAGGTCGAAGCCGTGCGGGCGGAGCTGCAGCGGCTCGGCTACTTGTCGCACCGCGTCGAACGCTATTTGTTGCAGGACGCGCTACGGCCCGAGCGGGTGTGGGGCACTGTCGTCGTCCTCGCAGCGAAGGTAGGGCTGTTGGGGGGTGCGCTGGCCGCGGTGGGTGGGGCGTTGCTGCTGCTGGCGTGGAATCCGCCGCTCGCTGATGCGCCGCTCGACTTGGGTGTGTTGGTGTTGCACCTGCTGCCGATCTCGGCGCTCGTGGTCGGGTTGAGTTTCATGGCGCTCGCTGGGGTGTTGGCCGCCGTGTTGCGGTTTCGGCCGGGCGCGCGGATCGACAGTTTGAGCTTGGCCGTCGGCATCGCTGGGGGCGTGGGTCTACTGGTGGTGGTGGCCTGGCGTGGGAGTGAGTTGCTGGCGCCGCTGCCGCCGGTGCAGGCGGCGTTGCTGGCGGTTGGGGGTGCGGCGGCGGCTTATTTGTTGGGGAGGCTGCTTTATCAGGGGTTGTTGGCGTTGGCGATTCGGTTGACGGATCAGGCGCCGCGGCGGCGGTTGTTGGTGGGGCGGTATTTGTTGCCGGCGGTGGCGGTGGTGGCGTTGGTGCTGCTCGCGCTGCCTGCGGTGTTGGCGGCGCGCCGGACGCGGGAGCCGGCTGCCGCGTTTCTGCCGACGGTGCCGGGGGAGCGGGCGTTGTTGATCGGCATCGATGGGGTGTTGCCAGACGAGTTCGACTACCTGCTCAAGCGCGGGGCGTTGCCTGGGTTTGCCGGGTTGATCGAAGACGGTGGCATCGCGCTGCGCTACGAGCGCAATCCGGAGGAGGCACCGGCGGCGTTTTGGACGAGTGTTGCGACGGGTCTGCAGAGCCCGTTGCATGGGGTCGCGGCGGTGGACAGTTTTCGTCCCGCAGGGATGGAGACGGCGCTGGCGACGAATGGGCCGTTCCGCGGCTATTGGGCACGCGTGGAGCGACCGCTCGGATTGGCG
Organism: Thermoanaerobaculia bacterium; assembly: GCA_963846495.1. Lineage (GTDB taxonomy): Bacteria > Acidobacteriota > Thermoanaerobaculia > Multivoradales > JAIOJS01 > DASYQD01. The sequence continues at coordinate 22,792 of CAWJWP010000025.1, read as the reverse complement.
CGGCAGCAGCCGCTGTTGTCGAACCGGCGGAGCGCGTTCGCGTTCTGGGAGCTCATCGGACGCGGCGGCGCGGCGGTCGACGTGGTGAATTGGTGGGGAACGTATCCGGCGGGGCGGTTGCCGGGGTTGGTGGTGGCGCACGGTGGTTATCAGTTGCTCGCCGATGGTGCGGCGGGCGCTGTCGCTCCTGAGGCGCGCGGCGGCGAGCTCGGCGAGCTGCGGCAACGCGCGGCGAGCGAAGGGGAGGAGCCGGCAGTCGCGGTGGCGCGCGCGGCGTTGCCGGCACGCGCGGCAGCGGCGCTCGGCGAGCGAGCGCTGTTGCCGGACCGCTTCTATCGACTGGCGTTCGCGGGCGAGATGGCGCAGCGGCCGCGTGCGGCGGCGCTCTACCTACCGGCACTCGATCTCGCCGCGGATGGTTGGGGCGGCGGCGAGGTCGCCTTCGCCGACCTACTCGCCGCCGAGCTCGGCGCCGCTGACCGCATGCTGCGCGAGCTGGCGCCGGCAGATTGGGGCACGGTGGTCGTCGTGTTCGATCCCGGCCGTCGCGGCGGTGGCGAGGGACGTGCGCTGATGTGGCGGCGCGGCGGCTGCGGAGCGGCGCGGTCTGCGGGAGCGCAGAGAAATGGTCAAGGCGCTGTCACCTCGCCGACACCATCGGACGATCTTCCCGACGTGCTGCCCGAAGAGCTGGCGGCGGCGCTGTTCCGCACCGTCGGCTTGCCGCAAAGCGCCGAGCTGCCGGCGCCGGGCTTCTGTCGCTGGCCGCCGGCGCCGGCGCGGGTGCCGAGCTACGGCTCGCGCGACGTCGACGCCGAGGGCGCGGCGGCCAGCGACGAGTACCTGAAGAACCTGCGCTCGCTCGGCTACGTGTGAGCGCGGTGGTCGCGCATCCACGGCGGCGATGAGCGAGGCCGCGGCGTCTTTGCGCCTCATTGTGCGTACGCGCGAGGCGGGCACGCGCCTCGACCAGTGGCTCGCCGCAGTGACGCCGTTGTCGCGGCGGCGTGCGCGCGCGCTGATCGCCGACGGCGCTGTGCGGCGCAACGGCGAGGTCGTGCGCGTGCAGGGTCGCGCGCTCACCGCGGGCGACGTCGTCGCGCTCGTGCGTGCAGCCGACGCAGCGCTCGCTGACTTCCATCCATGGGAGCCGCCGCCGGTGCGTGTGTTGCTCGACGACGGCTGGCTCTTCGCCGTCGACAAACCCGCCGGTGTGCTGTCGCAGCCCGCGGAGAAGCGCCCCGGCGACGCAGCCGACGCGCCCGAGCTCGCGATGGACGAGCAGCTACTGCTGCGTCTCGCGTGGGAGGAAGGCCGCCCCCCCTTCGTGCGCCTCGTCCACCGGCTCGACCGCAACACAACCGGCGTCCTCCTCTTCGCACGCCGTCCCGAAGCGACGGCGCCGCTCGCGCGCGCGTGGCGCGAAGGCCAAGTCGAGCGCGGCTATCTCGCCATGGTCGAAGGCGAACCCGAGTGGCAGGCTCGCGAAGTCGATGCACCGATCGCGCGCGCGCCCGGCGGCGATTGGCGCTTCGAAGTGTCGCCGCGCGGCGAGCGCGCGCTCAGCAGCGTGCGCGTACGCGCGGCGGCGAACGGCATCGCCCTCGTCGAGTGCCTCCTGCGCACCGGCCGCACGCACCAAGCGCGCGTACACCTCGCCCACGTCGGCCACCCCGTGCTCGGCGATCGCCTCTACGGCGCCCGCCAGCGCGCGCCGCGACCGTTGCTACACGCCGCGTGGCTCGAGCTGCCGCATCCACAAACGCGCGCCCGCACACGGATCGAGGCGCCGCTGCCCGCCGACTTCGCGAGCGCGATACCGCGCTGATCGGCCCAACGTCGCGAGGCCATCGGCGTCTCACCAATGGAGGCGGCCGAAGTCTCACACCCCTCTCGCGTCGCCGGCTGTGATTTGGAATCCCTTCCCGCGCCCCGCTGTTTCACAGCATGTTCACGCCAGCGCGTGTTACCTTGCCGGCTCACGCGGAACCGCTCCGCGTTCCCATCCAAAGCCAGGAGGGGCCGGCGTCGCCGGTCAACCATCGCGAGGTACCTGCGTGCGACGTACCCTCCTGTCTCTTTTCTTCGCGGCATCCACGGCCCTCATCGCGGCTGAAGCCCACGCCGCCGGCGCCGCCCTCGTGCGCGTGCCACAGGAGGCGGCGACGCTCACCGACGCCATCTCCCGCGTCGGCGACGGCGGCACGATCGAGCTCGCCGCCGGCACCTACCCGTCGCCGCCCAACGGCTTCGCGATCAAGAACACCGGCAAGGCCTTCACCGTCCGCGCCGCCGCCGGTGCCATCGTCATCCTCGAAGGCGGCGGCAGCCGGCCCATCCTCAAGATCACGAACACCCGCGGCAAGCGAGTCACCTTCGAGCGCCTCACCTTCCGCGGCGGCTTCAACGACAGAACGAACGAAGGCGGCGCCGTCACCATCTCCAAGGGCGACGCGCTCTTCCGCCAAAGCGCCTTCGTCGACAACCGCGTCGCCGGCATCACCGGCGGCGGCGCGCTCAAGGTCCTCGAAGGTTCCGACGCGACCTTCGTCGACTGCTCGCTGCGCGGCAACTCGGCGCGCAACCGCGGCGGCGCCATCGCCGTGCGCGCCGGTGCCGTCGTCACCATGCTGCGCGGCGAAGTGGTGGGCAACCGCACCAACCTGCCCGGCCACGATCCGCGCTCGATCGGCGGCGCCATCTGGGCGCTCGACGGCACCCTGCGCATCACCGGCACTCGCTTCGAAAGCAACGAGGCGGGCTTGGTAGGCGGCGCCATCTACGCCATCGGCAGCTGGGAACAGGGCGCCGACCTCCTGATTTCGGGCGCCACCTTCCTCGCCAACCAGGCGCTGGGCGACCCCTGCTGTCGGACCGCCGAATCCACCGGCGGCGGCGCCCTCCACGTCGAGAACCAGACGACCCTGCGCGTGCACCGCACCGCCTTCGTGCGCAACCGCGCCGACATCGGGGCGGCGATCTCCGGCTTCCGCGCCACCGTCGAAGCGCACGGCTCCGTCTTCCAGGCCAACCAACTGCCGGCGGGCCGCCGCGGCGGCGCCGGCGGCGCCATCGCCATGATGTCCGCCGATTCGCCCGACCCCTCGACCGCCGGCGGCGCCATCAACCGGCCGGCGGCGAAGCTCGTCGTCACGCGCTCGCTGCTCCAGGGCGTGAGCGGCCTCGACGGAGCGCCGTGGCGGGGCGGCTGCATCCTCGCCGACGGCGACGGACCGCGCCAGTACGGCGACGGCGCGGTGCCGCGCATGGGCTCGCTGGCCGAGAACCGCGCCAAGGTCGACATTCGCGGCAGCGTGCTCGCCGACTGCGACGCCGGCCTCGGCAACGACGGCAGCGCCGGCTTCGGCGGCGGCATCTTCGGCGACCTCGCCGAGGTGCAGCTCGAGGACTCGATGGTGCTCGACTCCGACGCGCGCGGCAACGGCTCGGGCGGCGGCGCCATCGCAGTGCGCCGCGACTCCTACCTGCGGCTCGTGCGCACCTCGTTCGCGCGCAACACCGCGGCGATCTCCGGCGGCACGCTCTTCGTCTCCAGCTCGCAGCAGGAGCTCGTCGACAGCAAGTTCTTCGGCACCGACGCGGGGCGCGCCGGCGCGCTGGTGGCGGTGCCGGCGCCGAGCAGCGTCGGCGCGTCGCCGACCTCGCCGACGGCGTCGACGCTCGCTTACGCGTGGACGGGCGGCAGCGCCAACGTCAGCGGCCATCCGCTGGCGCAGCGGGCGGGGCTGCTCGAAGTGGGTCCATCCGACTTCCAACTCGTCGTCGACGGCCAGCTCTTGGCGGGCAACAAGGTGACCGGGACGTGCACCGCCGGGCCGTTCCTGTGCATGAACGGCAATCGCTTCCGCGCCGAGGTGTCCTTCGTCGTCAACGGCGCGCGGCGCACGGCGCAGGCGGTGTCGCTCACCGGCGACACCGGCGCGTTCTGGGTGTTCGATCCCGCCAACGTCGAGCTGATCCTCAAGGTGCTCGACGGGAGCGGGCTCAACAATCACTTCTGGACGTTCTTCGGCGCGCTGAGCAACCTCGAGCACACGCTGACCGTCACCGACATGCAGACCGGCGTCGTGCGCGTCTACCAGAACCCGGCGGGGAAGTTCGCCAGCGCCGGCGACACGCTGGCGTTCGCGAGCGCGGCGAGCAGCGGTGGAGCGGCGAGCAGCGCTTCGGCGCCGGTGACGAGCGCGGCTGAGGCTGGCGACTCGGCGAGCGCTGCGAGCGTCGCGCCGATCACGGCGCCGGCCGGCGCCTGCGTCCCCAACGCGACCAGCCTCTGCTTGAGCGGCGGGCGCGTGCGCGTCGAGGTCGCCTGGCGCGACTTCGCCGGCCGCCGCGGCGCCGGCCAGGCGGTGCCGCTGAGCGGCGACACCGGCTACTTCTGGTTCGCCTCGCCGTCCAACGTCGAGCTGGTCACCAAAGTGCTCGACGGCCGCGGCGTCAACGGGCAGTACTGGTTTTTCTACGGCGCCCTCTCCAACGTCGAGTACACGATCACCATCACCGACGTGGCGACCGGCCGCAAGAAGACCTACACCAACCCGCTGAACAAGTTCGGCAGCCTCGGCGACTCTTCGGCGTTGCCGGCGAGTTAGTGACTTCGCGCGCTCGCGCGTTGAGGCGGGGCTAACATGCCGCTCCGCCGATGGCAGCAGGGGAGAGGCGTGTCGCGTGGTTGCTCTTCGCCGGCCTGATCCTCGTCTACGTGGCGATCACCGGGGGCCACGTCTACGAGCCCGACGGCGTGGTGATGGCGCGTACGAGCGAGAGCATCGTCGAGCGCGGGTCGCTGGCGATCGAGGACCCCGGCTATCCGCCGGGGTTTCTCATCGAAGGGCGCGAGGGGGAGAAGTACGGCAAGTACGGCGTCGGCTTGCCGATCGCGGCGGTGCCGTTTCACCTGCTCGGCCGCGCGATGACGGTGGTGGCCGCGCCGGGCGCCGAGCGCGCGTTCGTCGGGCCGCGGTTCCTCTGGTACGAGGCGAGCGATCGCGAACGCGCATTCCGTTTCGCCGGCGTGGCGCTGACGAACGCAGTGCTGGTTGCAGCCATCTGCGCGCTGCTCTACCTGCTGGTGCTCGAGCTCGGCTACGCGGCGCGCACGGCGCTCGGCGTGGCGATTGTCGCCGGGCTCGCGTCGCCGCTACTCGTTTACGCGAAGACGTTCTTCACCGAGCCCCTGGCGACGTTCGGTTTGACGCTGTTCGCGTGGGCGGTGGCGCGTTGGCGCAATCGGCCGCAGGTCACGAACGCAGCTCTCGCCGGCCTCGGGTTGGCGATCGCTGTGCTCACGAAGACCGCGCACCTCTTGCTGTTGCCGGTGATCGTGGGTGCAGCGTGGCTCGCGGCGCGCGACCGTGCGACCGCACGCTCGCGCGGCTGGTGGGTGAAGCACGCCTTCGCGGCGGCGGGCGCGTTGGCGCTCGTCCTCGTCGTTCTCGGCGTGCTCAACGTGGCGCGGTTCGGCAGCCCACTCGAGACCGGCTACGGCCGCGAAGTCGGCTTCTGGTCGTCGCCGTGGCTGGAGGGCCTGCTCGGTCAGCTGATCAGTCCGGGCCGCGGGTTGCTCCTCTACTTCCCGGCGGTGCTGCTCGCGGCGGCGGGGACACCGGCGCTGCTGCGGCGCGTGCCGTGGGTGGCGCTGCTCGGCTGGGGCGGGCTGCTCACCATGCTCGGCGTCTACTGCCGCTGGCACGCGTGGGAGGGTGGTTGGTGCTGGGGACCGCGCTTCCTCGTGCCGGTGTTGCCGCTGCTCGCGGTGCCGCTCGCCGCTTGGTGGGAGTCGCCGCCCGCGAGTCGTATCGCGCGCTGGGGCGGTGTCGTCCTCGTCGCCGCGGGCGCGCTGTTCAACTGGATCGGCACGCTGGTGCCGTTCACCGACTATCACCTGGCGTTGAAGAATGTCTTCGGCGCCCCGTACATGGCGGTGGCACGCTGGAGCTGGCAGGCGTTTCCGCCGCGGCTCTACTGGCAGCTGCCGAAGACGTACTGGCTGCTGCCCGCCGCGCTGCGCACTCCCGAGGCGCGCGCGATCGCGGTGGTGCTCGTCGCCGCCGGCGCGTTGGGCGTTGTGGCGCTCGTCATGGCGATGCGACACGCCCGTGTCGCGACGTCGTCGTGACCACAACGGCGAGCAACACGGCAGCAGCAACGGCGAGGCCGGCGCCGAGCAGGAAAGCGGCAGTCGACGACACGCGCTCCCACACCGCGCCGAAGAGCAGGCTGGCGACGAAGAGACCGGCGCCGCTCGCGAGGTGATAGGCGCCGAGCGCCGTGCCGCGGCCGGCGTCGCCGGCGAGCGCGACGACCAGCGTGCGCTCGGCTCCCTCGGTGAGGCCGTAGTAGAGCGCGTAGAGAACGAGTAGGGCGAGCAACGGCACGATGCCGCGTGCAAACGCGAAGCCGGCGTAGACGGCGGCGTAGAGCGCCCAGCCGACGAGCAGCGGCCGCCCGGGCCCGAGGCGATCGACGAGCTGCCCCGACGGCGCCGACGCGGCCCACTTGGCGAAGTGGAAACCCGACCAGAGGAGAGTCAGTCCGAGCGGCTCGAGCCCGAGATCGGCAGCGCGCAGCAGCAGAAAGGCGTCGCTGGCGTTGCCGAGACCAAAGACAAAGACGGCGAAGAGCGGCAGCCACAGTGCTCGCGGCAACTTTGTGCGGTCACGCTCAACGGCAAGCGGCGGCGCCGCCGGCAGCCTTGCACTGCCACGCTCGCCAGCAACAGGCGGTAACTGCGCGGCCGCACGCTCGTCCGCCGTGGACGTGAAGGCCGCCGCATCCGCAGCGTCGCCACGTCGCACCTCGCGCACCCGCCGCAGCACCACCCAAACGCCGAGCACCGCCGGCACCGTCGCCAGCGCGAAGACGAGCCGCAGCCGCCCGGGCGCCAACACGAGCACACCCGCGGCGAGCAATGGCCCCACCGCCGCTCCGAGATGATCCAGCCCGCGGTGGAACGAGAACGCGAAGCCACGCTGCTCCCCGGGCGTGCTGTCGGCGATGAGCGCATCGCGCGGTGCCGTGCGCAGGCCCTTGGCGAAGCGGTCGCTCGTGCGCAGCAGCACGACATGAACGGGCAGCGTCGCCAGCGCGAGCAGCGGCCGCGCCGCCGCCGACAGCGCGTAGCCCCAGACGACGAACGGCTTCCTGCGCCCGCGGCGGTCGCTCTCGCGCCCCGCCCAGCCCTTGACGAGCGCGAGCACGCCCTCCGCCGCCGACTCCATGGCGCCTAGCGCCAGCGCACCGCCGCCGAGCAGCTTCAAAAAGGTCGGCAGCAGCGGATAGACCATCTCGCTCGCCACGTCCTGCAGGAACGAGGTGAGCGACAGCGCCCGCACGTTGGGCGGCAGCGTGCGGCCGCTGTAGAGCCGCGCTGCGAGCGGCCGCCCGCTCACCGCATCGTCGTCGCGAGCGTCGGCTCGTTCGTCACCCACGGCGCCTACTCCGCTATCGCGCGCCGCCGTCCTCAGCGGCCCCGCCAATACGCCGTGCGCACGGCGTAGATCTCGCCGCCGGGGTAGTTGACGTACCCCTCGAGCCCGTCGACCATCACCGACACCGTGTCGCGCGTGAGCAGCGACACGTAGGGAAGATCACGCTGCAGCAGCGCCTGCAGCTGCACGTAATACGGCCGCCGCTCTTGCGGCAGGAACCGCCGCCCGCCCTCCTCGATCAGCCGGTCCGCCGCCGCCGAGCGGTACCGCCCACGGTTGGCGCCCTTGGGCGGGATCGACGACGAATGAAACAGATTGCGGTACAGGTCGGGCTCGGCGACGGCCGTCCACGTCAGGCTGAACATCTGGAAACTGCCGCGCTTGACGTCGGCGTAAAACGTTGCGAACTCGTAGGAGCGGATCTCCGCCTGGATCCCCGCCTCGACGAGCATCTCCTGGATCGCCTGCGCCTGCAGCAGCGACAGCTCGTTGTTCGACACCTTGTAGGTGATGCGCAGCCGCGGCTCGGGGCCCTCGCCGTCGGGATCGCGATACCCGGCCTCCTCCAGCAGCCGCGCCGCCGCGGCCGGATCGTGCGGGATCGGCCGCATCGCCTCGTCGCGGGCGAAGTTGCCGGGCGGCAGCAGCGTCTCGGTCGGCCGGCCCTGGCCGCGCCATACCGTGCGGATGAGCCGCTGCCGGTCGATGGCGAGCGCGATCGCCTGCCGCACGCGCGGGTCGCCGGACACCCGGTCCTCCAGGTTCATCCCCAGGTACACGTACGTCGAGCCCGGGCTCTGCAGCACGCGGAAGCCCGGCTTCTTCGCGAACAGCGCGTTGGTGTCGGGCGGGAAATCATTCACCACCAGATGCACCGAGCCCTTTTCGAGCTCGAGCGCCCGCACCGTCGCGTCGGGGATCTCGCGCATCACGACGCGGCGCAGGCGCGGCTTCCAGATCGGATGTGCGCTCCAGCCCTCGAGCTCGACGCGGTCCGTCGTCCGGCGCACGAAACGGAAAGGGCCCGAGCCGATCGGGTGCCGCTCCATCTCCTCGGGGGAGGTGCCGGCGGGGAGGATGCCGATGCCCGCGGTCAGGTTGTAGGTCAGCGCTCCCCACGGCTCGCGCATGACGAAGTCGACGGTGCGCGGATCGACGGCGACGACCCGTTCTAGCGGCCCCAGTGCGCCGCGTTTCGGGCTCTTGATGCTGCCGTCGAGGATGGTGCCGTAAGTGAAGGCGACGTCGGCGGCGGTGAGCGGCCTCCCGTCGTGGAAGCGTGCATTGCCGCGCAGGTGGAAGCGGTAGCGGCGCCCGCCGTCGAGCACCTCGTGCGAGCTGGCAAGACCGGGCACCATGCTGCCGTCGGGCCGCTTGTCGAACAGCCCTTCGAGCATCAGCTCGAACACCCAGTCGGAGGCCTGGTCGGTGCCGAGCCGCGAGTCGAGATGGACCGGTGCGCTGGCGAGGCCGATCACCAGCTCGTTGGCCTGCGGCGGCGCCGGCCGGCGATCGTGGACGCAGCCGGCGAGCGCGAGCGGCAGCGCCAGCAGCGTCAACAGCGGCCAGCGCGATGAGCGGCGCGCCATCGCGAACGCGGTCATTCCGCGACGGGTGCGGCGGCGAGCAGCGGGTCGACGACGACAGCGCGCGGCGACGCCAGCCGCCGCAGCCACGGCCAGCCGACGAACACCAGAACGAGCGCCAAAGCGCCGGTGGCGGCGAAGAAGGCAGGGAAGCCGAGCACTTGCGCGCCCCTGCCGGCGATCGGACCCGCGAGCGCGAAGGTCGCCGTGTGCGCGCAGGACATCACGCTGTAGTCGGTTGCCGGTTGCTGCGGCGAGCTCCGGTCCATGAACCACGACGACAGCGCGATGTTGAAGGCGCTGGCGAGCGCGTTGGCGACGCAGACGACGGCGAGCGCGGTCGTGAGCGGCACCGCCCCCAGCGTGGCGACGAACGCAAAGCCGAAGAGCGACAGCGCCTGCAGCACGCCGGCGGTGACGACCGCCATCACCCGCGGCAGCCGCATCAGCAGCGCGCCGCCGAGCAGCGCACCCGTGGCGGCGGCGAGCATGCCGGCCGTGCCGTAGACGAGCCCCACCTGCGCCTGCGTCAGCTTGGCGTCGATGAGGAACGGCGCCACCATGGCGATGCCGACGTTCTGCGGCATGTCGAGCACGAGCAGCAGCAGCAGCACCTGCCACGCGATCGGTCCGAAGAGGAAGCGCAGCACGCTCGCGCGTTGCGCACCGTTCGGCGCAACCGCGAGCGCACGGCGCGGCGGCTCCGGCAACGCGCGCGCGGCCGCGAGCCCGGCGAGGATCATCAATGCCAGCGTCGTCACTGCCGGCGCCCAGCCGAACTTCGGCTCGATGGCGAGGAAGAGCCCGCCCGACAGAATCGCCCCGGCGTAGTAGCCGCCGTACTGCGCCGCGTTGCCGAGCGGCCGCTCCTCCGGCGAGAGCAGGCGCACCGCGATGCCGTCGGTGATCACGTCGACGGCAGCGACGAGCAAATAGGCGAGGCCGACGACGGCCACGAATGCCGCCACGCTGTGCGACGGCGGCAACACCGTGAGCGCGGCGAAGCAGACGGCGACCGCGACTTGCAGACCGCTCATCCACGTCCGCGCCAACCCGACGGCTGCGAGCCGGTCCGCCCACGGCCCGAGCACGAACTTGAAGCACATCGGCAGCAGCAACAGCCCCGCGAAGCCGACGCCCACGAGCGACACGCCCTGCACGCGCAACAACACCGGCACGGCAGCGAAAGCGAAGCCGGGCGCCAACCCCTGGCTCGCGTAGACGACGGCGAGCAGCGCGACCTTGCGAGCGTCGACGGTCATCGCGCCGGCATGATAGCGCCGGGGAGACGATGCGCCGCGGAGCGCGACTGTCAATGACCCGCTATCCAGGCGATGGCGGTGCCAACAGCCGAGACCGCGAGTGCAGCGCCGCGTTCGCAAGCGGCGCTGCGAATGCGCGTGGCTTGGGGGAACCGTCACGACCGATGCGCGCGGTACGGGAAGGCATGCAGATCAGGGGGGCCAGAGTCCCTGCTCACGGAGGAAGGGCTCGATAGGGATGGCGATGATGCGCAGCAGCGCGCAGGCGGTATTGAGCGGCATCTTGTCGGGCCTGGCGCGGCTCTCCTCGGTGATGACGGTGACGTCAAAGCTTTGAGCTTTGAGGTGGTAGGCGAGGGCGAGCACGTGGGGATCGGCTTCGTCAGCGCCGGTGCTCTTGTTTGGGTCGAAGATGCGATCCATCTGCGGTCGCGCGAGGATCTCGCGTAACTCGTCGAACAGCGGCCCGAAGCGGCAGGCGGGCTGCTCATTCTTGTGCGCCCACTCGTAGGGTGGGTCGGGCTTCTTCGGATTCTTGTTGCGCTCGAGCTCCTCGAGGACCTTCTTAGGGTAGACCAACGTCCCCGCGGCCACTCTCGCGGTGAGCGCGTCGTAGATCGCCCGCTTCCTTCGGTCGTCGAGACCGGCGAGGCGGCGGATCTGGATGACGGAGCAGGTGTCGATCACCCAGATCGGATCGGCCACAGTGGATTCCTAGGGCAGATCCGCGTCGGGTATGTCGAGGTAGGACAGGACATCATCGCGGGTGAGGATGTCGCGGTGCATGGCCTCGACGAAGACGTCGGTGGTACGGCGGCCGTATTGGTCCTCGCGGATCTCGCTGCGTACCCTGCCACTGCCACCACCGCCGCCGGTCTTTTGATCGGCAACGGGCGGGATCTGCTGGTAGAGGTCCCAGTCGGCGACGTTGTGCGTAATCAGCCGCAGCGCTGTGGCGCGCAGGCTGGTCTTGAATCTCCTCGCTACTTTCTTGAGATCATCGAGAGAGTCGATGGACTCGCCAGGTCTCCAAGCCAACTCGGTGCGCAAAACCCTTTGGACCTGATCCCAGGGCATCAATACAGCAGCGGCGAACTGCTCGCACCAGCGCTCGGCGGCGTCCTCATAGCGCAGAGGCTGGCGTGAGAACTCGACGACACAGGCCGAGCTCGTCCGCGTGACTAGGTGACCGTACTCGTGGAAGAGCGTGAAGATGCGTGCCTCGTAATTCCAGGCGGTATTGACGGCGATCAGTGGCGCCCGGTCGTCCCAGAGCGAAAACCCGCGGCAGGAGTCGCTGCCGAGTGAGAGCAGGAACACGAGCACGCCACTGTCTTCGACCGCTTGGCGCCACGCCTTCTGGGCCTTAGATGCATTCGGCCAAGAGAATTGGTCTTCAACCGACACTCCAAGGCTCGAGCGCACCGCAGCGCCGGCCCTTTCAGGATCGGCGGAAAGCTCCCAGCGGGGGAACGACAGAGTGGCCGCACCAAGCTCGCGCTCAACCCAGGCTGCGGCACGCTGGAGGCGTCTCGCCTCGCGTAACCAGCGCAGCTCGTCGGGATTGAGCGCCTGTCGGGTCGAATCCATCGGGTGTCGGAACTCGACTTGCGGCAAGCTGGACGGCGGGGCTGCTGGGAGGAAGAACGTTGCCTCGGGTCGCTTGAGGAGTGTCGTGAGCTTGCGGAACTGAGTAAGCCCGGGCTTTTGGCTGCCCGCGAGCCAGCCGCTCAAAGTGGCGGTGTTTACCTTGACGCGTGTGGCTACCTCGCTGGCGTCGTAGCCGGATTCTCGGATCGCCCAGGCGAGCACCGTCGGGGTGATCGGGACGTAGGTCGTCCTTCCCATCGCTACCTCAGACAGAGACGGCGCACGTCAAGGCTCGGTGCGACAGACTTAAGTGCCACCCACTTCGAAGACTCGTCATCCGGCTCGCGAAGGGAAAGCCGGACGCCAGCCCCTGGCTCGCATAGATGACAGCGAGCAGCGCGACCTGCGGGGTATCGACGATCAAGGTGTGGCGATGATAGCGCCGCCCGTGCGCCGTCCTTCGTCGGCGGTGTGCATGTCGCGCTCTGCGCTGAGGCCGCAAACCCCTCTGTTATCATCGCCTCCGCGGCCGGCCGGCCGCGCTCGAATCCGTCAGCACGCGGGCCCGCGCCGCTCCCCGCACCACCCGGTCGCCAGCGCGCCCGGGCCCCACGCCAACTTGCGAAGGACCACGATGCGCCGACCGACGCCCATCCGCCCGCTCCTCGCTCCGCTGACCTTCCTCACTCTCGCACTCGTCGCTCTCGCGCTCCCGGCGGCCGCCGCCGAGGCGCCGAAGACGGTGATCCTCGGCTTCGACGGCGCCGACGCCAAGCTCACCGAGCAGTGGATGAACGAGGGCAAGCTCCCCAACCTCGCCAAGCTGCGCGAGCAGGGCACCTTCGCGCCGCTGCGCTCGACCATTCCTTCGCAGACGCCGGTCTCCTGGTCGACCTTCGCCACCGGCCTGAACCCCGGCCGTCACGGCATCTTCGACTTCTTGAAGCGCGACAGCGCCAACTATCGCCCCGAGCTCGGCCTCGTCAGCGAGGAGACCGTGCCGTTCCTGTGGGGCAAGCGGACGCCGATCGTGCTCGGCCTCGGCCTCGGCCTCCTCCTCGCGCTGATCTTCATGGGCCTGCTCAAGCTCTTCCGCCTGCGCCTCCGCTGGGCCGCGGCGACCGGCGTCGTCATCGGCGCTCTGCTCGGCGTCGGCACCGCCGTCGCCGCGCAGAAGTGGCTCCCGGTCGAGCGTCCCATGGCCGTCAACCCGCGTCAGGGGCAGACCTTCTGGGAGGTGCTCGGCAACCACGGCGAGCGCGTCCGCATCATGCGCCTGCCGCAGAACTTCCCGCCCAAGCCCTTCGAGCACGGCGAGCTGTGGTCGGGCCTCGGCACGCCCGACGTCTCGCTGCGCATCGGCAAGCCCTTCTACTTCACCTCCGAGCTCTTCTTCCAGCCGCGCCTGGGCAACGACGTCTCCGCCGAGGTGGTCGAGCTGGTCGACAACAAGGGCCGCATCGAGACCGAGATCAAGGGGCCGCCCAACAAGCTCTTCCAGAAGGAAGGCGGCGAGCTCGAGTACCTCCTGCTGCCGATGGTGCTCGAGGTGGCGCCCGACAAGTCGCACGTCACGATCGACGTCGCCGATCAGAAGCTCGATCTGAAGCCGGGCGAGTGGAGCGACTGGGTGCGCTTCCCGTTCGCCTACAACCCGGTGATCAAGATGCACGGCATCGGCCGCTTCCGCGTGCTCTCGCTCGAGCCCGAGGTGCGGCTCTACCTCTCGCCGATCCAGTTCGACCCCACCAACCTGCCGCCGATGGTGAACATCACGACGCCGCGCAAGTTCGTCGGCCACCTGACCGACCGCTTCGGCCTCTTCAAGACGATCGGCTGGGCGGTCGACACCTGGTCGTTGAAGAGCGGCACCATCGACGAGCAGGTCTTCCTCGAGGACGTCAACTACACGCGCGAGCACGAGGAGCGGATGCTCTACGGCGTGCTCGAGGAAGCCGCCGACTGGGACGTGCTGGTGCACTACTTCGAGTACACCGACCGCGTGCAGCACATGATGTGGCGCCTCTTCGATCCGCAGCACCCGATGTACGACCCCAAGCTCGCCGAGAAGTACGGCGGCTCGATCGAGCAGTCGTACAAGGACATGGACACGATCGTCGGCGAGGTGATGAAGCGGATGCCCGCGGGCACGCACCTGATGGTCGTCTCCGACCACGGCTTCCAGCCCTTCCGCTGGGAGATGAACTACAACACCTGGCTGGCGAAGAACGGCTTCATGGCCCTCACCGGCGAGGAGGCGGACCGGAAGAACCTCGAGGACCTCTTCGACCAGGGCGACTTTTTCACCAACGTCGACTGGAGCAAGACCAAGGCGTACGCGCTCGGCCTGGGCAACATCTACGTCAATCTTCAAGGGCGCGAGGCGAAGGGGATCGTCAAGCCGGGCGAGGAATACGAGGCGGTGCGGCAGGCGATCAAGCAGGGCCTCGAGTCGTTCGTCGACGAAGCGACCGGCCTGCGCCCGGTGGCGCACGTCTTCACCCGCGAGGAGGCGCACCAGGGCGTCTTCGACCCGGCGCTCATCCCCGACCTGATTCCGTCCAACAGCGAGGGCTACCGCGTCGGCTGGCAGGACACCCTCGGCGGCATCGCCAAGACGGTGACGGCGCCCAACATGGACTTCTGGAGCGCCGACCACTGCTCGGTCTACCCGCCGCTCGTCAACGGCATCCTGTTCAGCAGCAAGAAGCTGGTCACGGCGCCGCGCCAGCCCTACATCGCCGACATCTTCCCGACCGTCGTCGCGAGCTACGGCATCGAAGTGCCGGGCGAGCTCGACGGGCAGAGCCTGTTGCCGAAGTAATCGACAGGCGGAATCAAGAGAATCCCTCGCCATGTCATTGCGAGGAGCGCAGCGACGAAGCAATCTCGATGCGTGTGAGATCGAGATCGCCGCGGGCCCTGCGGGCCCTCGCGATGACAGACGGCTCCTTGTAGCTGCGCGCGCGGCGCTCGCAGTGTTTCTGCTCTCGCGGCGCTGCCGCTCGCCGCCTTCGCCGCCGAGCCCGATCCGCGCGTCGCCGACCTCGAGCGGCTGCGCGGCGAGATCGCTCGCCTGCAATCGCAGCTGCAGCGCGCGCAGCAGCGCACGCAGTCGCTCGCCGGCGAGCTCGAGAAGACCTCGCTCGACCTGCAGCTCCAGGAGCGCCGGCTCGCCGAGGCGCACACGGCGCGCACCCTCGCTTCCGACCGCACCGACGCGATCGCCGCCCAGGTCGGCGTCCTCGAGACGCGTCTCGTGCGCGTGCGCGAGGACCTGCGCGGGCGGCTCTCCGCCCTCTATCGCCTCGGCCGCGCCGGCTACCTCCGCCTCCTGCTGGCGCTGGCGCCCGGGCAGGAGGTGCTCCCCGCCATGCGCCAGCTGCGCTACCTCGCCCGGCGCGACGGCGAGCTGCTGGCGAGCTTCCACGAGACCCGCGCCCGGCTCGGCTCCGAGCAGCGCACGCTCGCCACCGAGCGCACGCGCCTCGAAGGCTGGGTGCGGCAGGAAGAGGAGCGTCGCGCGACCCTCGCCGCCGTACGCGCCCGCCAGGCGACGCTCCTCGAGCGCGCCGAGCGCGAGCGCAAGAGCCTCGAGACCCGCACCAGCTCGCTCGCCGAGCGGGCGCAGAAGCTGTCGAACCTGCTCGCCTTCCTCTACGGCCGCACGGCCGGGAGCGGGCCATCGGGCACGAGCATCGCGAAGTTCCGCGGCGTCCTCGACTGGCCGGCGGCGGGCCGCGTTAGTGTGCCCTTCGGCCCGCGTCTCGACCCGCGCTACGGCACCCGCGTGCCCCACCACGGCGTCGACCTCGAGACGACGCCGGGCAGCGAAGTGCACACTGTCTTTCCGGGAACCGTCGTCTTCGCGGCGCCGTTCCAAGGCTACGGACAGACGGTGATCGTGCAGCACGCAGGCCGCGCGTTCACGCTCTACGCCGGGCTCGCCGAGGTCAAGGTCGCCAATGGGGCCGTGCTAACCTTGGGTCAAGCCGTAGGCACGGCAGGCGATTCGCTCTACTTCGAGATCCGCATCGACAACAAGCCCGAGGACCCACGCCTCTGGGTACGAGAGCAGCGATGACCGGCAACCGCACTCGCTTCATGGTCGTCTCCGCGGTGGTCACCATGGGCTTGACCGCCGCCTCCTGGCTCGCCGCGCAGTCGCGCAAGGCGGCGCCCGAGCCCGACTCGCTCTACAAGTACCTGTCGGTCTTCACCGAGGTGCTCGGCCTGGTGCGCCAGGCCTACGTCAAGGACACCGACGTCGACACCTTGATGGCCGGCGCCTACGAAGGCGCCGCCGACTCGCTGGGGCCGTTCACCACCTACGTGCCTGCCTCGCGCGTCGCCGAGTTCCGCCGCCTGCGCGAGCACCCGGCGCCCGACACCGGCCTCTACCTGATCCGCGAGCGCGGCTGGGTCTACATCGTCGGCGTGGCGGCGGGCAGCGCCGCCGCAGCGCGCCGGCTTCGAGCGCGGCGATCTCGTCTCGAAGATCGACGGCCAGCAGACCCGCGACCTGCAGGTGTGGCAGATCGAGCAGAGCCTCGCCTCGCGTCGTGGCACCACCGTCGCGGTGTCGGTGCTGCGTCAGGGCGAGCCCAAGGAGCTGAAGCTCGAGGTCGACGAGAAGACCACCGAGCCTGTCGTCTCGGTGCAGCGCGTGCGCGACGTGCCGGTGCTGCGCATCGGGCGTTTCGGCAAGGACACCGCGGCGGCCGTCGAAGGCGAGCTGCAGAAGCTCGTGCGCACGCAGGTCGACAAGCTGGTGATCGACGTGCGCGGCGTCGCCGACGTCGACGCCGAAACGGCCTTCCAGGTCGCCGACCACCTCGTCAGCGGCGAGATGGGCACCCTCGAGGCGCGCGACCAGGTGCGCCAGCGCTACACCGCCGCCGGCGAGCCGCTGTGGAAGGGCCGCATCGTGGTGCTCACCGACCGCGGCACCCTCGGCGCCGGCGAGGTGCTGGCGCGCGTCCTCGACGAGGCCGCCGACGCCACGCTCGTCGGCGAGCCCACCTTCGGCCACGCCGGCCGCCAGGCGCAGGTCGAGCTCGGCAGCGGCGCGCTCGTCGAGCTCACCGACGCCTACTACACCGGCCCCAAGGGCGAGCCGGTGGTGGAGAGCATCGATCCCGACCAGGAAGTCGACGAGCGCTCGCGCACGCTGCGCGAGAAGGACCTCTCGCTCGACGAGCTGATCCTCCAGCGCGGCGTCGCGGTGCTCGAGAAGCCCGCCGTGCCGCAGCCCGCCGCCGCCAAGGCGGCGTAGCGCGGCGCGAGCGGACCGGCGCGCACGGTGGCGAGCGGGCGCGGCGCGCGAGGTCCGAGCTGGCGCCGCTGGGCGCTGCTCGTCGCCGCGCTGGCGATGGCCGGCGGCGCGCTGTGGCTGGCGGTGGGGGATGGGCGGCCGGCGCGGCCGGTGGTCGGTGCGCGTCGTGGCGGCGGAGGCGATGAGGAAGCGCGCGTGGGGGCGCGGCGCTAGCGCGACGCGGCGCACCGGCGGCAGTCGCGATGCCGGTGCACGAGGCGGCGCTCGTCAGCAAGGCGGCGCGAAGGGCTCACGGCGTGCAGCGGACGCCGGGCCCGCCGGCCAGCTGGCGCTGGTGATCGACGACCTCGGCCGCAGCGTCGAGGAAGTCGAAGCGCTCGAGCAGCTCGGCGTGCCGCTCTCCTACTCGGTGCTTCCCTTCGAAGCGCAAACGCGCGAGGTCGTGGCACGGCTGCGCAGCGACGGCCGCGAGGTGCTCTGCCACCTGCCCATGCAGCCCGCGAATGATCGCGACCCCGGCCCGGGTGCGTTGCGCGAAGCGATGGACCTCGACGCCTTGGCGGCCGCGACCCAGCGCGCGCTGGCGCAGGTGCCGGGAGCGGTGGGCGCCAACAACCACATGGGCTCCGAGCTCACCACCGACCGCGCGGCGATGGGCACGGTGCTCGACGTGCTGCAGCGGCACGGCCTGTTCTTCGTCGACTCGCGCACCAGCGCCGGCTCCGTCGGCTTCACCCTGGCGCGCTCGCTCGGCCTCCCCTCCGCCGAGCGCGACGTCTTCCTCGACGACGACCCGGATCCCGTCGCCATTCGCCGCGAGGTCGCGCGCTTCCTCGCGCGTTCGCGCGAGCGCGGCGCCGCCATCGCCATCGCCCACCCGCGCCCCAGCACGCTCGAAGTGCTGCGCGAGGAAGTCCCGAAAGCGAAGGCGGCGGGCTTCACCTTCGTGCCGGTGTCGTTCCTGCTCGACCGCAGCGGGCAGCCGCTATAGCGCCATCGTCCCGGAATCTGGTCGCGGTTAACATCTTCCGCAAGAAGGGGCGCGGCTTGCAACACTCACTCTTCGGCTTCGCGCTGGCAACTGTTCTCTTGTCCGCCTGTTCAGCCACCTCAACTATCCAACCGCAGGCACTGCCACCTCCCGGCTTCCAGGAAAGCGACTGCGCATCTGCAAGCGCGGAAGTTGGCCCTGTCGTCCCAGGACGGCCCATCGCGCGGCGCCAACCTTCCGCTCCTCGCTATGGACCTCCGCAAGGGTTCGCATGCATCCTAATCACCATCGACACGAGCGGAATGGTGACTCAGCCCCGCGTTGTCAGCACTAACAGTGAGGCCTTCGCCCGCAACTTCCTTGCTGCCCTCGCCCACTGGCGCTACAACCCAATTGTGGTCGACGGCAATGCGGTCGAGGTACGAACACTTGTCTTCGCCGAGTACTCCGTGACTCGAGCGGCTGGACCCGGCTCAACGCGTTGGCGGAAGCTCTAGGCCGTCGGCGCCGGCTGACTACGACGTCGATCGAGCGTTCGCCGCCGGCTCGCGCGACGTGTCGTGCGCCGCCGCCGCCGCGGCCGGCAGCAGCGGCAGCCGCACCACCATCTCGCTGCCACGCTCGGGGCCCTCGCTCGCCGCCGCGACGGTGCCGTCGTGCATCTCGACCAGGCGCTTGACGAGAGAGAGCCCGATGCCGAGGCCCCCTTCCGAGCGCGTGGGGTCGCGGTCGGCCTGCACGAAGAGGTCGAAGATCGAGGGCAGCAGGTCGGCGGGGATGCCGATGCCGTCGTCGCGCACGCGCACGACCGCCTTGCCGTCTTCGGCCGCGAGGGCGACCCGCACGTGGCCTTCGGGGTGGGTGTACTTGGCGGCGTTGGTGAGCAGGTTGGAGAGCACCTGCATCAGCCGGTCGGGGTCGCCGTCGACGACCACCGGCGCCGCCGGCGCGTCGACCTCGAGCTGATGGCGGCGCTGCTCGATGAGCGGCGCCGCGACGTCGAGCGCCTGGTGCAGCACGTCCTGGAGGACGACCGGCCGGCGCTGCAGCACGATCTGGTCGCGGGTCACTCGCGAGACGTCGAGCAGGTCGTCCAGCAGCCGCTTCATGTGCTGCGTCTGGCGGGCGGCGATGGCCTGGGCCTGCGCGAGCTTGGGGTCGTCGGGCGCGGCCAGCCGCAGCACCTCGACCGCCGTCGAGATGGCGGCGAGCGGGTTGCGCAGCTCGTGCGACAGCATGGCCAGGAAGTCGTCCTTGCGCCGCGAGGCGACCTCCAGCTCGCGCTGGGCGCGCTGCCCGGCCTCCCACAGCGCCCGCCAGCGGCTGGCGTGATCGAGGGCGATCGCGGCCTGGTCGGCGAGCGCCGACAGGATCGCCTCCTCGTCCGGGTCGGCCGGTCCCGGGCCGTCGCGATGCACCACCAGCACGCCACTCACGTGTCCGCGATGGATCACCGGCACGCCGACGAAGTCGTCCCCGGCCTCGTGGTCGAGGAGGTCGCGCAGGGCGCCGTTGATCCGCTCGTCGAGCGCTGCCGAGAACGCTCTCGCCTTGTGGTCGTCGATGCCACGCCAGGCGGCGACGCGCGCCCGCCCCGACTCGTCGGCGAGCAGCAGCGCGCACTCGCGGGCGCCGGTGAGCTGCATCGTCTTGTCGACCACCAGCCGCAGCACCTCCTCGTAATCGAGGGTCTCGGCGATCGCGCGGTTGATCGCCAGCAGGTGCTCGAAGCGTTCTTCCATGGCCGCTAGTCCACGACGATGCCCTCGCGAGAGATGCGAAGCACGTGCCGTGCACCGTCGTGGGCGCTGGCGCGCGTCTTGACGATGCGGATGGTGCGCTGCAGCTCGGGGCCGAGCTCCATCGACAGCAGAATGGTGCTGTCGCTCATCTCCGAGATGTCGCGGCCGGTGACGACGGTGCTGCCGGGCGCCGTGTGCGGCGTCTCGACGATCATCATCGTGGTGATGCCCCGCCCCGCCAGCTCCTGGTTGAGCGCGTAGGTGTAGTCGGAGAAGCGGCGCGGATCGGCGGCCGCCTTCGCCAGGTCGCCCAGCGAGTCGACGACCACCCGCCGCACGCGGTTCGCTTCGATGCGCCGCAGGATCTCCTGGACGATGGTGTCCATCTGCAGCTCGACCGGCGAGCTGTGGAGGAGGTCGAGCTGGCTCGGCTGCAGCAGCTCGTCCGTGTCCCAGCCCAGGCTCGCCATCGCCCGCCGCAGCTGGGCGGGGCTCTCCTGGAAGTTCACCAGCAGGCCGGGCTCGCCGTTGATCGCGCCGTGGCGGAGGAAGTGCAGGCCGAGGATCGTCTTGCCGGCGCCGGAAGGGCCGGCGACCAGCGTTGAGGTGCCGCGCAGCCAGCCCGACTCGATCAGCTGGTCGAGGCCGCCGATGCCGGTCTGCAGCCGCTGCGGCGTCGGCTCGTAGCGCGCCGCGCCGGCGGGACCGATCAGGCGCGGATAGACGGTGAGCCCGCCCGCGGAGATCGTGAACGCGTGCTCGCCGTCGAGGAACGAGCTGCCGCGAAGCTTCATCACCTGCAGGAAGCGGTCGTCGCGGGTGCCCGACTGCACGCGCCGCAGCTCGAGGATGCCGTCGGCCACCGCGAACTCGGGGAGCCGGCTCATCGCCTCGTGGGCGTACTCGCCGACCCAGAGCGCGGTCGTGTCGTAGGCGGTGAGCACGCTGGCGACGTCGAAGACGATGTTGCGCCACTGCGCCGCGTCGCGCGCCAGCTCCATGACCGCCTTGAAGGAGTCGACGACGACGACGCCCGGCCGGCGCCGCTCGATCACGCTGGCGACGTAGTCGGCGAGCCCCTCCGGCCGCTCGCGCAGCACCTCGACCAGGCTCTCGTAGACGACGTCGGTGCCGATGCGGTCGACGTCGGCGAAGCTCATCTCCTGCAGGTAGCCGACGATCTTCTGCAGCGGCTCGGAGAGCGTCGTCAGGTAGAGCGCCGGCCGCTCGGCGGTGCCGTTGGCGAAGGCGAGTTGCTCGGCGAGGATCGTCTTGCCCGTCCCCGGCAGGCCCATGACGACGTTGATCGAGTTGCGGGGCAGGCCGCCGCCGAGGATGCGGTCGAGCGCGGGATTGCCGGTGCTAACTCGCTGCATCGGGAACGACCTCTCTCTGGCGGCCGAGGAGCGCCTCGACCGACTCGACCAGCCGCTCGTCGTCGAGCGGCTTGCGCAGGAAGGCGTCGGCGCCGGCCGCGAGCGCCCGCTGCTCCGCCGCCAGGATGCTGAAGATCAAGACGCGGATCGAGCGCGTCGCGGCGTCGGCCTTGAGCGCGCGGCAGACGCTGAGCCCGTCGAGGCCGGCGATCAGGATCTCCGAGACCACGATGTCGGGGACGAGCCGCCGCGCCGCCTCCAGCCCCTCGTTGCCGTCGCCCGCGAACTCGACCGCGAAGCCGGCCTGCTCGAGGAAGTAGCGCTCGAGCCTGCGCATCTGCGGATCCTGCTCGACGACCAGGATCAGGGCGCGCCCGGGGCGCGGCGGGGCGGCTTCGGGGTGCATGACAGCGGTGCAGACGGAAAACGCCCGCGAATTGTGTCAGAACCCGGCCTGCCGGCGCGTGAGGCGCCGCCTGACCCCGGCCGTCGATACAATCCCTGCCCTATGCCTGCTTTCGACCACTACATCGGCATCCGCTACTCCGGCCGCAAGGCGCCCAGCGAGCGCATCGACGACCTCATCGTCTTCGCGGCGCAGAAGGACAAAGAGCCCTACCGCGACCTCAACCGCGACGACGCCGAAGGCCGCTTCAGCCGCCAGGAGCTCGCCGAATGGCTGCTCGCCAAGATCGGCGAAGACGAGCGCGTCGTCATCGGCATCGACCACGCCTTCTCCTTCCCGCAGAGCTACATGCACCGCCACGGCATCGAGAGCTGGGAAGCCTTCCTCCGCGACTTCGAGGAGCACTGGCCGACGCATCGCGTGTCGATCAAGGATTTGCTGCCGGGGCTGACGCGTTTGGGCGATCCAGACGAGCAGCGTCTAGCCGGCCGCTGGACCGCGGCGCCGAGGAGCGTCTTCCAGTTCGACCTGCAAGACAACGGCGCCCGCGCGACGCATGCGGGGCTGCCGTGGCTGTCGTACTTGCGGCGAGCCGGCGACCGCGTCCACTTCTGGCCCTTCGACGGCTTCGCCGTGCCCGAAGGCAAGTCCGTCGTCGCCGAAGTGAGCCCGGCGCGGCTCAAGTACCGCTACGGCCGCGAGGGCTTGGATCGCCAAGAGCACGAAGCCTTCGCCATCTGCGCCTGGCTCCAGGACCGCGACCAACTCGACCTCCTCCGCTTCTACTTCGAGCCGCCGCTATCGGAAGCGGAGAAGGAGCGGGCGCGGCTCGAGGGGTGGATGCTGGGAGTGGCGTAGGGGGTCAGCGCGCCGGCGGATACGCCTGACGGCCGCCGGGCGGGTCGGCGGGAGAGACGGAGCCGGCGAGGGAAAACCGCCGGCTGCGTCCGTCTAGATATAGCGTCAGGACGCGGAGACCAGACTTGAGCGGTGCGTCGCACGGGCCCCGGACACCCACGGGCACGGAGTGCGCCCGGCCAACAGTCCCGGAGCCCGAGGGTATTGGGACGTTACGCGACAGCGTCACGGGCTCAAACGCGACAGGCACGTGTC